>JBCDKJ010000013.1:0-72507 GCA_038746745.1 Pseudomonadota bacterium
GCAGCTACAATTTGACGTGGTGGCGTATCGCCTCAAGGATGAATACAAAGTCGATGCGATCTATGAACCTATCAGCGTGCATACGGCGCGCTGGGTCCACTGCGAGGATGCTCGCAAGCTTGAAGAGTTTCGCAAAAAAGCGGCAGACCAGCTTTCAATGGATGGCGGTGGCTACCTGACCTATCTCGCGCCCACTCGGGTCAATTTACAACTCATGGAAGAGCGCTGGCCTGATATCGAGTTCAGGGCCACTCGGGAACACTAGCCTTCACTGGCCTTTCACGCTGAAGGCTCTTATACCGCTGAAGGCTCTTATACCGCTGAAGGCTCTTATACCGCTGAAGGCTCTTATACCGCTGAAGGCTCTTATACCGCTGAGGGCTCTTACAACGCTGAGGGCTCTCAACGTCATGGTCCGCTAGAGTAGCGCTTCGATATCCGCAGCAATGGCATCCGGCGTTGTCTGCGGTGGATAGCGTTTAACGACGTCGCCATCTCTGTTGACCAGAAATTTAGTGAAGTTCCATTTAATCCCCTGTGTACCCAGCGCACCGGGGGCCGCTTTCTTAAGATGCTTGTAGAGCGGGTCCGCAGCACTGCCGTTGACGTCAATTTTGCCGAACATGGTAAAACTGACGCCGTAGTTCAGTTGGCAGAATTCCTGAATTTCCTCATTGCTGCCCGGGTCCTGTCGGCCAAACTGGTTACAGGGGAAGCCCAGGATGTCCAGACCCTGACCCTTGTATTGCTGGTACAGAGTTTCCAGCCCTTCAAACTGTGGTGTAAAGCCACATTTTGATGCGGTGTTTACAATCAGCAGCACTCTGCCCCGATACTCCTCCAGAGACCTGGATTCGCCACTGCCTGTGGCACAGCAAAAATCATAGAGTGCGCTCATCAAGCTGCCTGCAGTTGCATCATGAGTAGCTCGAGGCGCTTGCCCTGCATTTTCATAGAGTATTCCAGTTCCCGCAGCGTGGTTCGAAGTGCCGCCTGCTCCCACTTCTCAGTGAGTCTTGCCTTTTTTACCGCCAGTGCACCTTCAAGCTCTTCGACACGCTTCTCATACCGTGCCGATTGCAATGTCTTCCAACGGTTTAGGGCCTCTGTGAAAAGCTGATACTCCTGCTCCAGCTTTTCTCGCAGCGGCTGCGGGCTGTCGTTGCGCGCCAATTGCGCCTCTGCACGCTTAAACTGCATAGACAACATGGATTGTTGAATCTTGAGCGCGGGTACTCGATTGAGCTGGCTCGCCAGCCCCAGCCAGCTGCACAGGGTGATTAACCATTTAGTGGGGTCCCACTGGTACCAGCGAATGCCGTTGCGGTAGTCCGTCTGAAAAATATGGTGGAAATTGTGATACCCCTCGCCGTAGGTCAAAAAGGCCAGAAAGCCGTTGTCTCTGGCACTGTTCTCATCGGTATAGGGCTGGCTGCCCCAAAAATGCGCCAGCGAATTTATAAAAAAGGTAACGTGGTGATTCACGATCAGCCTGAGCAGGCCGACCAGTAGCAAACCGCCAATGATATCGCCAGCCCACCAGCCCACCAGCATAGGCAGCACCACATTCATGGCAACGGTGATCGCCACATAGTGTCGATGCTGCCACATGACAATAGGATCTCTCTGCAGGTCTGGCGCGTTGCTAAAGTCCTCTTCGTTGGTTTTGTACTCTCGCAGCATCCAACCCATGTGGGAAAACCACAGACCGCGCCCAGCCGAGTATGGATCGGCGTCATCATCATCCACGTGGCGATGGTGGCGCCGGTGGTCAGACGCCCATACCAGTATGCTGTTTTGCAGGGCGCCCGCGCCCCACAGCGCGTAGAACAGACGCAGCAGTGGGTGCGCTCGGTACGCATTGTGTGACCAGAGTCGGTGGTAGCCGCCGGTAATGGACAATCCGTTGAGGTATAGGAACAGCACGGCCATCCACCACAGGCTTGCACTGTATCCGTGGTAAACGCCCCACAGCGGCACCAGGATTACGGCCAATAGGGGCAGGCCGACAAAAATTGCCACGTTGACGGTAATCAGTGCGGGCTTCATTTGATTCCCAGTGCTGCGAGCGGCGGGATCTGTGGTGACAGCGGCTTCCTGGCGCTGCGTTTGTACAGGGGTGGGCGCGTCCTGCGGGATTGTCATTGGGTCGGTGTCCTCGAATCAGTCGATGGAAGAGAAGTCTGTCGCAGTAACGCCGCTGATCCTGGCGACGTTCGGGGTGGTTGTGAAAAACCAGTATAGTTGCGTTGCCGCGAATGATACCGTGTGCCTCCATGCCGCCACCAGTGCGGTAGATCAGATTGTTAGCCGGATCGAATACCCCCTATGGCCCGCGCCGTTTTCCTAGAAGGATCAACCCTGCGTCATGTCATCAATATGACGGCCGCCAGCACCGTGGGCTTGATGGCGATGTTTGCCGTGGATCTGGTCGACATGTACTTCCTCAGTTTGCTGGGCGAGCAGGAACTCGCGGCCGCTGTAGGTTACGGTGGCACACTGCTGTTTTTCCTCACGGCGATCAGCATTGGTCTGCAAATCAGCATGGGCGCTCTGGTGTCGCGGTCTATCGGTGCCCGGCGCCGCGATCTGGCTGCGCGCTATTGCAGCAATATATTGATTTTCAGCGGTTCTGCGGCAGCGCTTATGAGCGCGGCTGGATTTCTCTACCTGGAGGAATTGCTGGCGTTGCTGGGCGCTACTGGCAAGACGCTAGGGTACGCGTTGGATTACAGCAGCATCATTATCCCCAACACCGCCATTCTCGCCCTGGCGATGTGTGCCTCCAATGCCGCTCGGGCGCTGGGAGATGCGCGGCGCGCTATGTACGCGACTCTGGGCGGGTCTATCGTCAATGCGGTGCTGGACCCCATTCTCATTTTTGGGCTGGACTGGGGCATTGAGGGCGCAGCCATCGCTTCTGCGCTGTCTCGCTATGCCGCGCTGGGCATTGCCTGTCATGCCATTTTTCGCGTGCATCGGCTGCCAGGTCCTACCAGTCTGGCCTGGCTGCGGGAAGACCTGCCGGCCATTATCCGCGTCGCAGGCCCCGCCGTGTTAACCAACCTTGCCACACCCATCGGAGCGAGCTTTGTGCTCCGCACGATGTCTCAGTTTGGTGATAGCGCTGTAGCCGGCGCTGCAATTATGGGGCGCATCTGGCCGGTCGCCTTCGCTGCGGTCTTCGCCCTGTCAGGCGCCATAGGCCCAATTATCGGTCAAAACGCGGGTGCCCACCGCTATGACCGGGTACGCCGCGCGCTGCTGGACGCGGTGCTATGCAATCTGGTCTATGTATTGTTCATGTGGCTGTTACTGTGGTCAGCCCAGGGTCTGATTGTGTCGGCCTTCTCCGCCAGTGGTGAGGCAGAGCGATTGATTCGTTTTGCGCTGACCTGGCTGGTGGGAGCCTATATTTTCAGCGGCATGTTGTTTGTCGCCAATGCGAGTTTTAATAACCTGCACCGGGCCCACTTGGCCACGCTGTTTAACTTCAGTCGCGCCCTGTTAGGCACAATACCTTGTGTTTACTTCGGCTCGATCTGGTACGGCTCCTATGGTGTGATGGCGGGTGATGCAGTAGGCGCGACGGTCTTTGGCAGTCTCGCCTTTCTCGCCGTGTTGTGGCAGGTGCGTCAACTCGACCGTCGAGCTGCTATCTCCGAATCGACGGCCTAGCCAGCTGCTAGACTGAGGACAGACAGGAGGAAGCGTTGATGAGATATTTTGTGTGTGCGCTGAGTGTATGTCTGGCAATGCAGGCCAGCGCCTCGCCGCCTCTGCCAGCATCGCTGACAGGGCTGGGTCTGCGCGAACACGCGGTCGTCAGCCGTGACATACCGGGCTGGGCGTTGCCGACAAAAGTCGTTGTGCGCAACTTTTTTGGGGAGGCCTATCTGAATGCCTTTCGCGAGATTGCGCCAGACGTGGAGGTTGTCGGGGTGCGTACCCTCGACGAAGCACAGGCGGCAGTGGCTGGCGCGCAGGTCATGATCGGCTTTTGTACACAGAGCCTTTTCGACGCGGCGGACCAATTGCACTGGGTGCAGGTCTACTCTGCTGGTGTCGAGACCTGTGTCGATCAACCCGCGATGAAGGCTGGCGGCATGCTCTTAAGTAATGGCCAGCGTCTCGCCAGTCCGACGCTCGCCGACCACTCCATTGCGCTTACTATGGCACTGACTCGGGGGCTGTATCCCTATTTTCAGCACCAGAATACGAGCCGCTGGGCGCCGGACTGGACCTCAGCGCCGCCAGCGTTTGGGGAGCTCGCCGGACGCACTATGCTGGTGGTGGGGCTGGGAGGCATAGGAACGCAGGTAGCCAAGCGCGCCCATGGTTTGGGCATGCGGGTAGTTGCAACTCGCAACAGCCGCCGAGAGGGCCCTGACTATGTAGCCTATGTCGGCCTTGCCGATGAAGTGCTGAAGTTGGCGCGAGAGGCCGACGTGGTCGTCAACGCTTCGCCGCTAACCAACAGCACGCGCGGGCTGTTTGACGAAGATTTCTTTAAGGCGATGAAGCCCTCTGCATATTTCGTCAGCGTAGGCCGGGGTCAGAGTACGGTGACTGCCGACCTGGTGGCAGCGCTGAATGCTGGTGATATAGCCGGTGCCGGCCTGGATGTTACCGACCCTGAACCACTACCTCAGGATCACCCGCTGTGGGGAGCGCCCAACGTGATCATTACTCCACATGTCGCTGGCCGCTCGCGTGAAGCGCTGGGTCGAATGCAGGCGCTCGTGTTAGAAAACTACCGTCGCTATCTGGCGGGAGACGCGCTGCTGTCTGTGGTGAATATAGAACGGGGCTACTAGAGCTTGTCCAGGTAAGCGCTGTATTCCAGCGCAGTAATCCGCTGTCGAAACTCGTTGTTTTCCTGCCATTTGGTGCAGGCGTAAATGCGCTGTAGTTCAGCGCCCAGATTGCGCTCAATAAAGGTGGATGCCTCGAACAAGCGTAGTGCGTCGGGCAAGTACTCCGGCAAGATTTCGGTCGCCTGTTCGTAGCCATCGCCCTCGATAGGGGCCCCTGGGTCTAGCTGCTGAGCGATGCCCTCCATTACAGCAGATAGCATGACTGCGTACAGCAGGTATGGATTGGCGTCAGCGCCGGCGACGCGTAGCTCCAGGCGCCGTGCTGCGGGCTTGCCGGCGGGAATGCGCACTGAGACGGTACGGTTGTCATAGCCCCAGCAGGGCGATGTCGGGGCATGCGCGCCGGGCTGAAAGCGGCGATAAGAGTTTACGTTGGGTGCAAATACCGCCATTGATTCCGCCATGTACTGCATGCAGCCTGCAACGGCATGGTGTAGCAATTCTGTCCCCTGAGCGCTGCCGTCGTCAAAAATGTTGTCGCTTTTTTCATCCAGTACGCTGCAGTGCAAATGCATGCCATTGCCAGCTTCCTCGGCAAAGGGCTTGGCCATAAAGCTCGCAATCAGTCCATGTCTTGCCGCCACGCCTTTAACCAGTCGCTTCAGCAGAGTGAGTTGATCTGCCGCCAGCACGGGGTTGTCGATGTGCTGCATGTTGATTTCATATTGTGAGGGCGCAGATTCTTTCACAATGCCATCAAAAGGCAGGCCCTGGGCCTCACAGGCGCTGCGCATATCCTTCAGCAGCTCCACTTTGTCATGCAGCACGTCAACGCTGTACAGATCTCCGCCGATGGGTTCGCGACCGGACAGGTCACGGCAGGTGTGTCGGATGTCCTCGCCCTCCAGGCGCAGCAGGCTGAATTCGAGTTCCGCCGCGACAACCGGCCGCCAGCCGGCATTATGAAAGCGCGACAGGACTTGCTTCAGCACGTTACGCGGGTCGCCCGCGTAGGGACTGCCGTCTGGATTGTAGAGTGATAACAGCACCTGCCCGAAGCTGTCATCGTTAGCCCAGGGGGTTCTAACCAGCGTCCCCTCCACAGGCCGGAGGATGCCGTCTGCGTCGCCGGATTCAAATACCAACTCTTCGACATCCCGGCCCCAGATGTCCAGGCTCAAGGTGGTAACGGGCAGCTTGAATTCGCCCTCGTAGACTTTCTTCAGTTTGTGCTGGGGTAGCCATTTACCCCGCAGGACGCCGTTACAGTCTGGCACCAGGGCTTCAATCGTGGTGATTTCAGGGTGGGCTCGTAGAAAGCCGTCTGCTTCAACAGACATTGGTTATGCGATCCTTCTATATGAAAACAAGGCTGCTGATAACTATTAGCGGCAGCAATGCCCCACATGGGTCAGGGTCTCAGTGACGGCTGCGGAGGCGCGAGATAAATCGTTAAAGGATCATTAACGCCAGCCTGGCCGAGGTAGGGCAGAGTGGCGATGAACAGGGAAAAAAGATCGGTTTGTGAATTCACATCGAGCTTGCGGTAAATACTTTTACGGTGCCGTCTCAGTGTCTCGATAGCGATGCCTAGCTTATCCGCCGATGCATGGCTGGAATAGCCCCTGAGCATCAATTCCAGCACGCTCTTTTCTCTGGGGGAGAGCAGAGATGAGCCAAAGGCATGAAACGCCAGGTCAATAACGTCGTTGATGTCAGGACCCAGCATATAGCGCTGGCTGAAATCAGCCACATCGCTGTGCTGCTTAATCAGTGCTGTGACAGGCGCGGATAGCGCGTGTAGTAATCTGAATTCATCCTTGGAAAAGCGGCCGCGGCCGTTTTTTCGCATCAGGCTGATATTGATGACGTTGCCATCCCTCAGACGTGCCAGATACATCACCTCATCTTCAGTTGCTGTATCTCGATAATAGTCATGATAGTAGGAGCTTGTCTCAAACTTGCCCGCCATTAGATCGGACAATCGGTAGAAGCGCCCGCGAGCCTGGCGCATAGACACTTTGTAGAAAGGATCCTCCTGATAGGGGCCATCCAGATACAGATCGATCTGGGAGCGAATCGCGTAGTCTGGCACTTCGTGGTAGATGCACTGTGGCGGCAATTCCCGGTGGTACAGCCAGACCTGGGGATAATCCGCCTTGACGTTGCGAAGTATGGCCTCGATCAACGTTGGAAAGAACTTGTCGTTGCCAAGCTGCGTAATCGCCTTGGCGATATCCCTGTTCCAGCGGGCCAGTGGTTCAATGGCAGGCATAGGGTTAGATCATAGGATTGGGTTATAGGGTTGGGTTAAAGAGTTCAGTAAAATCTCCCGCGGCGGGTCTGAGACGCTCACAGTGACATGCCCACGGAGAGACGCCGATAGAGAGATGCCCACATAGAGACGCACACATAGGGACGCACACATAGAGCGCCTACCGAATAGTGGTTACTCGCCGCACCTCAGACCATATGGCACAATCATCATTGAGCGCAAACAAGCTTGTCAATTTTTGTGAGGCACGGTCATGAATAGCATTACTCCCAAGCGCGCCAGCGGTGACTGGCAAGCGCTGGATAGCAGCCACTACCTGCACCCATTCACCGACTTTAAAGATTTGGCTGAAAAGGGCAGCAGGATCATAGAGCGCGCGGACGGGCCTTTTATTTACGATAGCGAGGGCAACGAGATCCTCGACGGGATGTCGGGACTCTGGTGCTGCAGCCTCGGCTACGGGCAACAGCGTATTGCAGACGCCGTGCACCGTCAGCTTCAGGAGCTGCCTTACTACAACAGCTTTTTCCAATGTGCACATCCGCCTGTCATTGAGCTTGCACAGCGCCTGGCTGGCGTCACCCAGTCTCACCTGAATAATTTCTTTTTCACCGCCAGCGGTTCCGAGGCCAATGACACGCAGCTGCGTATCCTCAGGCGCTACTGGGATTTACGGGAGCGGCCTGGTAAACGCTTTGTGATCAGCCGCAGAAATGGCTATCACGGATCCACAATTGCCGGCGCCAGCCTTGGTGGCATGTCATTTATGCACAAGCAGTTTGAAACCCTGGCCTACATCACTCACGTGGACCAGCCGTACTGGTTTGGTGAAGGTGGCGACCAGGATCCCGAGGCATTTGGTGTGCAGGCCGCGCGTTCCCTTGAGGAGAAAATTAACGAGCTGGGCGCTGATAACGTGGCCGCGTTCATCGCAGAGCCGGTGCAGGGTGCGGGCGGTGTGATTGTGCCGCCGGACAGTTACTGGCCGGAGATCAAACGCATTTGCGCGGAGCACGACATTCTTCTCATCGCCGATGAGGTGATTTGTGGCTTCGGCCGTCTCGGGCAGTGGTTCGGCTCTGATCACTATGACCTGCAGCCGGACCTCCTGACCTTTGCCAAGGCCGTCACCAATGGTTATCAGCCACTGGGAGGCGTCATGGTCGGGGATCGAGTCGCTGATGTGTTAAAAGCGGACGGCGGAGAGTTTGCGCATGGCTACACCTATTCCGGCCATCCTGCAGCCTGTGCGGCGGCCCTGGCCACACTGGATATTCTCGAAAGCGAGGATATCGTTCGTACAGTGAGAGAGGAAAAAGCGCCCCACCTGCAGTCGCGCTGGGCGCAACTGAGTGAGCACCCGCTGGTCGGGGAAGCGCGCGGTGTCGGTTTCGTGGCGGCACTGGAATTGGTGGCGGACAAATCATCCCGTGAGCGCTTTGATGCAGACGGCAGTGCAGGTGCCCTGTGCCGCACGCTCTCGGTAGAGTCCGGGCTGGTTATGCGTGCGGTGGGTGACACAATGATTATTGCGCCGCCTCTGACAATGAGCCTGGAGCAGATTGATTTGCTGATTGAGCGAGCCGTAGTCGCACTTGATAAGACGCAGGTAGCGCTCGGACGCTGACATGGCTGATGCGCCGCGGCTGAAGCAAATCAACGTCAGCTACGTCAACGCCGAAGATCGCCTGCTACTCAAGGTGTCTACCACCGATGATAAAGAGTACCGTGCCTGGTGCACGCGACGCCTTACGAAGGTACTGCTGGAACGCCTGGAGCTCAGCTTTGAGAAAGAGGTCGACAAACAACAGGTCGTGCCCCAGGAGACGCGACGCGAAGTAGCCCGTATCAAGCACGACGGTGAGGTGGAAGAAAAAGCCTTTCAGCAGCCTTACGAAGCGGAGCCAACAGCATACCCGCTCGGCGAAGACGGCGTGCTGATTACGGCCTTGAGCGAAAAGCAGTTGCTGGATGATACGATTGCGATCAGCTTGAAGGGTCCGGAGGGCAAAGGTCTCACGCTCAATCTGGACAATAAGTTGCGCCACCAACTCTATGAGCTGATTAGCAGGGCGGTAACCCGCGCGGACTGGTTTGATAACGCAGCCCAGCACGAAAAGCCTATGGTGCACTAGGCGCCATAACCACCTCACGCCTTGAGGGGCGAAAGCGGGCTTCGTATATTGGCGAGCTAGCCTTAATCGAATGCGTTATGCGCGCTTGGCAGATGCTCAGAGCAGGGGCGCGCCAGGCGATCTACCCTGGGAGCCCGCCATGATCACCCGCTTTGATGACTACTGTATCCACCAGACCGCAGCGCCTGTCGCCGAACCTTCCCAGAGTGATCGCAATTTTTATGATCGTTATTGGATGAATGGTATGGACAGCGCGGGCAGCTACTTATTTGAAGCAGGTCTGGGCTTGTATCCTAACCGGCGCATCATGGATGCGCACTTCAGCATCTCGACCGGTGGCAAACAGTACGCATTTCATGGGTCACGTCGTGCCCCCAAAGAGCGTGATGAGACTGTGGTAGGCCCGTTATCGGTGACGGTGGTTAAGCCACTGCGGGAGTTCCGCCTGCAGCTTGCGCCGAATGAACACAACATAAGCTGTGACCTCTTGTTTACCGCAGCCAGCGTGGCGCACGAAGAGCCGCAAAATATTATGTATGACGATGGCCACCTCATCATGCATAACACCCGCTTTACCCAGTTGGGCTACTGGCAGGGTTTTATCGAGATTGACGGCCAGCGCATTGAGGTCAACCGCGCCTACGGTGCACGCGACAAGTCCTGGGGGGTGCGACCCGTGGGTGAGCCCCAGGGCGGCGCTCCCGGCCTGCTGAATCAGGAACCCGGTGTGTACTGGTGTTGGAATCCCATCAACTTTGGCGATGTCTGCACGCAAATGGGGACCTTCGAAGACCGGGATGGTCATCCGACTCAGGTCAGTGCGGACCTGTTGCCGCTATACGACACGCCCGAGTCTATTCCCGATGGAGAAGACCCCGGCCAGATTCCGATGGTGGAGATTTCTCATACTATCCAATGGGAGACAGGCACTCGCAGGCCTGCGCATATGACACTCAACATGGCGGATCAGGCTGGCAACCGATACGACATCGAGATGGAGCCCGTATTGCGTTTTCAACTGATTGGTATCGGCTACAGTCACCCGCAGTGGGGACATGGCGTGTGGCAGGGAGAGTTGGAGACAGCGCGGGAGGAATGGGATCTGAATGCCATCGATCCTCTGGGTTATGAATTTATTCATGTGCACCACATGGTGCGAGCGCGTATGGGTGATCGAGAGGGCATTGGCACCCTGGAAAACATTGTGATCGGCCGTCACGAGCGCTCCGGGTTTCGCGATCTGTTTGATGGGGCCGCCTAGACAGGTTATCGTTCAGACGCATAAGGGCGCCGAAGTCAGAAGTGGCAATAGGCGCGAGGACCTTCGCAGCTAGCCGTTATTTCCACGCCGTGATTCACATGCCATGAGTAAGGAACAGGTACTAAACGATCTTTCTCGCCTACTGGATGAGGTAGACAGCCTGCCGCTCGATGCACCGGAGCGACAGCGCCTGCATGGGCTTATCAGCGATGTAGAGCAACATCTCGATGATGAAGTGGAGTCCCCCGCCGAGCTGGATATTGTTGATACCGTGGAAGAGTTGGCGACCCGCCTGGAAACGGACCACCCCGCTTTTATCGGCATACTGCGACGCGTCATGAATACGCTCTCCAGTATGGGTGTCTAACGTTTCCGTTTATAAACGTTCAGGGAATAAAGGATCTAGGTTTAAAGGCGCGGCTATGAAGGTTTCTTGCCTGAAGGATAAGGATCAGCGTAAGCGGTAGGGTAGCAATAAGGATAAGAGCCAGGACAAGAGTTAGGATGACAGTTAAACCAGTAAGAAAAAGAGAAGAGTCAAACGCTTACTTTGCCCTGAATGTCGCTAAAAATTGCATTGGTAATGCCGTTTACGCCGCGTAAGTCCTCTATTGCGTTAAACGGGCGCGCATCCACAATATGCTGAGCGGTTACGGCACCGATGCGGGGCAACGACTGCAGTCGTGCCATACTCGCCGTATTAAGATTCACAGTAGCCGCCTCTTCAGCGGCGGATGTGCCTAACACATCTCTCTGCGCTGGCCGTTGTTCCAGCTTCGCCAGCAACTGGTTGACGGTAGTTTTCAGGCTGCGAGCGCGGTCATTACTCTCGGTGAGGTCCTGGTGAATAGTCCACAGCAGCCAGGCAATCAAAATCAGTAGCAGACTGTCAAAATCCATAGTGTCGCCTCACATAAATTTTTGCACTGTTTGTATCGCACATATCGCCCGCATCGCTCCAGCCCGGCCGTTGCGTCTTTGCACATCGTATAGCACGGCACTTGTGAGCGGTGTTTGAAGCCTACCAGTCGGCCCTCCATGTTAAAACCGAGTGCCGGAATGGCCAGCGACTGTGACGTGCATTGGTCTGGCTAGCGCCAATCCAGTGGCGCTTTTTGCCAGTGCCTGCGCCAGGCGGCCTCAACCTTGTCAGAATACGTGCGACTTCCTGCGCTGCCATTGTAACGCGCTAGCGCCGTGCTCAGTCGACCTTGTTCCTGCTCAATGTAGAACTGCAGTATGCGACAGCCGTAGGACAGGTTGGTACGGACGTCGGTGAGATTGTCCTCTGGCCGTCCAATCTCCTCGCGCCAGAATGGCATCACCTGCATCAGGCCCTGGGCTCCCGAACGCGACACGGCAAAGCGCTCAAAGTGACTTTCCACTTCTATTACGGCGAGCACCAGTTCCGCCGGTAGCTGAGTCTCTTGCGAGTAGAAGTGCACCGCTTCGAGCAGCGCCAGCCTTTGATCGGGGTCGCCAATAAACGCTTCCATGCGACCAGACATGTCCAGCAGCCACACCTCTGCAGCAAAGCGATCCTCAAAGCTGCTGGCTCGGGAGATACTGCGCTCTAGAAATGCTCGCAGCTGTTTTTGTTCGCTGGCGTCAGACTGAGCGCTACTGCTGAGCTGGGCGTCGGCTTCAGATCGCTGTGCCGCGGCGAGTTCGGGTTGCAGCGCCAGCAGGTTGCCCAGTGCAAGGCCCAATGCAAGGACTGTAAGCTGCGACGTACGCCGCATATCAAGGGTTCACGCAATCCAGAATATGGGACAGTGCCTTCGCCTCGGAGATCAGGGTCGGCTCGCTATCGCGCCGTCCCTTGTATTCGAGCTTGCCGTCGGCAAGCGCTCTGTCGCCGATGACCAGTCGATGCGGAATGCCTATCAGCTCCATGTCGGCAAACTTGACGCCGGGACGCTCATTGCGGTCGTCCAGCAGCACTTCGATACCGTGTTCCGTCAGAGCCTGATACAGAGACTCTGCACATTCGGCGACAGCCTCGGATTTCTGCATATTGATCGGCACAATTGCAACCTGAAAAGGCGCCATCGCGTCGGGCCAGATAATGCCCTGCTCGTCGTGATTCTGTTCAATTGCGGCAGCGACAATTCTGCTGACTCCGATGCCGTAACAACCCATAGATACCGTCGCGCTTTTGCCGGCCTCATCCAGCACCGTCGCGTCCATCGCTTCACTGTACTTGGTCCCCAGTTGAAAGATATGTCCGACTTCGATGCCGCGTTTGATTTCCAAATGGCCGCGCCCGTCCGGGCTGCTATCTCC
Organism: Pseudomonadota bacterium; assembly: GCA_038746745.1. GTDB lineage: Bacteria > Pseudomonadota > Gammaproteobacteria > Pseudomonadales > Halieaceae > JANQIO01. Next base: position 12,775 of record JBCDKJ010000013.1, read on the forward strand.
AGTCTCGACGTTGCGCAGGTCGACAACTTCCCCCAGCGTGCAATCCCGCGCCCAGTTAACGCCCAAAAAATGAAAGCCGTCGCGGTTGGCGCCGCAGCAGAAATCTGCCATGACAGCAGCGGCGCGGTCCACGAGAACAGGTATATCTATCCCGACCGGCCCCAAAGAACCCGGCGCACAGCCCAATGTTGTCTGAATGAGATCTGTGCTCGCAAATCGCAGGGGAACTGCAACGCCCTCGAGCTTTTCTGCCTTGATCTCATTGAGTTGATGATCACCTCGCAGGACCAGCGCTATTAAGGGCGTGTCTTTTAGATCGCCTTCCACCAACAGGGTTTTCAATGTCGTCTGCGGCGCGATGTCAAGCTGCTGGCAGAGGTCTTCGATGCTGTGTACACCGGGAGTCGCGACTTCGGCCATTGTCTCGCTGGGGGCGGGAGTTTCCACATCGGGTGCAATCGCCTCAGCCATCTCCACGTTAGCGGCGTAGTCGCTTTCCGTGCTGAAGGCGATTGCATCCTCACCGGCGTCGGCCAGAACATGGAACTCGTGAGAGCTGCTGCCACCTATCGAACCGGTGTCGGCGATGACGGCGCGGAAGTTGAGGCCTAAGCGAGTGAAAATTCGACTGTAAGCAGCAAACATGCCGTCATACGTGTCTTGCAGTGAGGCGGCATTGAGATGAAAGGAATAGGCATCCTTCATCAAAAACTCGCGAGACCGCATGATGCCAAAGCGTGGACGGATCTCGTCGCGAAACTTGGTCTGTATCTGATAGAAGTTTGCGGGCAGTTGCCTGTAGCTTCTTATTTCATTGCGCACCAGATCTGTGATGACCTCTTCATGAGTCGGCCCAAGACAAAAGGGGCGCGCGTGACGGTCTTCGAAGCGCAGAAGCTCTGGACCGTACTGTTGCCAGCGACCAGAGCTCTCCCACAACTCAGCCGGCTGTACCACTGGCATGCTGACTTCCTGGGCGCCGGCCCGATTCATTTCCTCCCGCACAATGCTCTCGACCTTGCGTAGCACCCGCAAACCCGTAGGCAACCAGGTATAAAGCCCTGAAGCCAGTTTGCGAATGAGGCCCGCCCGAATCATTAAGCGGTGGCTGGTGACTTCGGCGTCGGAGGGGGTTTCCTTCACGGTTGCCAATAAGAAGGAGCTTGTGCGCATCGCTGTGATGTCCAGTCAGAGGGAGCGCTATTTTACGTCTGTTGCAAAAAAACTGTCGAGATATGCCTTGTTTCAAGGCATTTTTTGCCGACAGGCCAAATAAATATCGTATTTTAAGGTGCAAGCCTTGTATTAGCCGGGACCATGATTTATACAGTGTTCAGGCGCCACAGCGGTGGTTGACCTGGCCCTGTTTCTTAGCGGCATTACTAGCAAAATACGCTTAAAAACAGGAATAAAATCCACACGACGATCTCCTAGCGAACAGGAAGGACCACTTAAACATGGCTACGAAAAAAGCAGCGGTGAAGAAAAAGGCTCCTGCCAAGAAGAAGGCTCCGGCCAAGAAAAAGGCAGTTGCTAAAAAGGCTCCAGCCAAGAAAAAGGTAGCGGCCAAAAAGGCGCCAGCCAAAAAGAAGGCGGTAGCCAAGAAGAAGGCTCCAGCCAAGAAAAAGGCGCCAGCTAAAAAGGCAGCTCCCGTCGCGAAGGCCGCTCCGGCCCTCAAGACCAAAATGACGAAAAGCCAAATTGTAGGCTCTATCTCTGACACCACGGGTCTAAGTAAAAAGCAGGTGGCAGACGTTATGGACGAGCTGGAAATGCTGATTGAGCGTAGCATCAAGAAGCGCAGCATTGGCGAGTTCACCCTGCCTGGTCTTATGAAGATCACCACGGTGAAAAAGCCGGCACGCAAGGCGCGTAAGGGTATTAATCCCTTCACGGGCGAGCCCACAGTGTTTGCAGCCAAGCCTGCCAGCGTTGCGGTAAAAGTGCGTCCGCTGAAAAAGATGAAGGAGTTCGCAGACTCCTGATCTGTTGACGAGCGCGCTTACGCAGTAGGCATCGCGTACAGCGCGTATCGTCAAGAGCATATGCCGCCGTCGTGTGGCGGCGGCACAGCCTCCTCCCCGGTGCTGCGTCATCACGCAGCATCACCTAGCCCCTCCGGCGCTTCTTCCTGCCACACTAATCAAGTGTTTTTGAATAGGATCGCCGCGACGTCGCTAATGCCAGAACAGACAGCTCGCCGAAGTGAACAAGCCGACCAGGCAGCGGTTTGTCAGCCTAACGGCTACCTCGCTGCTGGGAATTAGGCTAAAATCCGCGCCCGTTTTGACCTTCTCAATACAGATACGCAAGAAACCATGCCGATCTATGAATATCAGTGCCAGGCGTGTCACTTCGAACTGGAAGCGCTGCAAAAGATTAGTGACGAACCACTGCGCGATTGCCCAGAGTGCGGGTCTCCTTCGCTACGGAAGAAAGTGTCGGCGGCAGCATTCAGGCTGAAGGGCGGCGGCTGGTACGAAACGGATTTCAAGACGGGCGGGAAAAAGAATCTTGCCGGCGATAAGGCCGCTTCCGGTGGCGATGGCAACAGCTCTGCCAGTGACGCTCAGTCTGGCAGCAGTGCAGCTAGTGGCACGCCCAGTAGCAATGCCGGGAAGACAGATACCAGCGTTGCCGGGAAAAGCACAGGCTCGAATTCCAAAGCGGCCGACTGAAGGCTACAACTCCCCAAACCTCCTATCAGGACGACTCTATGCGCACCCACTATTGTGGTGACCTGACCACTGCCAACATTGATGAGACTGTCACGCTGTGTGGCTGGGTGGATCGCCGCCGCGATCATGGCGGAGTGATTTTTCTCGACTTGCGTGATCGCGAAGGCATCGTACAGGTTGTATTCGATCCCGATACGGAAGAACATTTTGAGCGTGCCGACCGCGTTCGCAGTGAATATGTTCTCTGTGTCAGCGGTCGCGTGCGCGCTCGCGGAGAAGGTACGGTCAATCCTAATATGAGGACTGGCGAAATTGAGGTGCTGGGAAAGACTCTTGAGATTCTCAGTAGCGCCGAGACACCGCCTTTTCAGCTTGATGAATATACTGCAGTTGGCGAGGACGTCCGTCTCAAGTACCGGTATATGGACTTGCGCCGGCATGAGATGCAGGCGCGATTCATTGCGCGCTCCCGGATTACCCAGGCCGTCCGTAACTTCCTTGACGGTGAGGGCTTCCTGGACATGGAGACACCTATCCTCACACGCGCTACGCCAGAGGGCGCCCGCGACTATCTGGTACCCAGTCGCACCCACCCCGGAGAGTTTTTTGCGCTGCCGCAATCGCCCCAGTTGTTTAAGCAGCTACTCATGGTCTCCGGCTTTGATCGGTACTATCAGATCGCAAAGTGTTTTCGCGACGAAGATCTGCGTGCGGATCGACAGCCCGAGTTCACACAGATTGATATCGAGGCGTCCTTTACCGACGAAGCGGAAATCATGGATGTCGCGGAGCGTATGATGCGCCACCTGTTTTCTGAGGTTTTAGAGGAGACACTACCGCCGTTCCCCCATATGACCTGGCATGAGGCTATGGAGCGCTACGGGTCGGATAAACCGGATCTTCGTATTCCTCTGGAGCTGGTCAGCATTGATGACCTTATGACCGAGGTCGAATTCAAGGTATTCAACGGGCCTGCGGTAGACCCTGCCGGTCGCGTGGCAGCGCTGCGCGTTCCCGGTGGCGCCAGCATCAGCCGCAAAGAGATTGATGACTACACCAGCTACATCTCGCAGTTCGGTGCGCGAGGGCTTGCCTGGATCAAGGTGAATGATCTCGCCGCTGGTACTGAGGGGCTACAGTCACCGATTCTAAAGTTCATGCCGGACCCGGTTATACAAGCCCTGATGCAACGGCTCGGTGCGGCAGACGGCGACATAGTTTTCTTTGGTGCTGATAAGACCCGCGTCGTCAACGACTCTCTGGGCGCGCTGCGAACGCGTGTTGGTCATGATCTGAATCTGGTCGCGGAGGGCTGGGCGCCGCTGTGGGTCGTCGATTTCCCCATGTTCGAAGAGGTCGACGGTGGCCTCACGCCGCTGCACCATCCCTTCACTGCGCCATCCTGTGATCTGGATACCCTGCGCACTGCGCCGGAGCAGGCCCTTTCCAGGGCCTACGATATGGTCCTCAACGGCACGGAACTGGGCGGTGGTTCCATCCGCATACACAGTCGGGACACGCAGTGGGCCGTGCTTGAAATTCTGGGAATTGGTGCTGAGGAAGCGCAAGACAAATTTGGCTTTCTGCTGGATGCGCTCAAATATGGCGCACCCCCGCATGGTGGCATCGCTTTCGGGCTCGACCGCATCATTATGTGGATGACGGGTGCCACATCAATTCGCGATGTCATCGCCTTTCCCAAAACCCAGTCAGCCGCCTGCGTAATGACGAATGCTCCTGGTACTGTAGACGCACAGCAGCTACGCGAACTCAATCTGCGGCTGCGTGAGACTCCCAAAGCCGAGCGCGCCGGCGGCAGCGACGACGCGGTGGCGGGTGATGGCAAAGAGTAAGTCCGGGGAGAGCTGAGCCATGGCAGGACACAGTAAATGGGCCAATATCAAGCATCGCAAGGCAGCGCAGGATGCCAAGCGTGGCAAGATGTTCACCAAGCTGATCCGCGAGCTGGTCGTTGCCGCCAAGCAGGGCGGGCCTGAGCCCGCTGATAACCCGCGACTGCGCGCCGCGGTGGACAAGGCGCTAGGGTCTAACATGACCCGCGACACCATTGACCGCGCCATCGCTCGCGGTGCTGGCACTAGTGATAGCGATGATATGGAGGAGCTGACCTATGAAGGCTATGCCCCCGGTGGCGTTGCTGTCTTGATAGAAGCCATGACGGACAACCGCAACCGCACCGTGGCGGAAGTGCGTCATGCCTTCAGCAAGCGCGGTGGCAATCTGGGCACAGATGGCTCCGTTGCCTACCTTTTCAGCCGCAAGGGGCAGCTCTCCTTTGCCGCAGGCACAGACGAAGAAGCCGTTATGGAAGTCGCCCTGGACGCGGGTGCTGAAGATATAGACACGCTGGACGACGGCAGCGTCGAAGTGATTACGCCCTGGGAAGATTTTTCCGCGGTTAAACTGGCACTGGACCAAGCGGGCCTCGCCTGTGAGAACGGTGAAGTCACAATGATTGCATCAACCACCGTAGAGCTGGACTTCCGTGGCGCTGAAAGCATTATGGCGCTGGTGGACGCTTTGGAAGACCTGGACGACGTGCAGAATGTTTACACCAACGCGGATATTCCCGAAGCGGTACTCGCCGCGATGGAATAAACAGCCCCGCCTGCTTCCCGACATTCCATTCGATGGATGACTCCGCGATAATGCGGTCTGGCAGGCATCGGACATACCTATGGCGCTGATTCTGGGCATTGATCCAGGCTCGCAGAAAACCGGTTTTGGCATCATCTCCCATGTTTCAGGGAGCAGTGAATATGTCACCAGCGGCGTGATTCGCCTGCCGCGCGCAGGACTTCCCGAGCGCCTCAAAATTATCCATGACAGCGTCTCGGAAATCATTGCGCAACACACGCCACAAGAATTCGCCATTGAAGAGGTGTTCCTGGCTCGAGACGCAAAAGCGGCCATAAAACTGGGTCAGGCCCGTGGTGCCGCTATCGTTGCCGCCGTCAATCACGGTTTGCCGGTATATGAGTATGCGGCCAAGTCGATAAAGCAGGCGGTAGTCGGCACCGGTGGCGCGGACAAGGCTCAGGTACAGCACATGGTGGTGAGGTTGTTGAACCTGCCTGCAGCGCCGGCCGAAGATGCCGCCGACGCACTGGCCGCTGCGATCTGTCATGCCCATACGCAGCAAGCGCTGGTGCGACAGGCGCGCAGTCGCCGCCGGGGGCTGTGAGCACTGTGCATGACACCCCTTGTAACACTGCCCTACAATGGTGTCTGCACTGGAGAACCTCATCATGATCGGGCGCATCTGCGGTCTGCTACAGGACGTTCAACCACCAGATATCCTGCTGGACGTTGGCGGTGTCGGCTATGAAATTCAGGTGCCTATGACGACCCTGTACGAGTTGCCCGAGCCGGGATCCACAGTAACCCTGCATACTCATTTCGTGGTGCGCGATGATGCGCAGTTACTGTACGGCTTTATGCATGAGCGGGAACGCCGCTTGTTCCGGCATCTGATTAAAGTCAACGGCGTAGGCCCGAAGCTGGGCCTCGCGATTCTGTCTGGCTTGGATGCAGATGCGTTCGTTCGCGCCGTACAGCGTGATGACACCAGCACGCTGGTCGCCTTACCGGGTGTGGGGCGAAAGACGGCGGAGCGTCTGTTGATTGAAATGCGTGACAAGCTGGCTGACTGGCTCGGCAGTGTTGACGACGAGCAGACTGCGACGATCGATATGAATGGACTTGAGAAAGATATACAGACTGAGGCAGAGAGTGCCCTGATAGCCCTGGGGTATAAGCCTGCTGAGGCGAGCCGGGCCGTGACTGCCGCCAACGATGGCAGAGTGCAGCGCAGTGAAGAACTGATTCGGCTGGCGCTTAAATCCATGGTTTCATCAAGATAGCATCAAGATAGCAACGAGATCGCAATGATTGAGACCGACCGCCTGATTGCGCCAGAGAAAAGCGATACGGAACGCGGGGGGCGTGATGACGCTCTCGATAGAGCGATACGCCCGAAGTCGCTATCGGAGTATGCTGGCCAGCCCGGTGTGCGCGAGCAGATGCAGATATTTATCGAAGCGGCACGACGTCGTGAAGAAGCACTTGATCACACCCTGATTTTTGGTCCGCCGGGACTCGGCAAAACAACGCTGGCCCATATTATTGCGACAGAGATGGGGGGCGACTTAAAAAGCACCTCGGGTCCGGTGCTGGAAAAGGCAGGCGACATCGCGGCACTGATGACCAATCTCGAGCCAGGCGATGTGCTGTTCATCGACGAAATACACCGGCTCAGTCCCTTTGTTGAGGAAATCCTGTATCCGGCAATGGAGGATTATCAGCTCGACATTATGATAGGTGAGGGGCCGGCAGCGCGTTCTATCAAGCTGGATATTCCTCCGTTTACTCTGGTCGGCGCCACCACGCGCGCCGGGCTGCTCACCTCACCCCTGCGCGATCGCTTTGGCATTGTTCAGCGGCTTGAGTTTTACAGCGTGATGGATCTGGCAGGCATCGTAAAACGCTCCGGCAAGATCATGGGTGTTGATGTATCAGAGCAGGGTGCTATCGAGATCGCCCGGCGCTCACGGGGCACGCCGCGTATCGCCAATCGGCTGTTGCGGCGGGTGCGCGATTTTGCCGAGGTCAAGGGCGACGGGCACATCAGCGCAGAGGTGGCAGGAGATGCGCTGGATTTGCTGGATGTCGATCGTGTCGGATTCGACACCCTGGATCGGCGCCTGCTCAAACTGCTGATCGAGAAATTTGACGGCGGTCCTGTTGGCGTTGAAAGCCTGGCCGCGGCGCTGTCTGAGGAACGTGGCACTATCGAGGATGTGATCGAGCCGTACCTGCTTCAGCAGGGCTATCTGATGCGCACGGCGCGCGGCCGCATGGCGACGCGCAGTGCCTGGGAGCACTTCGGCATCACGCCGACGCAGACCACTGATTCCGCCGACGCTAACCTCAGCTTGCCCCTGGACGGCCAGGATTGAGCGCGGGCTGGCGCCGTTGTGTTAGCGGATGACTAAAGCGTGGCTGCATCGGAATTTTCTCTGTCACTTCGAGTCTACATCGAAGATACCGATGCCGGCGGCATCGTGTACTACGTCAATTATCTGAAATTCATGGAACGGGCCAGAACCGAGTATATGCGCAGCCTGGGCTATGACAGGGAGCACATTTTTGATGCTGGCAATATGTTTGTGGTACGCGATGTGCAGCTACGCTATGTGCAGCCGGCGCGGCTGGATGATGAACTGCAGGTTACCGTCAGACCCGTCCACGTTGGGGCAGCTGTGCTGGTAATGGAACAGACCGTAGAGCGGTCTGAACATACCCTGGTGCATGCGCGCGTGGAAATTGTCTATATCGACAGGGTCAGTATGCAGCCCTGCAAAATGTCGGGACCGGTTAGAGAGCATTTGCGCTCGCTATTATCGAGCTGAGTGCAGAGCTGAGAGCAGAGCTCACCTGAGCGCTCACATATAAAGTGATAGGGGAGACTACGTGGAAGAACAACTCAGCCTGATTGACCTGGTACTCAACGCCAGTCTGACCGTGCAGGCGGTGATGGGGCTGCTATTGCTGGCGTCCGTCATGAGTTGGTTCATGATCGCGCAGCGGCTGTTGTACTTTCGCAGCGTGCGCGAGGAGATGCTTGGCTTTGAGGAGGAGTTCTGGTCCGGAGTAGACCTGGGGCAGCTCTATCGCGACGGCAACGAGCGCGCAGAAGCCGGCCCGATCGCAGGCCTGGAAGGTATATTTCGCGCGGGCTTCAAAGAATTTTCGCGCCTGGCCCAGCAGGGCATGGACAGCGACGCCATGATGGACGGCTGTCAGCGCGCCATGCGAGTGGCGCTGCGCCGCGAGGAAGAGGCGTTGGAGCGACACCTGCCCTTTCTCGCCACGGTAGGGTCTACTAGCCCCTACATCGGTCTGTTTGGAACTGTATGGGGCATCATGCATTCCTTCCGCGGCCTGGCGAACTCCACGCAGGCGACTCTGGCCACCGTGGCGCCGGGGATTTCCGAGGCGCTGGTAGCAACGGCCATGGGACTGTTCGCAGCGATCCCGGCGGTGATGGCCTATAACCGGTTTGCAGCCAAGCTCGATACGTACACCGGCCGCTATGAGGGGTTTGTGGATGAGTTCACCAGTATCCTGCTGCGCCAGGCCCATGCGCTGAAGGCTCGCGCTGAGAAGCAATAGCATGCCCGGACGCAAACATCGACCGATGGCAGAGATCAACGTCGTGCCCTATATCGACGTGATGCTGGTGTTGTTGGTGATATTTATGGTGACCGCACCGCTGCTGATGCAGGGCGTGAAAGTAGACCTGCCCGAGGCAGATTCCGATCCCGTGGAAAATCAGGACCCGGAGCCCTTGATCGTTTCCATTAATGCGCAGGGCGATCTGTTTTTGAATCTCGGCGCCGATCAAAAGCAGGTGTTGTCACTGGCGACGGTCAGAGAGCGTGTGGCAGCGGTGATGCGACGCAATCCGGAAAAGCCAGTCATGGTGTGGGGAGATCAGCGAGTGCCCTACGGCGAAGTCGTCGTCCTGATGAGTGCGCTACAGGATGCGGGCGCCCCCAACGTTGGGCTGGTCACGGAGCCACCCGGATGAGGCGCGCTCCCATCTTCTGGCGACCCGCGCTGCTGACCCTGGCCTTGCACGGGTTGTTGGTAGTTGCGCTGCTGACTAACTGGAGCGCGGCTGAAGAACCCGCGATGATCGCGCCACCGGTGCCGCGCTATATAGAAGCGCGACTGGTAACGGTGACACCTGAGCCGCAGGTGTCGAAACAGAAAGCGCTACCAGAGAAGGTTGCTACCAAGCCCTCGCCGAAGCCCAAGCCCAAGCCCCAACCAAAGCCAAAGCCTGCGCCAGAGCCCAAACCTGAGGTTGCTCCTCAGCCGGTCGCCGAGGCAGAGCCAGAACCCGAATCGACGCCCCAGCCGCGCACGGCGATGGACGATTTGCAGATAGCCATGGCAGAAGAGGAGGAAGATCTGGCGGCGTTGACGGATGTGCAGCGAACCGCCAGTTATATTGCCTTAATCGCCAGCGCTGTGGAGGCTAATTGGAGTCGTCCCCCCAGCGCGCGCAACGGCATGGAGGCAGAGCTTCTGATACAGCTTATTCCCAACGGCAAGGTGGTGAGTGTTTCCCTGGCGCGTTCCAGTGGCAGCGCCGCGTTTGATAATTCCGCCGTGAGTGCCGTCGAACGTGCCGCGGCTTTCCCGGAGCTCAAGAACCTGGAGTCGCGATTGTTTGAGCAAAACTTTCGCCGGTTGCGACTAAAGTTTAAACCTGAGGATTTACGCTACTGATGATGCGTTCACGTCGTCTTTTTCTGTGCTTGCTTCTAAGCACGTTCACGTCGCTGGCACAGGCCCAGTTAACTATCGAGATTACCCGCGGGCGGGATAACCCCACCAGCATAGCGGTGGTGCCCTTTGCCTGGTCGGGCTGGGGCGCTGCGCCAGAGGATGTTGCGCAGATCATTGGCGCCGACCTCGAGCGCAGCGGCCAGTTTTCTCCTGTTGCACGCAGCGATATGCTCAGCCTGCCGACGCGGGCATCTGATGTCTTCTACCGCGATTGGCGAGCCACCAACGTTGAGTACCTGCTCATCGGGCGGGTCGTTGGCGGCAGCAGTGTGACGCTGGAATACGAGCTGTTTGATGTGCAGCGACAGCAGTCTGTACTGCAGGGTAGCAAGGCGGGTACGGCGCAGAATCTGCGCATGCTGGCGCATCGCGTCAGTGATGCGGTCTATGAAAAGCTGACCGGTGTGCGAGGCGCCTACGCAACGCGCATTCTGTATGTCGCAGTGACCCAGCGCTATGACGCGCCCAGCACCTATCAGCTGACAGTAGCCGATGCAGACGGTGCCCGGGCTGAGGTTGTCTATGAATCCAACGAGCCTGTACTCAGCCCCACGTGGGCACCCGACGGTGAGCGCATCGCCTATGTCTCCTTCGAGACAACGCGCCCGGCGGTATTTATACATAATCTGACTACCGGGATTCGCGAGCAGGTCACTAACTTCCCGGGCCTGAACGGCGCGCCCGCCTTTTCGCCGGACGGCAACAGCCTTGCGCTGACACTGTCCAAAGATGGCAGCCCGGATATTTACGTGATCGATTTGCCCAGCCGCGCTGTGCGGCGTATCACGCGTCACTACGCTATCGATACTGAGCCCACCTGGATGCCAGACGGGCGCTCCATCGTCTTTACGTCAGACCGCGGCGGCAGGCCGCAGATCTATCGTGTGGATATCGCTTCAGGCAAGACCGAGCGACTCACCTTTGACGGGCCCTGGAATGCGCGCGCTTCGGTCGCAGCGGATGGCCGCACGATGGTAATGGTGCAGCAAAAAGACGACCGGTTTCACATTGCCGTGCAAGACCTCCTGCGGGGAAATGTTGAAATCTTGACAAGCACCACATTAGACGAATCTCCCAGTGTCGCCCCTAATGGCTCTATGCTATTGTACGCCACGAAATACGGTGACCGCGGCATTCTGGCGGCCGTCTCCGTCGACGGTGGCGTACAGTTTCGCCTCCCGGCGAGAGAGGGCGATGTCCGAGAACCCTCGTGGTCACCGTATCTGGGGAATCCCTGATTCGGGGTGCTGCGATTGTCCAACAATCAACTATTAAGCAAAGGGCAGGAAAGGCTATGAAACAAGTCACCGTCGCCGAAAAGGCGTTGTCAGTTATCTTCGCAATTCTTTTGATGGCGGGCTGTGCCAGCACCGACACCTCTGAAGAAGACGCTGCTATGGCTGAAAAGGAAGCCAAAGAAGCCATGATGGCTGAAGAGGAAGCGCGTAAGGCAGAGACCATGCGCAAGATGAAGATGCTGGAGGATGCGGTGGCGTCTGCTGGCAACGTTGTTTATTTTGACTTCGATAAGTCGACGCTCAACGCTGCAACACGTCGAGTCCTGGATGCCCACATCGCGCTGCTTAAGAGCAACAGCGATACCGTGCGTCTTGAAGGACACGCTGACGAGCGTGGAACGCGCGAGTACAACATGGCGCTGGGTGAGCGCCGTGCCAAGGCCGTGCTCGATTATATGGCTGTGAACGGTATAGGACGCGGCCGTGTTGAGACTGTCAGCTACGGCGAAGAGCGCCCGGCGGTCTCCGGTACCGGCGCTGCAGCCTGGTCGAAAAACCGCCGCGTAGAGATCAAGTAGTTAACATGAGTCTCTGCGCTGCTGTCCAGCGGGCAGTAGCGCCCTAGAAAAACGCTTTGCCAGAGACTCTGGCGTGGCTAGCAAAGGTGCCGTCTTTAGACGGCATTTTTGTTTACACTATCCGTTTCGATTAATCGTTTAGATCGTGCTCGAAACTCTTGGCAAAACCCTTGGCAAAACCATTGTCGAGAACGTTATCGAAACCCGTGTCGAGGCTATTGCCGAGACTATTGCCGAGACTATTGTCGAAACGGCTACTGAAACCGGTTCTAAAACTATCTTACAACGCCTGTGGTGCAGATATGGCCGCTCTCAATAATCCCGCAAAACCTCTTTTGCTCACTCTGCCTGCTGTATGCATAGGGCTGATGCAGTATGCATCACTCGCACTGGGCCAAGAGTATATTGATCTGGAAGCAGAGCGGCGCCAACAGACGCAGTCCGATGCCGTTCTAACAGGCCAGGACAACTCCAGCCAGACCAGTCTTGGCCAGAGCGATCCCAACCAGAACAATGTCAGCAATACAGTGACAGTTAACCCCAGTGCGCCCATTGCAGGCAGTGCGGGGGAAATGTTTTACCAAATGCAACTATTGCAGCAGGAGGTGATGGAGCTGCGCGGGCGGCTGGAAGAGCAGGAGTACCAACTAAAGCAGCTAAGAGAGCAGAGTCTTGAGCAATATCTGGATCTGGACCAGCGGTTAAAGGGAAGCGCGGGTGCCGTTGCGGAGGATGGTGACACTACAGAGGCCGGTGCATCCGAAACTGTCACGCTACCCGCGGTGAGAACGCTGGCAGGCGAAGAAGAGGCCTACCGAGCGGCTTATGGGCTGGTGCGCAGTCAGCAATTTGACTCGGCGGTAACGGCGTTTAGACAGTTCCTGGTGGACTTCCCGGGAGGGCGCTATACCCCGAACGCCCACTACTGGCTGGGGGAACTCTACCTCGTACTGGTGCCGCCGGATGACGAATCTGCCCGACGGGAATTCACCCGCTTGCTGGAGCAGTACCCCAACAATAGCAAAGTGCCGGATGCGCTCTACAAGCTGGGCAAGATTTATTACGAACGCGGCAATCGAGATCGTGCCCAGGCCTATTTGCAGCGGGTGGTGAATGAGTTTGCAAACAGCGGTAGTTCTGCTGTGCGACTGGCGCAGGATTTTTTGAGCAGTAATTTTTGACCCTGGGCGCGTTCATCACGGTATTGCTCAACGGGCGTCGGCACTGTAGCCCCTGACCCAGGTGTGTCTCGGATACCTTTATAACCAACACAGCGAAACCGCTTGAGTTTTACCGACCAATCCGTAATATAGCCGCCCTTCGGGTCGTTAGCTCAGCTGGTAGAGCAGTTGGCTTTTAACCAATTGGTCACTGGTTCGAATCCAGTACGACCCACCAAATACAAAGGGGCTGCCGTCAGGTAGCCCCTTTTTATTTGATGGGATCGGCTTGATCGAATCTCTTCGATTGATTGCGAATAGCAATCAAGACGCCCGCAGCGCGCAGCGCGAGGAGAGCCGGCCCCGCTTTTCGGGTGCGCCCGGAGGGTCACTACAGCCCAAAGGCTGTTGTGATCAATCCAGTACGATCAACTACTCTAGACATCAGCTCCGTGAGGGCGGCCTTTTTATCTGTCTCCGGGTTGCACGGATCGAGCCGCTGCAAAAGCACAGCGACATCTACGCAACGACTCGCGCCCGTTCCAGCATTGCATGCAACAACACATTCGCCCCGGCCTCCGCCTGCCCCTCGGTTATCGCCTCCGCCTCGTTGTGGCTGAGCCCTCCCTCACAGGGTACGAAAATCATGCTGGTAGGAACCACGGCGGCAAGGTTGCAGGCATCATGTCCTGCTCCCGACACAATGCTGCGGTGGGTATAATCCAGTTTTGTCACGGCAGCGGCTACTGCGTCTACACAGTCCTGGTCAAAAGTGACGCCCGGGGCTTCCCAAAAGCACTCGATATGGCATGGCAAACCCAGGTCAGCGCAGGTTTTGGAAACCCGGTCATAAAGAGCATCCACCATGCTCTGATATTGCCCGGCGTCGGGATGACGCAGGTCAGCGGTGAGTTCCAGCCTACCGGGCACGGTATTGCTAGAGCCTGGTTCGGCATGGATAAAACCGAAGGTGATCCTGCCATCCGGAGCATGATCCTCGGCGAGTTGGTAAAGCGCTGGAAGAAATCTGGCCAGGGCCATCATAGGGTCTTTGCGCAGTGGCATTGGGGTGGGGCCAGCGTGCGCCTCGACGCCTTCTATCTCGATGCGATACCGGCTCATGTGCTGTACACCGTTAACCACGCCGATATCGCGGTTTTCTGCCTCTAGTACAGGGCCCTGCTCGATGTGTAGTTCAAAAGCCGCATGCACCGGACTAACGCTCGCAGCAGTCGTACCGCGATAACCAATGCGCTCCAATTCCTGTTGCACGCTTACTCCGTCCCTGTCCTGAAGGGCATAGGCATCGGCCAGGGGCATTAGTCCGGCCCAAACGGCGGAGCCCATCATGGCCGTATCGAAACGACAGCCCTCTTCATTGGTCCAGACCACAGTCTCCAGAGGATGTGTAGTGTCAAGGCGTGCATCGTTGAGGGTGTCCATGACCTCCAGCCCGGCGAGCACGCCATAAATACCGTCATATTTTCCACCGCTGGGTTGCGTGTCCAGGTGACTGCCCGTGATGACCGGCGGGGCTTGGCTGTCCAGACCCTCGCGGCGAGCAAAAATATTGCCAATCGCATCGATGCGCAGTGAACAGCCGGCCTCTCGGCACCACTGCACAAATAAATCACGACCCGCTTTATCTTCGTCAGTCAGTGCCTGGCGATTGCAGCCTCCGGCCGCCGTTGCACCGTGCCGAGCCATAGCCATCAATCGTTGCCACAGGCGTGAACTATTGATGCGTAACTGTGGTAGGTCCTGATCCATTCTTAATGGTCACCGTTCGATACTCGATGTTCTGAGGGTTAGAGAGTCTTCGTTCATTAGTGCGACTGCTGCTCGCAGCATAGGCCCTGTCGCCGGGTGGCGCCAGCGCTGCCTTCTGGTGCCTTAGGGCAGCGCAACCACCGATTCCGGACCGACGCCATAGCAACGTTCGGAGGCATGACGTTCTATAACATACCCACCCGTAAAGCTTCCAAAGGAGGGTAACACCATGCCTTGTCTACGCTGCCAGAATACTGGCATCCGCAACGCATCCGCCCGCGTCACCAGCTTTACAACCGGATGGATGTGCCCACATAAGTAGTACCCCTCAGTTGCATCCTCCGGGTCGTGTACCAGCGCAAAAGGTCCCACATGCAGCCGAGAATGCCAGTGCACGTTCTTCAGGATGGCGGTATTCAGATAGCGGTCGTGGTTTCCCAGCACGATGTCTACGTCGGCCTCCAGGCCAGCTCGCCACTGATTGAAGCGAGTGTAGAAATGATGCCGATGTGGGAGTGCGCCGTGCACAAAGTCCCCGAGTATGCATAAACGTCGGGCCCGGTGAGTCTGCACAAGCTTTGATAGGCGTGACAGGTCATCCGGATCGTTGCCCTCCGGGACCGCCAGGCCCTGGCGCCGAAATACAGCGCTTTTGCCGAAGTGGGTATCGGCCACCAACACCATGGATTGTGCTGGCCAAACCAGCGCGCGTCCGGCGTCCAGCCACAGTGTTTCGCCCTGTAACTGGATATGCATCAGGGTGTGTTCCGCTGTCGGCGTGGCGTTTTCTTGTCAGCGGCCCGATTCAGACTGTCCAGCATACGCTGTAATCGGTTCCGCCATTTTTCCGAGCTGACGGTTTGCGCGCGAATGCGTTCCGTCCAAAGCGGAAAACACAGTGGTGACAGGCGCTCTGGTTCAGTGACCAGCCATTCGCAGGCCGCGATCTGCTCCAGACTTTCCTGCAAGCGGCCGAACTCCAGCTGATACCGCATCACCTCTCGCAGGGCCTGGTCAACCAGCAGGTTGTCCGGGTCGTATTTTGCGAGAACGTCGTACACCAGGCCGCTGGAGGCTTGAATTTGCCGGGTGGATTTGCCACTGCCGGGGTACCCTGTGAAGACCAGACCGGCAACCTGGGCAATTTCCCGAAACTGGCGCTTGCTGGTCTCCGCGCTGTTGATGCTCTGCACCAGATCCTCTTGTAAATTATCGATGGTCAGGGCTCCCCGCAGCATGTCCACGGTTACCGCGTAGTCGGATGCGGTGAGCAGCTCGAAGCCATAGTCGTTGGCCCAGGCTCGAAACGTTACCGCGCTGTCCTGACTCAGGCGCCAGGCAGCCAGCGCAGCGAGGCCTTCATTAACGGCGCGTCCTGCAAAGGTAAACAGAAATAGGTGGCGTCCCTCCCGCGTTTTGATGCGCTCTAGCAGTAACTGGTCTTCCTTTGGCAGTGCGGACCAGTTGGCCTGGATTCGTAACAGGCCACGCAGCGCGCGCAGCTCACTGGCACGGTGTTGATCGGCCTGTCCCAGCAGGCGACGGGTATAGTTTGACAGCTCAGTCGACAATGGTGCCTTGCCGCCCTGCCAGCGCGGGACGATGCGTGCTTTCTTGCTGGCGAGTTTGACATAGGCGGTCATATCCCTGACCCGCACCAGTTGCAGAACGCGTCCATTAAAAAGGAAACCATCATCGGCCTTGAGCCGTGAAATAAAGCTTTCCTCAATAGTGCCCAGGCTGCCACCGCTGCTCCATTTAAGGTTCATAACAGCGTCGCTGGTAATGGTGCCTATCGCCATGCGGTGGCGCTGAGCGATGCGGCGGTTGTCCACCGTATAACGGGAAGCCTGCTGGCTGACGCGGTGGTACTCGGGATAGTGCTGGAGGGCGTTGCCGCCGCGAGTGATGAACAGCAGTACCCATTGCCAGGCGTCCATACTCAGCCTGGCAAAAGCATGAGTTTGAATCACTTCCCGGTACAGTTCCTGTTCGCTAAATCCGTCTGCCAGCGCGAGGCTCACGCAGTGCTGAACCAGTACATCCAGGCAAAGAGTCATAGGCTTGCGACTCTCGATAGTGTGCTCCTGGGCGGCCTGTCGCGCCGCGGCAATCTCAACCAGCTCAAAGGCATGGGTGGGAATACACAGCACACGGCTCGGTTCACCGGGGCTGTGTCCAGAGCGCCCTGCCCGCTGCAGCAACCGCGCTATTCCCTTGGGTGATCCTACCTGTATGACTTGTTCCACCGGGGAAAAGTCGACGCCCAGGTCCAGAGAAGACGTGCAGACTACGCAGTTAAGACTGCCGTCTTTGAGACCGGCCTCCACCTGATCGCGAACGCTGCGGCTGAGGGACGCATGATGCAGCGCAAACCGCCCAATCCAGTCCGGCCTGGCCTTGAGAATGGCTTCAAACCAGAGCTCAGCCTGAGAGCGGGTATTAGTGAATATCAAGGTGGATCTGGCGCTTTCGATGCGCGGTAGCACATGCGGCAGCAAGGTGAGGCCAAGGTGCCCGGCCCAGGGGAAGCGCTCAATGGCTTCTGGTACCAGCGCCTCAATTTCGATGCGCTTCTTCTGTTTGGCGACAATCATGGTGGGGATTGCGGGCGCTGCGGGGCCCAGCAGTACATCAGCAGCCTCGTCCAGGTTGCCGATCGTCGCTGACATACCCCAGGTTTGCAGGCCGGGCGAAAGGCTGCGCAAGCGTGCCAGACACAGCTCAAGCTGCACGCCCCGTTTGCTGCCGACGAGTTCGTGCCACTCGTCAACTATGACGCAATGCAACTGTTTCAACTTGGGTTGAAAGTCAGCATAGGTCAGCAGCAGTGACAGAGATTCCGGCGTTGTGATCAGCGCTGTGGGGGGCGACTTGCGCAGCCTGGCTCTGGCAGAGGCTGAGGAATCCCCGGTGCGACGGGCAATGCGCCAGTCCAGCTCCAGTTCATCCACCGTCTCCTGCAGGGCTTTTTCGGTATCGGCCGCGAGTGCGCGCATGGGTGTTATCCAGATAATACGCAGCCCGCTGGTCGCATTGTCGCCCTCCCTCAGCAATCGAATGGCAGGGCCCAGCCACGCCGCCAGTGTTTTTCCTGTGCCAGTTGGCGCGTGGATCAGACCGGATTCGCCCGCCAGATAGGCAGCCCAGGTCTGTCGCTGGAATAGCGCCGGCGTCCAGCCGCGTCGGGCATAGAAATCACTAACAACAGCAGGTAGTCGAAAACGCTTAGGCGGGCTCATAGAGTTTCAACAGTTGCTTAACCTGATCCAGGCTGTCGGCGTCGTCAGGACCGATGTCCGTCCGCCAGCGGGCTATTCTGGGAAAACGCAGCGCAATCCCACTTTTATGGCGGCTGCTTTCGTTGATTCCTTCGAATGCCAGCTCGAATACCTGTTCCGCCACAACCGAGCGCACCGGGCCGAAGCGTTCCAGGGTGTTGGCGCGAATCCACTTGTTGAGCGCGTTGATCTCTTTATCGGTCAGCCCGGAATATGCCTTCGCCACCGGCACCAGCGTCCGCTCACCATCACGGACGTCCCAGACCGCAAACGTGTAATCAGTAAACAGTGTGGCGCGCCGTCCGCTACCCGCCTGGGCGTAAATCATCACCGCGTCGATGCTGAGCGGGTCTACCTTCCACTTCCACCAGGCTCCGCGTTTGCGCCCGGTTTGGTAGGGGCTGTCCAGACGTTTAAGCATCAAGCCCTCAACGCCGCGTTCCCGGCTTTGCTCCCGCTCAGCGGCAAGCGTGTTCCAGTCGTAGCCATCCAGGGTTGGAGAGGCGGCCAGCGTGTCACTGCTCGCGCTGGCGAGCAAGGCGAGCATAGCGGAGCGACGGATGCGCAGAGACTGTGGGCGTAAATCTTCTCCATGGTGTTCCAGGCAGTCATATGCGAGGAAGCGCGCTGGCACATCGGCAAGAATCTTCTTGCCGACCGTTTTGCGCCCGATACGCTTTTGCAGAGCAGCAAAGGGCATAACGCCCTCTTTCCAGGCGAGAATCTCACCGTCCAGCACGCCATCAGACAACTGGCCCGCCGCCGCAACAATTTCTGGAAATCGCTCCGTAATCAGTTCTTCACCGCGAGACCACAGGGCGATCTCGCCGCCGCGCTTTACCAACTGGGCACGTATCCCGTCCCACTTCCACTCCACCAGCCAGTCCTCGGCTGAACCCAGCGTCTCGGGTGCCTGATCCAGCGGTGATGCCAGATAAAAAGGATAGGGTCTTGCGCTCAGGTCCGCGCTGATGTCGGGGTTCAGTAAGCTTTCAAACCAGCCTGCGCTGGGCTGCCACTCGCCCATCATGCGATGGGTAATGACGTCGCGGGGCAGCTCGGCATGTTCTGCCAGCGCCCGAGCCACCAGGGTTTGCGACACGCCAACTCGTAGCCCCCCTGTAAGCAGCTTGGTCACCAAAAAGCAGGATAGCTGGGGCAGTTGCTGCCACCATTCTGCAATACGCGCCATACGGGATGGTTCGTCCATGTCTGACAGTGGCAGAATCTCCTGTTCCATCCACGCACGCAGGCTGCGCTCTTCCAGCGTGCTGTCGGTGCGGAACTCTGCCATCAGCAGCGAGGCCGTTTCGGCAAAGTCTCCAACCGTGGCGTAAGCGTCTTCAATCATCCATTCTGGATAGCGGGTGACTTGCTGCAGCGTGGCTTTAAGCAGAGGTCGTCCTGCCAGGCGCTTGGCGCGACGCCCGGAGGCAATGTAGATCGCCCAGGCGGCGTCAGCCGCAGAGGCCTATTCAAAATAGCGGCGCAGGGCGGCCACCTTGGTATTGGTGGAGGTGGTGGTGTCCAGGCTGACGAAGAGGGCAGCGAAATCCTGCATCAGGCGGCGGTCTCGGCGTCGTCGACCTCGTCACCACCGCCGTCATCAAACTCGGTGCGCAGCTCCCTGGCGTCTCTGCCTTGCTCCTGCAGAAAGCGCACCAGTGTGTCGGAACGACCATGGGTGGCGAGGACGCGGCGGGCGCCACACTCTTCAATCGTAGTAAGCAGCGCAGGCCAATCAGCGTGATCTGACATTACGAAGCCGCGGTCATAGCCACGTCGGCGACGGTTGCCGCGCAGCAGCATCCAGCCGGAGCAGAAGCCCGTGCTGCAGTCGCCGAATCGTTTCATCCATGCGGTGCCATTGGCGCCAGGTGGTGCAATGATGAGCTCACCAGCAAAGCGCTTTGAATGCTTGTTACCGTCGGCCTCAAGCTCCAGCGCCGGCAACGTTGGTAGCATACTGATACCGGCGTTGCGATAAATATCTGTCAGCGCAACGGCGGCGCCGTGCAGCAGAACTCGCTGCTCCGTATGAGCACACAGAGCCGACAGGACGCGCTGGGCCTTGCCCAGGGCGTAGCAGAAAAGCACGCTAGCGCGTCCCTGGCGGGCATTGTCCCGCCACCAGTCATAAATGTCGGCGGCCACCGTGTCCAGAGAAGGCCAGCGATAGATCGGTAAGGCAAACGTTGCTTCGGTGATCAGGGTGTCACAGGCAACCGATTCAAAGGGCTGGCAGGTGGGGTCGCGGTCCCGCTTAAAATCTCCGGTCGCCACCCACACTTCACCGTCTACTTCGACACGAACCTGAGCCGAGCCGAGAATATGCCCTGCCGGGTGTAAGCTAATGCGAGCTTGCTCCAAGTCGATTGACTCGCCATAGGCCAGCGGATGCAGCTGAATATCGGCGCCCAGGCGGTGTCGCAGTATTGGCGCGCCGCTCTGTTCGGCAAAGTACAGCCCGTTTCCCGGGCGTGCGTGGTCGGCATGGCCATGGGTGATAACGGCTCTGGGTACGGGTCGCCAGGGGTCAATATGAAAGTCCCCGGCAGGGCAGTAAAGCCCCTGGCTTGTGAGTTCGATAACGGCCACGTCTTGTATCTCGTCTTTACAGCTTATTCGCCTGCTCGCCTTTTTCTGGATTGCTCTGGCAGTGCGGATACCGCATGAGCACATGGTAGCGGAGAAAACTCGCCAGGATGGCTCGCACTCGTTATATTGGCGCGCCAGTTAATGCGAGGCCTCCCATGACCGCTATGCCCCTGTCCCAACTCACCGATCCCTGGTCAGTACCTCTGGAAGCGATCGATATCGCACAGCCGGACTGGTTTGTCGCGGATACCCAGTGGGACTGGTTCAGGCGCTTGCGTGATGAGTCGCCGGTGCACATCTTCGATCACCCGGAGTTTGGTCGCTACTGGTCTATCACACGCTACGAAGACATTATGTATGTCGATACGCATCACGAGATTTTTTCTTCTGAGCCGTCGATCACCCTGCGTGACCAGCCTGAGGACTTCACCCTGCCTATGTTCATCGCCATGGATGAGCCCAGGCACAGCAAAACCCGCGCGGAGGTTAATCCGGTGGTCGGCTCCCGCAATTTGCCGAATTTTGCCGAGCTCATTCGCAGTCGTACCCGCGAAGTGCTGGACAGTCTTCCACTGGATGAGACCTTCAATTGGGTTGACCTTGTCTCCATAGAGCTGACAACCCGCATGCTGGCCACCTTATTCGATTTTCCCTATGAGGAACGCCGACGCTTGACCCGGTGGTCTGACGTCGCGACAGCGCTGCCCGGGGGTGATTTCATTGAGACAGAAGAACAGCGACGCGAAGAACTGTTGGAGTGCCTGCAGACCTTTACTGAACTATGGAATGAGAAAGCCCAGCAACCGCCTCGTCACGACATGATCTCCATGCTGGCTCACGGTGACGCGACCAGGGATATGCAACCGCTGGAGTTTCTGGGCAACCTGCTGCTGCTCATCGTCGGTGGCAACGATACAACGCGAAACTCCATGAGCGGCAGCGTGTTGGCCTTGCATCAGTTCCCGCAGGAGTTAGAAAAGCTCAAGGCGAATCCTAAGCTGATTCCCTCCCTGGTATCGGAAACTATCCGCTGGCAAACGCCTTTGGCGTTTATGCGACGCACGGCGCTGCAAGATGTAGAGATGCACGGGCAGAGGATTCGGCAGGGCGACAAGGTGGCCATGTGGTATGCCTCCGGAAATCGGGACGAGCGAGTATTCGAACAGCCAGATGACTTTATCATCGATCGACCCAATGTTCGGAAACATGTGTCTTTTGGCTATGGTATTCACCGCTGCATGGGCAGCCACCTGGCGGAGCTGCAATTGCGCATACTCTGGGAAGAAATGCTCGAGCGGTTCGAGCGTGTCGAAGTGGTCGGTGAACCGCGCCGCGCACATTCTGTATTCGTTCGTGGCTATACCTCTCTGCCGGTGCGTTTGCATCCCGCTGTCTGAGCTCTGAGACAGGACGGGGCCGGCGTGTATAATGTTGCCCTCCCCAAGCTACGAGCATTACTCCGGTGAAAAAAGTCGGTGACTTCTGGGTGCCAGACGTCGACATGAGTCGGTTCAGCCGCTTCGGCAAGAATCGGCGCAAAACCATTCGCTATTACAGCGAAGGCGGTCCCAAGCTCGAAGATCTGATCGAAGTGCTGGCGCTGCTGCCACCAGGCCGCCTGGCGATAGATGGTGGCGCCAATGTGGGCGCCTATTCTCGTATGCTGGCGGACAAGTTCGAACGGGTAATGGCGTTCGAGCCCAGCCGCGATACCTTTGAAGCCCTGCAGGCCAACATTGAAGATTGGGGTCTCGCGGATCGTGTACAGACTTTTAATGCAGCGCTGACCGACCACTGTGGCACGGTCGGAATGAAGCTGAACTGGGGTCGCCGGTCTCTGTCGCGTCGCGTGGAAGGGGCGGGCACCATCGCAGCTATAACTGTGGACTCTCTCAACGTCGATGAGGTGGACTTTATCAAGCTCGACGTCGAAGGCTCAGAGTACGCAGCTCTGGTGGGAGCGCGCCACACTCTGGCCGCCTGCAAGCCGGCCATCCTGTTTGAAGATAAACCGGGGAAACGAGATCTGAACGATGTCGCCCGCGATCCGCACCGTTACCTGATTGCAACAGGCGCTGAATCGCGAGGCGCTTTCGGGCGCGGCAAATTTGACTGGCTCTACGCTTTTCCAGGCAAGCCGCCCACTGCAGAGCCTGTTTAACCCGGAGTCAGGCGTATTGGCGCAGGCGCTTAGTACATCAAGGCTTCTTTATCGGTCACCAGCGGCTTACCACGCAGCAGTCGCTTGAACTTCTTAAAAGCAGCTTTCAGCGGCCGGTATTCCTCAAACACTACGATAAACACTTTGCGGTAGTAGCCCTCCGGGCATTCGATTTTGCGTACGCCATGCCAGCTATTACCGCGACGGCCAAATAACAAACTGCGATTGTCAGCAGTCTGTGCCGGATAGGCAGCGTCGAAGTCGTCAAATCCCGGTGCATTATCTGGCTCAATGCGTCCCCCGTCATCCAGCACCACGGTCTCGCCACCCCAGTCGCGGTTCCAGTCGTCTTCGGTATTCAGGTAGAAAATCTGCGAGCCAATCTTCCCCTTGGAGTCACAGTGAGGTGTCACTTCGCCGCCATTGGGGGTGTAGTGCCAGTGAAAGCGAAAGCGCACATCGCTCACGCCAAGCAGGCGACACACGAAACGACGATAGGCTGGACTCTTCAATTCATCAATAAAGCGCTGCCAGGGTTCTGCCAGTTCCATCCCGTCCTCATAGTCGAGGATGTAGCGGTCGTGGCTGCCCTGACCATGCTTGCGCTGTTTGCCGAAAAAGGCACGAAACTGGCTGATATCCGGCATGGACTCCAGCAATTCCTGATATCGTCCGGCGTCTATGAAGTACTGAGGATTGACCCAGGGGAAGGGCTCAGTGGCCTGAAACTCATCGGTGTCTATGGCATCAAGAATGCGCCGGTTTAGATACTGGGTTGCCACTGGGGCATTCATAGAGAGCGTCCGCTTTTTGCTCGTAAAAACCTGAGAGATTATCCGCCGATATCGCGGATTTTGGTAGCGGTCCAAGTCTTGGTGCGGCAGGCAAAGATACTTGTCAGTAAGCAAAACCTACTGTATGTTCAAATCCCATTTTCGGAGGGCCCTCATGAGCGATCTTGAGCAATTCCGCCAGGAAACCCGCACCTGGCTAGACGCTAACTGTCCTGAAACCATGCGCACACCGATGCGGGCTGACGAGGATGCTTACTGGGGGGGACGCAGCCCCGAGATCAAGCATCCTGACCAGAAGCTGTGGGCTGATCGTATGGGTGAACGCGGCTGGACCGCCCCGGAGTGGCCTGCGGAATATGGTGGCGGTGGTCTGGATAAAGACGAGGCCAAGGTATTACGCGAGGAGTTAGCCGCGATCAATGCCCGCAACCCGCTAGAGAGTTTCGGCATCAGTATGCTCGGCCCGGCGTTAATGAAATACGGCAGCGAAGAACAGAAACGCGAACACTTGCCGCGTATCGTGCGCGGTGAAATACGCTGGTGCCAGGGTTACAGCGAACCGGGCGCCGGATCCGATCTGGCCAGTCTGCAGACCAAAGCGGAGGACCACGGTGATCACTATCTGGTCAACGGTCAGAAAGTCTGGACGTCTTACGCGGATAAAGCGGACTGGATATTCTGTCTCACCCGCACCGACAGCTCTGGCACCAAGCACGAGGGCATTTCTTTCTTGTTGTTCGATATGGCCTCAGAGGGTGTATCCACCCGGCCTATCAAGCTCATCTCTGGGAAGTCGCCGTTCTGCGAAACCTTTTTCGACAACGTTAAAGTGCCCAAACAAAACCTTATGGGCGAAGAAGGTAAAGGCTGGGAGATCGCTAAGTACCTGCTGACGCACGAACGTGAAATGATCTCGAGCTTTGGGATTGGCGGCGGACGTACCCTTGGGCAGGTAGCCGCAGACACCCTGGGCTTGGATGCCAGTGGTCGTTTAGCGAATCCCGTGCTGCGCAACTCGCTGGCCCAGTTCGAACTGGATGGCATGGCATTCGCAGCGACCATGGAGCGTGTCCGGGACGAATCTCGCGCCGGTCATGGGCTTGGTGCAGCCTCTTCGATCTTCAAATACTACGGCACTGAGCTCAATAAACGACGTTACGAACTGCTGATGTCAGTGCACGGCGAGCAGGCGCTGGGCTGGGAGGGCGACGCCTACCGAGACGGCGAATTACCTCGAGCCTGGCTACGCACCAAGGCCAATTCTATTGAAGGCGGTACCTCAGAAGTGCAGCTGAACATAATCGCCAAGCGCGTGCTTGGCCTGCCCGGATAGGAGTTACTGCCATGTCTCTGGTGTTTAACGAAGAACAGGTCATGCTGCGGGATGCCGCAGCGGGGTTTCTCGCAGAGAAGGCGCCTATCGCTGAGCTACGTCGGCTTCGCGATGAAGCAGACATCACAGGTTTTAGTCGGCCTCTGTGGAGAGAGATGAGCGACATGGGCTGGGCCGGCATCGCTATTCCAGAGGCCTATGGCGGGCTGGGGTACGGCTATACCGGATTAGGTCTGGTGTTGGAACAGATGGGTCGAAACCTGAGTGTTTCCCCCCTCCAGTCATCCATTCTGGTGTGCGCCACTGCCTTGGTTGAGGCAGCCAGCGACGCGCAGAAAGAAGCGCTGCTGCCGGCGCTCGCGTCGGGTGAGCTCACCATGGCGCTGGCTTTGCAGGAAGGCCCTCATCACAACCCAGCTCAGACGTCTATGCACGTCGCAGTCGATGGCGATCAGTTGGTATTGAACGGCAGCAAGCGTCTGGTGTTCGATGGTCATACAGCCGATAAGCTTCTGGTCGTTGCCCGCAGTGCCGGTGCGTCTGGTGATAGCAACGGCCTCAGTATGCTGCTGGTTGATGCTAAGGCCGCAGGCGTCGCCATTGAGCGCGTTATCATGCTGGACAGCCGCAACAGTGCTAACGTGCACTTTGACGACGTGCGCGTGTCCGCGAGCGATGCAGTCGGTGAACTGGGTAGCGCGGGAACAGCCTTGGAAAGAGTGCTGGATATTGTAAATATCGGCCTGTCGGCGGAGCTTTTGGGCCTGAGTGCGGAAGCCTTCGAGCGAACTATGAGCTATCTAAAAGAACGCAAGCAATTTGGCGCTGCGATTGGTAGCTTTCAGGCACTACAACATCGGGCCGCAGAGATGTACGCGCAACTGGAGTTAGCGCGCTCGATGGTGGTCAAGGCTCTGCAGGCGATTGACGCGGGCGCCGAGGATCTCAGCACCGTTGCCAGTGCCTGCAAGGCAAAGTTGTGTGAAGTCTCGAACCTCGTGGCCTGCGAAGCGATCCAGATGCACGGCGGTATCGGCATGACGGATGAGTTTGATATCGGCTTTTATCTCAAGCGCGCTCGGGTGGCGCAGCATAGCTATGGCGACTACAACTATCACCTGGACCGATTTGCCCGGCTCAGCGGTTATTAGCGCGGTTCCTGTACACTGTGCCCCATAGTTGCAGTAAGCATCAGCAACGCGCCGTATCGCCTGTAGTTGCAAGGCTGAGTCGACGCAAATGCGTGGATAAGATGTGCGGTATCGATCGTCGTAATCAAGAGAGTTACCAAGAGAGTTAACAAGAGAGTTAACAAGAGAGTTAACGAGAGAGTTCTCAAGCGAGCTACGAGCAGAGCTACGAATAGTGGAGTCAGCAATGAATGCAATCGAGATGAATAGTGCGACAGACACCAGCATGGATCTGGGCGTCAGTGAGCGCCTGGGGCCTCTGCTTGAGCAGGTACGCACTTTTATCAACGATGATGTGATACCGGTGGAGGCTGAGTATTTTCAGGAGGTCAACACCGGTGATCGCTGGGCCTGGACGCCGCGGCAGACAGAAATTCTGGAGACGC
The DNA here is from genome assembly GCA_038746745.1 of Pseudomonadota bacterium. Lineage (GTDB taxonomy): Bacteria > Pseudomonadota > Gammaproteobacteria > Pseudomonadales > Halieaceae > JANQIO01. The sequence goes on from JBCDKJ010000013.1 coordinate 39,322, forward strand.
TGAAAGCCAAGGCCAAGTCCCTCGGCCTGTGGAACTTCTTTCTCACCGAGGGTGATCGTGGGTATGGCTTGACCACCGTAGAGTATGCCTACCTTGCCGAAGAGATGGGCCGCTGCCATCTGGCCGCGGAGTGTTTCAATTGCTCGGCGCCCGATACCGGCAATATGGAGGTGCTGGAAAAGTATGGCAGCGAGGCGCAGAAGGCACAGTGGCTGGAGCCATTGCTGAATGGCGAAATTCGCTCTGCCTTTGCGATGACGGAACCGGGCGTGGCGTCTTCGGACGCGACCAATATTTGCACGCAGGCGACACTGGACGGCGATGAGTGGGTGATCAATGGCGAGAAGCACTACATCAGCGGAGCAGGGGATCCACGCTGCAAGATCATGATTACAATGGTGAAAACCGACCCGGACGCACCCAAACACCTGCAGCAGTCGCAGATTCTGGTACCCATGGATACACCTGGAGTGGAAGTGATTCGTCCCATGCACGTGTTTTCCATGGACGATGCACCGCACGGTCACATGCACCTGCAGTTCAACGACGTTCGCGTCCCCAAAGACAATATTATTCTGGGCGCGGGTCGAGGCTTCGAGATTTCCCAGGGACGCCTGGGACCGGGGCGTATTCACCACTGCATGCGTGCCATCGGCGCAGCGGAGCGAGCTCTGCAATTGATGTGCGAGCGCGCTGTATCACGCACTGCCTTTGGCAGGCCCCTTGCCAAACTCGGTGGCAACGTTGACGTCATAGCCAATGCGCGCATGGACATCGAGATGGCACGCCTGCTGACTCTGAAGACTGCCTGGATGATGGATCACGTCGACCCCAAACAGGCTCGCATCTGGATTTCTATGATCAAAACGGCAGTGCCGAATATTTCGATTCGTATTGTAGATGAGGCGATTCAGATGTTCGGAGCGACCGGTGTGTCACAGGATACGCCGCTGGCCGCTATGTATATGGCCCAGCGGACTCTGCGCTTGGCGGATGGGCCGGACGCGGTACATCGTATGGTAGTGGGTCGTCAGGAGTTGCGTCAGTACACCGAACAGGACGCGGTTAGCGCAAGCTTCAGAGACGGCTAAGCGACACGGCTACCACCTGGGCTGGCGCGAGAATGCCTAGCCGCTACAGCGCATCACTGCGCAACTTGCGCAGCCTGCTTTTAATACGCTGCGTGTTCATTGCGGCGCAAGTAGGGCTGCTTTGGTACATCGCAGCGAAAGGCGCAGAGGCGCTGGTGCGACAGGCACTCACAGCCTTGCTGGTGGCACTGTCGCTTATAACCTTCGCCAGTTTCCTGCGTCTGCGTGGTCCCTGGCCTGTCACCGACGTGGAGTATTTTGTCCAACTTGCCCTGGACAGCCTGGCACTGACCGCGCTGCTGTACTTCAGTGGTGGCGGTAGCAACCCCTTTGTCACCTACTATTTGCTGCCAGTGGTGATCTCGGCTGCACTACTGCCGCGTCAGTACACCTGGACGCTGGCGATAACCTCGCTGATGGCATATGGCGCCTTGCTGTTTAATCACGTGCCACTGCCAATTTTCAGCGCCGGTGATCACGCCGCGATGGGACACACTGCCGCGTCCGCTGGCGGACTAAATGTGCACATCATCGGGATGTGGCTGAACTTCCTTGTGTCGGTGGCATTGATCACATTTTTTGTCGCCGGCATGGCGGCGGTATTACGCGAGCAGACAGCCAGGGCTGCCGCTGGTCGCGAGGATAAGCTGCGCAACGAACAACTTCTGGCCGCTGCCAGTCTCGCCGCAGGCACTGCACACGAGTTGGGTACGCCTCTGGCGACTATGGCGATGCTGGTGGAGGAACTGGAGGCGGCAACTAACAATCCGGCCCAGCGCGAGGATCTTGAGCAACTGTCGGAACAACTGGCCCGCTGCAGAGATATCCTTGCGAAACTGTCGCGCCGGGCTCAAATGACCGATCTGTCGCAGACGTACAGCATTGACGCCACGACGTACCTGCAGGGAGTTCTGGAGCAGTGGCAGGTGTCTCGACCGGATGCCAGCGCGCGCTTGACAGTGACTGGCGCAGGCACTTCACCGCAGCTTGACGTTGAGCCAACCCTGGATCAGGCCATAGAGAATCTTTTAAACAACGGGGCTAACGCCTGCCCGAGGGATATAGCGCTCACGCTACACTGGAGTGAAAGCTGGGTTGAACTCGCGATTGATGATCACGGTGCCGGTGTCCCTGTGGAATTGATGGGTAGTCTTGGCCAGCCGATCGTGCGCTCCAGCGACACTGGCCTCGGCCTTGGCTTATTAATTAGCCATGCCACGGTGGATCGCTACAACGGCAGTATCGAGCTATCCAACCGCAGCGAGGGCGGTGCCCGAGCTTTGCTGCGCCTGCCGAGGCGGGCAATATGACGGTACTGCGGATGCTGGTGGTAGACGACGATCCCGCGTTCCTGGCGGTGATTGAACGTGGCCTGCAGCGACGCGGTATTGAGGTCAGGGTCGCTTCAGAACCCGAGGCAGGACTGGGTATGCTGCAGGAATTCCAGCCACAGCGCATTCTGTTGGATCTGAATCTCTCAGGTCGCTCTGGCCTGTTGGCGCTGCCGGACTTCCGCGCTGCCGCGCCGCAGGCGGATATCGTCATCCTGACGGGGTATTCGAGTATTGCCACGGCAGTACGGGCAATAAAACAGGGTGCAACCAACTATCTGTGCAAGCCTGCAACGGTCAGCGAAGTGATGGATGCTTTCGATGATGGCGAGGCCGATGCGAGGCAACTCAACGAGGAGGTGCCAGATGCGCCGCTCTCTGTCGACCGACTCGAGTGGGAATACATTCAAAAGACGCTGGACCAGTATGGCGGCAACGTCAGCGCTACAGCCAAGGCGCTTGGAATGCATCGACGTACCCTCCAGAGGAAGCTGGCCAAGCGCCCAGTCCGGCGCTAAGGCTCGCAAGAATACTTGTAAGTTAAATCAACATACTGTAGGTTCAAATCCCGATTTTCCAGGCCCGCCCGCGTTGCTGGTGCGGCTCACTCCCCTACAAGAGGACCTCCTTCAATGGCATTGCAAGTCGTACCCAAGGAAGAGTTTCTGAGTTTTATTGGCCACAAGTTCGAGCCGGGCCAGTGGACGGAACTGACCCAGGATCGCATTAACCAGTTCGCTGATTGCACCGATGATCATCAGTTTATCCATGTGGATGAAGAGGCGGCCAAAAATACGCCGTTTGGTGGCACCATCGCTCATGGCTTTCTGACTCTGTCCTGCCTCGTGCCTATGTGCACCGGCATTGGAGTTTCACCCGAGAACGTGGTGATGGGCGTTAACTACGGCTTTGACAAAGTTCGCTTCCTGGCACCGGTCAAAGCGGGCAAGCGTGTCCGCGCGCATGTCGAAATAGCCGATATAACGCAGAAAGACGATAGCCGCTTTCTCATCAAGCAGAACGTCTCAGTAGAGATCGAGGGTGAAGAAACCCCTGCATTGGTCTGCGAGTGGTTGTCGATGGTGTTCACTGGCTAGAACAGCAGATATCTCTGAACAAGCCCAACGTCAGTCGGGAATATCGACGGGGAACGAAGAAAGGAGCGCAACATGAGTATTTCATTTGAGAGGAAAGTCGCCATCGTAACGGGATCGGGCGGCGGTCTGGGACGCAGTCATGCGATTGAATTGGCCAAGCGCGGCGCCAAAGTGGTGATCAATGATCTCGGTGGCGCGGCAGACGGCACCGGTGGCTCCAGTGAAGCGGCGCGCGCTGTAGTGGCAGAAATTGAGGCGCTGGGTGGAGAAGCTATCGCCAACGGCGCCAACGTTGCGAAGTTTGACGACGTCGAAGCCATGGTCCAGCAGACCATGGACCAATGGGGTCGCGTTGACATTTTGGTCAACAACGCCGGTATCCTCCGCGACAAGAGCTTTGCCAAAGGTGAGCTCAGCGATTTTCAGGCGGTGCTGGATGTCCACCTGATGGGGTCTGTTAACTGCACCAAGGCAGTCTGGGAAATCATGCGCGAGCAGGCATACGGTCGCATCGTGATGACAACCTCCTCCAGTGGCCTCTACGGCAACTTTGGCCAAACCAATTATGGCTCTGCCAAGATGGGGGTTATTGGCGCTATGAATACGCTGTGTCAGGAGGGCGCGAAGTACAACATTCACATCAACGCGCTGGCGCCTACAGCAGGAACGCGTATGACAGAAGGGCTGATTCCCGACAAGGCCTTTGAATTACTGACACCGGAAGCGGTAACGCCCGCTGTGTTGTACATGGTTAGCGAGGAGGGCCCGAACCGGTCCATCATCGCTGCTGGTGCAGGCTGTTACTCACTGGTTAAGGTCGTTGAAACCCACGGGGTATATCTTGCACCGGAGGATCAAACGCCTGAGGGTATTGCTGCTAACTGGGAAGCCATCAGCAATCCGGCCGGCGAAGCTGTACCCCAGGCTGGCTTTGAACAAACCCTCAAATTTACCGGTATGGCGGCAGAAGCTCAGGGCATCGATCTGGGCGAATAAGCCCTCCAGTGCCGAGCCACAGTAACGCCGGGAAAAGAATCCGCTAAACGTCCGCAATCACTCAGGCGGCGGGAGCCCCGCCGCTTTACCACAGGAGAGAGACAATGACTGACGCCGTGATCGTGTCCACCGCACGTACCCCAATAGGCAAGGCTTATCGGGGAGGCTTTAACAATCTGAGCGGCGCTACGCTGGGCGCGGCCGCCGTCACCGAGGCCGTGCGTAGAGCCGGAATTGACCCTGCAGAGGTCGACGACGTGGTCATGGGCGCCGCTCTTCAGCAGGGTGCAACGGGCAGCAATATCGCGCGCCAAATCGCGCTGCGTGCGGGGCTGCCGGTCACGGTGTCGGGCATGACACTGGACCGCCAGTGTTCGTCCGGCCTGATGGCGGTAGCTACGGCTGCCAAGCAGGTGCTGCACGATGGCATGGATGTGGTTGTCGGCGGTGGCCTTGAATCCATCAGCCTGGTGCAGAACGAACACATGAATCTGCATCGCGCCGCCGATGAAGAACTGGTCGCCATGCATCCCAGTATTCATATGCCGATGCTGCAAACGGCAGAAGTTGTTGCGGACCGTTACAGCATCAGCCGTGACCAAATGGATGAATACGGCTTACAGAGCCAGCAGCGTACTGCGGCTGCCTACGACGCAGGTCGCTACAGTGAGGAGTTGGTGCCGGTGACCTGCAAGCGCATCACCTGGGATAAAGAGACCGGTGAACAGGGCGAGGCCGAGGTGACGGTAAGTGCTGACGAGGGCGTTCGCGCTACCACGGCAGAGGGCCTGGCTGGCCTGAAGACGGTAATTGAAGGTGGCACCATCACTGCCGGCAATGCGTCACAGCTTTCCGATGGCTCTGCAGCTCAGGTTGTCATGAGCGCCAAGCTTGCTGAGCAGAAAGGGCTTGAGCCGCTGGGCATTTATCGCGGCATTGCTGTGGCGGGCTGTGAGCCCGATGAAATGGGTATTGGCCCGGTGTTCGCTGTGCCTAAACTGCTGAAGCAACACGGTCTGAGCGTGGACGACATCGGCTTGTGGGAACTCAATGAGGCCTTCGCGGTGCAGGTTATTTACTGCCGCGACAAGCTCGGCATCGATAATGACAAACTGAATGTAGACGGCGGCGCGATTTCTATCGGTCATCCCTACGGCATGAGTGGCTCACGTATGATTGGTCATGCCCTTATTGAGGGTAAGCGTCGCGGCGTTAAATACGTGGTGATTACGATGTGCGTCGGTGGCGGAATGGGCGCTGCCGGTCTGTTTGAGGTAGTTTGATGCGGGCTCTTGTCTGTCATGAACTGGGACCAGGCACCGGCGAGGCGCTGCGCTTGGAATCCGACTGGGCCGTGCCGGCACTGGGTGAGCAGGATGTGTTAATCGATGTGAAGGCGGCAGGGCTAAACTATCCTGACGTGCTTATCATTCAGGGAAAATATCAGTTTCAGCCCGAGTTACCCTTTATCGTCGGTGGTGAATTCTCCGGCGTTGTGAAAGCCGTTGGGGACAAGGTCACTCGTTTCTCGCCAGGCGATGAAGTGATATCCATGGGGTCGGTGGGTGGCTTTACCGAGCAGGCCGTGGTGCATGAAATGGCGGCTTTTCCCAAGCCCGCTGCTCTCAGCTTTGAACAGGCGGCCGGCATCGCCATTACGTACTTCACGACGTATCACGCTTTGGTGCAACGTGCGCAGCTGAAAGAGGGCGAAACGCTGCTGGTGCTGGGCGCAGCCGGCGGTGTGGGCACCACCGCCGTTGAACTGGGCAAGCTGATGGGTGCCAAGGTGATTGCCGCTGCCAGCTCAGATGAAAAGCTACAGATCTGCAGAGATCTCGGTGCGGACGAGCTTATCAACTACAGCGACACCTCGCTGAAGGATTCGATCAAAGCGCTCACCGATGGCAAAGGTGTCGATGTTGTCTACGATCCGGTCGGTGGCGACTACTCCGAACAGGCGCTGCGCGGCATGGCCTGGAACGGTCGATTTCTCGTAATAGGTTTTGCGGCAGGTGACATTCCCAAAGTGCCCTTGAATTTGACCCTGTTGAAGGGATGCTCCATCTTGGGCGTTTTCTGGGGTCGCTTCACCGGCGAAGAGCCTGAAGTGAACCTGGCAAATATCGAAGCTCTCTGGGCACTGTTTGAGGCGGGCAAACTGAAACCGGTGGTCACTGACTGTTTCCCCATCGAGAAGTATCAAGACGCGTTCACCTGTATGGCCGAGCGTCGCGCCCGTGGAAAAGTGATCTTAACTTTCTAAGTAGGCGTCGCTCGTGATGCAGGCATTCACCTTTAACACCGCTGCAAGCATCATCTTTGAGCCCGGTGCCAGCCTCAAGCTGGCAGAGCACTGTCAGCGGCTGCAGGTAAGACGGCCGCTGCTGGTAACAGACCCCGGGCTTATAGCGTTGGGGTTGCTGGAACCTGTGATCCACGCGCTCACTCAGGCCGGCCTGCCGCCGCTACTCTTTGATCAAGTACGTGAAGATCCGCCGGACAGCGTTATTCTTTCCGCTGCCGCGATGGCCAGGGACGCGGGCGCCGACGGCGTGATAGCGGTTGGCGGTGGCAGTTCTATGGATGTTGCTAAACTGGTGGCGGTGCTTCTGGTCGGCGAGCAGCCCCTGGAAACCCTGTACGGTGTGGATCAGGTCCACAGTGGCAGGTTGCCGCTGGTGCTGGTGCCCACCACCGCCGGGACGGGTTCTGAAGTGACGCCGGTCGCGGTCGTGACCACTGGTGACACAACCAAAGCCGGCGTGTCTTCCAGCGTGCTGTTGCCCGACGTGGCCGTCCTCGACGCTGACCTGACGCTGGGCCTGCCGCCATTGGTCACTGCCATGACGGGGATCGATGCCATGGTACACGCGATAGAAGCGTACACGTCACGACTTCGCAAGAACGTGATGTCAGATATCCTGGCTCGCGAAGCGCTAGTGCTTTTGTCCAGCAATATTCGAACGGCTGTGGACGAGGGCAGTGATCGAGACGCGCGCTCTCGAATGCTGCTGGGTGCCATGCTGGCTGGACAGGCCTTTGCCAACGCCCCGGTTGCTGCTGTACACGCCTTGGCCTACCCGCTGGGTGGTCATTACCACATCCCCCATGGGCTGAGTAATTCCCTGGTGTTGCCAGCGGTGATGCGCTTTAACCTCCCTCGGGCAGAACGCCTATACGCCGAGCTGGCCGCACAGGTGCTAGGCGCAGAGGCGGGTTCAGCAGACAGTCTTATTGTGGCACTGGAGGCGATCATTCGAGACACCGGGCTGCCCGCCACCTTGTCACAGGCCAGTGTGCCGGAAGCTGATCTGCCTATGCTGGCGGAGGATGCGATGCAGCAACAGCGCTTACTGATTAACAATCCGCGTGAAGTCAGTCGCGACGATGCGCTGGAGATCTACCGTGCGTCCTACTGACACCCCAACCCGTGCGGACTATGGCATCTTCTACCCTATCACCACGCGCTGGAGTGACAACGATGTCTACGGCCACATCAATAACGTTGTTTACTATAGCTACTTTGACAGCGTCGCTAATCAGTACCTGATTGAGCAAGGGGGTTTGCAGCTGCCCAATGACCCGGTAGTAGGGTATGTCGTGAACTCAGGTTGTCAGTACCTTGCGGCGCTGGCTTACCCACAGCGGCTGGAGGGGGGTCTAAGAGTGGAGCAGCTTGGCACAAGCTCTGTGCGCTACGGGATTGGAATCTTTAGCGAGGGTGAAGAGGCGCCAGCTGCATTTGGTCATTTTGTACACGTGTTTGTCGATCGCGCCAGCAATCAGTCTGTGCCAATACCCGAAAACCTCCGCGAGGCGCTGCAGCGCTTACTGACCCAGGATTAGTTGCCTTCCGTGCCGCCGCTGTGCCTTTCCAGCAGTTTGGCTCGGGCCGCCATCACATGCCGAGTCTCCTTCAGGCAGCGCATGCTCTCCGCGAACAACTCAGTATCCAATCGGGCGATGGCTTCCCGTGCGGAGCGTTCATTCGCCGGCATTTCTCTGTCAACAACCTGCAGCAGCTCCCGATGCATGAGACAGTCGTGCCAGGCGCCAAGGTGCTCTTGTATCCGTTCGCACAGGGCGACGGGCTCATCCACAGTGCCCGGCGGGAATGACTCCAGATTGTAGCGAAGATCTTTAATCGCACTGCGGAGCTTATGCCAACTGCGATTATCACCATTGGCCTGGGCGCGTTGCCAGGACTGTTCCACACGCACGCGAGCCTCGCCGATTTGGGAATCGGGGCCGGGCGGCGCCCGCTCATCTTCAAACGCTTTCTCCAGATAAGCGGACATATGTGAGGCAGTCTCATCCCAGGCCTGATTGCGCAGGGAGCGCACCACGTCCTTCCAGATTTGCCGACGATGGCCGTCAACGACCTCTATCAACGCGACAGGCTGCTGATCCTGGGGCAGGTTGTCCAGGCGCTCTGCCAGGGTGTCCCAGTCCCTGGCAGGGTTGGTGTGACTGATCAGGTAACCCCATTCTCTGCGCAACTGCCATGCGCCAGGCTGCTCTTCAAACCGCAGCAGGCTGCGCAGACGACGCACAGATACCCGCAGCTGATGCAGATCGTACTCGGAGTGCTCATCCAGCAAAGCCTGACGCCGCAGTACCACATTCTCCAGCAGCTCAGTGAGGGTAGCTTTCATAGACGCCTCCTGCTCAGTATGAGTTGAATAAAGACTAAGACAAAGACGGCACCGCTGAAAACGCTGGGGTAGGAAGAGTCCTGCTGATAGAGCAGACCGCCGATTACCGGGCCCGCAACAAAGCCAATGGCTGGGGAAGAGGCGACCAGGCCCGCGACAGCGCCCTGTTCCTCAGGGCTCACGGCCATGGAGGCTGCCGCAGAAATACTGGGCAGGGCCAAGCCGGTCCCAAGCCCAATAAACGCCATCCCCACGAGCAGATAGCCTGTTTCCTGAAAGCTGGCGATAAACCCCGCCGACAGTAGCATGCAACCCAGCCCCGCCAACACGAACTGCTCTGGTGGCAGTTTTACCCTTTGCAGCACGATGCCCTGAGCGAAAAAAGATGCAATGGCGGCGACCATGAACGCCCCGCCGGTGTATTGCGCGGTGGCGACACCGCTCAAATGCAGCCGGTCCTGGATGGTGAATCCCAGAGTCTGCTGAATTGCTCCAAAGCCCGAGAACATAACAACCGCCGCAGCAATAAAGCGAAAAATTCGCGGGTCGCGATAGCGCAGCCGCGTTCGCGGCGCATGGGATTTACGCGCTACGGCCGGAATCGCGGGTAATCGCCACCAGACCAGCAGGCCGGCGATAGCCGTCAAAAGGCCGGCAAAGTACAGCGGGGCCAGCAGCCCCAGCGTGGCTAATGCGCCTGAAACGGCAGGGCCCAGTATGGTGCCGAGGGAATTGGCCGCACCCAGCTGCGCCATGGCACCCATGCGTTGTTCCGGCAAGGTAAGGTCGGCGGCGTAGGCAGAACAGGCGGGAGGCGTTGCCGCCATAATCGATGACTGCATGCAGCGCGTCAAAATGGCCAGAATATACAGCGGCAGTCCCGCCAGCAGGCCCAGTAAACCGGCCTGGAAAACGCTGGTAAACAGCACAATGCCCACGGTGAAACCGGTCAGTCCAATCAACAGTACCGGCTTGCGGCCCCTGTGATCGCTGAAGCGCCCCCAGGCAGGGGATATCCAGCCGTAGATCGCTGCGGATATGGCGATGATCGAAGTGATTTGCACCTCGCTCAGCTTCACCTCCCGACCCAGCGGCGCCAGCAGCGCGAACACCAGTGACTGGCCAATGGCGACCGTCAGCAGGCTGAAGAAGAGCAGGCTCGACTGGCTGCGGGATAGCGACACTCGCCCACCTAGCCAACGAAGCTTGAAAAATCGGGCCCCCGACGCAGGGAATGGCCACCATCAACATTAATGCACTGACCCGTGATCCAACGTGCCTCCCGGCCCAGGAGAAAGCGTGCGAGTTCTGCAACGTCGTCCGGCTCGCCTACGCCGGCCAGCGGTGTGTTTTCGATATAAGAGCAGTATACGTCACTGTCTTCGGGTATCCCTGCCATAATTTCAGTGGCGATAAACCCAGGCCGAATAGCATTAAAGCGCAACCCCTGCGCACCATACTCGTCCGCGGCATTGCGAATCATGGCTTCTATGCCGGCTTTGCCGGCACAGTAGGCGTGGAAAAACGGGTGCGTGATATGTCCCGCCAGTGAAGACATACCGATAAAAGCTGCCCCGCCGGCGGCGAGCATCGGAGCAATGCTGTGTTTGAGGCAGTGCAGGGTACCCAGAACATTGAGGTTTAGCACCCGGGTAAACTCGGCGGTATCGACGTCGCCATAGGGCATGGGAATACCGCCGCCGCCGGCATTGGCGATGACGCCGTGCAGGACTTCGGCAGGACCTGCCGCTTCAGTAACCATGGCTTTGACGCTGTCTTCGTCAGTGACATCTCCGGTGATGGCCTGCACGCTGCCGGGCAGGTCTGCGCTGCGAATCTCCGCCAGCGCGTTCTCCAGGCTGCTAGGGGTGCGTCCGCTGATGGTCACGGTGGCACCGTCGGCCACCAGCCGCCTGGCGCAGGCTTTGCCAATGCCGGTGCCGCCTCCTGTGACGAGAAACCTTTGATCGGTAAGAGTGTTCATTGCTATCGACGCCAAGTCCTTACGGGAGCGTAAGTGTAGCCTTTCGCCGGTGGGGCGTCCCGCATGACCGTCACAGAGTCGACAAGGCTGTGGGTGCTAGGTCTGTCTAGGGCAGCCGGGCGAGATTTACTACCGTGTCCTGGGAGTTGGCGATGCGCAGGTGAGGTAGATCGTTTTTGCGGCTGAGGCCGTGCACCTCTACATGCCGCTGGGTCAACAAAATCGAGCGCAGGTACTCCAGCACATCAGAGCTGATCACCTGCCCGGGCACCAGGACCGGTACGCCGGGTGGATAAGGCGTGATCTGGTCGGCGCTGATCGCGTCAATCAGATCAAGGTTCAGGGCAGTATTGGTATCCATCAGCGGCACCACCTGGCCACGCTCAAAGAACACGTCTCTCGGCAGGCACGCGATAGCACCGGGAGCGGGCAGTGGCGGCGGCGGGTTTTGTGATGCCGCCGGCGGCTGAGCCGGTGACTGTCGCGCCATGCGTTTGAGCGCGGTCTCCAAGCGCATCACCTTGCCCAGAGTGGTGCCTATGGTGAGCAGCAGGGTAATCGTATTGAAGGTCGTTTTTTCCACCTGAATGTTATGGGCCTCAAACAGCTCCACTTGCACCGCATCCGCGGTTTTACCGGTTCCGCTAATATCGACGGTCAGTTTGGTTGGGTCCAGTCGTATGCCATCTTCAGCCAGTTCATCAGGCAGCATGTCGGGTAGCTCCAGCACCCGGAACACCCCGGTAGCGTTAATGGAATCGCGCAGGCGCGCGGCCAGGTCCAGCGTCCGGCTCAGCAGGGCATAACCCTCCATGCTCATCTGTTTTCTGGCCACGTCGAGGCTGGCGATGATGGCATAGTGTGGGCTGGTAGAGGCGTGCATATTGAAATGCTCGCGAAAGCGTTGTTCGTTGAAGTCGGGGTCGCGCACGTGAATCATGCTGGCCTGGGAAAATGCGGACAGCATTTTGTGGGTGGATTGGGTGACGTAGTCGGCGCCGTATTCCAGCGCTGTAGGGCGCAGCGCAGGATGAAAGGCGGCATGGGCGTACCAGGCCTCATCGATGATGACCTTGATCCCGCGTTCGTGGGCTCGCGCTACGATAGGCGCCAGGTCATAGCGTAATCCGTCATAGGTGCAGCTGGTTAGCAGCAGGGCGCGAGCATCGGGATGTTCGTCTATGGCTTGGAAAATGCAGGCCTGAGTCACCGGCCCATATAGCCCGTAGCGCACCCGCAGGGATGAGGGCAGATAGACGGGCATTGCACCGCACAGAATAACGCCGTGGTGAGCCGACTTATGGCTGCCTCTGTCCAGAAGCACCTTGTCGCCGGGGTGGAGCAGGCTCTGGAGGATGACCTTATTCGCCGTCGATGTGCCGTTAGTGGCAAAAAATGTGCGCTCGGCGCCAAAGGCTCGTGCTGCCAGATTCTGTGCCTGCTCAATCACGCTGTGGGGCTCCAGCAGGCTGTCCAGCATTTGCACCGAGACCGACAGGTCTGCTTCAAAGATATGTTCCCCGAGGAAGCGATAAAACTCCGCCACCCAGGGGCTATCTTTCATACTGTCACCGCCGGAATGCCCGGGCGTATGCCAGGCATCCTTTGCACCGTGTACGTAGTGCTTCAAGGTGTCGGCAAAAGGTGTGGCCGCCTTTTGCACAATGGCTGCTATCACCTCCTGCAACGCTGCAAAGAAGTCATCATCAGTGTCGTCCAGATAACCGTCGATCGACAGGGAGATCAGTTCATCGATGTGCTCCTTCTGGGCTTGTGTTAGCGCCACAAAATGATTCACGTGGGGTCTGCGTTGAAGACAGCGCTGTACAAGCTCACCCGCGTTGAAGCTATGAACGATCAGCGCCTGAAGAGCAGGGCGCGTCAGAATCTCCGCGAGTGTGTCTCGCTCGGTTGCCACAAGAATTTCAAGATCATCCTCGGCATAGTGCTCCTGCGCTGCGCTCAGCAAGCCTGGTTGCCAGCGCTGTGCAAACGCCGCATCCTCACTGTAGATCGCGATCTCTATAGGGGGCTTCATGGCTCCAGCTTAACGTAGAGCGTCAGTCGATGGTCAGCATCTTGCTAGCGGTTACGCCCAGCAGAAACTTGAATATCTGCGGATAGCTCGCGGGAAACATGCGCGCCACAAATGCGATGAACTTGCCGTCAAGACCAATCACCAGGCGGGGTTTCCACTTAGTAATAGCGCGCAGTATTACCTGCGCGGCCTGATCCGGTGTCGTGCGCGTGATGTCTTCGAACTGGTCCGAAAATGGAGGCTTGCGACCGTCGGGGCGGCCACTTCGCGCAGCGCGCGCGATATTGGTCTTGACGCCGCCCGGATGCACGCAGCAGACAGAGATCTGGCTATCAGCAAGCTCCTGTCGCAGCGCTTCTGTGTAGCCACGAACGGCAAATTTTGAGGCGTTATACGCTGACTGTGTGGGTACACCTATTAAGCCGAAGACACTGGAAATGTTAACCAGACGGGCAGCGGGAGAGCGGTGCAACAGCGGCAAAAAAAACTTGCATCCATAGACAACGCCCCAGAAGTTAATCCCCATAAGCCAGCGAACGTCTTCCAGACTGTTCTCCTCCGCAGTTCCCCCGATGGTAACGCCGGCGTTATTGATCAATATGTCGACGGCCTCATGCCTTTCCGCAACGGATGCCGCCCACGCTTCCATGGCGCGCTGGTCGGACACATCCAACTGTTGAAGCTGACATTCCGGTTCCGGCTTGGTGAGTAACTGGCGCGTTTGCTCCAGTGCGTCCAACTGTATATCTGCCAACTCCAGATGGCAGCCCCGAGCATTCAGGGCGATGGCCAGTGCTCGTCCGATGCCAGAGCCGGCGCCGGTGACGACGGCTCGTTTGCCCGCAAGATCGTTCATTGCAATTCCCTCTGAGTGACAGCCGATCATAGGCCCTGATCGCGGATTGACAAGCATTTCTATGGACACAATTCAGGCCTTATCGTAGACTCACGCTCCCAGAAAGGCGGAATGTCCGCCGGGTATTCTGGGCCCAGGGAGTCGGTGAAAAGCGTGCCGAGATTCAATCAAAAAAAGCGAGATGATTTTTCATCTCGCTTTTTTTTGGCCGCGAAGCGCGGCAGCTACAGCGTTTTTGTGGCCGCTAGAAGCGGTGTCCACCGCGTGTTAGAGGCCGTCAGAGGCAGCAGTGCTATCGCAAGTTACAGGAGAAACCTTTGACCGCTAAGGCCATATTGGCGCTGGAAGATGGCAGTGTGTTTCGCGGCATTTCAATCGGTGCTGAGGGAAGTGCTGTAGGTGAGGTAGTCTTCAACACCGCTATGACCGGGTACCAGGAAATCCTGACGGATCCCTCGTATGCACGCCAGATCGTGACGCTGACGTACCCACACATCGGCAATACCGGCACCAATAGCGAAGACGAGGAGTCCCCCCGTATCTGGGCTTCAGGCCTGGTGATCCGCGACCTACCGCTGCTCGCCAGCAATTATCGTAACGAACAGGATCTCTCCGCTTACCTGGCACAGCGCAATATCGTTGCCATTGCTGATATCGATACCCGCCGCCTGACTCGGCTGCTGCGTGAGAAAGGTGCACAGAACGGCTGTCTGCTTACGGGAGACGCACCCGATGAAGCGGCCGCCCTGACGCAGGCCCAGGGATTCGGTGGTCTAAAAGGGCTGGATCTGGCCAAAGAGGTTACCGTTGACGCTCCATACGGGTGGGACGCCGGTAGCTGGACGCTTGAGTCTGGCTTCAGGGAAGCCGGTGAGCCACGCTGGCACGTGGTGGCCTACGATTTCGGGGTAAAGCGCAACATTTTGCGCATGCTGGCAGACCGAGGCTGCCGGCTCACAGTAGTACCCGCAAAAACGTCGGCGGACGAGGTTCTGGCGCTCGAGCCTGATGGGATATTTCTCTCGAACGGACCTGGCGACCCGGAGCCCTGCGACTACGCGATCACAGCTATCACCGCCCTGTTGCGGACGAATCTCCCCATCTTTGGCATCTGCCTTGGACATCAGTTGCTGGCGCTGGCCAGCGGTGCGAAAACTATCAAGATGAAGTTTGGCCACCACGGCGCCAACCATCCCGTACAAAACGTGGATGACGGCACGGTGCTTATCACCAGCCAGAACCATGGCTTCGCCGTAGATGAAAGCAGTCTGCCAGACACCCTGCGCGTCACCCACAAGTCTCTGTTCGACGGTTCACTGCAGGGTATTCATCGGCAGGACAAGCCTGCCTTCAGTTTTCAGGGCCATCCGGAGGCCAGTCCAGGACCTCATGACGCCGCCCCCCTGTTTGATCACTTTATCGAACTGCTGGAAGCGTCTACAGCGTCCGCGATTATGGCGGGGGAACCTGCCTGATGCCCAAGCGCACTGATATACAGAGCATCTTAATCCTTGGCGCTGGCCCCATCGTGATTGGTCAGGCCTGTGAATTTGACTACTCGGGGGCGCAGGCCTGTAAAGCGCTGCGCGAAGAGGGTTTCCGCGTCATTCTTGTGAATTCGAATCCGGCCACCATCATGACCGATCCGGCGATGGCAGACGCGACCTACATTGAGCCGGTCGAATGGCGCACTGTGGCAAGGATTATTGAGCAGGAGCGCCCGGATGCGCTGTTGCCCACCATGGGCGGCCAGACTGCACTTAACTGTGCCCTGGATCTCTCCCGCGAGGGCGTGCTGGAGCAGTTTAACGTAGAGATGATCGGGGCTACCAAGGAAGCCATCGACAAAGCGGAGGATAGGGAACTGTTTGATCAGGCGATGAAACGCATCGGCCTGGACACGCCGCGAGCCTCGCTGGCCCATAGCATGGAAGAGGCTCTTGCGGTTCTCGATCAGATTGGTTTTCCCTGCATCATTCGTCCGTCCTTTACCATGGGCGGCTCCGGCGGTGGCATCGCCTATAACCGCGATGAGTTTGAGGAGATCTGCACCCGGGGCCTTGATCTGTCACCGACCAGTGAGCTTTTGATCGACGAATCCTTGATCGGCTGGAAAGAGTTTGAGATGGAGGTGGTGCGTGACAAAAATGACAACTGCATCATCGTTTGTGCCATTGAAAATTTTGATCCCATGGGAGTGCATACCGGGGACTCTATCACCGTCGCGCCCGCTCAGACCCTGACCGATAAGGAATATCAGATCATGCGCAACGCCTCTCTGGCGGTGTTGCGTGAGATCGGTGTAGAAACGGGGGGGTCTAACGTTCAGTTTGGCCAGGATCCCAAAACCGGACGGCTGGTCATTATCGAGATGAACCCTCGAGTGTCGCGCTCCTCGGCGCTGGCTTCCAAAGCGACCGGGTTTCCGATCGCCAAAGTGGCTGCCAAACTCGCCATTGGCTACACCCTGGACGAACTACAGAACGATATCACCGGCGGCGCTACACCGGCGTCGTTTGAGCCCAGCATCGACTACGTGGTCACTAAAATTCCGCGGTTTGCCTTCGAGAAGTTCCAGGGGGCTGACGCGCGTCTCACGACGCAGATGAAGTCCGTTGGAGAGGTGATGGCGATTGGGCGCTGTTTCCAGGAGTCCTTGCAAAAGGCGTTGCGCGGTCTTGAGGTGGGTTCTGCCGGCTTCGAACATATGCTGGACCTTGACGCCGAGGACGCCCGCGATGAACTCATTAACCACCTTACCAACCCGGGCGCGGATCGTATCTGGTATGTGGCAGATGCGCTGCGCGCCGGCATGTCCGTAGACGAAATCTTTTCCCTCTGCGGTATCGACCCCTGGTTTCTTATTCAGATTCAGGACATCGTCGAGTCCGAGAACCAGCTCAAAAATCAGCGTCTGGAAAATTTGGACGAAGAGTCTATGTACCGGCTCAAACGTAAAGGATTTGCTGATAAACGCCTGGCCGTGCTGCTCAACGAGAGTGAGTCTGCGGTACGGGAGCGCCGTCTGGCTTTGGGCATTCGCCCAGTTTACAAGCGTGTGGATACCTGTGCAGCAGAGTTCGCCTCTTCCACGGCCTACATGTACTCCAGCTACGACGAGGAGTGCGAGGCCAATCCCTCGGACCGCGACAAGATTCTGGTGCTGGGCGGTGGGCCGAACCGTATTGGCCAGGGCATCGAGTTTGACTACTGCTGTGTACATGCATCTCTGGCCATGCGTGAGGATGGTTACGAAACCATCATGGTGAACTGCAACCCGGAAACCGTATCCACTGACTACGACACCTCTGATCGGCTTTACTTTGAGCCGGTAACGCTGGAGGACGTACTGGCCATCGTCGAACGAGAACAGCCAAAGGGTGTCATCGTGCAGTTTGGCGGCCAAACGCCGTTGAAGCTTGCGCGAGACCTGGAGGCTGCCGGAGTACCCATAATCGGCACCACGCCCGATGCTATTGACGAAGCTGAGGACCGCGAGCGTTTTCAGCAGATGATTCACAAGTTGGGTCTTAAGCAGCCCCCCAACAACACCGTGCGCAGTACTGACGAGGCCTTGGCAGCCGCCGAGGCTCTGCAATATCCACTCGTGGTTCGACCATCCTATGTTCTGGGTGGACGCGCTATGGAGATCGTATACAACGAAGCGGAGCTGCTGCGTTACCTTAATGACGCCGTGCGGGCATCCGACGACTCACCCGTGCTACTGGACCACTTTCTCAACGCAGCGATTGAGGTCGATATCGACGCGGTCAGCGATGGGGACAATGTGGTTATTGGTGCCATCATGCAGCACATTGAACAAGCTGGCGTACACTCGGGTGACTCAGCCTGTTCGCTGCCCCCTTACAGCCTCAGTGAAGAGGTGCAGGACGCCATGCGTGAGCAGGTCAAGCAAATGGCGCGAGCGCTTAAGGTAAAGGGCCTGATGAATGTGCAGTTGGCCTGGCAGGACGAGGAGATCTACGTCATTGAGGTAAACCCTCGTGCTTCCCGCACTGTGCCCTTCGTCTCAAAGTGTATCGGCGTTTCCCTGGCCAAGGTGGCGGCGCGCTGTATGGCGGGAATCAGTCTTACCGATCAGGGCTTTACTGAAGAGGTCGTGCCGCCTTACTACAGTGTCAAAGAAGCGGTGATGCCGTTCAACAAGTTCCCCGGCGTCGATCCTATTCTCGGCCCCGAAATGAAATCCACCGGGGAAGTTATGGGTACGGGAACGCGCTTTGAGGAGGCGTTTGCCAAAGCGCAGTTGGGGGCCGGAGCTCAGGCACCCGAAGGAGGCACGGCTTTTATCAGCGTACGTGACGTCGATAAGGCCGGTGCAGTGATTGTGGCAAGGCATCTGGTGGAGTTAGGGTTCTCGCTGCTGGCAACCCGCGGCACGGCGGCGGTGCTCGAGGCTGAAAATATCCCCTGTCGGCTGGTCAACAAAGTGCTTGAGGGCCGCCCCCACATTGTTGATATGATAAAAAACAAGGAAGTCGACCTGATTGTGAATACGACGGAAGGACGTCGTGCTATTGCGGACTCCGCCTCTATACGCTCCAGCGCGGAGGCGCAGAATGTGGTTTACACGACAACGCTGGCAGGTGCTGAAGCGATCTGCGCTGCTATGCGGCACACCACCGATGAGAAGGTGCGTCGATTGCAGGATCTCCACGCCAGCGTCGCCTGACGCAGGAAAGGCGTGCCAGGCTGGACGCGCCTTAAACTAACGGATTCAAACATGAACAAAGTACCCATGACCGTGGCGGGTGAAGCCGCGCTCCGCGAAGAATTGGAACATCTTAAAAAGGTGGAGCGCCCGCGTATCAGCCAGGCAATTGCTGAGGCGCGTGAGCACGGTGACCTTAAGGAAAATGCGGAGTATCACGCCGCTCGCGAGCAACAGAGTTTCGCAGAGGGGCGCATCATGGAGATCGAGGGCAAGCTTGCTGAGGCGCAGGTCATAGACGTGACCAAGTTAACCAAAACAGGCAAGGTTATCTTTGGTGTTACCGTTGAGCTGATCAATATGGAAACAGACGCCTCCGTGCGTTATCAGATCGTCGGTGAAGATGAAGCGGACATTAAGAGCAACAAGATTTCTGTGACATCGCCCATCGCCCGTGCGCTGATTGGTAAGGAAGAGGGCGAGGTGGTTGTCGTCAATGCGCCTGGGGGTGACATTGAGTATGAGATTGACGAGGTGTTTCATCTTTAGATAAGACCGCTGGGGTTCTCTTTATAGGACCGCTAGGGTTCTGCGAACCTAAAGCAAATCGAGGGGCTGTTTTTAAGACCGCTGGGGTTCTGCGATCTCGAGGCAGATCGAGGGGCTGTTTATAGGACCGCTAGAGTCCCTGGCCCTCGATTGAGATCGAGGGGCTGGTTATAGAGCGCTGGGGTTCCGCGATCTTGAGACAGATCGAGGGGCTGTTTTTAAGACCGCCGGATTCTGCAATCCCAAGGCAACTCTAGGGGCTGTTTTTAAGATCTTTAAGGTTCGGTTTGGACTGAAAGCCGTGGCTTTTGTGTAACGTGCACGATTCAGGTTTGGCGGGCGCTTTGGAACAGGCGCACCTCGGCCATAACGAGTTCGGCGATGAGCCGGACGACCACGGCGTGATTTTCCTCGCGCAGGACATTTACGCCCTCCCGTATCGAGTCCTGTAATTGCACTTGATCTGCCGCTCCAAGGCCTGCTGGGAGCGTTACTTCAAAGCTATAGTTTTCGCTATCGATACTGCGTTCGTAAATGCGGCGGGTGGTTTCCGCGGCGAAGTCCATAAGCTCTTTGTCTGCGCCGCGCCCGCGCAGGAGTTCGCGAATCTGTTTTTCCAGAAAGCTCAGGCCCTGTGCGCGCTGGGAGGGAAACTCAATGACATTGGCCATGTCAGTAGCGCAGCAGGTTGGACAGGCGGGAATCTGGTTGGACCGAATGGCGCAGCAGCAGTAGGACGCCGCCGGTCGACTGCACCAGTTCGGCGCCGGTGGATGCGCATATCGCCTCCGCCACCATGTCGCGGTCCGCTTTGCCGCCCACAGCGACTTTGACTTTGATCAATTCATGTTGGCTAAGGGCGCGTTCTATCTCCTGCAAAACGCTTTCGGTCAGTCCCTTTGAGGCGACGATGACAACGGGCTTCAGCTTGTGGCCTATGGCGCGCAGTGGCTTATGGGCAGTTCGGGTCATACTGGGGCTCGTTTCCTCGCAGAGTTGGGCGCGGTATTCTACGACATCCCCTCCGCCATACCAGTCGCGTATTCATGCCCAGGAAAAAATCCTCCAGTAAAGCCTGGCTGCGTGAGCATCGCACCGACTCGTATGTTCAAAAAGCACAGCGTGAAGGCTATCGCTCACGCGCCTGCTACAAACTGCTGGAGATACAGGAGCGGGACAAAGTGTTACGTCCCGGCTATACAGTCATAGACCTCGGCGCGGCGCCCGGTGGTTGGTCGCAGGTTGCCACAGACCTCGTCGGCCCTGCTGGCAGGGTGATTGCCTCCGACGTCTTGCCAATGGACAGCTTGGCCGGTGTGGAATTTATTCAGGGTGACTTCACTGAAAGCTCGGTACTCGAGGCCATACTCGCCGCAGTTGGCGAGGCCGGCGCTGACCTTGTTATTTCAGATATGGCCCCAAACATGAGCGGTATGACGGCGGTGGATCAGCCACGGTCCATGTATCTGGTTGAGCTGGCCGCTGATCTTGCGCGGCAAACGCTTAAGCCCGGCGGGAGCTTGCTGAGTAAAGTGTTCCAGGGTGAGGGTTTTGATGCATTGATGCGGGATACGCGCGCCAGTTTTGATAAAGTAGTTGCGCGTAAGCCTGTGGCATCCCGTGCCAGATCCAGAGAAGTGTACCTTCTGGCTCGAGGTTACCGCGCCTGAGCGCGATGATTCTGGCAGGACGGTGCGCAGATGCAGCTGCCAATGATCTGGTGCGCCGGAGGACGCCTAAGTGATTGAAAATCCTGATGTTATTGCGCGTGGTGAAGGCCGCGCAATAGGAGTACCATAAAAGATTCGTCCCGCTCGCATGCGCCTGGACGTACAGGTTGGCTTTTTTATGCGCTTTTACGCCCTTTCGTGCGCTGAGAGCGTAGCAAGAATATATATTTAGTCGATAAACGCGACTAATTGGTAAGGATAAGAGGTAACGGGCCTTGAACGATATGGCAAAAAATCTACTGCTTTGGCTGGTCATTGCTGCCGTCCTGCTGTCGGTATTCCAGAACTTTAATATGCAGCAGCCCACCGAGCAGCTCGGCTACTCCGAGTTCATCGAGGAAATTCAACGGGACCAGGTACAAAAGGTCGTTATTGACGGCCTTACCATCTCAGGTGAGCGCTATAACAACAGCCGCTTTGAGACGATTCGGCCCATGCTGGAGGATCCAAAGCTGATCGACGACCTGCTCGCCCACAACGTAGAAATTGAGGGTCGCAAGCCAGAGCAGCAGAGCCTGTGGACGCAGCTTTTAGTGGCCTGCTTCCCTATTCTGATTATCATCGCAGTGTTTATGTTCTTCATGCGTCAAATGCAGGGTGGTGCAGGTGGACGTGGCGGTCCTATGAGCTTCGGCAAAAGCAAGGCGAGACTGCTGGGTGAAGATCAGATTCATACAACCTTTGCCGATGTTGCCGGTGTAGATGAAGCCAAAGAGGACGTGCAGGAACTGGTAGAATTTCTGCGAGACCCTGGCAAATTTCAACGGCTGGGCGGTCGCATACCGCGAGGCGTTTTGATGGTCGGTCAGCCCGGCACGGGTAAAACGCTGCTGGCAAAGGCGATTGCTGGTGAGGCTAAAGTACCGTTTTTCTCTATTTCCGGCTCTGACTTTGTAGAAATGTTTGTCGGCGTAGGTGCGTCTCGGGTGCGCGACATGTTCGATCAGGCGAAAAAGCAGGCCCCCTGTATCATCTTTATTGACGAAATTGACGCCGTGGGGCGTCATCGTGGTGCCGGCCTGGGTGGGGGTCATGACGAACGTGAACAGACCCTGAACCAGCTGCTCGTCGAAATGGACGGTTTTGAAGTCAACGATGGCGTCATCGTTATCGCAGCGACGAACCGGCCCGATGTACTTGACCCGGCGCTGCTGCGGCCAGGGCGCTTTGATCGTCAGGTCGTCGTGGGACTGCCTGATATCCGTGGTCGCGAGCAAATACTGAAAGTACATATGCGCAAGGTTCCCCTGGCTGACGACGTAAAAGCTGCACTGATAGCGCGCGGCACGCCCGGCTTCTCGGGTGCAGATCTCGCTAACCTGGTGAATGAGGCGGCGCTGTTTGCTGCGCGCGCCAATGTGCGTTTGGTTGGGATGGAGCAGTTTGAGCTGGCCAAAGACAAAATCATGATGGGCGCAGAACGCAAGTCCATGGTCATGTCGGAGGCGGAGAAGCGCAATACGGCCTACCACGAGGCGGGACACGCGATTGTAGGAAGGCTCATGCCCGAGCACGATCCTGTCTACAAGGTATCAATTATTCCGCGCGGGCGAGCGCTGGGCGTGACCATGTTCCTGCCCGAAGAAGACCGCTACAGTCATAGCCGTCGGCACATCATCAGCCAGATATGCAGCTTGTTTGGCGGACGTATCGCCGAGGAAATGACGCTGGGTAAAGACGGCGTCACCACGGGCGCTTCTAACGATATCGAGCGCGCTACAGATATTGCTCGCAATATGGTGACGAAGTGGGGACTGTCGGAGAAGATGGGTCCGCTCAAGTACGACGAGGGCGGTGAGGAAGTTTTTCTTGGGCGCTCTGCGGCGCAGGCCAGCACTGCGGTGTCCGGTGAGACTGCGCGTCAGATCGACGAAGAGGTCCGCAGTATCATCGACGAATGCTACGCCACCGCTGAACGGATTCTGGAAGAGAACCGCGACAAGCTGGATATCATGGCGGATGCATTGATGGCCTATGAGACTATCGATACGCATCAAATCGACGCCATCATGGAAGGTCGCATGCCCGATCCGCCGGACTGGGGAGATGGTGGTAGCCCGGTCAGCCCCGATGCTGGGTCCAAGGCTGGCAGCGATAATGCCGAAGACCGCGGCCGTGAAGGTCCGATCGGTGGACCGGCACAGGAACATTAAGCTGAGCAACCACTGCTTCAATCCAGCTTAAAAGTCATGGGGGTGATGAACATCACCCCCGATTCTTTTTCCGACGGCGGAACCCTTTACCAATCGGGCAGACCCGCCCTCGACCAGGTCCTTAATCGGGCGCAGGTCATGGTGAGCGATGGGGCGGCTATCCTCGATATCGGCGGAGAATCAACGCGGCCTGGCGCCACGCCCGTTGGGGTCCAGGAAGAGCTGGACCGCGTTATCCCCTGTATTGAAGCACTCCACAGTGAGCTGGACGTCACCCTATCGGTAGACACCAGTACGCCACTGGTGATGCGCGAAGCAGCTGCTGCCGGTGTCGGGCTGCTTAACGATGTTCGGGCGCTGCGCCGAGAAGGGGCCCTTGAAACCGCAGTCTCCCTGAACTTACCTGTTTGCCTGATGCACATGCAGGGCGAGCCGGCCACCATGCAGCGCAAGCCGGTCTATGAGCATATTGTTGCCGATGTTACGCATTGGCTGGAGGCACGGGCTAAGGCAGTTATTGCAGCAGGCTTGCCCAGTGATCGCATTCTGCTGGATCCTGGCTTTGGTTTCGGCAAAACGGTAGCGCACAATCTGCAGCTACTTCAGGGTCTTGAGACGCTGGCTGATCTTGGATACCCATTACTCGTCGGACTGTCACGCAAATCGATGATTGGCAAGTTGATTGGCCGCGAGACCGATGAACGCCTGGCGGCCAGCCTGGCTCTTGCCGTATTGGCTGCGGAGCGCGGCGCCAGCATAATACGCACCCACGACGTTAAAGAGACCGCGGACGCGCTGGCGATGGTTACCGCGCTGGCAGATCCGTTGCGAGCAGAGCACTGAATGGAAAAGCGCCACTTTGGCACCGATGGCATTCGTGGGCGGGTCGGCGAGACGCCGATAACGCCGGACTTTATGCTCAAGCTGGGCTGGGCCTGTGGCAAGGTCTTTTCCGCTGGGCAGGGCGATCGCAGGAGTACCGTCATTATTGGCAAGGACACGCGTGTCTCCGGTTACATGTTTGAGTCCGCTCTTGAAGCTGGTCTGGTAGCGGCCGGCGCAGACGTAAAACTATTGGGTCCTATGCCAACCCCCGCTGTGGCGCATATGACGGTCACTCAGAGAGCGGTGGCCGGCATCGTCATAAGCGCATCCCATAATTCCTATGAAGACAACGGCGTCAAGTTCTTTGATGCTCAGGGCTATAAGTTACCCGACGCAGTAGAGCTTGCGATTGAGTCGCAGCTTGAGCGGCCACTTGAAATGGCCGCGTCGGCAAGCATTGGTAAAGCGCAGCGCGTGGTCGACGCGGCCGGGCGCTATATAGAGTTCTGTAAGTCGACGGTGCCGCCTCAGTTCTCCCTGCGCGGCGTCAAGTTGGTGGTGGACTGCGCCAACGGCGCGACCTACCACATTGCCCCCAGTGTGTTTGCCGAGCTCGGAGCAGAGGTTGTCCCTCTCGCCACCATGCCCAATGGTTTTAATATTAATGAGGCCTGCGGTTCTACCGACATGGCTGCGCTATCGGCCAGCGTCGTCAGCGAGCAGGCGGATCTGGGTATTGCGTTTGATGGCGATGGCGATCGGGTCCTGTTCGTAGATGCGCAAGGTCAGGCGCTGGACGGCGATGAGTTGCTGTTCATCATTGCCAGACACCGCTCCAGCAAGGGTGTCGTCGGCACACTCATGACTAACCTGGGTGTAGAACTGGCCTTGCAGGAGCTGGGCATCGGCTTTGTCCGAGCACAGGTCGGCGACCGCTATGTCAATGAATTGATGCAGCAGAAGGGCTGGGACCTCGGGGGTGAATCCTCGGGCCATATAATCTGTGCTGAGCTGACGACTACCGGAGACGGCATCGTAGCGGCGCTGCAGGTGCTGGTTGCATTGCATGAGGCAGACACTGATCTGGCGGCGCTTCGACAGGGCATGGAAAAGTTCCCCCAACACATGATTAATGTGCGTGTGGCAGACAAAGCGGCTATCAACAATCATTCCGGTTTAGCGGCAGCTGTTTCAGCAACGGAAGCAGCGCTGGGCGAACAGGGGAGGGTGTTGCTGCGCGCGTCCGGCACTGAGCCTGTTATAAGGGTGATGCTGGAGGGTCGACATGCGAACGAGGTGGAGCGTCTCTGCGCTGAGCTGGCCGAACAGGTGAATGTACTGCTAGGTAGCTAGCCACTCTGTTGTATGTTTAAGGCTTCTTGGTTAAGATTGCCGCCCGTTTTTTCCGGGGTCTGCCATGCGTCGTAAGCTGGTAGTGGGTAACTGGAAAATGCATGGATCCTCGACGTCTATTGACGCCTTGGTGAAGGGCATTACTTCAGCGGTCACTGATGTGGCAAGTCACGTCGACGTAGTTGTCGCGCCGCCCTTTCCATACCTCGCTCAGGTTAAAGCACTGCTAAAGGGGTCGACGATTGATCTGGCGGCTCAGACCTGTAGTGCCAATGTGCAGGGCGCCTACACCGGAGACGTGGCAGCGGACATGCTGGCAGACGTCGGTTGTCGCTGGGTAATCCTGGGTCACTCGGAGCGCCGCGAGGCGGGTGAGAGTAACGCGCTAATTGCGACACAGGCTGTCGCCGCCAGGGCACAGGGATTAATGCCAATTTTGTGTGTGGGAGAGACGCTGACACAGCGTCAGCAGGGAAACGCTGTCGACGTGGTGGCTGACCAGTTAGCTGCGTTGATTCCTGCGCTGACTGAGGATGACGTCATTGCTTACGAGCCCGTATGGGCTATCGGCACTGGTGAAACAGCTACGCCCGAGCAGGCGCAGAGTATGCATGCCAGTATCCGGGCTGAGCTGAAGCAGTATCGCCCTGAACTGGCTGAAGGGATGCGCATTCTTTATGGCGGAAGCGTTAAACCCGGCAATGCGGCAACGCTGTTTGCGCAACAGGATATAGATGGCGGTTTGATTGGTGGGGCCGCCCTCAACGCCGAAGACTTTAATGCCATTGTAATGGCGGCACAGGACTAACATGGAACAGATAATTTTGATTGCGCACTTGCTGATTGCCCTGGCAATCATCGGCTTGATTTTGCTGCAGCAGGGTAAGGGTGCTGAGATGGGCGCATCTTTTGGCGCAGGCGCTTCGCAGACGCTGTTCGGCAGCGCTGGCGGTAGCAACGTACTAACGCGAGCGACTGCATTGCTCGCTGCGGCGTTCTTTGTGACCAGCTTTGGTCTGGCCATTGTCGCCAAGGACAAGGCTAGTGCCGGTAGCGACCTGACGATAGAGTTGCCAACGTCTGCTGAAGAGGCGATGCCTGTCATGGAGAGCGATCTTCCCCTCCTGGATAGTGAGTTGGCTAGCGACCCTCAGGCACTGGACGATATTCCCAGCGCACAATCTGACAGTCCCGCTGACATTTCCGGTGATGATATGCCGCCGCTGCCGGAGACCGAATAGATGGCGCAAGCCTGGAATATATGAGAATTAGCCGAAGTGGTGGAATTGGTAGACACGCTATCTTGAGGGGGTAGTGAGCTATGCTCGTGCGGGTTCAAGTCCCGCCTTCGGCACCATACCTGGTAGAAAGGCGCTCCACACTGTGGGGCGTTTTTCGTTTTGAGCCTTCGCTGCATAGGCGGGCCTAATCCGGCCCTCGCTGTTTCCGTGGCAGCAAAGCTGCCCCGGGCTCGGTCGAGATTTGCGGTGCAAATCGCCCCGCCTTCGGCACCATACCTGGTAGAAAGGCGCTCCACACTGTGGGGCGTTTTTCGTTTTGCGCCTTCGCTGCATACGCGGGACTAATCCGGCCCTCGCTGTTTACGTGGCAGCATACTTTATAGAAAAGTGCGCCACTCTGTGGGCGGCATATAGCATCGCAACCTGTGTTGACCGCCGCTATGGGCGTCCCTATAATTAGCGCCCTTTCGAGCAGGTCCAAGGATTTGCCGAGTGACAATAAGCCCAGGGGCTTTTGTCAGGAGACGAGTTTTGATGCGGGGTGGAGCAGCCTGGTAGCTCGTCGGGCTCATAACCCGAAGGTCGTCGGTTCAAATCCGGCCCCCGCTACCAAACGTTGAGGAAGCGTGTGCAGCAGCCGCGGCTTATGCATACATACGGTACCAGGGGTGCCGACTTCCAGACCGCGGGCGTGATCCCATAGGGACATGTCGGCAGCCAGCGAGATGTGTGGTCCGATACCCGCACTCGTTGCCAACGACGCGTCAGTAATCCTGGCGTAAATAAAAAGCCCCTTTTCAGGGGTTTTTTATTGGCTGAAAAAAGCTGACAGGAATCAGCTGCCGACTGACGCCGCGTCACAATTAAAAGGCGGAGCGCAACCAGGGCGTACGGGGGGCTGGGTGGCCGATCGAGAAGAGAGGATTGCAGCGCTACTAAGACCCACGGTGGAAGCTCTGGGCTATACCGTTTGGGGGCTGGAGTACCTGGCGCAGGGTCGGCATACGTTGTTGCGCCTTTATATAGATGGCAACAGTGGCATAACCGTCGATGATTGTGCCTCTGTTAGCCATCACGTTAGCGGTGTGTTGGACGTGGAGGATCCTATTAGCGGCGAATATACCCTGGAGGTGTCTTCGCCCGGGGTAGATCGGCTGCTGTTTCAGCTCGACCAATACCCGATCTACATCGGGGAGTGGATTGAGATAAGGCTTCGTAGGCCCTACGACGGCAGACGCAAGTTTAAGGGCACGCTGAAGGGTTTGGAGGGAGACGACGTTGTGGTGCAAGTGGATGACCAGGAGTTCCTGCTCCCACACAGTGCGATAGACAGGGCACAGGTAAGGCCGCGTTTGTAAGCGGTATCTGGCAAACAGAACAGGATGTAACGCTGGGGTGACCCGGCAAAAAACGCACCTTGGGTGCACGGGCGAGACGATGATGAACAAAGAAATTCTGCTGGTCGCAGAGGCGGTGTCCGCTGAAAAAGGGGTGTCTGAGGACATTATCTTTGAAGCGATCGAATTGGCGCTGGCCACAGCGACGAAGAAGCGCTACGACGAAGAAGCCGATATCGAAGTCAACATTGACCGGGAAAGCGGGGATTACGTCACCAAGCGCCGTTGGCTGGTGGTTCCCGATGATGAAATGGCGCTGTTGGGCACTCAGTTCACCACAGAAGAAGCCGCTGAAGTCAGTGCTGATCTGAAGGTGGGCGATATCCATGAAGAAGTCGTGGAAAACGTTGGCTTTGGCCGCATCGCTGCTCAAACAGCAAAACAGGTTATCGTTCAGCGTGTTCGCGACGCCGAGCGCGCCCAGGTGGTGGAGGAATATCAGCACCGGGTAGGTGAGCTACTGGGCGGTACCGTGAAGAAAGTGACCCGTGACAACGTGATCGTTGACCTGGGCAACAATGCCGAAGGTCTGCTGCCGCGCGAACAGCTGGTGGGCCGCGAAACCTTCCGGGTTAACGATCGAGTGCGCGCTATCCTTATGGAAATCAGTGAAGAGAGCCGAGGCCCGCAGCTCATCCTGAGTCGCGCTTGCCCAGCCATGTTGATCGAGCTGTTCAAGATCGAAGTGCCGGAGATTGCAGAGGAAGTCATTGAAATCCGCAGTGCAGCGCGTGATCCCGGCTCTCGGGCCAAGATCGCGGTTAAAACTAACGACGGTCGTATCGACCCCGTTGGCGCCTGTGTTGGTATGCGCGGCTCGCGCGTACAGGCGGTGTCTAACGAGCTGGATAACGAGCGCGTTGACATCGTCCTGTGGGACGACAACCCGGCGCAGTTGGTAATTAACGCTATGTCCCCCGCAGAAGTAGAGTCCATCGTGGTGGACGAAGACAGTGGCACCATGGACGTGGCTGTGAACGAAGAAAATCTGGCCCAGGCCATTGGTCGCAGCGGCCAGAATGTGCGTCTGGCCGCTGAGTTGACCGGCTGGTCCATCAACGTCATGAGCACGGATGAAGCCGCTGACAAGCACGAGCAGGAAGCGGGTGCCGTGATTGGCATGTTCTGTGAGCAGCTCGATGTTGACCAGGAAGTAGCAGAAATTCTGGTGGAAGAGGGCTTTACTACGCTGGAAGAAGTTGCCTACGTGCCGCTGGAGGAAATGTCGGGTATTGAAGGGTTCGACGAGGAAATAGCTGAAGAGCTGCGCGCCCGGGCCAAGGACGCGCTGCTTACCCAGGCAATCGCCTCTGAAGAGCAACTGGGCGAAAACGAGCCCGCGGAAGACCTGCTCACAATGGATGGGATGGATCGGCACCTCGCCTTTATTCTGGCGAGCCGTCAGATCATTACCATGGAAGATCTTGCCGAGCAGGCGGTTGAAGACCTGCTCGATATTGAAGACATGACGGAAGAACGCGCGGGTGAGCTGATTATGACCGCTCGCGCACCCTGGTTTGCAGAAGCCGAGGCCGCCGAAAGCGAAGATGCTGCCGGAACCGCCAAGGTCGAAGCGTCCTGAGCGGATGCACTGCTAACACAACGGGGAAAACAGGAGAAATTGCATGGCGCAAGTCACAGTACAACAGCTTGCTGAAGTCGTGGGAGCATCGGTAGATCGCTTGCTCACGCAAATGGGCGAAGCTGGTCTGCCGCATACGCAGGCCGACGAAGCTGTGTCTGATGAAGACAAGAAGACCTTGCTGGCCTATCTGAAGCGCAGCCATGGTGAATCGGAGAAGGCTCCGAAGAAAATCACCCTGAAACGCAAGACGATTAGCACATTGAAAAGCCCTTCCTCTCAGGGCAAGAAAACGGTGAACGTCGAGGTCCGCAAAAAGCGAACTTACGTGAAGCGTGATCAGGAAGCGCAGGAGCCGGAGGTCGAGGCTGTTGAGGCAGAGGTAGCGCCAGAACCTGTGGCAGAAGCACCTGCACCAGAACCTGAGACGGCGCGCAGCATCGATGTGGATCCGGAAGTGCTGCGACAGCAGGCTGCAGAGAAGCGCCGCAAGCAAGAAGAGCTTGAGAAGGCCGAGCGTGAAGCGGCTCTCAAAGCGCGACAGGACGAAGAGGCTCGCCAGGCAGCCGCCGCAGCGGCGGCCGCAGCGCCGGCCGACGCTGCTGACAAAGGCGGTGCGCGGCCCAAGCGCCTGCACGAAGCGCCCAAGCAAGAGCAGGATCGCTTCGCCAAAAAGAAAACGGGCCGCAGCGAGCGTCCTGGCGAAAATACGCGGGGCAAGCAGCGCGGACACAATCTCTCACTCAATCAGCTAGATGCAGCCGAGCGCGGCATCGTGCGTCGCCGTGGCTCGCGCAAGAAGGCTGTGGCGCGCACTCATGAGGAACATGGCAAGCACGGCTTTGAAATGCCGACTGAGCAGAAAACGCTGGAAGTGGCACTGGGTGACAACATCAGCGTGGGTGATTTGTCACAGCAGATGTCGGTGAAGGCCGGTGTTGTTATCAAAGAACTTATGAAGCTTGGCGTAATGGCGACGATTAACCAGATCGTCGACCAGGACACGGCCATTCTGGTCATTGAAGAGTTGGGCCATACCTACAAGACCGTCAGTGAGGATGCGCTGGAAGAACAGCTCGAGGAAACTCTGGCCCAGCACGAGGGTAAGGACGAACCTCGCGCTCCGGTGGTTACCGTAATGGGTCATGTCGACCATGGCAAAACCTCACTGCTCGACTACATCCGCAAAACCAAGGTCGCGGATGGCGAAGCGGGTGGTATCACCCAGCACATTGGTGCTTACCACGTTGATACCGACCACGGCATGATCTCCTTCCTCGATACACCTGGCCACGCGGCGTTTACCGCCATGCGCGCCCGAGGCGCCAAGAGTACGGATATCGTCATCCTTGTGGTGGCGGCCGATGATGGCGTGATGCCGCAGACGGAGGAAGCCGTGCAGCATGCCAAAGCAGCAGAAGTCCCTTTGATTGTTGCGGTTAACAAGATCGACAAGGAAGCCGCGGATCCGGATCGAGTTAAGAATGAGCTGGCTGCGAAAGACGTGATTCCTGAAGACTGGGGTGGCGACACGCAGTTTGTAAACGTGTCTGCTGTTACGGGCGAGGGTGTCGACACCCTGCTCGACGCCGTCCTATTGCAATCTGAGGTGCTTGAATTGAAAGCGCCCCGGGACGTACCTGCACAGGGCCTGGTCATTGAGTCTCGTCTGGATAAAGGCCGTGGTTCCGTAGCCTCGCTGTTGGTTCAAAGCGGCTCACTAAAGCAGGGTGACATTGTGCTGGCCGGCGTACAATTCGGTCGTGTGCGCGCGATGCTGGACGAAGACGGTCAGCCGATTGAACAAGCCGGCCCGTCTATACCCGTCGAAATTCTTGGACTGGACGGAACGCCAGACGCGGGTGACCCCTTTGCGGTCGTTGAAAGTGAGAAGCGCGCACGTGAAATTGCGCTATTCAGACAGGAGAAGCTGCGAGATTCGCGTTTGCAGCGCCAGCAGGCTGCCAAGCTGGACAATATGTTCGAGAGCATGACCGCTGGAGAGAAGCGCACGCTTAACGTCGTTGTAAAGGCGGATGTCCGCGGTTCTCTTGAAGCCTTGCAGTCTGCGCTGCTGGAGCTTGGTAACGAAGAGGTCGATGTCAATATCGTATCGTCAGGCGTGGGCGGAATCGCTGAGACCGACGTCACCCTCGCGATGACGGCAAACGCCGTTATCTTTGGCTTCAATGTGCGTGCAGACAACACGGCGCGCAAGCTGGTTGAAGAGGAGAGTCTCGATCTGCGTTATTACAACGTGATCTACGATCTGATTGACGATGTTAAACAGGCCCTGAGCGGAATGCTGGCACCGGAGCTGCGCGAGGAAATTGTCGGCATCGCCGAAGTGCGCGAAGTGTTCCGGTCGCCCAAACTGGGTCAGGTCGCCGGTTGTATGGTTACGGAGGGTACCGTGTACCGGTCAAAGCCGATTCGTGTTCTGCGCGACAACGTCGTGATTTACGAAGGAGAGCTTGAGTCCCTGCGCCGCTTTAAAGATGATGCCAACGAGGTCAAAAAAGGCACCGAGTGCGGCATTGGCGTTAAAAACTACAACGATGTGCAGACTGGCGACCAGATCGAAGTGTATGAGGTAAAAGAAGTTGCACGCAGCCTGTAACAACCGGCCAGAGAGACGCGCCTGATGGCGCGTGACTACAGCCGTACGGACCGCGTTGCAGACTACTTGCGTCAGGAACTGGCTCAGCACATTCAGTTGCAGATGAGCGATCCGCGAGTCGCTATGGTCAGCGTCACCGACGTCGAGGTCAGTAAAGATCTGGGCCATGCCAAAGTGTTTTACACGGTGCTGGGCAAAGACGACGCCGATGAAGCTAAAGAGGTTACAGAGACGCTGAACAGGGCTGCAGGCTTTCTGCGCAGTCAGTTATCCAGGGATAGTTCTCTGCGCACCGTGCCTACGCTTCGTTTTGCCTTTGACGAGAGCGTGGGTCGCGGACGGCATATGGAAGATCTGATAGAGCGGGCGGTCGCCTCAGATCAATCAGCGGACGACTGGGCAGGAGAACCATGACGGCTTCTGCGCAGATGCGCCGCCCGAAACGTTCTGTAGACGGTATTCTGATACTCGATAAACCGCCAGGCATGAGTTCCAACCAGGCGCTGCAGGCAGCCAAACGCTGTTTTCAGGCAGCCAAGGCAGGACATACAGGCAGCCTTGATCCGCTCGCGACGGGCGTTTTGCCTCTGTGTTTGGGTGAGGCCACCAAGTTTTCGCGCTTCCTGCTGGACGCGGACAAGGCCTACAACAGCACCTTCGTGCTGGGGGTTAAAACCACTACGGGCGATGCTGAGGGCGAGGTGGTGACAACACTGGATGCAGGGCACCTACATGAGGATAATGTCGCCGCCGTCCTGGGCACCTTCCGAGGTGAGATCGAGCAGGTGCCGAGCATGTACTCTGCTATCAAGCATCAGGGTCAGCCGCTGTACAAGCTGGCGCGGCAAGGACGCGAAGTGGCGCGAAAGGCTCGGCGAGTCACCGTATTTGAGCTGACCATGACAGCATTTCGGCCGGGAGTGAGGGCTGAAATAGACGTCAGCGTTCGCTGCAGCAAGGGCACCTATGTGCGCTCATTGGCTGAAGACCTCGGTGAGGCGCTGGGTGTTGGC
>JBCDKJ010000014.1:0-70219 GCA_038746745.1 Pseudomonadota bacterium
CATAGTCACGCGTGGCACAGAGTATCTGGCGCTGATGCGAGGTACTGATGTCTCTCAGTTCACGCGCTCGTTGGAGCCGGGTATGACTACCGACCTGCTGGAACAGGATCTAAGACGCTGGACTTTTAGCCAGCTCTCTCCGAGGGCGTCGCTGCGCGAGGCACTGGATGCAATGCGCCGAGAGAACACAGAGGCAGTGGTGATCGTGGACAAGCGCCGCCAGGGAGACGCCAGCGTACTTGGCGTGCTCACTCGCGATATCATTGACCAGTTTTTCCTGCTCAGGCTATAGAGACGTGACATGATTTACCTGTGGCTAAAAGCACTGCACATCATTTTTGTGGTGTGCTGGTTTGCAGGCATCTTTTATCTGCCCCGCATCATGGTGTACTACGCAGGCAGCGATCATGAACCAACGCGTCGTCAGCTTGCGGTAATGGCGCGCAAGCTCTACCGGTTTGTTACACCGCTGGCAGCACTTGCAGTCGTGTTGGGTGTTTCCATGATTGCGATGAATTTCGACTACTACCTTCGAGCAACCTGGCTATGGGTTAAGCTGGCTGCTGTCGCGATCTTGATCGCCTACCATTTTTACTGCGGCAGACTGGTGAAAGCGTTGCAGGAGGACACGGACGGGCACAGTCACGTCTACTTTCGTGTGTTCAACGAGGTCCCTGTGCTGTTCCTGTTCCTCATTGTCATTCTTGCGGTACTGAAGCCCTTCGGATGAGCGACAAGCTACCTGCCGTGATGTGTCTCGCAGAGCTCGACCCGACGGGCGCGGGCGGAATTGCAGCAGACGTAGAGACCCTTGCCAGCCTCGCCTGCCACTGCACCCCTATTGCCACAGCCCTCAGCATTCAGGATACCCAGGACGTTAAGGACTCCGCCCTGATTGACGATTTGCTTCTGATTGAACAAATGCGCGCCGTATTAGAAGACATCGATATTGCCGCCATCAAACTTCATCAACTTGCCACAACAGCTCATATCGAGTCGGTGCATACAGTGTTGAAGGACTATCCACAGCGCCCGCTGGTACTGGACCCTGCACTGTGGACACTCGAAGTTGAGGCAGATTACAGCGCCGCAATCTGTGATCTCCTTCTGCCACAAACCACGCTGGCAGTGCTGACGGAGGCCGAGGCCTACGCCCTGACCGGAGCAGCCGACAACGTTAGCGCCTGCGCCCAGGCTCTTCTCGAACGCGGCTGCGAGGCGGTACTCATCTCCTCCGAGGCGGGGATTTACGAGAACCAGGTCAGTCGCCTCTACGGTCGCACCGGGTTACAACAGAGCTTTGAATGGCAGCAGCTACCCGAACAATTCGCCGGGGCCGGCAGCACTTTTGGCGCTGCGATCACAGGGTTTATCGCCCATGGCCTGCCGATGCAGTCGGCAGTGCGTCAGGCCCAGGAGTACACTTTCAAAGCCCTGTCCGCACCGCGGCGCATCGGTATGGGCAAACTGGTACCGGGTCGTATCCGCGCCAAGCTGATCTGAGTCATCGAAGCCGCTACCCTTGTTGCACCACAATCGATAACCTCCGGTTTTTATAACCTAAGCTCAGGATTCTATGAGTAAATCAGAAACACTTTTTGCCCAGGCCGCAGAAGTCATTCCAGGCGGAGTTAACTCCCCAGTGCGGGCGTTTAAGGCGGTCACAGGAACACCGTTTTTCGTCGAACGTAGCGACGGTGCATACCTTTTTGACGCGGACGGTAACCGCTATATCGACTATGTGCTGTCCTGGGGGCCCATGATCATGGGGCACAACCACCCAAAAGTCAGAGAGGCGGTATGCCGCCAGGCAGAACAGGGCCTGAGCTACGGCACGCCGACGGAGCTGGAGATTCGTCTGGCTGAACGCATTTGCGAGATCCTGCCAGGCATGGACCTGGTCCGCATGACCAGTTCGGGTACCGAAGCCACAATGAGTGCGATTCGACTGGCTCGAGGTTTTACTGGCCGCGACAAGATCGTCAAATTTGAGGGCTGCTATCACGGACATTCAGATTCCCTGTTGGTAAAAGCGGGGTCCGGTGCGCTCACCTTCGGTGTGCCCAGCTCGCCGGGAGTACCGGCTGGGCTGGCAGATCACACCATTACGTTGACCTATAACGATCCTGAGCAGTTGCGCCAGGCATTTGCGGAGGCCGGCGATCACATCGCCTGCGTCATCGTCGAGCCGGTGGTAGGCAATATGAACTGCATACCGCCGCAACCTGGTTTTTTGGAAAGCCTGCGAGAGGTATGTGACGTGCATGGCAGCGTGCTGATCTTTGACGAGGTAATGACGGGCTTTCGATTTGGCACGGCAGGTGCCCAGGGCTTCTACGGTATCCAGCCCGACCTGACCACTCTCGGTAAGGTTATTGGCGGTGGCATGCCCGTGGGAGCCTTCGGCGGGCGGCGCGATATTATGGAGCAGATTGCGCCCATGGGCCCCGTCTACCAGGCGGGCACGCTGTCGGGGAATCCGGTGGCGATGGCCGCTGGGCTCGCCACACTGGAAATCATCTCCGAGCCCGGGTTTTATGAGCCTCTTTTCGCTTTCACCGCGGCACTATGCGAAGGCATGGAGGCCGCAGCGCGTGAATCGGGTGTCCCATTCACTACCAACCATGCCGGTACCATGTTCGGTGGCTTTTTTACCGAGAGTGATTCGGTAAGTAACTACGCCCAGGTCATGGCCTGTGACACGGAAGCGTTCTCGCAGTTTTTTCACGCCATGTTGCAGAACGGCGTATATCTTGCACCCGCCAGCTATGAGGCAGGCTTTGTCTCAGCGTCTCACGGTGATAGCGAACTGAACGCTACGCTTGACGCCGCGCGCTTGGCATTTGCGTCACTCTGATATACCAGGCAAGCAGCCCAGGCCGATGTTGAGCCAAAAATAGAGGAACCGAGCATGAGTTTCTTCAAATCCCGCGGCGATTTTCCCAGCACTCGCATGCGACGTATGCGAGCTCGGGAAGCCACTCGGCGCCTCATGCGTGAGTCAACACTGACGCCTGCCGACCTGATCTACCCCGTGTTTGTGCTCGACGGCAACGGCCAGCGCCAACCGGTTCCTTCGATGCCAGGCATTGAGCGCCTGAGCGTGGATTTGCTGATTGAGGAAGCACGCGCCCTGGCAAGCCTTGGAGTACCGGCACTGGCGCTGTTTCCTGTCATTGCTCCAGAAGGAAAATCTCTGGATGCCGCTGAGGCCTACAATCCCGATGGTCTGGTGCAACGCACCGTAAAACATCTCAAGGACGCGCTGCCCGACCTGGCCATCATTAC
This sequence comes from Pseudomonadota bacterium, assembly GCA_038746745.1. GTDB lineage: Bacteria > Pseudomonadota > Gammaproteobacteria > Pseudomonadales > Halieaceae > JANQIO01. The sequence goes on from JBCDKJ010000014.1 coordinate 3,289, forward strand.
AGACGTCGCGCTGGACCCTTACACCAGTCATGGGCAAGACGGCATCATTGATAACAATGGCTACGTGCTGAACGACATCACATCGGAAGCGTTGGTGAAACAGGCACTGGCACAGGCGGACGCCGGCGTGGATATCGTTGCGCCTTCAGACATGATGGACGGCCGCATAGGCGCGATCCGCGAAGCGCTGGAGTCGGCGGGCCACGTCAACACGCTGATTCTGTCCTATGCCGCCAAGTATGCATCATCTTATTACGGCCCCTTTCGCGATGCCGTTGGCTCTGCCGGGAACATCAAGGGCGGCAACAAGTTCAGCTACCAGATGGACCCTGGCAATACCGATGAGGCCCTGCACGAAGTCGCGCTGGACCTCGAGGAAGGTGCCGACATGGTGATGGTTAAGCCTGGCCAACCTTATCTGGACATCGTTCGGCGCGTTAAGGAAAACTTTAAAGTCCCGACGTACGCATACCAGGTCAGCGGGGAGTACGCCATGCACATGGCGGCGTTCGAGGCGGGCTGGCTGGCCAAGGATGCCATCATTATGGAGTCACTGCTGGGCTTTAAACGCGCTGGCTGCGACGGCATTCTCACTTATTTTGCGCGGGAAGCGGCCCAGCTTCTGCAAGCGTGACCCGGCACACAGCAACACTGGCGTGGCATCCAGGCGGGGGGACGGTGTTGTATCTAATTTTTGCGCTTCTCCTGCTACCTCAAGTAGCGCAAGCCGACTGTACCTGCCTGTGGGAGGGACCCTTCGTCGATGTCCAGGCGCAAGCCTCGCTGATTGTTTCCGGTCGCGTCATCGAGGTGCGTGGCAACTACATTGATCTAAAGACTGAACGCATTCTGCGCGGGCAGAGCTACATAAACCCCATACGCGTGTGGCTGGATAAAGATGACTTATGCCGCGCAGAAGTCGGGACCTTCCCACCAGAGTCCTATTGGGTAATGGCGTTATCACGTATCGATAGCATTCCCGAAGGCGGCTTTAATCCCAGCACACCTAATATAAGCTACGGCCGCGTGGGTGATTACGCGCTATCACGCTGTGGCGGGTACTGGCTAAGTCAGGGCGAAAATCTGGTGACAGGAAATCTGGTTGGCGGGCCGCGCTGGGAGCGCAATCCCAAGATGTCCCCGATACTCATTGACCTGGTAGAGGCCTTTGTCCGCGACCAGATTGACGTGGACACGCTGAAAGAGGCATCAAGAGTTGATCCGGAACTACAGGAGCTGATTTTGAACACGCGCCTGTTTCTCAGGCGCGGTTCCTGAACCCCAGAATTCCCAGCAACTCATCCAGCATCATCAGTGAGAGGCCCCAGATCTCGCGACCCTGATAGCGATAACAGGGCAAGGTAAATGCGGCACCAGAGCGACGCCAGGTCAGGGTGTCGCGATTGTCACTCTCCATAAGGAAAGACACCGGAATCCAGACGACTTCATCAACCTCGTAATTAGGCTCAAACTGCGTGTCTTGCTCCAGGCGGAAAAGATACGGCGAGACCACCATCGGGCGCCTGCGCAGCTGTGGGTGGGTCATAATATCGGACAGACGCCCAATGCAGGTGGACGCATCAAGCTCGTGACCGATCTCTTCGCGGGTTTCACGCCTGGCAACATCCAGCCCGTGTCTGTCCTCCGGCTCCATGCGACCACCGGGAAACGCCATATGGCCCGACCAGGGGTCTCCCTCATGCTCAGCACGTTTGATCATCAACAGATCAGTCTCGTCACCACGATCGCGCAGAATCATCGCCACAGCAGACCGCTTCAGCACCTGCCTCAGCAGCTTCCGCCTAGGCTTGTGCCCGGCAAGGGCTTCTTCTATGTGTGTAACATTGACCGCCACGGTATTTCCGGGATGGGTATTGATGCGGACGTTTATTAAGCCAGCGCCACCTGCCGGTGACAAGAAGGGTCGCTGTCAACGAATTGACCCTTGCCGCGTTATAGCTGTCGTTATCGCTGAAATTCCCGTGCTAGGATCACCATGATTGATGGACTGACATGCTACAACTGGGCGCCAGGCAATGAGGCGACTCGCGGAGAGCAAGCGCTGAAAAACGATCGCGCGATGAACGACTTCTTGCAGGGTGTCGAACGACGCGCGTTGAAGATGGCGGAATTGGCCACCGGCAATCGCGATGACGCCATGGAGATTGTCCAGGACACGATGCTGGGTCTGGTGCGGCGATACGCAGATCGACCTGACCAGGAATGGAAGCCGCTGTTTTATCGGATTCTGCAAAGTCGCATAAATGATTTTCATCGTCGTCGCGCTGTCCGGCAGAAAGTGATGGCGTTGATGCCAACCGGCGCAGAAGGCAGCGACGAAGACCCTATTGAGCAGGCGCCTGCTGGCGAACAGGTAGAGCCTGTAGCTACACTGCAGCGCGAGCTGGCTAATGAATCCATGCTGGCGGCCATCGCCGCATTGCCAGGCAGGCAGCAGCAAGCCTTCATGCTGCGCGCCTGGGAAGGCATGTCGGTGGCTGATACCGCTATCGCTATGCGTTGCAGTGACGGCAGCGTCAAGACACACTACAGCCGTGCAGTGAAAGCGCTACAGGCGGCGCTTGCCAGCCTCTTCGACAGTGATGCGACAGCCTGATATAAACGAGAAAAGGCCTATGGAAACTCAATCGAATCATGCCAGTGAAGATACGCTTATCACGCTGGCAAATGACAGCCTTGACGAGAGCGTAAGCCACTTCGACGCGGCCACGCTGAGCCGACTTAACCGGGCGCGGCAAGCAGCCGTTGCAGAGCGGGTGCAATCGCCGCTGCGACGCTTTCTGGTGCCTGTGGCTGCCGCAGCGTTTGCAGGTATCGCGGCCGTAGTGGCAGTACCCATGCTAAACGTGAATCCGCCAATTCCGGTTGAGAGCCAATTCTCTGCCGCCGAAGATGCGGAGCTGGTGGAGAACCTAGACATCGTTCTGTGGTTGATGGAGCCCGAGGACCATGCCAGCTAAGTGCTCCCGCATACTTATGCTGATCGCAACGCTGTCTATGCCGGCGTTGGCGGAGAGCCCACGCTGGAATCAACTCAGCCCGGAGCAGCAGCGTGTGTTGAAAAAGCATGAGTTGCAATTTGATGATATGTCGGAGCAGCGCCGGCAGCGGCTGGCGGATAACGCATCGCGCTGGTCCTCCCTAACGCCTGAACAAAAGCAGCAGGCGAGGGCGAGATTTAACGGTTTGAAACAGTTCAGCCCCGAGCAGAGACAGGATTTGCGCTCGCGCTGGGAGGCATTGCCCCCTGACCAGCGGCAGCGTTTGCGCAGACGTCTGTCTGGTATGACTCCGGACCAGAGACAGCGCGCCATCACCCGCATGCTGGAGCGGCAACAGCAAAACCCCTGAAGATTTAACGATGACAATGGCCTTCCTTGAGCTGGAGGACGTTCACTACACCTATCGCGCTCACCCAGCGCTGCAAGCCTTAAACTGGCGCTGGGAGCCAGGGCAACAGTGGGCGTGCATCGGACCTAATGGAGCCGGCAAAACCACACTTGCTGGCCTGCTTTCGAAACAACTGCAGCACGGCTCCGGCAAGATCACCCTCTCGCCCGAGCTGACCAAATCTGGCTGTAGTTACGTCTGCTTTGAACAGCAAAAAGCACTGTGCGATCGCGATGCACAATTGGATGATTCCGAGTTTCGGAGCGATGCGCGCGACCCGGGCACCACGGTTGCAATGGCCCTGGGTGGGCCAAAAGCGCTGGAGCGTGCGACTGACTGGATAGAACGCCTGCAGATTAAACACATCCTCGACCGAGGCCTGCGCTTCATCTCGACGGGCGAGATGCGCAAGACCCTTTTGCTGCGAGCGATACTGCAGGATCCCGCATTGCTGATTCTGGACAGTCCACTGGATGGACTGGACATTGACAGCCAGGCCGTTATGACCGAAGTCATCGAGTCGCTGCTATCAACTGAACTGCGGCTACTGCTACTTTCCCGCAGCTTGTCTGATGTGCCGCGCGGCATCAGTCATCTATTGGTTCTGGACAGCGGTGAGGCCGTCGCTGCGGGCGCCCTAAACGATGTGCTCGGGCGCGATGAGGTGCAGTCCTTGATGCATCCGCCAACATTGGCTTTAGGCGCACTCCCGGCACCCGCGTATCGCGACTATCAGGTCGACGATTATGCGCCCCTGCTGGAGTTGAGCCAAGTGAGTGTTAGCTATGGCGACGCCGCGGTGCTTCGCGATATCAACTGGACGTTCAAGCGTGGACAGCATTGCCACCTCTCTGGTCCCAATGGCTGTGGCAAGACGACACTGCTCAGCCTGGTAACGGCAGACAATCACAAAGCTTATGGTCAGGAGATTAGCCTGTTTGGTCAGCGCCGTGGCAGCGGCGAGAGCATCTGGGACATCAAGCAAAAATTCGGCGTGCTAAACACGCAACTGCATCTCAACCATGCTAGAGGCATGCGCGTTGCCGAAGTGGTCATGAGCGGATTTTTCGACACGATTGGCCTGTATGACAACTGGGGCGGCAAGCAACTGGAAATCGCTGAGGGCTGGCTTGGCGCTCTGGGGCTGGGCCACCTTACCGCTCTGCCCTTCGATACCTTGTCTTTCGGGCTGCAAAGGATGGTGCTACTGGCCCGCGCTATGGTGAAGTCGCCATTGATTCTGGTACTGGACGAACCCTGCCTGGGACTGGATGCACATCACACCGGTACGATTCTCGATGCGATTGATCATATTGCGGACAACACCGACACACAGATCGTATACGTGAGTCACAGCATTGGCGAGGTGCCGCGCTGCATCAACCAATGGCTGGCGTTTGAGCCCGCAGCTGAGGGTTTTATTCTGCGCTGCCGCGAGGGAAGTTAGGGCGAGGCCAACTCTCTCAAAAGCTCGCAATCGCCGCCACGGCAAAACAGCAGCCCTCGCTCCGCCATAGCCCGCCCCGACGCGGTCTGGCCTGTACTGTTGTAGAAATTCGCCAGTGCCAGATAGATATCTGGGTTGGAAGGGTCCAATCGCTGGGCACGCTGCAGGAGCGCCTGGGCGCGAACCTCATTGCCGTCTGCCATCGCTCGCGCTGCTTGTTGCAGCAGATTCTCGCCCGCTGCACGCTGACCCTGCGGGACCGCTGCGGCTATCGTCTCAGCGGGCGTCTTGTCTGGTGTGACCGTCTCACCTGTTGATTCGCGGGCAGACACTGTCGAGGATTTTGATGAGGATGAGGAAGATGTAGAGGCAGGTGGCATCGTGCTACAGGCAGCCACAGCCACCAGCAGCATCATTGAAAGACCTCTCGAAACCATTGCATCACTCCGTTGCTACTCTCGCGACATACATCAGTCTCCCGCGGCTGTGACCCCTCCACGAAGGGCAGTAGGCGCGCCCCTGCACATCGCTCTGCGGAGAGCTTACCACTGGCATCATCAACCCAGTAATGGGCAACAGAATCAGGGGATTGATAGGCGAGCCCAGCCCGACTGGAAGTCGCCATAAAGCGCGACCAAATGCGGGCAGCACCGCTGGCACCGGTGAGGCCGGTGGCAGCATTGTCATCGCGCCCAATCCAGTTCACTGCCAGCAGGTCGCCGCTGAATCCGGCAAACCACGAATCGCGGTTGTCGTTAGTAGTCCCTGTTTTACCGGCAACAGCGAAATCTGCTGGCAAGCGCCGATAGACGATTTTACCGGTTCCCTCGCGAACCACCTCGCGCAAGCCATAATGCAGCAGATGCACCGCCGCTGGATCTGCTGCCCGCGCGTAATCCAGCGCATTCCGCTGCAGCAAGCGGCCCCTGGCATCAACGACCTCACGAATGGTTTGCAGAGGCACCCGAAAACCACCCGCCGCAATGGACTGATAGAGGGCTGCGACTTCAATCGGTGCCATACCGCCCGCGCCCAGGACCATGGCAGGAACGTCCGGTTGCTCCCGTGGCACACCAAGTTGCTTCAGCGTGTTGCGGATACGGTCGGTACCCACGGTCATGCCAAGGCGCGCTGTAGCCTGGTTGTACGAGCGGCTTAGCGCCAGATGCAGCGGTAGTTGACCATGGGATTGCCGGTCAAAATTGCGCGGCTCCCAGCGTTGCCCACCACCCAGGTCCACCGATACCGGACCATCGTCTAGGAGTGTTGCCAGAGTCCATTGAGAAGGCTGCGCAAGCGCTGTTAAATACACCACCGGTTTGATCAGCGATCCAACCGGACGCACGGCATCCAGGGCGCGGTTAAACCCCGCAAAGCGGGGTTGCCGTCCACCCACCAAGGCAACCACCTCGCCACTGTTATAGCGGGTGACTACCATGGCCGCCTCCAGCGCAGCATCAGGGTCCAGGCTTGCCATGGCATTGTTGATAGCGGTCTCAGCACTGCGCTGTAACTGCGGGTCAAAGCTGGTAAAGATGCGCAGGCCCTTGCTCACAAGATCCTGCTGCTGGTAGTCCCGTCGAAGCTGACGTCGCACGAGATTAAGATAGGCGGGAAAACTGTTAATGACGTTTCGCTGTTGGCTAACGCCCAGCGGCATTGCAGACGCCACCGTATACTCGGCAGGGCTGATCACGGACTGATCACGCATCACCGCCAGTACTACATTGCGTCGCTCGAGCGCGCGCCTGGGATGCCGTAACGGGTTGTAGAGTGACGGTCCCTTGACCATACCTATCAACAGCGCCTGCTGATGTATCCCAAGAGTCTCCAGTGGAGCGTCGAAATAGTGGCGTGACGCGAGGCCAAAACCGTGGATGGCGCGAGGTCCGGCCTGGCCCAGATAAACCTCGTTAATATAGGCTTCAAGGATCGCATCTTTTTCCGCGTGCAACTCCAGCAAGAACGCCATCAATGCTTCAACGAGCTTGCGCGTCAAACTCCGCTGCTGCGAAAGGTAGTAGTTTTTAACCAGCTGCTGCGTGATGGTACTGCCACCCTGGACCAGTCGACCGGCACGCGCATTGGCGACGGCGGCGCGGAGGATTCCCGTATGGGATATTCCGTGGTGGCGCTCAAAGCCGCGATCTTCTATCGCCAGCAGGCCACGCCGCAGCGTGACTGGCACTGCGTCCAGCTGCAGCAGCAGCCGATCTTCCTGATGCCGAGGGTAAATCCCGCCAATCTGCACAGGTTCCAGTCTGTAAAGAGGCGCACGCCGGCCATTGACCCGCAGCCTGTCCACCCGCTCATCTGCAAAGTGAAGCTCTACCCTCGCTGCCCGCTGGTTTTCGTCGGCAAAAGCGAATCCTCTGGCGTGAAATGACACTGTCGAGCCATCGCGCCATTTTTGCTGGACTTGTTTGAGCGCGCTGCTATCGCGATACCCCAGCAGACTTAACTCGTAATCCAGCGCCTCGGGCGACAGTGATAGCCCAGGGTAAAGCTCCAGAGGCCTCGCGTAGACGACGGCTGGCGCTTCGAAACGACGTTTGTCGAAAGACGCGCTGACCAGCGCATCGAGATAGATCAGAACCATGGCCAACAGCAGGGCTGCCACCAGCAGTATCTTGAGAATAAAGGAACGTGCTGCAGACGAGGCCATGTTTTCGCAGTGTACACCACAGTGGCGGCACTCTCAGTCATTACGCATAATGCGCGCTTTTGTCAGGGAAGCAGGCCGTGAAAGAATTTAACGTCTATGGCGTGGGTAACGCACTGGTGGACACAGAGATACAGGTGGCTGATGAGGAGCTGGTCGCCCTGGGCATCGAAAAAGGTTTAATGACCCTGGTTGACGCGGAGCGACAACAAGATCTTGTTGACCAGCTGGAGGGACACATGGTGACCGCCAAACGTGCCAGCGGCGGCAGCGCTGCAAACAGCATGATTGCCGTGGCAAGGTTTGGCGGCAGCAGTTTCTACTCCTGTAAGGTAGCCAGCGATGAGAACGGGGACTTCTACCTGGCTGATCTCGAAGCAGCAGGCGTGGCGCACAACTGGCATAGCGATCGCGACTCTGGAGTGACCGGTCGCTGCCTGGTTCTGATTTCGCCTGACGCCGAGCGCAGCATGAACAGTTTCCTGGGTATCAGCGAAACACTGGACGCGTCGCAGCTGGACCTGGCCGCCATCGCTAAATCAGAATATCTCTACATGGAAGGGTACCTGGTCACCTCACCCACTGGCCGAGCAGCTACAATCACCGCGCGCGAGCACGCGGAAACGTCTGGCACAAAGACCGCACTGAGTTTCTCAGACCCAGGCATGGTTGAGTTTTTTCGCGACGGGCTCGCGGAAATGATAGGCCCCAACGGCGTTGATCTACTATTCAGCAATGAAGCAGAAGCCATGGGTTGGGCAGGCGCGGACAATATGGAAGACACCGTTCTCGCGTTACAGCAGGTGGCCCGCCAGTTTGTGATTACGCTGGGCGCACGTGGCGCACTGCTGTATGACGGCGAGCGTCCGATAGAGATCCCGGGCTACCCCTGTGACGCCGTCGACAGTAATGGCGCGGGCGATATGTTTGCAGGTGCCTTTCTTCACGCAATTACTCACGGTCATGACTTCACCGCGGCCGGACACTTCGCCAGTATGGCCGCCGCCAAAGTAGTAGCCCGGTTTGGGCCGCGCCTCAGTGCCAGTGAGCACGACACCGTTGCTGCTGAATTCGCTGCACTGGAACTCGCCTAAAAAAGCGACTGCTGCCGTCCACAGATCGCCTCAAAAGAGGTATCCAGAAAGTGGAGAATGCCGTCGGCAACAGGCGCCAGCTGACGCTCCAGATAATGGCCGTAATCGAGTGGCGCATGGGCGGCATCAGCGGGTTCAGCGCCTGCCGTGGTGATGACATACGCAACCCAGTCGCCGCGATGCGGCCCCACGCCGGTGCGCTGTTGTAGCAGGCGCGCCGCGTGCACGTGGGGCGGCACATTGCGCTCGTATTCATCCAGCTTGCGCCGTAGACGTTTCCGATACACCAACTCATCATCAAGACTGCCCGCCTCCAGCGCCTGTGCCACCTCGCGCACCCAGGCAGCATAGTCTTCGCTGTCAAATACACGCCGGTACAGCTCTTTCTGGAACCGGCGCGCTAACGGCGTCCAGTCGGTGCGGACGTTTTCCAGGCCTTTGAACACCAGCGAGCGTTCACCGTTCTTTTCCACCACGCCGGCATAACGCTTCTTGCTGCCCTTGTGTTCAGAACCACGCACTGTAGGCATAAGGAAGTGCAGGAAGTGCGTCTCAAACTCCAGCTCGAGCACACTGTCCAGGCCATACTCCGCGGTAACTCGCTCCTGCCACCAGGTATTCAGCGCAGCTTGTAAGTACTCGCCGCGAGCTTGTGCTGCCGCGCTGCTCTCAGCCTCCACGGCCACAAACACGGAATCGGTATCCCCATAAATCACGCGATCACCCATCGCCTCAATTTTTTGCCGAGTCTCCTGAATGATCTGATGCCCTCGTAGGGTGATAGAACTGGCCAGCCGGGGATCGAAAAAGCGGCATCCCGGCGAACCCAGCACGCCATAAAAGGAGTTCATAATTATTTTGATTGCAGTCGATTGCGCCTGATCACCTCTGGCCTTAGCGGCATCTCGCCACTGCCACAGCTCCTCAATAATGGTGGGCAGTAAATGTTGCTCTCGCGAGAAGCTGGCCTCCAAAAACCCCTCAATGGTCTCCTGGCTATTGCCCACAGTGGCGGCCTGCGTGCCCAGCGCCAGGCCCATAGGGTCGACCAGGAACGTGCGGATAATGCTGGGGTACAGGCTTTTGAAGTCCAGCACCAGCACGTGACGGTGAATGCCAGGTGCCGAGTCCATAACAAAGCCACCAGGGCTGGCGGTAGGATCATCACTGGCATTGGGCGCTACGAATCCTGCTCGGTGTAGACGAGGGAGATAAAGGAAATCGAATGCAGCAGAAGAAGCGCCAAGGCGGTCTATGGCAAGCCCCGTCATCTGACTCCGCGCAACCGCAAACTGCAGCAGTTCAGAATGCTCAAAAATATCCCAGACCAGCTCGCAATCACGCAGGTTATACTCCGCCAGCGCATCGGGATCCGTTTTGAAGAGATGGCCAATTTCTTCACCGCGACCACTGCCTTTTAGTAACTTGCCCTCCCCCAACAGCGTCTGTGCAACATTCTCCAGAGAGAAGCTTTCAAACCGGTAGGTGGCTGTTCGCAACAACTCGATGCCATCCAGCACTGCTCTCCCTGGTATGGTTACCGCGCGGCGTTCGCCCTCATCGTCCAGGGTACGCCACTGGGGCAAGCCGCCATTTCGTCCAAGCCGAAGTGGCACCCCCAATTTGTCTGCTGCGCGCTGCAGATACCACAGATCAAAGTTAATGACGCTCCATCCAATGAGCACGTCTGGGTCGTACTCGGCTAGCCATTGACAGAACCGGGCAAGAAGCGCAGCCTCACTGGCCACCGGCTCCACCCAGTCATGGCGAGTCTCAGCGCTGCGCATGAACACTTTGCGAAATGCGCCGGCGGATACGCCGATTGAGTAAACCTCCAGCGTCTCTACTGACGTTTCAATATCAAGCGACAGCATGCGCAAACGCGGCTGATAGTCCGTCGGCTGCGCTCGCGTTCCACTGCCAGTGGTGCTCCAGGTCAGAGAACCGCGAATAAAGCGCTCCATTAAATACCGGTCAACAGGATTAATGTCGGCTTCCAGCGGTGTTATCCCCGCTGCGGACAGGCGATCGCGGACATCGCGCAACATGCGCTGACTGTTAAAGTAGAAGGCGGTGATAGCGTTTTGTTCAAAGTCGCGCAGGGTCAGATCCTCCTGACGCGCAGGACGCAATGAACCCAATGCAGAAAGCGCAGCCGCGACGCGCACCGTCGGAATGAAACACACTGCCTGCTGCTCAGGTATGCGCAGCAGATACGGACCCTGGTCAGTGCTGAGCCACAGTTGCAGCTCAATGCCGTTTACTGTGTCCACCCACTGTCGCGTGACCAGGAATCCTGTCGACATTACATTCGCTTGTTGAGATGAAACAGAAGTCATTGTGGTGCTTTCGCTATACAATCCTCAGCGCTGTCGAATGCGACTGTAACGGGTGATGCCATGACCAAACCGACCATCAGTGATGATCCGCTTTATCAATATCTGCGCAATGAGCAGATCAAAGAGTTTAATGAGCAGCGAAACTCGCTGGATACCAGTCGTCTGCGAAGCGGTGACTACAGAGGTCGTGACTTACGCAATATGAACGCAGCGGGCCTGGATTTCAGTGACTCCTATTTTCGCAATAGCGATCTACGCGGAATAGACTTTCGAGAGACCAACCTTGAGGGTGCCAGCCTTATCGACGCCAAGGTATCCGGCACCTACTTTCCCGATGCGCTCAGCGCCGACGAGATTCGTTTATCGCTTGAAACAGGCACGCGGCTGCGCTATCGCCAATGACCCGATTAAACCAGAATAACCTCGATTAGAGCGGCGCCCTGGCATTGACCTGGCATAGCTTTAAGGGCCAAGCTGCTCAACCATCCGAGAGTAGGCGCCTCAAATCAATGATCGCTGCGTTAGCGCGGCTGATATAGGACGCCATCACCAGAGAATGGTTGGCGACCAGGCCGAAACCGGAGCCATTTAATACGATTGGACTCCACACCACCTGCTGCGTTGCTTCGAGCTCGCGAATAATCTGCTGCAGACTGACCAGGGCATTCTTCTTCTGTAATACATCGGCGAAATCTACTTCCGCGGCGCGCAGGAACTGAATGAGGGCCCATGTCGAACCCCGCGCGTTGTAAAACACGTCATCGATTTCCAGCCATGGGGTGCGCACAATGCTATCCCCTGGGCTAGGCGTGGCTTGCACGGCTTCAGCATCGCCGGCCAGGTCTGTATTCAAACGCCGTTGACCAACGCTGGCACTGAGGCGTTGCGACAAACTGCCTAGCCGGGTTTCTACCGTTGCCAGCCAGTACGCCAAATTATCGGCGCGCGCATAGAACTGGGCGTCCTTGGCAGCAGGGTCAGCCAGTCGCAGGGCATAGCGCGAGATATAGCGTGCCGCATCCCTGTATTCTCGCTCTGACGCGGGAAACATCCAGCGATCAGCCTTGGTGTTTAACAGAGGCTCGCCCTGGGCCAGGTCGGCGTCTTCCTTGGATTGGGACTGCGATCGACTATAGGACTCTCGCATGGCGCGGGCGAGATCGCGCGCCTGCACCAGTGCCCCATATTCCCAGTTGGGCATATTGTCTAGCCAGACGCCGGGCGGAAACACGTCGTTGCGGGTGAAGCCACCGGGCTTTGTCAGCAGCGTCTCCGTGACGCCAACCAGCGTTGCAGCTGTCACTGAACCGGTAACCACCTTACTTTCATTGGCTGCGGCAAACTGTGCAGCGTGATCCCTGACATCAAACGCGCTCGGCGGCAGGCTCCAGTACATACCCAGCAACAACGTAACGATAAGGTACACGCCAACAACGCCGCCTATGCCGCGCAACCAGCCGCCATCGGGTGCCGCGAGGGCGATTTTGTCCTGAAATCCAGTCCACAGACTGCGCATGCTGTCCATCACATTTTGCCCATCACGTATTGTCCATCACGTATTGTTCATCACATCTTGCAGATGAAGTCCTGTCAATCATGAATCTTCCATGATGCGCTAGCTCGATCCCAAGCGAGGTGTCTGCCATCCTCGCTAATGGCTAGTGATGATGATGGGAGGCCTGACCTCCCGGCGAACGCACTTCGACCGATACTGGCAGCGTGGCGCCGGACTCCAGCACCAGCTCGAGCTCGAGACTATCGCCTTCGCGCAGTGGATCAGCCAGCTCGAACAGCATCATGTGCACCGCACCTGGGCCCATGTCTACCCGCTCCCCCGCTGGAATCACCAGTGTTTCCAACTGCCGCATACGCCAGCGATTGTTGCTCTTAACAGATTCGTGAATCTCCACACGGCCTGCCCTGGTCGAACGCGCGGCTATGACACGCTGCGCAGCATCGCCATCATTCCGTAGCGAGACATACGCTGCCACCGGCAAACCCGGCGGCATGGCGCGCGTCCAGGCAGCGCTAACCCTAAGCGAATCTGCAAACGCACCCGAGCCGGCGACAAGCAACCAGATAGGGATTAGGGGGATAAATGAGCGCATCAAGCCACCTGCTGGGAGAGCCCGCCACTATACCATTTCCACGCAGCCTTCACTGGTACAATGACCGGTGCAATGAGGGCTTGGGAAACTTATCGGCGAATCCGGGTCAAACAGCCCACGCAAGCAGCACTTTCCCAAATTAATTGAGGTGACTTTGTACAGATTGCTCTACAGACGCTGGCGCACGCGGCTCACTACGCTGCTCGTAGGCGCTATCCTGGCCACGTCCGGCAGTATGCTGAGCTATGGGCAGGAGAGTTTCAGCGAGCTGTTAGATAAAGCCTCCGCGAGTTCCACTGTAGTTCTTCCCGGCCAGGCATCCATGCCTGAGTTTTTGCCCGTCGAAGAGGCGTATCGGCTGGCTCTTGAGGTTTCTGACCAGCGCTCTGTAAGACTGCTCTGGCAGATTGCGGATGGTTATTATCTGTACGAAAAGCGCTTTGCATTCACATTCGCAGACAGCACAGGCGAGGTAGCACTGACCCCCTCGTTCCCTGACGGCGTTATGCATGAGGACGAGTACTTCGGCATATCTGAGGTGCATTACAGCGCTGCCGATATTCAGCTCGCTCTGGCGAGACCGGCACAGCGCGGTACGTTGACGATAACCTCTCAGGGCTGCGCAGACGCGGGTCTTTGTTATCCCCCGCAAAAGCAGCGTTTTGAGGTCGACTTCCAGCAACAGACCGTGGCCGCATTGCCAGGCGGAGGTCGGCCACTGCCAGGTAATGCCGATGAAAGCGCTGAGACAGCCCCTAATGCAGAAGCACCCCAGAGTGCACTGTCAGTAAGCACTATGCTCTACATGGCGCTGCTGGCATTCGTTGGCGGTAGCATCCTGAACCTGATGCCCTGTGTGTTCCCGGTACTATCGCTTAAAGTTTTCAGCCTGGCATCCAGTAAGGAGCACGCCAGTCATGTTCATGGCTGGGTCTACGCAATCGGAGTCGTCACCAGCTTCGTACTGGTCGCCGCCGTATTGATCACGCTGCAGCGGGCGGGTGCTGCAGTGGGCTGGGGGTTCCAGCTACAGGAGCCGCGCTTTGTTGCCCTGCTGGCATATCTGTTTTTTGTAATGGGGCTGAGTCTGTCTGGCTTGGTGGAGCTGGGTGCCGGCTTTATGGGTGCCGGCAGTCGTCTAGCCGACCAAGGTGGCTATAGCGGCTCTTTTTTCACAGGTGTCCTCGCTACCGTAGTTGCGAGTCCCTGCACCGCTCCCTTCATGGGTACAGCGCTTGGCTTTGCAGTCACCCAGTCCGCACCGGTCGCGCTATTGATCTTTGCTGCACTGGGCAGTGGCATGGCCGCGCCCATGCTGCTGCTTAGCTACAGCCAGCGCCTGCGCAATGCCATGCCCAGGCCGGGCCCCTGGATGGAGACCTTTAAGCAACTGCTGGCATTTCCACTTTACGCAACCGCGATCTGGTTGCTCTGGGTGAGTGGTCGGCAAACCAGCGTGACCGTCATGGCCATGCTGCTGTGCGGCATGTTGGCGCTCACTTTGGGTTTATGGCTATGGCAGCGCCCCATGTGGGGAAGAATTATTGGCGCTGCAGCTATGGTGGGTGCATTGCTGGTGATCCCTAGTCCGATGTTCAACCAGACGCAAGCGACATCATCCTCCGGAGGCCACGCCTCAGATGGGTGGAGTGTAAAAACGCTGGATACCCTGCTTGCCGAGGGCAAACCGGTCTTTGTTAACGTCACAGCCGACTGGTGCATTACCTGTCTAGCCAATGAAAAGGGCACGCTGGGTAGTGCGAGCGTAGAGGCAGCTATGGAGTCCGCTGGCATCACCTATCTGGTGGCAGACTGGACAGATTACGATGCGGGCATCGCCGATTTTCTCGCCACCTTTGGCCGCAACGGCGTTCCCCTTTACCTGGTCTACAGCGGCAAACCGGGGGAAGCGCCCCAGGTTTTACCGCAGCTGCTGACGCCGGGCATTGTGCTGGATGCCCTGGAAAAGGCCAGCCAACCTGGTCAGAACATAGCGTCTGTAGGGCGATAGAGCGCCTAACTTCCGCGAAAATGCATGTAACGTGCGTTAACTTGCGGCTTTTCTTCTGTTTTTACTAGACGCATGCGAGTTGGGGGTGCACACTTCCCCCCCTGATCAACGGGTGAGACCCCTCGCACATGGCTTCCATACTAGTATTGCATGGACCTAACCTGAACCTGCTGGGCTCGCGGGAACCGGACGTCTATGGCTCCGATGACCTGGCCACGATCAACAACCAGCTACAACAGCAGGCCCAGGATGCTGGCCACCACCTGATGGCAATGCAGAGCAATGCTGAGTATGAACTGGTGGAGCGGGTGCAGGATGCGCGTCACGAGGGCGTCAACTTCATCATCATCAATCCGGCGGCTTTTACCCACAGCAGTGTCGCGCTGCGCGATGCGTTAATTGCCGTTGATATTCCCTTTATCGAGGTGCACCTCTCCAACATATTCGCGCGTGAGAGCTTCCGGCACCAGAGCTACTTCTCCGACATCGCAGCAGGCGTGATCTGCGGGCTCGGCGCCCAGGGATACTCCCTGGCGCTGGAAGCTGCTCTCGCCCAGCTAATAAAAACCTGAGGACCCGCCATGGACATTCGCAAAGTCAAAAAACTGATCGAGCTGCTGGAAGAGTCCAACATCGATGAAATCGAAATAAAGGAGGGCGAGGAGTCGGTGCGTATCAGCCGCAACACTGGCGCACCGGCAGCACCTGCTGGCTATGCCGCTGCACCCGCACCTGCGCCCGCCGCAGCACCTGTTATTGCAGCTGCTGCACCCGCGCCGACCGCTGCACCTGAACCTGCTGCGGCCGAAGAAATCTCGGGCCACGTGGTTACGTCCCCAATGGTGGGAACCTTTTATCGATCTCCGTCGCCCAGCTCTCCTGCCTTTGTCGAAGTCGGACAGCATGTAAAGGTTGGTGATGTCATCTGTATCGTTGAAGCGATGAAGATGATGAATCAGATCGAAGCGGACAAAGCAGGCACCATTGAAGCCATATTGGTTGAGAACGGCGAAGCCGTGGAGTTCGACCAACCGCTGGTCACCATCGTCTGACCCCGCGCCAACCTACTTTCTGATCAAACGAGCCGTGCGAGGACAACAAGATGCCGCTGCTGGATAAAGTTGTGATTGCCAACCGTGGAGAGATCGCGCTGCGTATCCTTCGCGCCTGCAAAGAGCTTGGCATCAAGACAGTGGCAATTCACTCACAGCCCGATGCAGACTTGATGCACGTGCGCCTGGCGGATGAGTCCGTGTGTATCGGGCCGGCGCTCTCCACCGACAGCTATCTCAACATTCCGGCCATTATTTCTGCGGCAGAAGTTACCGACGCCACCGGCATCCATCCAGGCTATGGATTTCTGGCGGAGAGCGCTGATTTTGCGGAACAGGTCGAAAACAGCGGTTTCACCTTTATCGGCCCAAGCGCCGATGTCATCAAGCTGATGGGGGACAAAGTCTCCGCCATCGAGGCCATGAAAAAAGCGGGGGTGCCGACAGTGCCCGGCTCCGACGGCCCCCTCGACGACGACAGCGAGCGCACGCTGGAGATAGCGCGGAGAATTGGATATCCGGTGATTATAAAAGCCGCTGCAGGTGGCGGCGGCAGAGGCATGCGGGTGGTGCAGAGCGAAGCCGCACTACTGAACGCGGTCTACGTAACGCAGTCTGAGGCAGCAGCGGCCTTTGGCAGCGATAAGGTTTACATTGAAAAGTTTCTCGAAAACCCGCGGCACGTGGAAGTGCAAGTGCTGGCGGACCAACACGGCAACGCGATCCATCTCGGTGACCGCGACTGCTCCCTGCAGCGACGCCACCAAAAGGTGCTGGAGGAAGCCCCTGCGCCCGGCATACCCGATGAGGCGAGACAGCAGGTTTACGAGTCAT
The DNA here is from genome assembly GCA_038746745.1 of Pseudomonadota bacterium. Taxonomy (GTDB): domain Bacteria; phylum Pseudomonadota; class Gammaproteobacteria; order Pseudomonadales; family Halieaceae; genus JANQIO01. The sequence goes on from JBCDKJ010000014.1 coordinate 20,247, forward strand.
GCGTCAACGCCTGTCACACCATCGGCTATAGCGGCGCAGGCACCTTTGAGTTTCTGTACGAGGATGGTCGCTTCTACTTCATTGAAATGAACACCCGGGTACAGGTAGAGCATCCCGTGTCTGAAATGATCACCGGCATCGATATCGTGCGCGAGCAGATCATTGCCGCCAGCGGTCTGCCTCTCACCATTCGTCAGGAGGATGTGCAGTTCCGCGGGCATGCTTTTGAGTGCCGCATCAATGCCGAGGACCCGCGTACCTTTATGCCCAGCCCCGGCAAGGTGTTGACCTTCCATGCACCCGGTGGTCCCGGCATTCGTGTCGACTCCCATCTGTACGATGGCTATACCGTGCCCCCAAACTACGACTCGCTGGTGGCCAAGATCATCAGCTACGGGGAGACGCGCGAAATCGCGCTGACGCGCATGCGCCAGGCGTTGGAAGAACTGGTGGTGGAAGGCATTCGCACTAATGCAGAAATGCACCGCGACCTGGTTCGAGATACCGAGTTTGCCAGGGGCGGTGTGAGCATTCACTACCTAGAAAGCCGACTGAATATCTGAGGCTTGGCGTGAGCTGGCTGCAAGTTCAACTGGAGACCAGGGCCGACTGTGCCGACGCAGCAGAGAGCGCCTTACTGGAAGTCGGCGCCACCGCTGTGACGCTGCAGGACAATGCCGATCAACCTCTCTATGCCGGCGATACGCCCAGCGAAACCCTGTGGAAACAAACGCGTATCAGCGGTCTGTTTCCTGCCAGTATCAACGTCGATTCTACGCTGGAGCACCTGCGGCTCAGTAACGCCATTGATCCAGATGCTATCGCTACCTTGCGCGCCGAAATCCTTGAGGACAAGGACTGGGAGCGTGAGTGGATGCAACACTATTCGCCATTGCAAATCAGCGACGGGTTCTGGCTATGCCCGTCCTGGCTGACACCACCCGAACCGGACAGTGTCAATCTTATGCTGGACCCGGGGCTTGCCTTTGGCACAGGCACTCACCCGACCACCCGTCTCTGTCTGGAAGCACTGACTCGATACACCCCCTTACAGGGCGACGTTGTAGACTTCGGTTGTGGCTCAGGCATCCTGTCGGTGGCGTCACTTCTGCTGGGAGCCAGTCGCGTATTGGCCACAGATACCGATCCGCAGGCGCTGGCTGCCACATGGGCTAATGCGGAGCGCAACCATATCGATGCGGGAAGACTGTCCGCACTACACCCCGATGCGCTGGACGGCACTGAGCAGGCCGACCTCGTGGTTGCCAATATTCTAATGGGGCCACTGTGTGATCTGGCTCCTCAACTGGTCTCTATGCTTCAAAGGCCTACATCAACACTTCTGTTGTCCGGCGTGCTCGAGCAGCAGGTAGCAGCGCTTCAGCAGGCGTACCCTATCCCACTGCAAGTCGCAGACCGACGTGAGGGTTGGGTCGTGTTGATAGGTCAGGGGGGTACTGAACGTGCCTGAGCCCTTGCTGGCCACCTGCCCGCGTTGCGAGACTCAGTTCACCGTGGGCGAAGAACAACTGGCTGCTGCAGGCGGACTGGTGCGCTGTGGCAATTGCCTGCAGGTTTTTCACGCAATCACTGGCGATGTGGCATTTGTTGCGCCGACGCTGCCTGAGAATACGCCTGATCTCACAGCGCTTGACCCAAAGCCTATGGCGGATGTGGCACTGCCACGAGCGGCTGCGCCGGGGCAACGTCGCAGCGGTTGGATATTGCTCGCCCTTGTTGCGCTATTGATACTGCAACTCGCTATTCCGAGGGCACGCACCAGCGCCCCGGGCGAGCTTAGCCTGGCAACTCTGGTCGTGCGGCCTCACCCGGAGCAACCGAAGGCACTGCGTGTCGATGCCGTATTGCGCAATACGGGCGACAAAGCGCTACCCTTTCCGGGGCTTGTACTCGGGTTCAGCAACCAGCAGGGAGAACCGCGAGCGCGGCGCACCTTTCTGCCGGCCGAATACCTGCACGGCCAACGCCTACCTGAGCTACTACCGCCTCGCTCGGAAGTACAGGTATCGCTTTCACTCGAAAACCCGGGAGCGGACGCCGTAAATTACGTGGCGGGTCTGTCTAGCTTGCCGTAGCTCAAAAACTGACCAAAAAAGTCGCGCGGCCTCTTGGAGGGTTGAGGGCATCTGAGTATCATAGCCACCCTTTTCGCCCCCCGGACCTTCGCCCGCATGGTTGCCATTGGCCCCTACACACTGGACAACCCCGTTGCCCTGGCGCCAATGGCCGGCGTTACTGACCTCCCCTTCCGCAAACTATGCCGCCGCCTTGGCGCGGGCTTAGTTGTATCTGAAATGGTGACCAGTGATACGCGCCTGTGGAACAGTCGAAAGTCAATGCTGCGTTTGCCGCATGCGGACGAGAGCGAGCCGCGCTCGGTGCAGATTGCAGGCGCCGAGCCTGCCATTATGGCGGAGGCAGCGCAGCGCAATGTTGACCTGGGGGCACAGATTATCGATATCAATATGGGCTGCCCTGCTAAAAAGGTATGTAAACGTGCTGCAGGCTCAGCGCTGCTGCAAGACCCGGCCCTGGTAGCAGAGATTCTGGAGGCGGTAGTAGGGGCAGTAGACGTGCCAGTAACGTTGAAGATTCGTACCGGGCCATCGCCACAACAACGCAATGGCATGCTCATCGCGCAGATTGCCCAGGACGCAGGCGTTGCCATGCTCGCGGTACATGGCCGCAGTCGCGCCTGCCGCTTCAAGGGCCAGGCAGAGTACGAAACCATCGCCGATATCTGCACAGCCGTCGATATCCCGGTATTTGCAAACGGCGACATCGCTACCCCAGAACAGGCCCAGCGCGTGCTCAGTAGCACCGGCGCAGCGGGCATTATGATCGGTCGCGCGGCTCAGGGACGCCCCTGGCTGTGCGGCGACACAGCGCATTATCTGGCGACTGGCCAACACCGTCCTGCACTGGACGATGCCAGCCAGGCGGCCATCATGCGCGAACATCTAACAGCACTCTACGAGTTCTATGGCGAGTACATGGGGCTGCGAATCGCTCGCAAGCATGTGGGCTGGTATTTGCAGCAGGCACCTGGCGGCGAATGGCTGCGCAGGCGCTTCAACCAGTTGGAAAGCGCTGAGGAACAGCTCGCCTTACTCGATCAGTACTTTATCGAACGCAGCACAATTGAGGACCTGGCAGCATGAGAGTGGGGGACGCCCTTCGTGAGCAGACAAACGGAACCAGCGACGTGGCAGAGCCCACCACTGGAAAGACACGCAGCCTCAAGCAGCACGTCAGTCAGGCGATCCGACGCTACCTGGACGAGCTGGATGGCGAAGACGGTCAGGACGTGTACCAGATGGTTCTGGCAGAAGTGGAAGCACCGCTGCTGGAAGAAGTCATGCGCTATACGCGCAACAACCAGACCCGGGCATCGCAGATGCTGGGCCTGAACCGGGGCACGCTGCGCAAAAAGCTGAAGCAGTACGGCTTGCTGGTAGACAACGGCAGCTGATCCTTAATCGCTGCTTCAGACCTGACCCAATACGCTTTCCGCTATGGGACTGTGACCATGACTGACACCGAACGGGTGCCAGTGAAGAGAGCGCTACTCAGCGTCTCTGACAAAACTGGACTTGAAAACTTCGCCCGAGGCCTGGCCGCACTGGGCATCGAACTACTCTCCACCGGCGGCACCTATCGTTTGCTCACTGAGGCTGGCATTGCGGTGACAGAAATCTCGGACTACACGGGGTTTCCGGAAATGATGGATGGGCGAGTCAAAACGCTGCACCCCAAAGTGCATGGTGGCATCCTGGCGCGACGCGGTACCGATGACGCAGTAATGAAAGATCATGGGATCGATTGGATAGATATGGTGGTCGTCAACCTGTACCCATTCCAACAAACCGTGGCCAAGCCCGACTGCAGTCTTGAGAACGCTATCGAAAACATCGATATCGGTGGACCGACGATGGTGCGCGCCGCCGCCAAAAATCACCGCTTCGTAAGTATCGTGGTCAACGTCAGCGATTATGACGATATCCTGGAGGAGTTGAATGGCAACGACGCTCAGCTTTCGTTAAAGACCCGCTTTGATTTGGCTGTGCGAGCCTATGAACACACCGCTGCTTATGACGCGGCCATCGCCAATTATCTGGGTGGGCTGGTTGACGGCGGCAGCCCCGCCTTTCCACGCACCTTTAGTACGCAGTTTCATAAAGTACAGGACATGCGCTACGGCGAGAATCCGCATCAGGCAGCGGCCTTCTACACAGAGGCGGATCCAGCGGAATCCTCCATTGCGACCGCCAACCAGCTGCAGGGAAAGGCTCTCTCATACAATAACGTTGCGGACACGGATGCAGCGCTGGAATGCGTTAAGAACTTTGACGAGCCTGCCTGTGTCATCGTTAAACACGCCAATCCTTGTGGCGTGGCTGTGGCAGATTCATTGCTTACCGCCTACGAGCGCGCCTTCGCTACCGACCCGGAATCCGCCTTTGGCGGCATTATCGCCTTTAACCGCCAATTGGATGGCGACACTGCCGCAGCGATCGTTGAGCGACAATTCGTTGAAGTCATCATTGCACCCAGCATCAGTGACGAGGCTCTTAATGCGACCACTACCAAGGAAAATGTGCGCGTGCTCGCCTGCGGGGATTGGAGCACGGCGGCAGCCTCTCTGGACTACAAGCGCGTCAATGGCGGCCTGTTAGTTCAGGACCGCGATCTTGGCATGGTCAACGAGAGCGATCTCAAAGTTGTCACCCAGCGTCAGCCCACCACGGCTGAAATGCGCGACCTTTTATTTGCCTGGCGCGTTGCCAAGTTCGTCAAATCAAACGCCATCATCTACGCTGCTGACGGAGCCACGGTCGGTGTAGGCGCAGGTCAGATGAGCCGTGTTAATTCGGCACGTATTGCAGGTATCAAAGCGGAGCACGCTGGTTTAACGGTGGCAGGCTCGGTGATGGCATCTGATGCATTTTTCCCTTTTCGCGACGGAATCGACAACGCCGCCAAGGCGGGCATTGCTGCTGTCATTCAGCCGGGCGGCTCTATTCGAGACGAGGAGGTTATTGCCGCAGCAGACGAAGCCGGCATGGCAATGGTCTTCACCGGCATGCGCCACTTCCGGCACTGAGTTCACCCGATGAACGTGTTAGTGATCGGCAGCGGCGGGCGCGAGCATGCTCTAGCGTGGAAAGCAGCGCAGTCACCGCAGGTTGAGCGCGTATTCGTAGCGCCCGGGAACGCAGGCACCGCACTGGAACCCGGCCTTGAGAACGTCGAAATTGGAGTCGATGCTTTTGAGGCGCTGGCCGATTTCTGTGATGCCAACGCCGTTGAGCTCACCATCGTTGGCCCCGAGGCGCCGCTCGTGGACGGCATTGTCGACTACTTCATCGAACGCGGATTACGCTGCTTTGGGCCCACCGCTGCGGCGGCTCAACTAGAGGGCTCCAAGGCCTTTACCAAAGACTTCCTGGCCCGCCATAAAATACCCACAGCCAGCTATGCCAACTTCACCGAGTTGGAGCCCGCATTAGCCTATTTACACGAACGGGGCGCTCCGATCGTCGTCAAAGCCGATGGGCTGGCAGCCGGCAAAGGGGTTGTAGTCGCAGAGACGATCCAAGAGGCCGAGGCCGCGATAACCGATATGCTGTCCGGCAACGCCTTCGGCGAAGCAGGCTGCCGCGTGGTAATAGAAGACTTTTTAGTCGGCGAGGAAGCCAGCTTCATCGTGCTAGTGGATGGCGATCATCTGTTACCCATGGCCACCAGCCAGGACCACAAGCGCATCGGTGACGGAGACGTCGGACCAAATACTGGCGGTATGGGCGCGTACTCACCCGCACCTGTGGTAACGGAGGAGGTGCACGCACGTGTCATGCAGGAGGTCATTGCCCCGACCGTAGCAGGGATGGCCAGCGAGGGGATGCCCTACACCGGCTTTCTCTATGCCGGCTTGATGATCGGCCCCGATGGCGCACCCAGCGTGATTGAATTCAACTGTCGCTTCGGCGATCCGGAAACTCAGCCCATCATGATGCGTCTGCGATCAGACCTTTGCCAGCTATGTATGGAGGCGCTGGATGGTGCGCTCGATACCGCGACCGCCGACTGGGACGATCGCGTAGCGCTGGGCGTTGTCATGGCGGCAGGAGGCTACCCTGGTACTTACGGCAAAGGCTTTGAAGTCCAGGGCATTGATGCGGCGCAAGCTGCGGGCACTCAGGTATTCCATGCGGGAACAGCGCTTAAGGACCAGCAGCTGGTAACCGCCGGAGGACGCGTTCTCTGCGTGACCGCGCTTGGGGACACAACGTCCGACGCGCAGCAAGCCGCCTACGCTGGTGTTGAAAAGATTTTCTGGCAGGACGCCACCTACCGCAGTGATATTGGCTGGCGGGCTATTGCCCGCGAAGACTAAACCACGCCTTAGTCACACACCTCGGCGCGGCAACGCCGTTTCCACTACAATATTTGCATGACGGACAGACGCCTCACCTTCATCGACCGACTGGTAGACAATGCCGACGTGGTATTGCGCACGCTGGTCGGAAACTCAAACACACCCACTCGACCATCACCTGGCGATAGTTGCGATGACTCCGCACTTAGCGATTCAGAGCGCCGTCACGCCGCGGCCCTGATGCGGGTCAATCATACGGGAGAGGTCTGTGCTCAGGCGCTGTATCAGGGGCAGGCGCTGACAGCGCGCCTACCTGATGTGCGCGAAGAAATGGAGCATGCGGCGGAGGAGGAAATCGACCATTTGGTGTGGTGCGAGCAGCGTATACAGGAACTCGGCAGCCACACCAGTGTGCTGAATCCGTTGTGGTATGGCCTGTCTTTTGGGCTGGGCGCAGCAGCGGGCATTGCCGGAGACCGTTGGAGCCTGGGCTTTGTCGCGGCCACGGAGGAGCGCGTGTGCGATCACCTGGAGCAGCACCTGGAAAAGCTACCAGAAGACGACCAACGCAGCCGACGCATTATTGAACAAATGCTGGAAGATGAACGTCGACACGGTGAAGCCGCTTTGGAAGCTGGTGGCAGTGATTTTCCGGAACCGGTCAAAAAAGCTATGGCGCAGGTGGCCAGACTGATGACCAGCAGCAGCTACAGGATTTAGGCCAGCGCAAACCACAAGCGTCTTACGACACCGCTGGCTATTTGTTGCTGCGGGCGTCTATCTGTTGCTGCCGGCGGCTATTTGTTGCTGCCGGCGGCTATTTGTTGCTGCCGGCGGCTATTTGTTGCTGCCGGCGGCTTCCGGTAACTCCTCCAGTACATCCACCAATTCATGGCTGTGCGTGACCGCTACGCCCGCCGCTTCCATCATGATGCTGACTGAGCAGTACTTTTCTGCAGACAGTGATACCGCCCGAGCCACCTGGCTCTCTTTCAGCTTGCGACCTGTCACAACAAAGTGCAGATGAATGCGCGTGAACACAGCGGGCACCGCATCGGCGCGCTCTGCCGTTAGCTCGGCGCGGCAATCAACCACGTCCTGTCGCGATTTTTTCAGCATCGACATAACGTCAAAAGCAGAGCAACCGCCCAGACCCATGAGAAGCATTTCCATAGGGCGCACGCCCATGTTACGACCGCCGAGGTCGGGTGGGCCGTCCATCACTACGCTGTGGCCACTGCCGGATTCCGCTAGAAACATAGCGTTATCCACCCACTTTACGGTTGCCTGCATGATCTCTCCCAGGTCAGGGCTGTAACTCCCTGTAACGGTAGTATGTGTTTACTTTGTTGGTGACTAGTCTACTATATCGACAGCGAAATCCAGGGAGCGAAGGGTTGATCAAGCCGCAGATTCTCAACGCGATTCCTAACATTGAGAATTTCCTGCGCTACTGCCAGCGCCAGGACTACAAGCCAAAGACGCAAATCATCCGGCATGGAGAGGAAAGTTCCTCTTTGTTCTTCATTCTGGACGGTTCGGTATCTGTCATTGTTGAGGACGATGGCGACCACGATATGGTTGTCAGTTATCTGAACCCCGGGGACTTCTTTGGGGAGATGGGTCTGTACGGCGATGACCAGGAGCCGCGCAGCGCCATGGTGCAGGCCAAGACGCAGTGCGAGGTGGCTGAAATCAGCTACGAGCGCTTCCATAAAATCCGTGGCCAATTTCCAGATATCCTGTTTGCCATCGGCAAGCAAATGTCTGAACGTTTGCGCATCACCACGCGCAAGCTTTCGGACCTGGCCTTTGTCGACGTTTCGGGACGCATCGCGCATACGCTGCTGGACCTCTGTCAGCAGCCCGATGCCATGACCCATCCGGAGGGCATGCAAATTAAAGTGACCCGCCAGGAATTGGGGCGCATTGTAGGTTGCTCCCGCGAAATGGCAGGTCGCGTGCTGAAGACGCTTGAGGACGACGGTCTGTTAACAGCCAGCGGCAAAACGATTGTTGTCTACGGCCGACCAGGGATTCAAAACCGGCCCATTCTTAATTGACGCGCATTAAACTGAAGCACTTTTAACCGATGCGTTCTTAGCTCACGCATTCGTAGCTGACGCGCTCTTAGCTCATGAGAAAAGAGCTAGAAAAACAACGCTCTCAACTGCTCGCCGGGCTCATCCGCGCGCATAAACGCTTCCCCGACGAGAAAAGCATTGACGCCGCGCTCCTGCATGGCAAGCACGTCGTCGCGAGTGTGGATGCCGCTTTCTGTCACCACGATGCGATCGTCCGGGATGTGCGGTAGCAACTCCCAGGTCGTTTCCAGACGGGTTTCGAACGTGTTCAGATCTCGATTGTTAATTCCGACCAGTCGATTCCCCAACGCAATCGCCCGCTCCAGTTCCTCGCGGTCGTGCACTTCCACCAGCACATCCATCGCAAAGTCATGCGCCGCAGCGCTCAGGTCCGCCATCTGACGCTCTTCCAGCGCCGAGGCAATCAGCAGAATACAGTCAGCGCCCAGCGCGCGTGCCTCCACCACCTGATACGGATCAACAATAAAGTCTTTGCGAATCACCGGCAGCGAGCAGGCGTCACGCGCGGCCATCAGGTAGGCATCGCTACCCTGGAAAAAGTCCACGTCGGTCAACACTGACAGACAGGTAGCGCCCCCGGTCTCATAACTCTTTGCTATCGCGGCCGGATCAAAATCCTCACGAATCACCCCTTTGCTGGGTGACGCTCGCTTGGCTTCTGCGATTACTGCCGGGCCCGGGCGCTGCTGAATGGCGCGCTCAAAGCCCCGCGGTGGTTCGCGGCCGCGCAGTTCCGCCTCAAGACTGGAAAGAGAGCGGTAACGCTTGCGCTCCCCGATCTCTATCCACTTTCGTGAGATGATCTCTTGCAGAATGGTTGCCGTCACGCGTTCGAGGCCTGTGCCAGCTCAGTGAACTGCGCCAATTCCGTGACCTTCTGCCGCGCCAGACCACTGGCCAGTGCGTCATCAGCCATCTGAATACCGTCGGCGAGCGTCGCTGCCGCGCCGCTCACATAAATCGCAGCACCTGCATTCATCACTACGATATTGGCAGCCTCGGCGTTATCGCCTTTTAAGGCCGCTCTGATCAGGGCGAGAGATTCGGCGCTATCAGAGACTCGCAGATCCTCGATGCTGGTAAGTGGCCGCCCGAACTCTGTGGGTGTGATGTCGTACTCAGCAATTGTGCCTTCGCGCAACTCGACCACGCGAGTTGGGCCGGCGCTACTGATTTCGTCCAGTCCCTCTTCCGCGTGCACCACCATCACGTGCTCGCTACCCAGTCGCTTCAACACCTCAGCCATCGGCCTGCACAGAGCAGGGTCAAACACGCCCACCAGTTGGCGTTTCACGCCCGCGGGATTGGTCATTGGCCCCAGCATATTGAAAAGCGTTCGCAGGCACAGCTCACGGCGTGGTCCGGCGGCATGCTTCATGGCTGCGTGGTGGGCCGGTGCGAACATAAAGCCCATACCGACCTCTTCGATACAGCGCGCCACCTGCTCGGGCGTCAGGTCCAGCTTTACACCCAGCGCTTCCAACACATCTGAACTACCGCTGCTGGAAGAGACGCCGCGGTTGCCATGTTTGGCAACGTGGCCGCCCGCCGCGGCAACCACAAAGCAGGACGCTGTAGAAACGTTAAACAGGTTTGAGCCGTCACCGCCGGTACCCGCCATATCGACCAGATGCTCGGCGTTGACGTGCACCGGCGTGGCCAGCTCGCGCATCACCTCGGTAGCTGCGGCAATTTCATCAATGGTCTCGCCCTTTATGCGCAGGGCAACCAGAAACGCACCGATTTGTGAGGGTGTGGCGTCACCGCCCATTACCAGCCGCATGACGGCGCGCATTTCCTCCGAGTTGATATCAGCCGACTCGGCAAGACGAGCGATTGCTTGCTGCATATTCATGAGGTGGTGGTCTCCTGCTGCAGGAAGTTGCGCAACAGATCGTGGCCGTGCGCAGTCAGTATCGATTCAGGATGAAACTGTACCCCTTCGATGCCTAGTTCGCGATGCCGCAAACCCATGATCTCTTCCATGCTGCCGTCAGGGTTTTCCGTCCAGGCAGTAATTTCAAGACAGTCGGGCAAGCTGTCTTTATCTACCACCAGACTATGGTAGCGGGTAGCTTCGAACGGATTGCTGAGACCGTCGAAAACACCCTCACCGCGGTGATGAATCATGCTGGTTTTGCCGTGCATCACCTGCCCCGCTCGCACAATGCTGCCGCCAAACACCTGGCCGATACTCTGGTGACCCAAACAAATGCCCAGCAGAGGCAGCCGCCCGGCGAAGGCTTTGATACAGGCCATTGAGACGCCCGCTTCATTGGGTGTGCACGGCCCGGGGGAGATGACGATACGCTCGGGCGCCAGCGTCTCAATTCCCGCCACATCGATCTGATCGTTACGCACGACTTTGACATCAGCACCCAGCTCGCCCAGGTACTGCACCACGTTAAAGGTGAAGGAGTCATAGTTATCAATCATCAGCAGCATGGTCTAGACCTCCTCGCCCGACGCCTGCACCATGGCAGCGGCGCGCAGTATCGCGCTCGCCTTGTTCAGGGTTTCCTTATATTCCAGGCGCGGCACGGAGTCGGCGACTACGCCACCTCCGGCCTGCACGTACAGCACATCGTCCTTGATCACTGCCGTGCGAATAGCGATGGCCGTGTCCATGTCGCCCTGCCACGAGAGGTAGCCCACCGCGCCACCGTAAACCCCGCGTTTAACCGGCTCGAGTTCATCGATGATTTCCATGGCGCGAATTTTAGGCGCGCCACTCAGGGTCCCCGCCGGCAGCGTTGCACGCAACACGTCGATGGCGCTGTGCTCGGGTGACAGCGTACCAGTGACATTGGACACAATGTGCATTACATGAGAGTAGCGCTCTACCACCATTTTATCCGTCAGCTCAACGCTGCCCGTTTCGGCGATACGCCCCACATCATTACGACCCAAATCGATGAGCATCAGATGTTCAGCAATTTCCTTGGGATCGGCCAGCAGCTCTTCTTCCATCGCGCGATCTTCTGCTTCACTGCGACCGCGCCGACGCGTGCCCGCGATCGGCCGAACCGTCACGGTACCCTGTTCCAGCCGCGCCAGTATCTCTGGTGAAGAACCGACGATGTGGAAGTGCTCCAAATTGAGGTAGTACATATAGGGCGAGGGATTTAGATTGCGCAGCGCTCGATACAAATCAATCGGCGCCTTGGAAAACGGCATGCTTAACCGCTGGGAAGGCACCACCTGCATGGCGTCGCCCGCGAGAACGTACTCCTTGATGGAATCCACGGCAGCGAAATAGTCCTGCTCAGTGAAATGCGACCCAAAGCTGCCGTCCGCCACCACCACAGGACTGTCTGAAGCTGGCAGAGTAATGTTGCCCGGGCGGGGCGCCGGTTTGGCAAGTGCTTGCACGAGCTCATCCAGTCTCGACTGCGCTTTTTCCCACGCGCTCTCCTGGTTACAGTTGGCGTTGACCACCAGCTGCAGCGTGCCCGCCAGATTGTCAAAGACGAGTATTTCATCCGCGACCATTAACAGGATGTCTGGCACCCCGAGCTCGTCTTCGGGCGTAGAGTCTCGCAGGCGCGGCTCAACATAACGCACGCAGTCATAACCAAAATACCCAACCAACCCACCGTGAAACACGGGTAGGTTATCCAGCGTTGGCACCCTGAATTGTGTGGCGTAATCCTCGACAAAGGCGAGCGGGTCCTGCACGTCCCGAGACTCAATCACGGCGCCCGTATCGATGATCTGTACCTGATAGCCACGCACTTCAAGGCGACGACGGCAGGGTAATCCAATGATGGAATAACGGCCCCACTTTTCACCCCCCTGCACCGACTCCAGCAGAAAAGACCAGGGCTGTTGCGCCAGTTTCAGATAAGCAGACAGAGGGGTATCAGTATCGGCGAGTACTTCGCGACTGACAGGTAGTCGGTTGTAATCCTGAGCCGCGAGTTCGGCAAACAGTTCTGGTGTCATGGGTAATCCTTGGAGCAGTGGGTCTGGAAACGTCGGGCTGCTTAGCAATCAGACGCCATAAAAAAGTGTCACGCCAGGCGGATTACCATCGCCAGCGTGTCACCGCAGGTATGGAGAGGCTCTGACCTCTCCCTGCATTCCCGGCTGTTTTCACAGCGCTCTCCAAGGAAACTGATATCAGACGTTTTTATTGTACCCCAGGGGCAGCGTCAAGCAACGGCGGCCAGCTCAGCCCGCATGGCATCAATTACCGCGCTGTAATCCTCTGCATTAAATATCGCTGATCCCGCCACAAAGGTGTCAGCGCCCGCCGCCGCGATTTCGCGTATGTTTTTTGCGGATACACCACCGTCCACTTCCAACCGTATGTTGGCATCACTAGCGTCGATCAGGGCGCGCGCTTCGCGCAGTTTGTCGAGCGTGGCAGGAATGAACGACTGCCCACCAAATCCTGGATTCACTGACATCAGCAGGATCATGTCCAGTTTGTCCATCACGTACTTTAGCGGTTCCAGACCTGCCGCCGGATTGAAGACGAGGCCCGCCTTGCAGCCCGCGTCCCGGATCATTTGCAGAGTGCGATCCACATGAATCGAGGCATCTGGATGGAAGGTGATGTAGGTAGCGCCTGCCTCCGCAAAATCTGCCACCAGCCGGTCGACGGGAGATACCATGAGATGCACGTCAATGGGTGCTGTTACGCCGTAGTCGCGCAGGGCCTTGCATACCATCGGTCCAATGGTCAGGTTGGGCACATAGTGGTTGTCCATGACGTCAAAGTGCACAATGTCAGCGCCAGCCGCCAATACTGCATCCACTTCTTCCCCCAGACGAGCGAAATCTGCTGAGAGTATGGATGGCGCTATCTGATAGTCAGCCATGTTGTGGCCCCGAAACCCGAGAAGGCGGGCATTCTAATGGATGGCCAGATCGGCATCCAGCGCTGCTAGCCGCTCGGGGGTTCCCACATCGACCCAGCGCCCTTGATGATATTCACCCGTCAGCTTGCCGTGCTGTACAGCGGCTTCTAACAATGGCAACAGGGGCTTCTGCCCTGGCGACACCCCGGCAAAAAGTCCGGGCGTGAACAGACCAATACCCGCGTAGGTCAGCCGCGCGTAGCGGCGGCGATCCAGCAGGCCGGACGCCTGCCGGTGGAAGTCTCCCGCCGGGTGATGGCCGGGATTATCCACCAACACAAGATGCGCCCCGTCGCCGGGCGGCACTACCCCTCTTAGCTGGCTTATCGGGTAGTCGGTCCATATATCGGCGTTCACCACCAGAAAGGGATCATCGCCCAGCAGTGGCAGTGCCTGTACAATACCGCCAGCGGCCTCCAGTGGGGTTTCCTCCCGAGAAAACTGTATCGCCAGATTTCGCTGGGCAAAATGCGCCTCGATCTGCTCAGCGTGCCAGGAAACATTTATTACAAAGTCGCTGATGCCCGCCTCAGAGAGGGCCTCAATGTGGTAATCAATAAGCGCACGTCCGGCCACCCTCAAAAGGGGTTTGGGGGTTGTGTCGGTCAGTGGGCGCATGCGCTTGCCATAGCCCGCTGCCAGAATCATTGCCTTCATTTGAGTGCCCGCCAGCGTTTAATTTCGCTCATGTTACGTGCACCTTCAGCACCCTGGTCACGAGGGTGGACCCCAGTCACGTTGCGCAACCAGCGGGCCAACATCGCTTCGCCACCAGGCCCACACCTCAGAGAAAACATCATATTGGGCCAGTACTTCCTCGATGTAGTGACAGACCAACGGAATGTCACCCAGATAGCGCGTTCGCCCCTCGCGCAGGGCCAGCCGGGTAAAATTGCCCAACACTTTTAAATGTCGCTGCAGTCCCATCCAGTCAAACCACGTAAGAAAAGCCTCATCGGTCTCGCCAGCGGACAGACCCCTGGACATTCGCTGCGATCGAAACGACAGCGCCCAGTCACGAACCTGAGCGGTTGGCCAGCGCAGATAACAGTCTTTCAGCAGAGAGACGAGGTCGTAACACAGCGGCCCGCGCACAGCATCCTGGAAATCAATAAGGCCAAGCTCACCAGATTCACCAAGCATCAGGTTGCGGCAGTGATAGTCGCGATGCACAAACACCTGGGGCTGGCTCAGCGCACTGTCAACGAGTGAGACGTCCAGCGACGCAAGCATTTCTCTGTGCTCATTGGTCAACGAGATGTTCAAGAAGCCCTCGCAGAACCAGACAGAAAAACGCGATAGCTCTTCACGCAGCATGCTCGCGCTATAGGCTGGCAGCGATGTGGCGTCCTGACACTGGATATCATGCAGTAAGGGCAGGGCACCGTGGTAGTCACTCGATGGACGCGCTGTAGTCAGGATGTCGAACAGCTGTTGCTCGCCAAGATCTGACAACAGCATAAAACCCTGTTCATCATCCTGCGCATACACACGCGGCACCAGCATACCCGCAGCGTCGAGCAGTTTCCTTACTGCCAGAAATGCATCAGTGTTCGAGCTGTCCAGGGGTGCATCAACACAGATCACAGACCGCTCTGCGTCTTCCCACCGGAAGTAGCGACGACTACCGGCATCACCGGCCAGCGCTTGCCAGCTGTGCGGCGCTGTAGTCCCCAACGCCCCTTGAGCAAAGCTGCGCAGCGCATGCGCTCGCTTATCCATCAGCATGCCTCGCGGGTGTGGTCAGCACAGACAGGCCTGTCGAGAATGCTTTATCATGCCCTCCCCTTATTTCCGGAACATTTTGCGCACTCTCATGCCCTCGCTACGGCCTACCGGCCGCCTGTCCGGCGCTTCCGGAATACTGATGCTGGCCGCGCTGCTCAGCATCACGGCGCTGGCTGATAAAGCTGAGGATAGCAGGCCCTGCGCGGAACCAGCCAGCACGCCTGCTTCCGGCCCCCAGGCAGAACCTCTGCTGGATTGGACCGGCATACTGGAAACGGGGCGCACGGCACTGCGCAGCCAGCGTTGCGGCGGAAGCTATCTCGACCCGCTGCGCGATCTGGACACCAGCCAGGATCCAGCGTTGGCCAATATCGAAGCTGAGGCACCTCGCTCTGAGCTGCAGGGTGACATCGTGAGATTTTTCGGTGGGCTGGAGGCACGTCAGGGCTATCGTCGCATCCGCGCAGCCGAAGCTGAATACGATCAATCCACCGGCATGGCGAGTCTGCTGGGTAATGTCGAGGTTCGGGAGCCAGGCGTGTTGTTGCGCGGGGCTACCGGCACGGTAGATACGGTTAATGATGAAGCTCGACTGACCGCCAATCAGTTTGTGCTGCACAATAACCATTTGCGCGGTGGCGCGGATCTTGTGGTGCGTCGCGGCGACGGCATTATCGAGCTGGACGATGGCTACTACACCTATTGCCCGCCGCGGAATGAAGACTGGCTGCTGCAGGCCGGCGAGATAGAGCTGGACCCCAAGGCAGGCGTTGGTACCGCACGCGATGCGAAGATCACCCTGAGCGGCGTTCCCATTTTCTACACTCCCTGGATTCAGTTCCCGCTGGACGACCGGCGCAAATCCGGATTTCTGTTTCCGGAAATCACCGACGACTCCAACGGCGGTCTAGATCTGGCTGCGCCCTATTACTTCAACCTGGCTCCGAACATGGATGCCACGCTAACCCCGCGTCTTATTACTGATCGCGGCTTGCTGACTGAGCTGGAGTTTCGCTACCTGTCGGAAAACCTGGGCGCCTGGACCCTCGGTGGTGCTTACATTGGCGGCGATGAGCAATATCAGCTCGACGTCCCCGGAGAAGACGGCGATCGCTGGCTGGCCACCGCTGACCAACGGGGTCTCTTTAACCAGCGCTGGCGATCGCGCATCGATTTCACCCGTGCCAGCGATGACGAGTACTTCAACGATATCGGCACCACCACGCTGCAACAAAAACAGTCTACGCACCTGCTGCAGCGTGGCGAGATTGACTACCTTGGGGACGCCTGGCAAGCCAGTCTGCGGCTGGAATCCTTTCAAACCATTGCCAGAGATGTGCTGCGCGACCCCTATAGCAAGCTGCCACAACTATTACTGACGCGCACCGCGCCCCAGCAAACCTTTGCCCCCAACCTGATCTGGCAAAGCGATTACGCTTACTTCGATCACGACGAGTTAGCCACTGGGCACAGGCTCTACAACGAGGTGGGCGTGAGTTACCCGATGGAGTGGATTTGGGGTTTTCTGAAGCCCACGGCCAAGTACCGACAGCTTAACTATCAACTCGATGAAGACATTCTGATCGATGGCGAGCTGGTCGACACGCCGGACGTGGGCGCCCCTATGTTCAGCCTGGACGGCGGCCTGTTCTTTGAGCGGGAAACTCGCTGGGGTATGCAAACGCTGGAACCCCGACTGTTCTACCTGTATTCCGAGCGAGAAGATCAGGACGGACTGCCTAACTTTGACTCCAACGAGCTAACCTTCACCTATAACCAGCTCTACCGTGACACACGCTTCTCCGGTAATGACCGCATCGATGACTCCAACCAGATAACGGTAGGTGTCACGACGCGACTGCTGGACCAGGACAGCGGTGCGCAAACCCTTTCTGCCAGTCTGGGTCAGATCTTCTACTTTGACGACCGTCTGGTGACATTGAACGGCGTACAGCAGGAAGATCTGGAGGGCAGCTCGGCAATCGCCGCGGAGTTGGAATTGGCACTGGATGCCAACTGGGGCTTCCGGTCTGCATGGTTGTGGAATACCGACGACGGCGAGCTGGATCAGTCCACCCTGCAGTTAGGATGGGAGGGCGACAGTGGCGCGCTGGTTAACCTCGGCTACAGCTTTCGTCGCAACCGTAGCACCCTGAACAACGGGATTGATATTGACCAGGTCGATCTCTCGGCCTACTGGCCTATCAATCGCGAATGGCGTGTGTTTGTGCGCTCTCTCTATGATCTGGAAGCTGAGGACCGCCTCAATGACATGCTGGGAATCGAGTACAATAGCTGCTGTTACAGGCTCCGGCTGGTGTACCAGCGCTATATTGACCAGGCGACGAATAGAAACAGCCCCGAGCTTGTCGAATACGAGAACGCGACTTATCTGGAATTCCAGTTAAAAGGCCTGGGCGGCCTCGGAACCCGGGTCAGTGAGCTTCTGGAAGAGTTTATTCGAGGATACAGCGACAGTGATTTGTAGAATGATCAACGCCAGCACCGACGGCATTACGCGGCTCTGCCAGCACTGGCTGGCCTGGACCAGCCTGCTGCTCATGACCTGCCTGTCAGGGACAGCGCTGGCACAAACCGTAGTGCTCGATTCCGTGGTGGCCATTGTGGAAGACGACGTGATCATGGCCAGCGAGTTACGCGAGCGGCTGGCACTGGTGCGCGAAAGCATGGCCCGTTCCGGCGGACAGATGCCTCCGCAGGATGTGGTGGTGCGCGACACCCTGGATCGCCTGATTCTGGAGAGCATTCAGCTGCAAAAGGGGGTGCGGGTCGGGGTTAGGGTAAGCGACGCTCAGCTCAACGGCGCGCTGAACCGCATCGCTGCTCAGAACAATATGAGTCTGGAACAGTTTCGTGCACAGCTGGTGCAGGAAGGGAAATCCTACGAATCCATGCGCGAGAGCGTACGCAAGGAGTTCATTATCCAGCGCGTCCAGCAGGGCAACGTAAATCAGCGAGTGGAGATCAGCGACCAGGAGGTGGATAACTTTCTCGAATCTGAAGAGGGCAAACGCCTCACGGCCGAGGAATACCACCTGGTGCATGCGCTACTCCCTGTTTCCAGCGACCCTGGCAGCAGCGAAGATGCGGCCGCTGCCGACAAGGTCAAAGCGCTGTATGCTCGCATTGAATCCGGCGAGACCTTCAGCGAAGTCGTGGCCAACAGCGACCTGCCTTTCCAGGGCGGCGATCTCGGCTGGCGCACCAAGGACAATCTTCCCAGTCTGTTTGCCGACGTAGCGCCCAGTCTGAGTATTGGTGAAACCGCTGCCCCACTGCGCAGTGCCAGCGGCTACCATCTGGTATTTCTGGCTGAGAAACGCGGTGGGGAAATGATGGTGCAGCAAACCAGCGTGCGCCATATTCTGTTAAAGCCCTCCGCCATTCGCAGCAGCGAGGAGACCCGGCAATTGGCGGCAGATCTGCGTGAGGAAATTATCGGTGGCGCCAACTTTGGCGAGCTGGCGAGGGAGTACTCGGAAGACATTGGCTCTGCTCAGGAAGGGGGCGATCTCGGTTGGACGACCCCGGGCCAGATGGTACCGCCCTTTGAAAACACCATGGACGCCACCCAGGTAAATACGATATCCAGGCCTTTCGAAAGTCAGTTTGGCTGGCACATCCTGGAAGTTCTGGACCGCCGCCAGGAAGACATGTCAAACGTAGTGGTGCGAAATCGTGCGCGCGAGATGCTGCACCAACGCAAGTATCAGGAAGAGCTCGACGCCTGGTTACGCAAGATTCGCGATGAGGCCTTTGTCGACATTAAATAAACCGATCGCCGTGACCTACGGCGAGCCTGCTGGCATCGGTCCCGACTTGCTGGTGCAGTTGGCTCAGGCGCCGCAGGGCCACGCTCTGGTAGTTCTGGGTGACCCGGACGTTTTGCAACAACGTGCAGCCGCGCTGCAGCTGCCACTGTCCATCAAACAGTATCACCCGGGTGACGCCGCGGGCGGCGGTGATGCCGCGGAGGTCGGGCAACTGTGTGTACTGCCCATACCACTGGCAGAGTCGGTTACGGCAGGCACGCTGAATCGCGCCAACGCTGCCCACGTACTCGCTATGTTGCAGCGCGCCTGCGAGGGGTGCCTCAGCCAGGAATTCGCGGCGATGGTCACCGCACCCGTGCAAAAGTCCATCATCATCGAGTCTGGTGTGTCTTTTCAGGGCCACACGGAGTTTCTTGCCGAGGCCTGTCGGCGTGAGGACGTGGTAATGCTTCTGGCCTGCCAGGAGATGCGCGTGGCGCTGTTGACCACTCACCTGCCCCTCTCCGCCGTGCCAGCGGCTGTTACCCCGACCCGACTGCGCACCACACTGAACATTCTGCATCAGGATCTGCGATCCCGGTTTGGGATTGCCGAACCCCGCATCGCCGTATTGGGTCTCAACCCCCACGCCGGTGAATCAGGTCATCTGGGTGAGGAGGAAACGCACGTCATCAGTCCGGTGCTGGCCGAGTTGCGCAGTGCGGGCATGTCTCTGCTCGGTCCTCTGCCTGCGGATACCGCATTCGGTCGTCAGTCGCTGGCACAGTGCGACGCCGTGCTGGCCATGTATCACGATCAGGGCCTGCCCACCCTGAAGTATGCTGGCTTTGGACGTTCAGTTAACGTCACACTGGGTCTGCCGATCATCCGAACATCCGTAGATCATGGCACCGCTCTGGATCTGGCCGGGCGCGGTGGTGCCGATATGGGCAGTCTGCGTGAGGCCATCAGTTTGGCAGCAGAGTTGGCAGAGGTAGCAGCCGCTTGAGGGAACATCGCCCGCGCAAACGCTTCGGGCAAAACTTTCTCTGCGATGATCATGTGATTGATCGCATCCTCGCCGCTATCAACCCGCGCCCGGGGCAGCACCTCATAGAAATCGGGCCTGGCGAAGGCGCGCTCACAGCGGGCTTGCTGGACGCGGGCGTCAAGCTGGATGCCATTGAGCTGGACCGCGATCTGGGTCCAGTACTTGAGGCGCGCTTTGGACAGCGGGACGGGTTCAGCTTGCACCAGGCGGACGCATTGGGATTTGATTTCTCCAGTCTGGCGTCTGAGTCACTCCCCTTCACTGTGGTTGGCAACCTGCCTTACAACATCTCGACGCCGCTGATCTTTCATCTGTTGAACTTCAGCGGGCTGATCGATGACATGTACTTCATGCTGCAGCGCGAGGTAGTTCAGCGACTGGCGGCGGAGCCCAACAGCAAGGCCTGGGGCAAGCTCGGCGTGATGGCGCGGTACCGCTGCGACATCGAAGCGCTATTCGACGTAGCTCCAGAGTCCTTCCGACCACCACCCAAAGTGATGTCCGGGATTGTCAGGCTTACGCCAAAGACTGCCGCGATGAACACTGCGCAAGAGACGGCCCTGCGACGCGTGGTGACCGCTGCGTTTTCACAGCGCCGAAAAACTCTGCGCAATACCTTGCGGGATCTGGTATCCGTGCAACAATTGGAAGGTCTGGGCATTGCATCCGGCGCCCGCGCCGAAAGCCTGACCCTGGAGCAGTTCGTGGCCATTAGCGAGACCATTGAAGCGGATGACAGCCATCCAGCGGTGTAACTCTCGACACCAGATTTGACGCCGAACAGTAACGACGAAGAATAAGATCAGTTATGGCCACCTACGCCGTCGGCGACCTTCAGGGCTGCCTGGAACCACTCAAGTGCCTGTTAAAGTCGGCCCGCTTCAATTGGGATCGGGATCGGCTATGGATGGTGGGCGATCTGGTCAATCGCGGCCCCGACTCGCTGAAGACGCTGCGCTATGTGTACAAGCGTCGAGACAACATCACTTGCGTACTCGGCAATCACGATCTGCACCTGCTGGCCGTGGCCAGCGGGCTGCGGAAGAGGAGTCGCGGCGACACGCTAGACAAAGTCCTGGTCGCACAGGATCGCGATGAGTTGCTGCGCTGGCTGCGCCACCAGCCACTTATTCATAGCGAAGGTGACTACACGCTGGTACATGCAGGCATTCCCCATATCTGGACTCTGGAGCAAGCCCACGAATACGCTGCTGAAGTAGAAGCCGCCCTGCGCGGACCAGAGTGGCGCAAGTTCTTATCCAGAATGTATGGCAACACGCCGCGACGCTGGAACACTACGCTGGAGGGATACCGCCGACTCCGCACCATCACCAACTATCTGACGCGTATGCGCTTCGTTTACGCCAATGGCCAGCTAGACCTGACCAGCAAAGGGAACAAGCCCAATCCCGGCCGAGAGGTCGCCCCCTGGTTCAGCTATGCTGAGCGCCCGACGCGTACCCAGAAGTTGGTTTTTGGTCACTGGGCGGCATTGCAGGGCAATGCACCGGGTGAAAACCTGTTCGCCATGGATACCGGTTGCGTCTGGGGCCAGCAACTCTCTCTACTCTGCCTGGACACAGGCGAGTGGTTTCGCTGCGACTGTTCCTGAATAATAAACACCTATGAAAACCTTTCTTGTCGGCGGTGCCGTGCGCGACCGGCTGCTTGGGCTGGCTGTCTCTGAGCGCGACTACGTGGTTGTCGGCGCCACGCCCCAGGAGATGGAGGCGCAGGGCTATCGACAGGTGGGTCGGGATTTCCCTGTGTTTCTGCATCCCGACACCAGCGACGAATATGCGCTGGCGCGCACCGAGCGCAAGCACGGCCAGGGGCATCGAGGGTTTGAAGTGCACAGCGATCCGAAGGTCACTCTGGAAGAGGACCTGCGCCGCCGTGACCTTACGATCAACGCCATGGCAGAAACTGTCGATGGCGACATAATCGACCCCTATCACGGCCAACAAGATCTGCACGCGCGCAGCCTGCGCCATGTATCAGAGGCTTTTATCGAAGATCCTCTGCGGGTGTTGCGCGTGGCGCGCTTCGCGGCACGCTTTTCACATTTAGGCTTTTCGGTGGCCGAGGGAACCAGAGCATTGATGCAGACCATCGCTGACAGTGGCGAACTGCTAACCCTGTCAGCAGAACGCATCTGGTCGGAAACCGGGCGCGCCCTGGCGACAGACTCCCCCTGGGTGTATGTCGATGTCCTGGCCAGCTGTGGCGCACTGCATGTCCTGTTACCGGAGCTACGCTCTGTCAGGCAGGCAGGCGAGCGGCTTAAGCTTGCCGCGAAATTCAGTCACAGTGTGGATATCCGATTTGCCGCACTGCTGGACGGCCTGGACAGTGCCGCTGTCGATAGCACCTGCGCCCGGCTAAATGCGCCCAAGCAAGCTCGCGCTCTGGCGATGTTATGGGTGACACAGGCCGGGGCGTTGTCGTCCGCTGCAACACTGAGTGCGGAAGCCGTGCTCACGGTTATCGAGTCGGCGGATGCACTGCGCCGCCCCGAGCGCTTCGATGCATTGCTGGAGATATTGCAGGCGCTTGTGCCAGACGCTGATCCCGAATTTTGGCGCTGCGTAGGTGAGTGTGTGGCGTCAGTGGATGCTGCCGCTATAGCTGCCGAGGGTCACGCGGGCCATGAAATAGCGGCGCGCTTGCGACTGCAACGTATCAGCGCCATCGAGCGTCTGCGCTGACGCCGGTGACGTCTGCCAGCTTGCCTCTTACCTTACTGTTACCTTCCTCTTACCTTGTCAATCATCGGGTCACGCGACACAGCGGCAATGACCAGGCTGCCGCAGGGAACGTGATGCGCTGCACCGGCTGCATGCGTTCGCGGTGCTGCTCCCAGAGGGTTGCGTAGCTTTCCCGCGCCGCGGGATGCAGACGCTCCGGCGCCAGCTCTGCCAGAGGCGCCAGCACATATGCGTTATCGAGGATCTCACCCCGCGGCAGAGTAATCCCATCAAGGCTACCGCACACTCCCTTGTAATCGAGAATATCGATATCCAGCGTCCTGGAGCTGAAGCGCGTAGCGTCACGAGGTCGCCCCATTCGGTACTCCATTTGGCGGATGAAGCGTGCCAGCTCGCCCACGCTCATTGCTACATCAACTTCCACCGCCAGGTTGATAAAGGGCGGGCCGTCGAATCCCAGGGCCGCGCTCTCGTAGGCGGAGGAGCTGCCGATTAACCTAAACTCCTGGTCCAGAAGACTAAGGCCCAGGCCGATGTTGTCTTCACGGTCAATATTGCTACCTAATCCAAGCAGGACGGATGGCTCAGAGGTATTCAGGAGTGAGCTCACTGGGCGGGCTTATTGCGTTCTATCACGACGCCTACGTCTGCGGCAGCCGCGACGGCGCCAGGCTTCCCAACCTGCAACCGCAGCCAGGCGACATCAAACTCTTCAAACAGCATTGTGGCTGACGCCTCTGCAAGGCTCTCCAGCAATTCAAAGCGACCTGCCTGCACGAACTCCGTCAATCGGTCGGCGACGGCGCTATAGTCCACAGCGTCGCTGATTGCGCCGGTCGCTGCAATTGCGGCGATATCGCAGGCCACCTCCAACTGCAGCACCAGCGTTTGCCTGATCTCCCGTTCCCAGGGGTGTATACCGATGACGGCGTCGATCGCGAGATCGCGCAAATAGACGCGATCCATCACGCCGCCGCAGTTCTGCCGCCCAAAGGCGGCAACTCTTCCAATGGCCAGCGCGGACGCACCGGCGCATCTGCTGCATCTGTCTCACCCGCGAGCAGGCGCTGACAGCCGGTGTAGGCAATCATGGCGCCGTTATCCGTGCAGTACTCCAGGGCTGGATAGAACACGCGCCCGTTCAGCGCTGTCATAGCCTCCGCTAAGGCGGCACGCAGTGCAGTATTGGCCGAGACACCACCGGCTATCACCAGCGTCTGCAAAGACTCCTGCTCCAGCGCCCGACGACACTTTATGACCAGCGTATCCACCACCGCATCCTGAAACGCCCGGGCGACATCGGCCCGGTCCTGATCGCTGGCCTGTGCCGGGCCGCCCAGGGACTCGAGGGTCAGCCGGGTGTGGGTTTTAAGTCCGCTGAAGCTGAAATCCAGTCCCGGCTTTTTGATCATGGGGCGCGGAAAATCGAAGCGTGCTGGATTGCCGGATTCAGCTAATGCCGCAACGCGGGGCCCGCCCGGGTAAGCCTCTCCAAGCAGTTTTGCCGTCTTGTCGAAAGCTTCGCCTGCCGCATCATCTACAGACTCGCCCAGCAGACGGTAACGGCCAATGCCGTCAACGCGCACCAGCTGTGAATGACCGCCTGACACTAGCAGCGCAATAAATGGAAACTCGGGTCGATCCTGCTCCAGCATGGGTGCCAGCAAGTGCCCTTCCATATGGTGTACACCCAGTACCGGCACATTCCAACCCAGGGCCAACGCGCGCGCCAGCGTGGCACCCACCATTAGCGCGCCGACCAAACCCGGTCCTGCGGTGTAGGCAACAGCGTCGGGACGGGTGACTTCCGCGTCTGCCAGCACGCGCTGCACCAGGGGCAGGGTTTTGCGGACGTGATCACGGGAGGCCAGCTCAGGCACCACGCCGCCGTATTCGCGGTGCACGGCAACCTGACTGTATAAGGCGTCCGCCAGCAGGCCCCGCTCGCTGTCATAGAGAGCGATGCCCGTCTCATCGCAGGAGGTTTCAATGCCGAGTACGCGCATTTCGGTGCTGTATTTGCTCTGAGGTGGAGAAAACGCGGCATGATAATCAAGCGATGGAGCGTAAACCAGCGAAAGCGTGCTCCAGCCAGGTGCTTTTGAGCTATTCGGGGGAGTGATAGAGGTTTTGCAATATGGCAAGCGGCAGTTTACACTGCGCGCCCTTTCAAAGCTGGGACTCCTGCTGCGCTGCTTGCAAAGCCAGAAGCGACGCGCGATTGCGCCGTTTCAGAATGCACGGCGTTATAGCCACAAGCTCAGTGGAATTAACAACAGGTACGGATTTAATGCCTCACATTAAAGTGAAAGAGAACGAGCCCTTTGATATCGCGCTGCGCCGCTTCAAGCGCTCCTGCGAAAAGGCGGGCGTATTGTCTGAAGTGCGCAAGCGCGAGCACTACGAAAAGCCCACTACGGTGCGTAAGCGCGCTGCAGCGGCGGCGGTCAAGCGTCACGCCAAAAAGCTGTCGCGGGAGAACAAGAAGCGCGTACGCCTGTACTGAGCGTCTATCCAAGATGCGAGGCAGCGCTTTTACGCCGCCTGCGCCAATCGCAGCCCACAGGGCTGAACACACGCATTAGGTGCCGAGTTCTCGGCAGTCATCCGGCCACACCAGATGCGGTGAGCCGGCATTCCGGAGGTTGAGGGTATGAGTGCCTCACCGATCAAAGACGATATCCAGGCGGCGATGAAAGCAGCCATGCGGGCCAAGGAAAAAGCCCGCTTGCAGACCATTCGCCTGATTCAGTCTGAATTTAAACGCGTTGAAGTCGATGAGCGCATCGAACTCGACGATAACCGTGTACTGACGATCCTCGACAAGATGCTCAAGCAGCGCCGCGACTCCGCCCAGCAATACAGCGACGCGGGGCGCGATGAACTGGCTCAACAGGAACAGTTTGAGATCAGCGTCATACAGGAATTCCTGCCCGAGCAACTCAGCGAAGAAGAAATTGCGACGCTCATTGATGCCGCCATAGCGGACGTTGACGGCAGCGGTATGCAGGCGATGGGCCCTGTGATGGGCAAACTGAAACCCCAACTGCAGGGGAAGGCGGACATGGGGGCAGTGTCGGCGCTGATCAAGGCACGCCTGCAGGGCTGACGCGCTATTGCTTTGGCTGGAGTGCGTAAGCCGTTCTCTACCACCACTCTCTGCCGTCACTATCTACTATCACTAAGCTTCCGTCACTCGTTTCCGTCAATCGCTTGAGAGCCCCTGCCAGGCGACATTAGCTACCCTTTTTGTGAAAGGTCATTGCAAGCGGACAATACGCCGCATCGTCACGCTACCCGGATAGAGCTACACTGATAAGGCGGCACTGTGATGTAAGCCTGTGCCTCAACAGGCCATTCCCTGCAGCGTAAAAATTCTGGAGCCCCATGGCTGGACTGATCCCACAATCGTTTATCGATGATCTGCTGGACCGCGCAGATATCGTCGACGTGGTGGACCGGCGGGTAAAGCTCAAGAAGAGCGGCAAAAACTACATGGCCTGCTGTCCATTTCATCAGGAAAAATCACCCTCCTTCAGCGTCAATCCAGAAAAGCAGTTTTACTACTGCTTTGGATGCGGCGCTGGCGGTAATGCGCTGGGCTTCCTGATGGATTATGAAAACCTGGACTTTCCCGCCGCCGTGGAGTCACTCGCCGACAGCCTCGGCATGAAGGTACCCAGAGAAGAATCCCCCGACCGCCGCGATCGGGACGAAGGGCAGCGCGATCTCTATCCGCTGCTGGAACAGGCCGCGCGCTTCTATCAACGACAACTGCGTGAGCACCCGGCCAAAGCGGTGGCAGTAGACTACTTAAAAGGCCGCGGCCTCACCGGCGAGATTGCCAAACAGTTTGACCTGGGCTTCGCGCCACCAGGCTGGGACAACCTGTTAAAGGCACTGGGCACGACGCCGGAGCGAATCGAACAGCTGAAGCTGGGCGGCATGTTAGTGGAAAACGAAAGTGGTCGGGTCTATGACCGCTTCCGAGAGCGTGTGGTATTCCCGATTCGGGATGCGCGGGGGCGCATTATTGGTTTTGGCGGGCGCGTTCTGGGTGATGACAAGCCCAAGTACCTCAACTCACCGGAAACACCGGTGTTTCAAAAGGGCCGCGAACTCTATGGCCTCTACCAGGCCAAGCAAGCCAACCGACAGCTTGAGCGGGTGGTAATTGTTGAAGGCTATATGGATGTTATCGCCCTGACACAGCTTGGCATCAGCTACGCCACGGCGACGCTGGGCACCGCTACCGGCCAGCCGCACCTGGAGAAGATCTATCGATTGTGCCCGGAGGTCGTATTCTGCTTCGACGGCGACGCGGCCGGCAGACAAGCGGCTCGGCGCGCTCTGGAATCTGCGCTTCCAGTGATGCAAGACGGTCGCCAGGCGCGATTTTTGTTCCTGCCGGAGGGGGAGGACCCTGACACACTGATACGCGCCAAAGGCGCAGACTATTTTCGCGCACAGCTGGACGCCGCCCTGCCACTGGAGGATTTCCTGTTCGAAGCGCTGTCTGAGAGCATCGACACCAACACGCTGGATGGCAAGGCGCGTCTCAGCAAACTGGCAGCCCCACTGCTGAACAAGCTCCCCGCCGGTGTTTACAGGGAATTGATGTATACAGCGCTAGCCGAGCGCACGGGTATGCAAGTGGATACCCTGACACGATTGGTGGACCAGGCGCCGCCACCCCCGGCAGAGCCGGCCTCCGAGTCCAGGGCCGCAACCCAGCGTCCTCGGCAGCGCGAGCCCATCGCCCTCAGCCAGCAGGGCCCCAATGGTTTGGTGCAGACTGCGATCTTCCTGCTACTGCATCAGCCAGCAATGGCACAGAACCTGCCTGAAACCACGGGCCTGGAGGCTATTGGTGGCGACGATGCCGCCTTACTCATTGAACTGCTTGAACTGCTGCGACGCCGCCCGGAATCCACCACCCACATGTTGCTGGGACACTGGTACGGGACTCCTGAAGGAGAGCTGTTAAACCGCCTCGCCAGCCAGGAGCGGCTGATTCCCAATGCGGGCATCGAACAGGAGTTTGCAGACACAATGGCCAAGCTGCTCAAGCACCCGGAGCGGCAGAGTTTTGAGGCGCGAGTCGACAAACTTCGAAGCAGGAACTACGCTGACATCAGCGACGTTGAGAAGCTCGAGATTCTGCAGGCCCTGCGTGAAAAGCAGCGTAGGGACAGCGAACGGAGCCGCAACTGAGCGCACTGTGCCACGGAACGCGCCCTCAAACCGACGCAAAAGTGTCATTGTCTGCCAACAGGCACCCAAAACTCTTTTACTTTCATTGGCTTAATATCACTTCAGGACATAGCCTATACAGGGCAAATCCGGATATAATATTAGGCTTTTATTCACGTAACGCCCTCCGAAGCCACATGGCGACCTGGAGGCATAACAACAACGAAGGTTAGCGCTTGATGAACGACGTGGTTCAACAACAATCCCGTCTTAAGGAACTGATTGCCAAAGGCAAGGAGCAGGGCTTCCTGACCTATGCCGAGGTCAACGACCACCTGCCCGAGGATATTTCCGACCCGGATCAGGTTGAAGACATTATTCAGATGATCAATGACATGGGTATCCAGGTGTTCGAAGTGGCACCTGATGCAGACACCCTGTTGATCACCGAAGGCGACTCCTCAGCGGATGACGTTGTAGCGGCCGAGGCCGCCGCAGCGCTGGCAGCGGTTGAAACCGAAGCGGGCCGGACAACAGACCCGGTGCGCATGTACATGCGCGAAATGGGCACTGTAGAACTGCTGACCCGCGAGGGCGAGATTGTTATCGCCAAGCGCATTGAGGAAGGCATCCGCGAGCTGATGGCAGCACTCGCCTACTTCCCCGGCTCCGTAAAATTTATCCTCGACGAGTACGACAAGGTTGCTACTGAAGAACGCCGCCTGGCCGACATCCTAGTGGGTTATCTCGATCCAGCCGACCATGTCCCCTCGGCCGCAGAAGTTGCCGCTGCTCAGGAGAGCAAAGCCAATGGCGAGACGGATGACGATGACGAAGAAGGCGATTCTGGACCCGATCCCGTCGAGGCCAAGAAGCGCTTCAGTGCCATCAAGCGTGCTTACAACAAAGCTGAGAAGTCGGTAGCCAAAGAGGGCCGCAATGGCAAAACCGCGGCCAAGGATCTCGAAAAGCTGTCTGAACTTTTCAAGTTCCTCAAGCTGACGCCGCGTGTATTCGACCCGATGACGGACACCGCCCGCGATATGCTGATGCAGGTTCGCGGGCAGGAGCGCGAGATCATGCAGATTGCCGTACGGCAGTGCGGCATGCCCCGCATGGAGTTCATCAAGAGCTTCCAGGGCAGCGAGACCGATCTGCGCTGGGTCAGCAAGCACACGCGCTCCAAAAAGGAATATGGCGGCAAACTGGCTATTGAGAAAGACAACATTCAGCGCGCACAGCGCAGACTCGCCGCGATAGAAGAAGAGGCGATGCTCACCGTCAGCGAGATCAAAGAAATCAACCGTCGCATGTCCATGGGTGAAGCCATGGCTCGCCGCGCCAAGAAGGAGATGGTGGAGGCAAACCTGCGTCTGGTGATTTCAATCGCCAAGAAGTACACCAACCGCGGCCTTCAGTTCCTGGATCTGATCCAGGAGGGCAACATCGGCCTGATGAAGGCGGTAGACAAGTTCGAATACCGTCGTGGCTACAAGTTCTCGACCTACGCGACCTGGTGGATTCGTCAGGCCATCACCCGCTCCATCGCGGACCAGGCACGCACCATTCGTATCCCTGTGCATATGATCGAGACCATCAACAAGCTCAACCGTATCTCCCGCCAGATGCTCCAGGAGATGGGTCGTGAACCCACACCGGAAGAGTTGGGCGAACGCATGGACATGCCAGAGGACAAGGTTCGCAAGGTGCTTAAGATCGCCAAAGAGCCTATCTCCATGGAGACGCCCATTGGCGACGACGAAGACTCGCATCTAGGTGACTTCATTGAGGATGGCACCATTGAATCCCCCGTAGATTCAGCCACTGGCTCCGGCTTGCACGAAGCCACCAAGGACGTGCTCGCCGGTCTCACAGCGCGTGAAGCGAAAGTGCTGCGCATGCGCTTTGGCATCGACATGAACACCGACCACACGCTGGAAGAAGTGGGTAAACAGTTCGATGTAACCCGTGAGCGTATCCGCCAGATCGAAGCCAAAGCGCTGCGCAAGCTGCGTCACCCGACACGCTCTGATCACCTGCGCAGCTTCCTGGACGAATAGTCCTTCAGCAGACAGGGTAGTGACGCAAGCGGATGAACGTTATGGATGAAGAAGTAGCGTTCATGGGCCGCATACTGGTCGTCGACGACGACCGCAGTTTGCTCACGATTATCGACGGCATTCTAGGGGGTGACTACGACGTCACACTCGCCTCTTCCGGCCAGGAGGCGCTGGAGATACTAGCCAGCAGTACCTTTGACCTGATCCTGCTCGACATCATGATGCCGGGCATGACCGGCATGGAAGTCTGTGCGGCCATCAAAGCCAACGACACCATTTCTGATATACCGGTGGTTTTCCTCACCGGTATGGAAGACGATGACGCCGAAGAGGCCGCGCTCGATGCCGGCGCCGCAGACTTTATCTCCAAGCCCATTCGCCCGCGCATCCTCTCCACGCGCGTCGCCATGCAAATTCAGAACTATCTCTACCTGCAGTTCCTGGAAAAGATGCTGAGCGAGCGCAATACCACGGTTGAACGCCTGCGCGCCGAGACCAAAGCCCTGCTCAACTCCATCGGCCTCACAGCCCAGAAATAGCTCCCACAGGATGACGCCACCCGCCCAGCCCTTTATACTGCGCGGCTCGCTGGCGTCACCTACCAAAAACGCCAACGAAGCATGGCGCACATTGGCGCCTAACCGCCTGTGCACAGCCAATGGGTGCCAGGCAAGGCGGCGGGCGTACCGACGAGGGAGTGTATGTACAAATACATGACTGAGGAGGGACGAACGCCAACGAAGCATGGCGCACATTGGCGCCGCACAGGGCCCATAGCTCAGTTGGTTAGAGCAGTCGACTCATAATCGATTGGTCGTAGGTTCAAGTCCTACTGGGCCCACCATTTTTCTGCGGTCTATACCGGAGACATCGGTAACGACAGCAAGCGCTAGCTGCGAGCCGAACGCGACCTACGGATAATCACCACGCAAAGGCCTACGAAGACCGCAGCACCGACACCCCACCAAATCACGGCATAGCTGGGTTCAAACAGGTTTGGGTGCACTTTGAATTCCCTTGACAGGTCAAGCCTCGAGGGAACGTCGTTCCAGTCATACTTTTCTGAAACAAAAGCCCGCACTTCGTCCGTCACCAAATGACCCAGTCCGCCATTGGTGAGCAGGATAAACGCGTCTCCCGTCTGCGTGTGGACCTCGAACCAGGCTCTGTAGTGATCATTAGCACCTTCATGGGAGATAGCGTGTGTTTCACCCTGTCCGCTCACCACGGGGCCCAGTCCAAACAGAGTAAATTGCTCACGGTCTGCCATGTCCTGTGCAATATCCTGTGGCAGAAAATCGCTCTCACCGCGAATGCTGTCATTTAGTGCAGTGATCAGCCTGGTGAGATCCGCAGCGCTGCTCCATAGGCCCGAGGCCGCCATTTCTGGCATGGCTTCCCATCCGCGTGGCAGCGCCACTAGGCGGCCATCCTCCCCGTGCGCCTTTGCAATGTTTCCCCAGCTTGCGGGCAAGGGATTCTGGTAGGTGCTGCGCGTCATACCCAGTGGCTCAAACAGATATTTTCGTGCGGCCTGTTCGTAACTGAGCCCAGTGACGTCCTCAACAATCACCTGAGACACTGTCACGCCGCCCCCGGAATACCTGTTTGCCGTTCCAGGCTCATAAATAAACTTAAGGGCTGAGCTTTTAGACGGCCCTGAGCCGTTTAATGTCTGTATGGCAGAAGGCAGGGCTTCACCCGGTGAATAATCCCTATAGCCCCACTGGTTAAAACCCGCTGTATGAGACAGCAACAGACGGAGCGTTACCTTTGTTGCCCCGGAGAATTTGCTATCGGGAAGCGTCCAGGATTTAAGGTATTGGCTCACATCGGTATCCAGGTCCAGCAGCCCCGCGGCAACAAGACGCAATACGAGTGCGGCATTGCCCACTTTGCTGACAGAGCCCAGAGAGAACACCGTGTTTTCATCAACACGATCCGCGGTGCCGACTTCCTTCAGGCCATGACCGCTGGAGTGGATGACTTCGCCCGCTTTAACGATAACAACAGCGGCCCCCGCGACATTATTGCTTTCGAGACTCTGCAGCACTGCACCGGAGACATCGTCCAGCGCGAGGTCAGCGCGAGTCTCCAGAGAGGCACAAAGCGCCAGTGCCGCGACTAACGGACCAGTAAGTTTTCGAAGCATCTTTCAGTAAGCATCCTTTAGTTGGGCATTGAGCGTTTTTCGACCAGTAGATATAAAGTTCGGTACCCAGCGATTAGAGTGGCCGCTCGTCGCCGTCAGCGACTTGTATTTCGGGCAGCGGGGTATTTTGAATCAGCTCTACGGCATGCGCTACGATCTCAATAGCGGGTCCAGACCCCGCCCACCCTTCGCGACCCGCACCCAAATGCAGTACCACGATATCCAGGGAAGGAATCACCACCAATAGCTGGCCATTCAAACCAGACATCGCGTAGGTATCGGCGGGGAGTCCGGGGAAAAAGTTACCCCGCGGATGTCCATAAGTCTCGCCCTGATTCAGCCAGAAGCTCAATCGGTACATACCCTGGGATGTTGGTAGCGGGGTCTTGAGGGATTCAAAGAAGCGGGCAGGAACAATCTGCTGTTGGCCAAAGCGCCCTTCATTTAACAGAAGTTGGCCGACTCTGGCCCAGTCACGTGCCGTGGCGTACGTGAGCGAGCTTGAAAAGTGGTATCCATAATCATCGCTGGCAAGCACGAAACTGTCGGCACCGATGGGGCCGAACAGAACCTCACTCGCAAATGCCTGATACGTGGTTCCACTCGCCTCAAGTGCAGCGCTCAAGGAACGCGCTGCGAGGTTCGAATCAGCATCGGCATACAGATAATGAGTACCCGGCGGATGCAGCCGTGTTTGCTGCGTCGCGTAGTGCGCGTTGTCACCCGTACTGGCCATTCTCAAAAAGGCAAGGTCGTAATTACCGCGATTCAGACCGCTTTGCATGTTGAGCAGATCGCGATTTGTGATGGCCTGGCGCGGATCTTCACCCGACCACTCCGGTGCATGTACCGGATCATCCAGGGAAGCCAGACCCCTGTCGTCGGCAATACTCCACAGCAGCGCATTAATCGACTTGGCCATGGACATGCTGTGCTGCGGCGTGGTGGCGGTATAGGGCGCAGAGTAGTGCTCTGCGGCCACCTTTCCATTGTGCAGAGCGATCAGGGCACGATGGTTGGCAGGGTTGCTATCTCCCCGGCCCTCGCCGAAGCGTTCAAATCGCTCACTAATCATGGCGTTAAGCGCGGGATAGCGGCGGCTGGCATCCTCAAGCGACAAGGTGGCGCTGCTATCGGCGCCCACGTGAACAGGCAGCGAGCGGGTAGCATATGAGCGCGATACCCGACAGCCATATCCCGATTCAAATGCCGCTTCTCTTACAGTAAAACCCAGGATGGAGAACGAGACCCTTTGAGAATCGTTACTGACAAGAAAATCCCCAAAGGGCAGCAAGCCCGCCATGTTTCCTAGAACAAACTCCGTGGGCAACTGGCTCACGTTGATGTCGTTACAAACGACCTTGGTCCCAAATGCTATCGCACCCGACAGCACAGGTCGGACCCACACCAGGGAAACGAGAACGAGAACTACAAACAGTCCCGCGAACCCATAACCAACATATTTAAGGACGCGCTTCATCGATGATTGCCTGCACTATTTTTTACTCACGCGGGCTCGCTAGCGTATCGCATCGCAAGTAAGCTTAGCGAGCAACCAGGAACACCCATTCCTTTAAGCCGAGTTCACGGCAGATTAAAAAAGGATATTGTGCCTCCCCCGCGCCGCTCCTTGCTTGACGAAGCGGTTGCAAGACCCAGAGCTCAGTGATGTTTGTCATGCTCCCAGTTCAGGAATACGCTGAATAGAACACTGACGCAGTCTGGAACCTGTATAGAGAGGAACTAAGAAATCAGATTCAAACCTCACCACCATATCGTTGCGGCGGCGCAACCACCCAACACGCGCCAAATGCTGTTTTCACGCTATTTTATGGGCGTACTCACCGACCTGGTGGTGCTCAATCTTTTGGCCGAGTACTGGGACCGGGTGCACCTGAGTGGATTCTCTGTGTCTCTGTTCGCCGCCGTGCTTCTGCAAGTGTTGCTGCAGGCCACACTGGCTGCGGAACACCTCGTGGGCGGTTGGTTTGAGCAACGCAGTGGACTGCTATGGCGGTTGCTGCAGCTACTGTGCGCATGGCTCATACTGTTTGGCTCTAAATTTGTGATGCTGGGTGCTATCAGTTTGCTCATGGGAGACGCTGTCCACTTTGAGGGTCCTCTGCACGGTGCCGGTCCCTTTATATGGACAGTGCTGGCGATGCTGTTGGCAGAGGCATTAGTAACGCGCATTCACCGGAGCCTGGGCTAGCGCAAGCCTGCGCCCCCACCTACAGGGAATTCCTGTCCGCTTAAAGATTCAGTGAACGGCACAGAATGCTCGTTGCTTGCATGTTTCGAAAAAATAGTTGACCATTTGTTGAAATATTCAACTGAACAAGCAACCGAGCATTGCCGTTGTCCGCTGAATCCTACGCCGCCCTGCGCGAGGCCACCTCTGACTCAGTCATAGAACACGCTGCGGGCATGCTGCGTGCCGCTGGCGATCCAGAGCGACTGCGCATTCTTGAGCTGCTGCTCTCAGGGGAACACCAGGTATCGGAGATTGCGGCGTTAACCCTGGCAGAGATGTCTACCGTATCGCAACGCTTGCGCGTGCTGCTGAAAGAGAAACTGGTTAAACGTCGGCGTCAAGGCCGCGACATCTTCTACCGGCTGGCAGACGCGCATGTCGAAACACTGATACGCAACGTGATCGACCACGCAGATCCCAACATCCCTCACTAACTTGTAACAAAAGGAGACCGACCCCATGGACCACAAGATTCATGAAAACCACGATCACACCCACGGACCCGGCTGCGGGCACGTCGCGGTGCAGCACGGCGACCATGTAGGTTACCTGCATGATGGCCATTTACACTGCGCCCATGATGACCATTACGATGAGCATGTGATCGAAGTATCCGACGAGAATCCGGCAGGCTGCCTACCCCATGCATGCAATGGCCACGAAGCCGGCCATGTGCATGGCCCCGACTGTGGACACCCTGCGGTTCCACATGGGGACCACATCTGCTACCTGGTGGACGGACATCTGCACCACCCCCATGGTGATCACTGCGACAACCATGGCCCGCTTAAAACAGTCTGATTGAGAGACAGCCAGACAAAGAGACGACCTGGCTAAGCCAGTGGCGCCCTGCGGGGCGCACCACTCCAGGCGATGCTCAAGCGGCTGGCTCCACGATGGGCTTCGATAGAAACGCGGCTGTGAGACGGTACCGGTGAGAAAGCGCAGCAACCCCCTGGACCGCTTCGCCAGTGATCTCTCGCCTGGCGCACTCACCTGGATCGGCCTGCGCTCTGAGCGACGCGGTCTGATAGCCACACCCTCTGAAGTCAACGCGATCAAGGACCGCGGCCTCGATGGAGACCACCGGGTGGAGAAAACCCCCGGTTCTGGTAGACAGGTCACGTTGATCTCGGAAGAGTTCATTCAGCAAACCGCGCACTTCCTCGGGCGTGACGCCATCGACCCCGCGCTGCTGCGGCGCAACCTAGTGGTACGTGGTATCAACCTGCACGCTCTGCGCTATCAGCGCTTTGCTATTGGCGAGGCCCTGTTCGAAGCAAATGCCCTGTGTCACCCCTGCTCCCGCATGGAATCTGCCCTGGGCAAAGGCGGTGTAGCTGCGATGCTAGGACATGGCGGCCTGTGCTGCAGAGTCCTTCGTAGCGGTGTTCTGCGCCTGGGTGACAGCGTGGAAGTTGAGACCGAAGGTCAGACGCGGGACCTGTTTTCCCAGCGCTAGCGAGAGCGCCTAGTCAAGCGCAACGTCGACGAGTACCAGGCGCGGCGCTGCCTTCGCCAGGCTACTCTCGATGGGCTGTTTGTTGCGGTCCAGTTTAATGCCGTAAACGACAGCATCTCTTGGTAAGGCGACCAAAAACCGCCGCACACTGTTACGCAACGCCTCGCTATCCCCCTCCAACAGTTGGGCAATACCCAGAAGTCGCTCTCCCGCTACGTCTACCTGTACCGGCGCCGGACCATCGCGGAAGTTTTTCCACCATGCGGTATTGGTGCTGGACAGGAACAACACATGCGTACCATCTCGCACGTAGCTCAACGGCGTACTGAGCGCACGACCTGACTTGCGGCCCGTAAAGTGGAGAATGCCAATATTAGCGCTGGCAATGCGGTGCAGCGGCGAGCGCAGAATGCCGCGCATAGCCGGGTTAAGCAGATAGCGATAGAAGGCGTGGCTGAGATTCACGGCAAGTCGAGATCTGAAGCATCGTGGCGTTCGAGCACACGTTCCTCCTCAGGCCCCCAGACTTTATTGACTCGGCTTCCGCGCTGCACGGCCTCGCGAGCCTCGATGTCTGCGGCCCAGCGCTTAACGTGAGTATAAGAGTCCACGTCGAGGAAGGTTTGCGCGTTGTAAATATCCCCAGTAACCAACACCCCATACCAGGGCCAAGTGGCCATATCGGCAATGGTGTAGTCGTCGCCCGCCAGAAAGGCCCGCTCAGCGAGATTTCTATCAAGTACATCCAGCTGCCGTTTGACCTCCATTGCATAGCGGTTGATGGGATACTCAAACTTCTCGGGCGCGTACGCGTAAAAGTGGCCAAAGCCGCCACCCAGAAAAGGAGCGCTGCCCATCTGCCAGAACAGCCACGATAAGCACTCGGCGCGTGGAATGGGGTCAGTTGGCAGGAATTCTCCAAATTTCTCCGCCAGATACACAAGGATTGCGCCTGACTCAAATACACGTGTTGGGGCGGGCGTGCTGTGATCGACCATAGCAGGGATCTTCGAGTTCGGATTGGCAGCGACGAACCCGCTCGAAAACTGATCACCCTCCCCGATATTTATGATGTGGGCATCGTACTCTGCGCCCTCGTGCCCCCTGGCCAACAGTTCCTCCAGCATCACCGTGACTTTGACGCCATTCGGTGTCGCCAGGGAATAGATCTGATGCGGATGCTTTCCTACCGGCAAATCCTTGTCGTGGGTGGGACCCGAAATCGGCCGGTTAATATTGGCGAAGCGTCCGCCACTCTCTGCATCCCAGGTCCAGACCTCCGGCGGCTCATAGGGTTCGCTCATAATGACTGTTTCCTCACGTGATTAATCTGCTGCAATTAACGCGGTGCCAGGGAAGATTCCACTGCCACACCATCCTGTTTGTAGACCACACCGCCCTTCATAACGAAATCCACTCGCGACAACACGTTGATATGCCGCAGAACGTCTCCTTTGACCGCAATGATGTCGGCATATTTACCCTCTGACACCGTACCCCAGCGATCCTCAACCCCCATCATTACCGCGCCCCAGTAGGTGGCGCCACGAATAGCCGTCATTGGATCAATACCCATCACGCGCACCCAGACGTCCAGCTCATTCCAGGTGCTCTGACAGTGAAACTTCATGGGAATACCGCTATCCGTGCCAACCAGCAACACTACGCCGGCTTCCTGTAGCTGGCGGATTTTGCGCTTCAGGGTCGGCTTACGAATCGGGGTAAGTTGAGAGTAGGCGAGCTGGCCAGGCTTTTGAATTGAGGCTTCTATGTCAGCGATGGTGGAGTCTTCCAGACCTCGGTGCCAGCAATCATCATCGAGAAACTCCGGGTTATCCACGGTATCAAGGTAATTCCACAGGCCCTCCACGGTGGGCGTCCAGAACAATGGGCCACCGGCGACGCGGCCTGTCGCCGTGCGCTCTCTTAGCAGGGCGATGATATCGGGGGGATACTCGGGTGCGGTTGTCAGGCCAGTGTGCTCAAAGTTGTCCACCCCGATGGCCAGGCCGCGTCGAATCTCGTCCGGTCGGTGAGAGTGCGCCACAACTTTGAGGCCGCGGGCACGTGCCTCATCGACTACGGTCTTTGCCTCTGCCAGGGTCATTGCGTCCTGATCTATCAGCTTAATAATGTCGACGCCGGCGTCGGCAAGCTTATTAACCTTGCGCCGTGCATCGCCCACGCCATCAATGCCCCAGCGAAAGCGCTCAGTGCCAGGGTACGCCTCATGCTGGATAAAAGGACCGGATATGAACAATCGGGGACCAGGAATCTCGCCCGCCTCTATCCGGCTTTTAACCGATATCGACGCCTCCAGGGGCGCACCCAGATCTCGGGCAGTGGTCACACCCGCCAGCAGCAGTTGAACCGCACTGGCTGGCATGATCTCGTCAGCCGCACGATCTGTGTAAGTGGGAAACCAATGTCCGTAGTCTGCGTGTCCGTTCAGCATCAGGTGCGCATGGTTCTCCCACAGGCCGGGTAAAACATCCATGCCCTCGGTAGAAATGACCGTGTAGTCATCGGGCACCGGCAGGGTATCGACCGTGCCGACGAGCTGAATCACGCCGTCTTCCACCAGAATCACGCTATTGGCAATCGGCCTGTGCCCAAAGCCATCAATCAGCCGGCCTCCGACCAGGGCTGTGCCGGCCCTCACCGGCGATACGGCATATACCAGGCACAGCAACGGAATCATCACTTCACGGTATCGAAGGCTGGAAACGCGTCTGACAAGGGTAAACGAAGGGGACATTCGGGCTTTAGCTTCCATTTTGACGGGGCAGTCGAGCCTAGCGGAAACACTGCGTGGACTCCAGCGAGGGCTAGAATTGGCCGGAAATGCTCTCCTCGCGGCCTATCGGTCGGGAAATCCGATCGAGAATGGATACGTATACTATGTTTACGCCGTGTACAGTTTTTGTCCGGCTGCTTGCCCGCGCTGCCCTCCGCAGAGACCCTGCCGTTTCCCTCGAAGCCAGTGCCCGCAAGCCTGAAAACCCACGCTGCAGCTTCAGGGCATTGGTGCGGCGCGGAACATCGTGAGTCTGCTTAAAGCTGTAGCGCTTGCGAGCATTGCCAGATAACAGAAACAGCCGGAGACACAACGGTGGCCGAAACCGATAATAAGTGGGGCCTCCTGGGGTCTCAGCAGGACGAGGATTCACAGCGACATCGGGCGATCAACGACCCGGGTGGCTACCACGGTGACATCGCCGCTGCTGAGCTTCATTGGTTTGATAGTCAGAGTCAGCGTTGGCTCAACCGCAGTCCGGAAGCAAGTGCCTGGCATGGGATTGATGTATCTGATGGCAGCACGACGGTCGCCGCAGATGTCCCGGCAGATTTCACGCCCTGGACCACAGCGCTAGACACTAGCAACGCCCCCTTTTATCGCTGGTTTGTCGATGCACAAACCAATGCCTGCTTTAACGAAGTCGATCGTCACGTACTGGCCGGTCGCGGCGAGCAGACAGCCATCATTTTTGAGGGCGACCGCTGGGATCCATCGAAAAACGGTGGCAAGGGCGGGCCCGTTTTTGAGCGCCATATCAGCTACCGGCAGCTGCTCATAGAGACCGTGCTGCGCGCGCAGGTGTTAAAGGACCTTGGCCTGCAGAAAGGTGATCGGATTGCCTTCAACCTGCCCAATATTCTCGATCAAATCTATTACACGCTGGCCGCCAAACGACTCGGCATCATCTATACCCCTGTATTTGGTGGCTTCTCCGCCAAAACCCTGTCCGACCGTATTTTTGATGCGGGCGCCAAAGTCGTCATTACCGCTGATGGCGGCTATCGCAACGCCGAAGTTGTGGCCTACAAAGGCACCTATACAGACCCCGCGCTGGACAACTACATTCCACGCACTACGGCACTGAAAGCGCTGGAAGACTGTCTTGCCGGGTTCGATCTGGGCGAGTTGGGCCTGCGCCTGACGCAATCTGTGAGCGATGCGCTGGCCGGTGAGATCACGCTGGAGCGCAGTGACGTCATGCGTGAGCTGGGCATTGCACTCGCACGGGAAAGTAGCCTGGCGGCAGAGCAGTCCGCCGAATTGCGGACGGCGGTTGCGCGCGAACTGGCAGATGCACACCATGCTGTCGAAAAGGTCGTGGTAGTGCGGTATACCGGCCAGGAGGTGGTGGAGCAGGCCCGAGATAGCTGGTCCCACGACCTGATAGCTGCGGCCACCACACGCGTACTGGCCGACGCTGGCGCAGATAGCCTTGAGGCGCTGGCGGCAATGGACGACCAGGCACTGTGGGCGGCACTTAACCGTGCTCATCCGGCACTGCCGGTCGAGGCCAACTGGCCGCTGTTCATCATTTATACCTCCGGCTCTACCGGTAAACCGAAGGGGGTCGTGCATACCCACGGCGGGTGGCTGTCTGGCGTGACCCATACCATGCGTACCGTATTCAACGCGGATCAGGATGACCGCCTGTATGTGATTGGTGATCCGGGCTGGATTACCGGCCAGGCGTACCTGATGGCCGCGCCGCTAGCTCGTGGCATGACAACCATCATTCATGAAGGCTCGCCCCTGTTCCCACACGCCGGTCGCTTTTCATCCATTATCGAGCGTCACGGTGCCACCGTGTTTAAGGCGGGCTCAACCTTCCTCAAAGCAGTGATGACCGATCCCGCCAGCACCGAAGATATGGCGGCCTATGACATGTCCAAATTGCACGCAGGCACATTTTGCGCAGAGCCTGTGTCACCGGCGGTGCAACAGTTCGCTATGGACCGTATCTGCGAGCACTATATTAATTCCTACTGGGCCACCGAACACGGCGGCATTGTGTTTTCCTGCCCCTGGGGCGAGTTCAAGCCGCTGGCGGCAGACGCCAAAACCTGGCCGCTGCCCTGGATTCAGGCGGAAGTTCGCGTCGCGACGGAGACCGATGCCGCCGGCAGAGCCATTGACTGGCGCCTCGCGGAGGAAGGGGAAAAAGGCGAGCTGGTAATCACCCAGCCCTATCCCTATCTGGCTCGTACTATCTGGGGTGATGCCGAGGCGCTGGGCACCGATGCCTGGGCGGGCGACCTGGCACGCTTCACGGACACGTATTTTGATCGCTGGCCTGGGGACACCAGCTATACACAGGGCGATTACGCACGTCGGCACAGCGATGGTGCTTTTACCCTGCACGGTCGCTCCGATGACGTGATTAACGTATCTGGCCACCGGATTGGCACAGAAGAAATCGAAGGCGCGATTTTGCGCGACAAGACCCTGCGCAAGGATTCGCCGGTGGGCAATGCTGTCGTCGTCGGCGCTCCCCATGACGAAAAGGGCGAGACGCCAGTGGCCTTCCTGATGGCAGCCCCAGGCAAAAAGCTCACCGACGACGATCTTTCCCGTCTTCAGGGTCTGGTACGTAGTGAAAAAGGTGCCACTGCCGTGCCCTCGGATTTTCTAGTGGTATCGGGCTTCCCCGAAACGCGCAGCGGCAAGTACATGCGCCGCACTCTGCGCGCTATCTTGCTGGACGAGCCACTGGGCGATCTGTCTACGCTGCGCAACCCGGAGGTGGTCGATGAGATTCGCGCCGCCGTAGAGCAGTGGAAATCTTTCGGTCGCCTCTCTGAGGCCCGTCAGATTGTACAGACCTGGCGCTACCTGCGTGTGGAAACCCACGAGATTGTGCCTGGCAAGAAAGTCGCACTGCTGGTGGTAGATTCGCCGCCGGTGAACTCGCTGAATGAGCGCTCGCTGGATGAGTTCAATACGGTGCTGCAACAAATGCTGCACCAGCAGGCAGTCTCTGCCGTTGTCGTAACAGGAGCACGCAACGCCTTTGTCGCGGGCGCCGATGTAAAAGAACTTCTTGAAGTCGGTGAAGAGGGCGATATGGACAGCGCCCGCACACCACCTAATGCCGCACATACGGCCTTCTCGACGCTGGAAAATCTCGGCAAACCCGTGATCGCGGCTGTAAACGGCCCCGCTCTGGGGGGCGGTAACGAGTTAGTACTATCCTGCGCCTACGTGGTAGCAGACCTGCACGCGCGCTTCGGGCAGCCTGAAATCAACCTGAATCTGCTGCCAGGTTATGGCGGCACACAGCGGTTGCCGCGCCGATTGCTTCAGGCCAGAGGACGAGACGGTTTACTTGAAGCGGTGCGCTTGATTGTGTCTGGTCGCGCACTGGATGCCAACGAAGCCGCTGCTGCAGGCCTGGTAGATCAGGTAGTCGGCGGGGATGGCAAAGGCCCTGTAGCGGTCGCGATGGACCTGTTGCGCGACTATTTTGCCAACGAAGGCCCTCTGGTGGAGGCAATGGCCGCCAGAGAGACCTATCTGGCTAACCGTGAAAGCGTCCTTCCCTACGACGCAGCATTGCTGGACGACCCCGCCCTGGCCCCCACGTTGGCGCAAGCCCGCGCCAGCGGTCGCGGGCATGCAGTAGATCGTATTCTGAATGCGGTACAAACCGGCGCCAGTGAGGGTCAGTCTGCGGGCCTAAAGCTTGAAGCCGAGCTGTTTGCAGAAGCGGTGTGCGATCCCAACGCGGGCCCAGTGGGCATTCGCGCCTTTTTAGAGCGCCGCAGCGCGGCACTGCCGATCAAACATACTGATGTGCCGCCCTACCCGGATGAAGAGCACAAAGAGGCGCTGGGGGGTGACGGTGATCTGTTGCCAGTAGGCGCCAGCTTTTTCCCGGGAGTTACACCGATTCCCCGCTACCAGTATGGCCTGGGCGTTGCGCGCCAGGTGGAAAACGGCGAGCCCGCGCATGGCGATCCGGTGGATGCAGAAAAACTGCTGGTGTTTGAAACACCCAAACCCGGCCCTAACGAGGCGCTGGTATATGTGCTGGCGTCGGAGATGAACTTCAATGACATCTGGGCGATTACCGGCATCCCGGTATCACCCTTTGATGCGCGGGATGCCGACGTGCAGGTAACCGGTTCCGGCGGCGTGGCGATCATCGCCGAGTTGGGCGAGGAATTGGTGCGCGAGGGACGCCTCTCGCTGGGCGACCTGGTCACGATCTATTCCGGCCAGAGCGAGTTGCTCTCGCCGGATCAGGGACTAGACCCAATGGCAGCGGATTTCCGCATCCAGGGCTATGAGCGCAATGATGGCAGCCACGCCCAGTTCCTGGTGGTACAGGGTCCGCAGCTGCATAAAAAGCTTCCTGGCCTCACCATTGAGGAGGCAGGTTCCTATGGCCTTACGCTAGGTACCATCCATCGCGCCCTGTTCACTACGCTTAACATTCAACCCGGCAAGCGCCTGTTTGTAGAGGGCGCTGCTACCGGTACTGGTTTGGATGCACTGCGCACCGCCCTGGGTTCAGGGCTTAGCGCGGTCGGTATGGTCTCGAGTGAGGAGCGCGCCGAGCGCGTGCGCCAGCAGGGCGGTGAAGCAATCAGTCGCAAAGACCCGCGCTGGGCGGACATTTTCACCCCGGTACCTGACGATCCTTCAGAGTGGGCCAGCTGGGAAGCCGCTGGCAGCGATTTTGTCGCCGAGGGCGAGAAGCTCGCTGGTGGGCCGCTGGATT
This sequence comes from Pseudomonadota bacterium, assembly GCA_038746745.1. Taxonomy (GTDB): domain Bacteria; phylum Pseudomonadota; class Gammaproteobacteria; order Pseudomonadales; family Halieaceae; genus JANQIO01. The sequence continues at coordinate 63,518 of JBCDKJ010000014.1, forward strand.
ACGTGGTGTCCCACGCCGGCGAGCGCGCGTTCTCTCGCTCATTTCAGCTATTGGGTGACAACGGTGTTCTGACATTTTACGGGGCCTCGTCAGGCTATCGCTTCTCATTTATGGGTAAGTCTGGTGCCCGGAAGCCTGCCGAGATGTTCGCTCGTGCGGGACTGCGCGCAGGCATGAGCCTGCTGGTAGTGTATGGGCCGGGTGCGGAAGACGGCATCGTCGACCCAGTCGCCATCGAGGCTATTGAAGTGGGCTGCACCCTGGGTGCACAGGTCGCCGTGTTGGCAGACACCGTACCCCAACGCGAATTTGTCAGCTCCCTGGGCTTTGGCACGCGCCTGACTGGGGTGGTTAGCATCGAAGAAATCCAGCGTCGGCTGGGCGACGATTTCGACGCGCCGGGACCATTCATGCAGCTGCCTGATCCTTTCAAAGAATCGGCAGCGTTCAAAGAAGCGGTGAGACGCTTCTCAGACCGCACGCTGAAGCCTGTTGGCTCCGCGATTGCGCCCCTGCTGCGCAACACGCTGGACCGCCGTGGGCTGCCCGACGTGGTATTTGAGCGTCGCGGCCGCGACGGTCTGGCGCTGGCGACCTCACTGGTAAAACCCAATCTGGGCAAGGTGGTCTACGCTGAGGATCTGGCGGGCATGCGCTTAAGCTTCTATGCCCCGCAGGTGTGGATGCGCCAGCGCCGCGTTCTGATGCCTACCGCAGAAATTCGCGGCACCCACCTAAATACCGCCAGGGAGTTTGCCGAGATGCAGGAGCGCATCGCGGCGGGCCAAATAGACGTGATGGCACCGGTGCCGGTGGATATGGATGGCGTTGCCGACGCACACCAGGCCATGTGGGAAAACCGCCATGAGGGCGCTAACTACGTGGCGGTACATGCCCTGCCCAGGCTGGGCCTGAAAACCCGGGACGAGCTATACCGCGCCTGGGCCATTCGCGACGCCGAAGAGCGTGGCGAGACTTTTGAACGAGTAGATACAGGATCGGCAGGAGCCCTGCGATGAATGAAATGACCCGAGTAGACAGCCACAGCAGTATCGAAAGCCTGAGTGGACGGCGGCTGGAAAACAAAACGGTAATTCTCACTGGCGCCGCAGGCTCCATTGGTTCCTATATCTCGCGGCTATTGCTGCGAGAGGGTGCCAAAGTGGTTATGACCGGTCGCGATGGTGACAAACTCGAGGCCTTTATCGACGGCCTCGTCAGCGAAGGTTTCTCGCGCGACATGATGGCGCCCGCAATTGGCGACTGCGCAGACCCGGAAGTGTGCCGCGAGATTGCTGCTACCGCCGTGCAAGCCTTCGGCGAGATTGATGTACTGGTGAACAACGCCGGTGCCGCCGGTCCCAAGCAGACCCTGCGTGAAATCCCCTTCACTGAAGCGGAAATGCTGGCGCAGCAAGACGACATGACCATGTTTGATTCGGCTATGAACTTGCTGGGGTCACCGTGGAACATGGCGCGGGCGGCAGCACCGCATATGCGTCGGGGCGGCAGCATCATTAACGTCTCTACTATTTTTTCCAGGACGCACTACTTTGGCCGTCTGCCCTATGTTGTGCCCAAGAGCGGTCTGAACGCGCTTTCCAAAGGCCTGGCCCTGGAGCTGGGGCCGGAGCGCGGTATCCGCGTAAACACGCTATTCCCCGGACCAATCGAGTCCGAGCGTATCGAAACCGCGTTTGCCCGCATGGACGAACTGCAGGATCAGGCACTGGGCAGCACCGGGCAGGAGTTCCGCGACCTGATGATCACCACCCGTGAGACAGCGGACGGTGAGCTGGAGTATCGCTACCCAACCCCCACCGATGTCGCATCAACCATTGTCTGGCTTTGCTCAGATGAATCCTCTGCCCTGTCAGGTCACGCCATCGAAGTGACCAACGGGATGCAGGTGCCGGCACAGAGCCGGTCCAAGCTGGTGTCCTGGCCCGACAAGCGCCTGGAAGATCTGTCCGGCAACGTCGTGCTGATTCTGGCGGGTCAGGATTACGAGGAAGCGCTGATCTTCGCTGATCGACACATCGCCAGCGGCGCACGCGTACTGATGGGCTTTCGCACGCTGGAATCCCTGGGTCACGCCAGGGCGCTGACCTCCTCGCGAGGATTGGACCATATCCAGCTCTCTCACCTCGATCCGCTGCGGCCGGAATCCGTAGAGCGAACCATGCAGTTCATCGACGACCACTACGGCCGTTTGGACGCCGTCGTGGTGTTGGCCCGCGCAGGCAACGGCGAGCACGGTTATGCGCTGTGCACCGCAACGGATGAAGACGTTGAAAACTTTGTGCGCGATGAAATCGTTGCCCCGGTGGCATTTGCTTCGGCCCTGGCCAAGAATTTCAAGCGTTGGTACGGCAAGTGCGAAGCCCCGGCGGTCACCTACGTGACCAACCCCAGTGACGGTCATGGCAACCTGATGAACGAGGTCATTCGCGCATCTATCGAGGCACTGATACGCGGCTGGCGTCATGAAGACCTGAAGCTGACCGAACGCGGCGACATTGGCTGGGCGGTGCTGCCCAACCAGTTGGTGCGATACGACAGCGAAGATGAGGACAACCTGGCCTACTCCGCCGACTGGGCGGCGACCCTCACCAACCGCGTGCGCCGCATGGACCCGATCAACCTGTGGGTACCCCAGAGCATCAAGCGCCACACCGGAAAGTCCTCAAGTCCCGCACAGATTTATCGTGTACTGCCAGGCCTTCACAAGGGCAAGACAGCAGTAATCACCGGCGGCAGCCTGGGTATTGGTTTACAGCTAGGTCGCTACCTGGCCATTGCCGGTGCCCGGGTGCTGCTGAGTGCTCGCGGGATGAAGCGTCTGGAAGAGGTCCGGTACGAGATCGTGGAAGAATTGCGCGGTGTAGGCTACCCGCGACCGGAAGATCGCGTGCATATTCTGGGCGACGTGGACGTGGGCGACGACGCCTCGCTGGAAAGACTGTTTCAGCATTCGCTGGAACTGTTCGGCCATGTCGATTTCCTGATTAACAATGCCGGCCTGTCCGGAGCAGAGGAAATGGTCATTGATATGACCCTGGAAGATTGGAACCGCACCATGCAGGCCAACCTCACCTCCAACTATGCCCTCATTCGCAAATATGCACCGCTGATGAAGGAACACGGTTACGGCTCAGTACTGAACGTCTCCAGCTACTTTGGCGGTGAAAAGTATCTGGCAGTGGCCTACCCGAACCGGGGCGACTACGCGGTGTCCAAAGCAGGCCAGCGCGTACTCGCCGAAATTCTGTCACGCCACTTGGGCCCGGAAATCCAGATCAATGCACTGGCACCGGGACCCGTAGACGGCGCCAGGCTTCGCGGTATTGATGGCGCGCCGGGGCTGTTTGCGCGACGCGGCCGCCTGGTGCTGGAGAACAAGCGGCTTAACCAGGTGCACGCCGCCATGTTGAAGAGCCTCGAGGCGGGCCTGGCCGAGCAAGAGCTGCTAAGCCTTGCCGCCAACGATTTGTCGCAAATGCCCCACGCCAGCCGGGTCCCCAATCCTCTGGCGCGGTTATTCTCGCAGGTGGAGGATTCACGCACCGGTGGCAATAGCTCGCGCTACCTGATGAATCGGCCTATGGCGGAGAAGCTGCTCAATCGTCTGGTTACCGGCGCACTGATTACGCCGGAGCTGGCTGAGGCGTTTCTGGAGCAGTTCGTGGATGCCCCGGACCCCTTCTTTGATGACGCCTCTATAGCGCGCTCGGCAGAGAAAATTGAGTCGGGCATTCTAAATCGACTGCACCTGCACAAAATGCCCACCGACGAGCAAGTGGGGCTGTCCACCATTTTCCACCTGGCGGATGACATTGTTAGCGGCGAGACCTTCCACCCCTCAGGCGGCCTCAAGTTCGACCGTTCGGTGAGTGAAGGTGAACTACTGCTGCCGCCCGGCAAGGAAGAACTCGCACGGCTGGCTGGCAAGAAAGTGGTGCTCATTGGTGATGCCATGCGCGAAGAGTTGATTGCGGTTGCACGAGGCTTTATCGAACACGGCGTAACCAAACTCAGCATCCTCACCCGCGATGAGGCAACAGCTACCGAATTGGCGCATGCCGTGGCAGGTTCCGACAGCATTGACTTCTCCAGCCGCGCCATTGGCGATGACATCGAGACATCGCTGGATCAGCTGCTGCGCCAGGAAGGTGGCTTCGATGTGGTGGTATCCAGCCCGTTTGCCCGCCTGCCCATGAATGCCCTGGCAGCAGAGCGCGGCGAGTCCTGGGATCGCGTTCTTTCTGAGCAGGACTTCAGCGATCTCGTACGCGATCAGCTTACGCATCATTTCCGTGTAGCACGCTGTGCCGCCTTGGTGCCGCGTTGCCAGATTGTGTTGCTGACGCCCGACACCTCGCTCGCCTCTTCGCGCGAAGAGTTTGCGCTGGCGCTGTTTGTGAAAAATGCGCTGCACGCCTTTACCGTCACGCTGGGGGTAGAAACCGAGCGTTTACCCACGGTGCCGGCGGTCAATCAGGTGCAATTAACCCGACGTGCCAGAGCCGAGGAGCCCGCCACCGATCAGGAGTTGGAAGAGGAAATGGAACGCCTGGTGGCCGCGGTGCTGCAGTGTGCTGTCCCCGCTCCCAGCCCCTCAGAAAGCCGCTATCTGGCTCGTATTTTCCGAGGCAACGCCGTCACGGTGTGAGACAGGCGGTGCGATGCACCGCCTTCCAGCTGCGACCAACGGAGTGGCTGGTGCGACCAGCCGCTTGGACTTCGTGACCCGCTTGCGTCAGTCTCAACGCTCGTCTTGTTGCAATAGCGATGCCGGGGAGCGCAGATGCTACGTTGGATTTTATTTTCCGTTCTGGGGCTGTTGGGTGCAGGCATTCTTGGTCTCGTCGCTGCGATGAGCTACACCTCTGACTGCTCGCCAGCGGACTCACCGGGCTCTACAGACGGCTCTCAAATGCTAGCGGCGACCTATAGCTGCTACGGTCCTCCCAAGGTGGTAAACGTTGCACCAGCAGACATCCCTGACATCGCCAGTGACGAGGTGCTGGTGAAAGTGGAGGCCGCCGCAGTGAACCCCTACGACTGGCATTTCATGCGCGGCTCTCCCTACTTCATGCGACTGATGGTTGGCATCGGACGTCCCAAAGACACGCGACTTGGCGTGGACTTCGCTGGCACTGTGATGGCAGCCGGAGAAGCCACCAGCCGGTTCAAAGTGGGAGACCGCGTATACGGCGGCGCCACGGGCGCATTCGCTGAGTTGGTCTCGCGGCGCGAGACAGGCTCTATCGCCGCCATCCCGGACAATGTCAGCTTCGCTCAGGCGGCGTCTGTGCCGATTGCTGGCATTACCGCTTTGCAAGCGCTGCGCGACCACGGCGCGCTGCAGGCGGGCGAGCGGGTTTTGATCAACGGCGCTTCCGGCGGCGTGGGCACCTTTGCCGTACAAATCGCCAAATCCATGGGTGCCCACGTCACTGGCGTGTGCAGCGATCGCAATATCGACATGGTGAAAGGTATTGGCGCCGACATCGTGATTAACTACAAAACCGACGACTACACCACTCAAGACGAGCGTTACGATTTAATCCTCGATATGGTGGGGAATCACAGCCCGCTGCGAAATCGCGATGTGCTTACACCCAACGGCAGGTTAGTTATTATCGGCGGTCCATCGGGAGACTGGCTCGGCCCGCTGGCGAGACCTATCCTGGCGGCGGTGGCTAACCTCTGGACCGAGCAGGAACTCACCAGTATGACGGGAAGTATGACCCAGTCGGACATGGAGCTATTGGCAGAAATGATGGAAGACGGTCGAATCGTACCGGTTATCGACAGGCACTATCCGCTGGCAGAGGTGCGCGACGCCATCCGCTATTCAGAGTCAGGCCGTGCCCGCGGCAAAATCATTTTGGATATTGCAGCCCTGAGCCAATAAACAGCCCTGAGCCAACAACAACCTGAGCCAACAACAACCTGAGCCGCTAGAGCGCTAGGATGCGACAGCAGTCTCGCTACGTTGGGTTGTGCGGCGCTTAGTGAAACGCGGTCGCCACACACCCAGTACGACGTTCACCAGCGATACACCCATAATGACCCACATGGAATCCCACTCGCCGGTCACCAGTTCATGCAAGGTCGCCGGATCAATCTCGCCGGCCAAGGCGCGCTGACTTTCCCGGGCGGCACGCTGAACCGGGCCGTGGACCGCAAGCAGCGTACCCTCAAACATCACCACCCCCAATCCCAGCTTCATCCAAGCCCAGCCCGCGTTATGGAAGGGCCGATGCACGGCCATGGACAGCAGTCCAGATACCAACACGACGCCCAGAGAGGGAAACAGTAGATAGGTCGAGATCTGACTCATCCCCTGACGCATCAGCGCATACTCCTCAATTGAAGTCGGGTCGGGGGTGACGGTCAACAACAGCAACATTCCCGCCAGCGCGCCGATGATGCCGGCACCGGCGACGGAGTGCGCAAACTTGAGTGCACGTTTGATGTGGGTTTCTGTGCGCATGGCCTCGCTTCCTAAACTCTCACGTTCAGAGCACCCCAGTATGCTCTGACTCAGCTCACAAAACTATTGTGCCAGTGCCAATGAGGAGGCCGATGTTCTGGAGCTCAGCTCCAGCTCGCAGTCACTGCACATGAGCGTGATCCGCGGTGCCTCGCTTGTGAACAGTGTTGATATCTCAGCCAGGCGGCTGCCGATCTGCA
>JBCDKJ010000015.1:0-68812 GCA_038746745.1 Pseudomonadota bacterium
GCGCTACCGGCGCGACGATTCAAAACAACGATTTTGATGGCAACTTTGTCGGGATGTCACTGGACGGCCCGGAAAGCATTTCAGTCATCGGCAACACCTTCTCAAACAGTGGCTTCGAGGGACTGGGTATCGGGCCTGGAGCAGATATACCTACGGCGGTTATTCGCGACAATGCGTTTATAAACAATACGACTCACGCAGGACTTTACGACCAAAACCTATGGCTCGATTTCAGTGATAACTCCTTTGACCTGACTGACGCTAACATCATGAGCAACAGCCAACTGCTTGCAGTCGAGCGCAAAATTGGCCATGGCGTCGACAGCTCTGGCAGCTATGCTGGCTTCGCTTCGCTAAAGAACAACCATGTATTTGTGACTGCCGACAACAGCATTATCACTGGGCTCAGCTTCGCCAGCCAGGGCGATACCGTCGTCATTGAGAGCGGAATCTACGCTGAAACGCTGGACCTGTCTCGAAATGTGAATCTCTCTTTTGCACTGGCTGGCGTCACCGTAGATGGACTTTCAGTTCAAGACAACACGTCTATAGGGCTGGCCGGCAGAGTCAATGTCAGCACTGATATCAGTTTCGTCGGCGATGCTGTATTGATTGGAGATACCGTCATAGACACCAGTGCAGGAAACGGCGCGGTGAACTTTAGCGGTGAGCTGGACGGCACAACCAGCGGAAGCCAGGACCTTACCATTGATGCCGGCACTGGCACTGTTACGTTCTTCAACGCGGGCCAGGCAGTCACTCTGGGTGATGTCACCATCGACGCAGGTTCTTTTGACGCTTCCGCAGGCACCACCGCTGTCGCCAGCATATCTCTAAACACATCCGGGGACGCAAACGTTGGAGAGAATACACTCAACAGCCTTTTCGCCGTAGTGCTTAACGCGAGAAACATACTTGGCCGAATTATCTCTCAAGGCTCTGTTGCCCTCGATGCTACAGATAGTATCAATGCCAGTGTTGTAGCCCAGGAATCCGTCTCTCTTTCAGCGGTAAACAGTGTGACATCTGATGTCGTAACACCCAACGATGTCACCATCGGTGGCGCGAACGTAAGCGGAACCATAGAGGGGCGAGCAGTGCAGGTGGCAGCCTCGCAATCTGCCACGATGAATGTCGAAGCTGATGGCGCTGTAGATGTCTCTGCGACTGACGTCCAGGGGAGTTACTCAGGAAATTCTGTAACCGTTGATGCAACGGATCAGGTAGATGCTACTGTAAGTGCGGTCGACACCGTCGCAATCTCGGGTGACAGCGTGAATGCCGTTGTCAGCGCAGCCAGTGCGACTGTCACCGCTAATGTCGCACTTACTGTGGAAGCGGACGTCGAAGAGATTACTGTATCAAGTGAGGGAACCGCTGAAGTTACGGGAGACGTGGGCGTAATTACCGTAGGCGATGACAGTGAACCGGTGACCGTGAACGACGATACCCTCGAGCCCGGAGAAACTGTCGACACAACGCCTGCACCCGTCCCAGCGCCTGAGCCTGAGCCGGAACCGGAGCCTGAACCAGAACCCGAACCGGAACCGGAACCGGAACCGGAACCGGAGCCTGAACCCGAACCCGAACCTGAACCAGAGCCCGAACCCGAACCGGAGCCCGAACCGGAGCCTGAACCGGAGCCTGAGCCTGAACCGGAGCCTGAGCCTGAACCGGAACCTGAGCCTGAACCGGAACCTGAACCAGAGCCAGCACCTGATCCGGGCTCGGGCTCAGCGATCTCTGATGGTAACAGCGTGCTAGCACCTGAGAACTCGATTGCGACATCATCGCGTCAGGAAGCGACGTCGTCCGGCGCAAGAAATCGTATTTACGCGAACGATAGCACCACGGAGGTGTTTGAATCTGGCTACCGACTAGATGTTCAGATTGACCCCTCTACACCTCAGCCAAGCACACCTTCTCGTTATCTTGACGGACTACAAACCTGGTTTGACGATTTCTGGAGCATCTTTAAGTCAGATACTAAAGATCCCGAGAACAACTAAAGCTACCAGCAGGGTGAATTAATCGCTTTGATTGCCATGACATGCCTGCCTGACCAAACGGGAAACCTCCTCAGGCAGAAACGGCTTGCCCAGGTAGGGGCGTTTCGTTGACTCCAGAAACGCGAGCGCCTCTCCCTGAATGCTATTCCCTGTGATAAAAGCGGTTTTGTTTACCATCTCGGGAAACTGCTGCTGGATACGGTTAAAGAGTTCTTCACCCGTCATAACAGGCATTCGAACATCTGTGATAAGCACATCGAACTCGTCCCGTTCCAGCGCCAGTAACGCTTTCTTGGCTGAATCAACCGCCCTGACGCTATGTCCGGCGAGACTGAGAACATCTGCCAGGGACGACAGCACTGTTTCTTCATCGTCCACTACGAGAATCCTCTTTGATTCTGCTTTTTCCACGGGGAATGAGTCTGCGTCCGTTTCGGGTTTTACCTGTGCAAAAACCGGTACCCGAATCTCGAAGTGACACCCACTCTCGCCCTCTGAAATCAGCCGAATCGTTCCGCCATGGGAGCGCACAATACCGCGCACCAAAGCCAATCCCATGCCGGTGCCCTCCCCAACCGCCTTGGTCGTAAAGAATGGCTCAAAGACTCGATCATGGTCCGCTTCTGCTACGCCGGGGCCGTTATCTATAACGTTGATCAGCACGGCGTCGCTTTCCCCATCGAAATGCGCTTTCACCGAAATCGTCCTTGGAGGGGCCTGCTCCGCCAGAGCCTGCTTCGCATTGACAATGAGGTTCAGCATTGCCTGGCAGAACTGATCAGGGCTTCCGTTCAACAAAGGGATGTCAACATCAATGCTGGAGTCAACACGCACTTCATGCAGACTGTACCCAAGATTTGATATCTCAATCGCCTTTCTGATGCATTCGCCGACATCAAAAGGGAGACGCTCATTGGTACCCTTCCTCGCCATGTCAAGAAATGAGCGTATGATCCTGGCGCAGCGATCAGCAGCGTCAGAAATGCTATGCAATCTATCGATAGCCTGCTTGTCTTGCGCTTGCTTTAGAAGCACATGAGAGTTCGTCGTTATGATAGTCAGTGGATTATTCAATTCATGGGCGACCCCAGCGAGCAAAGTTCCCAGTGCATTAAGCTTTTCACTCTGATACAGCGCATCGCGCTGCGTGGCTATTTCCTGCTGCATCTCTTTGATGTTAGAGATGTCCACAAAGCTCACTACCCTCGCATCTTCACCGGAGAACTTTGTATCCAGTGCTGACGCGAGCGCAGGGAACCGTTCACCGTCCGCCCGCTCGTAACTGACTTCTCGGATAGGCATGTTCGTCATTTCCAGTGAGCCAAACACTGGTTCAGAGACGCACCGCTCGCTTAACGCAAAGAAACTGGTATCCAGATCATTGGGCTGCTCGTCGAGGCGGAGAATAGCGGCGGCAGCACGTCCATAAAAGACGAACTGATTGTCCCGTTTCCTTATGACAACTACCGGGAACGGCTGCTGGCCAAGCACCTCCCGAAGCTGAGCTTCGCTACGTTCAAGCTCCAGCTCCAGCAAGCGGCGCTTTGTGATGTCGCGGGACATTGCAATGAACCCACCATCAGCGATGGGCTGCACGGAAAGGTCATACCACTTGCCGTCATTAAGCAAAGCCGTCCTATTGAAGTGTCCACGCTCCTTTATTGCCTTACGCAACTCTTCGTGACCCATGCTTACCACATCATCGAGCTCTTCCGGGCTGACTCTCGCAACACCTGCTTCAATAAGCGCTTCAAAAGACTGCGCCTTAATCCAGCTTTCGCTCGCTCCCAGCACGTTTTCGTAGCGCGTATTGCATGCGATCACGCTGCCATTCTTGTCGAACAGTGCAAAGCCAATAGGCATGGAACTAATCGCTGTCTCCAGACGCTGCCTGGCAGCATTTAACTGAGATACGTCACTTGCAACGATAATTTTGTCGCCCGAAGAGAGGTGCCCACAACCTAGCAAAAACGTTTCAGCATCCTTTGAAATAATCTCTACTCTGGCACCAGTCTCCAGCACTTGTAGGAATATCTCCAACACGTCTTCTCGAGTCTCAACTTGCCTGCCCTCTATCGTAACGATGTACTCAAGACACTCGGAGGCAAGGTCAACAGGCTGGGTCGTTGTACACTCTTCTTCGGTAAGCTCGAGAAGTTCGCGAAACGCAGCATTGCAGGCAGTAAGTTCCAGCTGAGCATTGGTAATCGCTACGGGCTCAGGAAAGGTACCAATAACATCGAGCAGGGTATCCCAGTTCCGGTCTGAGTCCCTTCGGCGAAGCTGCATTTCTCGCTCCGCCAGCCGCTTCGCTTTTAACGCAAGATCAGACGCAATGATGATGAGGGCGAGAAGGGCAAAGACAACATAGAAAGTGGGTAAGGTAAGGAGGAGGCCTTCGTTATAAAGATTGATTGCCGCCTCATCACGCATTGATCCAGAGCTCAGAGCAATGCTACCGAGCACAGACTGATTGATCATGTAGACGCCGTAGCAGGCGATGACAACCCACTCTATTGCGCGCTTTTCACGACCGCGCGCATAGAGCACACGAACGATCCACGCAGAGTTAAACACCGTGTATAGCGTCAGTGCAGAACCACTGATTCCCGCATGCGGCCATACATAGGTTGCCACCATGGTGACAGTGAATGGAATCGCAGCCAGTCCCGCTACACCAGCAGCGCTAAGGTGCTTTCCACCTGCTCGCTGCTGGTAACCCAACAGTGAAAGCACTGACACCATAGCGCCGAGATAGTTAGCAGTCGTCCAGTAGGCAATAAAAGGTATTAGTTCCAACGTGTTGGCCACGCCAGAGAACCACTGAACAGAAGAACATGCAAAGCAGCCAGTCCACGTTAGAACATGACGCTGCCTTTCAAAGGATAGCCAGGCAAGATAGAACAGCCCCGTCAGCGCAACGCTGATAAGAAATAGGGCGACAGCAAGGTAATCCAGTTGCTCCACAGTCTGCTCTCCCTGGCATCAACCGTAACGCCAGCCCTGAAGTGACAACGACACATGCCTCCACCAACTAACTGACGCGGCTATGGTGTCTTGCATAGCTACTCTGTACGGCGAGTATGAAAAGGGTTTAGCGAATTGCGCGCCATGCAGTGCGTAGGTAGCTGAGTATATGGTTTGCAGAACAGTAGGCGCTAGGATTCATTGGTTTTCGCCCAAATCGCAAAAGTAGATTTCTTTATCAAAGACAGATCACTAAAGGCTTTGGCAAAACCGACTACGAGTAATAGTTACCTCTACGATCGTTGTGAAACCCCTGCTTGTTGTGCGGCTTCATACTCCCAAAAACAAAATCGCAGCGCCGCAGGCGCTTAGCGTTGCACCCGAGAGTGCGTGGCCGTAGCGCTGCAGGCTCGGGAAGTGTAGCTGCCGGAGACTGGCAAAACTCAACGACACGGCCATCAGCATGGTGGTAACTGTGACCAAGCCGAATACCGCTACAACGGCCATCACCCCTGTAACGCTGGCGGTCGCGGCCGGGTACATCAGCAAGGGAATCAGCGGCTCGCAGGGCCCGAGGATAAAGACTACAAAAATCAGCCACTGAGGATGCGCACTGGTGTGCTTGTGTACGTGGCCCTTGCCCGCCTGGCGTATACCCCAGGCGAGGTAAACGAGGCCTGCGCTGAACAGTAGCCATGCCGCCAACTCGCCTCGCACGGACTCAATGGCGACCAGACCCTCCAACTCTGCCTGCAGGCCAATACCCAGCGCGCCAAGCAGCACTGACCCGATCAGATGCGCGCCGCCGCATAGCAGCGTAATAGTCAGCAAACGGCGCCATGTCCAGCCGCGCTCCGTGGCCATCGCGACAAACGGCAGGTAGTGATCAGGCCCCATCAGGGTATGAGTGAAGGCGATTCCCGTTGCACTCAGCAGCAGCGCCAGCATTTCCGGGTCGACGAATATCATGGGGCTAGAGTCTGGTGCAGGTGCAGCACAGTTGGCGAGGTTTCCTTCTTGACCTCAGTCAAGCCAGCGCGACATACCATGCTAAAACATCTTAAATCACGATCTATTCGACTTAAGTCATATACCCCACCCCAAGCTGCTCTGTTACGTTCGGCCCCAATAACAAAGATGTTACATAACGAAGTAAACAAACGGGGCCAACATCATGCCGGGACCAGAAACGTTCTACGAGGTCTTTCGTCAGCAAGGTATCAGCCGACGGTCTTTTAACAAGTTCTGCTCACTTACCGCAGCGTCACTGGGATTAGGCCCAGCCTTTGCGCCCAAGATCGCTCACGCCATGGAGACCAAGCGACGAACACCGGTGATTTGGTTGAACGGGCTGGAGTGCACCTGTTGTTCCGAAAGCTTCATTCGTTCCGGCCACCCGCTGGCGTCCGACGTAGTGCTATCGATGCTGTCGCTGGACTATTCCCACGTATTGATGGCCGCAGCCGGGCATCAGGCGGAATCGATTCTTGAGGAAACCCGACGCGATAACGCCGGCGAGTACATTCTGGCGGTCGAGGGCAACCCTCCCCTGAATGAAGACGGCATGTTCTGCATCATCGGCGGCAAGCCTTTTATCGAGCAGCTGCAGGAAATGGCTGAGGGCGCCAAAGCCATCGTAGCCTGGGGTTCCTGTGCCTCTAATGGCTGCGTGCAGGCCGCCCGGCCAAACCCAACGCAGGCAACGCCCATCCACGAGGTGATCAAAGACAAGCCGATCATAAAGGTACCTGGCTGTCCGCCCATCCCCGAGGTGATGACGGGCGTGCTCACCTACATGCTCACCTTTGATCGCATACCGCCTCTGGACCGGCTTGGAAGACCAGAGATGTTTTACGGGCAACGCATTCACGACAAATGCTATCGCCGCCCCCACTTCGACGCAGGCCAGTTTGCCGAAGAATGGGATGACGAGAACTCACGCAAGGGTTATTGCCTGTACAAGATGGGCTGCCGTGGACCCACTACCTATAACGCCTGCTCTACCGTGCGCTGGAATGGCGGCGTGTCCTTTCCAATCCAGTCCGGCCACGGCTGCATTGGCTGTTCGGAAGAGAACTTCTGGGACAACGGCCCCTTTTATGAGCGCCTTGCAGACGTCCATACGCCCCTGGGTGTTGAGGCCAACGCCGATAAACTGGGCCTTGCTGCCAGCGGCGTCGTTGGCACCGCCATTGCCGCCCATGCAGCAGCGTCAGCACTGAAGCGCGCGCGAGCCAACCCGGCGGAGGACTACCGCAGCGAACAAGACACGGTGGAGGGCTAGGCCATGAGCGTACAAACACCGAACGGCTTTACCCTGGACAATTCCGGCAAACGCGTTGTGGTTGACCCCATCACGCGCATCGAAGGCCATCTGCGCATCGAGGTCAATGTCGATGACGAGAATGTCATCCGCAACGCAGTCTCTACGGGCACCATGTGGCGTGGCCTGGAAGTCATATTAAAAGGTCGCGACCCGCGCGATGCCTGGGCCTTTACCCAGCGTATCTGCGGCGTGTGCACCGGCACCCATGCACTCACCTCTGTGCGCGCAGTGGAAGATGCGCTGAACATTGATATCCCGGAAAACGCGAACATCATTCGCAATATCATGCAGCTGGCGCTGCAAGTGCATGATCATCTGGTGCACTTTTATCACCTGCATGCGCTGGACTGGGTAGATGTTGTCTCCGGTCTCTCCGCTGACCCCAAGGCGACCAGTGAGCTGGCGCAATCGATCTCGAACTGGCCCAAGTCATCGCCGGGGTACTTCAAAGACCTGCAGGCACGGCTGACCAAGTTTGTCGAGTCAGGGCAGCTGGGACTGTTCCGCAACGCCTACTGGGGACACCCTGCATATAAGCTGCCCCCCGAAGCCAACCTGATGGCGACTGCGCACTACCTGGAGGCGTTGGATTTCCAGAAAGAGATCAAGAAGATTCATACCGTTTTTGGTGGCAAGAACCCGCACCCGAACTGGTTGGTCGGTGGTGTTCCCTGCCCCATCAATGTCTCGGGCCCGGGGGCTGTTGGTGCTATCAACATTGAGCGCCTCAGCCTCGTGAAATCCATCATCGACCAGTGCATTGTATTTTCCGAGCAGGTCTACGTACCCGACCTGCTGGCCATCGCTTCCTTCTACAAGAGTTGGAACTACGGGGGCGGTCTGTCAGGCCAGTCAATGCTGTCTTACGGCGACATTCCAGAACACGCTAACGATTACTCGCCGAGCAACCTGTTGCTGCCCAGCGGAGCCATCATTAACGGCGACTTGAGCAAAGTTCACGAAGTGGACCTTCGCAACCCGGATGAGATTCAGGAGTTTGTGCCACACAGCTGGTATAGCTATGCCGACGAAAGTATGGGCTTACACCCCTGGGATGGAGTCACCGAGCCCAATTTCGAATTGGGCCCCAAAGCCGCGGGCACTAAAACCCATATCGAGCAGTTGGACGAAGACGCCAAATACTCCTGGATCAAGAGCCCGCGCTGGAATGGCCACGCCATGGAGGTGGGGCCCTTATCGCGCTACGTCATTGGCTACGCTCAGGGCAATCCGGAGTTTAAGGAACCCGTTGATAAAGTTCTTAAGGATCTCGATCTGCCGGTTGGCGCCCTGTTTTCAACCCTGGGACGCACCGCAGCGCGGGGGCTGGAGTGTGTCTGGGCCGCGCAGAAGATGCGCTACTTCTACGACAAGCTGATCGCCAATATACGCGCTGGCGATATCGCGACCGCCAACATTGAGCGCTGGGACCCTTCCACCTGGCCTAAGGACGTTAAAGGCGTTGGCTTCACGGAAGCCCCCAGAGGGGCTCTTGGTCACTGGATACACATCAAGGATACCAAGATCGAAAACTACCAGGCAGTGGTTCCCACTACCTGGAACGCGGGACCGCGCGATAACGAGGGCAACATCGGTGCCTATGAAGCTTCGCTGATGGATACACCCATGGCGGACCCGGAGCAGCCCCTGGAAATACTGCGCACGGTGCACTCCTTCGATCCCTGCCTGGCGTGCTCAACCCACGTTATGAGTCCGGATGGAGATGAACTAGCCGATATCAAAGTTCGCTAGGAGGCTGCCATGGCTGAATCTACGGAGAAAAGCAGCGGCTTCATGAGTGGCGTGGTAGAGGGCGCGACAGAAGTCAAAACACCTGCCGAGAAGGTCTATGTCTACGAGGCACCGTTGCGACTGTGGCACTGGCTGAATGCGCTGTGCATTGTGGTGCTGTGTGTCACCGGCTACCTGATAGGGTCACCCCTGCCTTCAGTGCCGGGGGAGGCATCCTTTAATTATTCCTTTGGCTATGTGCGCATGATCCACTTCGGCGCGGGCCAGCTACTGGCAATCGCCTTTTTGTATCGCATCGCCTGGGCCATCATGGGTAACCACCATGCTCACCAGCTGTTCCTGCCGCCTTTCTGGAGCGCCAAATGGTGGGGAGAGGTCTGGCACGAAGTGCGCTGGTACGCGTTCATGGAGGCCACACCCAAGAAATACATCGGCCATAACCCGCTGGCGCAGCTGGCAATGTTCCTGATGTTCCTGATTCCGGTAATTACCGGTATTTGCACAGGATTTGCGTTGTACGCCGAAGGCCAGGGCATCGATTCCTGGTGGTACCTCGCCTTCGGCTGGGTTTTTACCCTGCTGGGTGACAGCTTTTGGGTTCACACGGTACACCACGTCAATATGTGGATCATCATCGTATTCGCGATGATTCATATCTATGTCGCTGTGCGCGAGGACATCATGAGCCGTCAGAGCCTGGTGTCCACCATGATCTCAGGCTGGCGCTTCTTCAAGGACGACCGCCAATGAGCAAACCTGCGCTGGTACTGGGGGTCGGCAATCTGCTTTGGGCGGACGAAGGCTTTGGCGTGCGCTGCGTAGAGGCCTTTGCCCAGCGCTACCACATTCCCGATCACCTGACCGTGGCAGACGGCGGCACGCAGGGCTTATACCTTGTAGACCTGCTACGTGACCACAATCCGGTAGTGATCTTTGATGCCGTAGATTTTGGCGACGCGCCCGGCGCGATCCGCGTGGTACGCGACGACGATATTCCGTCTTTCGTCGCAGGTAAGAAAGTCAGCCTGCATCAGGCCGGACTGCAGGATGTGATCGCCTGCGCCAAGCTGCTGGGCGACTGCTGCACGGATATTCTATTGGTTGGCGTGCAGCCGGTTGAGCTGGAGGACTACGGCGGCAGCCTGCGCGAGCAGGTCAAAGCCCAGATTCCTGCAGCGCTGGACATTGCCGTTGACTATCTGGCAGAGCATGGAATTGAGCTTCAGTCCCATCATGGCAGCCGCCAGACCAGCGTCATTACCCCGGGCCTCGAAGTTGATAACTACGAACAGGGTCGACCAGACGCTGACAGCGCTTGTCGCGTGGGCGACGAACGCGTCCTGCAAAGGTCGCGAGGGCTCTAGACATGTGCCTGGGGCTGCCACTGCAAGTGACCACGGTACTGTCAGACACCGTCTGCGTCTGCAGCGCTGACGGAGACTCCCGAAAAATAAACACCGCACTGCTGGAGGAACCACCGCAACACGGGGACTGGGTATTAGTGCACGTCGACATTGCCATTCGCGCCCTCTCGGCAGCGGAGGCACAGCAGATTGGCAACGCCTTGCGCGCGGTGACCGCGGCGGCCAGTGGCAATGCCTATGAGCATCTGATTGCCGATCTGGTAGAGCGTGAACCAGAGCTACCTGCGCATCTGCGCTCATCCGCATCAGAGGAAGGGCACGCGAGCTCCAAACCAACAAAGCACCAGCAATCACATCAGGAACTTCACCAAGAGATACACCAAAAACGACTGCAAACAGAAAAATAAGGAGCCAGGCTATGGATGAGACCATCAGCCCCGCCGTTACCGACATGCTCAACCGAGGGATACTGAGCACGGTGACAGAGACAAATCTGGATGCCCTGCTGGACAGCAAGACGCTGGTTGTCCTGTTCTTCACTGGCGGTCCAAAGCGTGTGCGTGAGTCTCACGATATCGCTGTGGCGCTGCGTGAAGTCTTAAAGGACTACATGGGAATGGTGGACACTGCCGTGTTTGACGTAGAGCAAGAGACCCAGCACTACGCGCGCTTTCGCGTGATTACGGCACCCTGTCTGGTCTTTATCTCCGGCGGGAAAACGCTGGAAGTGATACCTGGCGTGCGCGATTGGAGTGACTATGTACAGGCGTTTCAGCGCTATCTCGGGCGCCCGCTGCGGGAGGCGAACGCATGAACAACGACGATCTGATCCCCGTGCTGAACGTCGGCAGCGATATTGCGGCCCGCAGCAATCCGATGGTGTGGGAGGGTGAAGAAGCCGCACAGGGTGTCTTCCTGTCACCAGACCCCACAGAGGATGCACTTGCCCTGCTCGGCACGCCGCCCATGCAGCTGCGGCCTGAGCCCAGGCTGCCTGAGGACTTTGTTCCCAGCGCAAGGCTGCGCGGCTGGTTGGAGGAGCTTGAACAAAACCTGGCCGCTGTCGCCAAAAGTCCTCATGACATCAGATCGCTCCCGGTTACCGGTCTGGATGAGCTATCTCGTCAGGCCATTACCGAGATACTTGGACGTGGCGAAGTCGAGGGCAGCGTCTCTCTTGATGGCGTGATCTACACCGTTGTGGAATCCGTGCTCGCCGGCGTCTGGCGCGTGAAAGGCAGTGACGGGCGCGACTATGTGGAAGTCGCACACGCACCCTCAGTGATTCTGCAAGCGGCCAACAACCTTGAGATCGCCGACTTCTCGATACCTGCACCCAGCGGCGACATCATGAACGCCCCGGCGGTACTGGCGGAAATCCACGAGCGCGCCCGAGCCTGGAATGGAGAGGAAAACCACGTCTTGAACTTCACGCTCTTGCCTATGAGCGAGCAGGACCATGACGTTCTAACCGGCATACTCGGACGCGCCGAACTGGAGATGACCTCCGGCGGCTTTGGCGACTGTCAGATCATGGCGACCCGCTATCGCCACGTGTGGGCCGTGCAATATGTTAACGCCATGGGCCACACCATTCTGGACACCATTGAGATTGGTGAGCTGCCCGCGGCGGCCTGCGCATCGTGGCAGGATTTTGAGGACTCCACCGAGCGGCTGGCAGAGCTGCTGGAGGCTTACCTGCAGTGAACATGTTCGAAGGTTCCTTCCTGGGAGACGGCAGCCGCATTCAGGACGACACAGTCATGGAGTGTGGTGTGTGCTGGTGGGTTTACGATCCTGCTGAGGGTGACGATGTCTGGCATATCGCCCCAGGCACGCCCTTTGCCAGACTGCCAGACCACTGGCGCTGCCCCCACTGTGACGCCCTGCCCGGCCAGTTTATGACGTTAAAAGTTGGCAGAGCTGAGGGCGAGCGCCCACAACGAACTGCTGGACAGCAGACCGTGGCAGAGAAATCAGCCCTGCTTCTGGCCGCCTACGAAAATGCCGGCAGCGCGATGCGCCCGCTGCCGGTCTATAACAGTGCACTATTGGTAGAGGTCGCCGCCATCCGGCGCTACGAGGAGGGCCTGGTTGCCACCGTAGTTACGCCCTGGTGCATGAACCTGGTACTGCTGACCGATGAGGTCAAAGCTGGACGGGAAGGTAGCTATCGCCCTGTGACGTTCCCCTCCGGCCAGTATGAGTTTGTGGCAGGTTTTCTGGAAAACCTGGGCAAGATCGAAACCTGTTCCCTGTTTTCACCCATGGAAATGTTCGCAGATCACGCCACCGCAGTTGAGGTCGCTCGCGAGTCGCTGAAAGTACTGTTCCAGCCATTTAAGCCTGAACAAAAAGAGCCGAAGCCCCTGAGCCGTCGGGATTTTCTGCGTCCGGGTTCCCGGGGCGCGGGCACTCAGGTTGGTGTTGGCGAGGCATAGGGCTTTTGTGTTGGAGCAAGGCGCGGACAACGGCATGGAGCGAGGCATAGCGTGATGAACGCACCGCAGATACGCATTCATGTCAGTGATGTTGGCGTTTCAGTAACGCAGCAACGGCCTGACGTGACGTCCCTGCTCCGCGGCCTGCCTGTGGATGAAGCCTTGCTGCGCATCCCTCTGCTGTTGCCCATCTGCGGACAGGCGCAGGCTATCGCAGCAAAGCGTGCGATACAGGCGGCTGATGGCAACGCTGAACGGCAAAACTCAGCGCACGACCTTGCGCTCTATAAAGAGCAGGCTGTTGCAGCGGCCTGGCGGCTAGCGATCGACTGGCCTTCTCTGATCGAACATGAGCGCCGCCTGGATCTATTGAAATCAGTACAGGATGCGCTTGAACCGGCTGATATTGCCCGCCAGCTGCTGGCATTTGTGCCCGCTCTAGTAGCGGTCGATACGGCTGCAGACCTTGAGCAATGGCTCACTTCCAGCGAGTGCACCGCCGCAGAAGTCATTCGGCATGCGCGGCGTTGCGAACAGGGCATGCATACACCAGCCCGGAACTGCCTGAAGGAAGCGGCTCTGTGTGCACTGGTTGAGCAATACCTGGCCACGGACGTCTTCGATCCGCTCTCTATCGAACACAAAGGTATTGAAGTCGGACCACTGGCGCTGCAGCGACATCCGCTACTGGCGGCTTCGCCTGAGGCGGCGTTGTCGCAGCGCCTCGTCGCACAGTTGCTGGATACGGTACAGATTGCCCGACAGTTATCTGACGCGCCCAGGGAATCGCAGCACGGCCGGACGCTGTTTAAGGGTCTGGGACTGGGCCAGGCAATGACCGCGCGCGGACCGGTTTATCATCGCGTCGGCCTCGGGCCAGAGCGCACCGTTTCTGACTGGCGCATTCTCGCCCCTACGGACTGGCATTTCTCTCCCACGGGTCCGTTTCTGCAGGAGGCGCAAGCCTGCACGAATCGAGAGCAACTACACCTATTGGCAGCGGGATTTGATCCTTGCGCCCCATGGACAGTGGAGGCGCAGCAGCATGCATGAGATGGCCCTGTGTCAAAGCATGGTGGAACTCATCAATGACCAGCAGCGAGAGCTGGGCTTCGATCATGTCACCCGTGTCATTGTAGAGGTTGGTGCACTTGGCCATGTCGATCCGCATGCGCTGGAGTTTGCCTTTGAAGTGGGTGCCAAAGGATCTGTGGCCGAAAACGCGACGCTGGAGATTCGCGAAACCCCTGGCAAGGGATGGTGCATGGCCTGCAGCGAAACTGTTTCGATCGCACGCCGGGGCGAGCCCTGCCCCAGCTGCGACAGTTATCAACTGATTGTGGAACAGGGCGAAGAACTAAAACTAAAGGAATTGGAGGTAGCGTGATGTGTAGCGTATGCGGTTGTAGCGAGGGTGAAACACGAATAGAGACATTGACAGACCACAAGAGCCCACACGCGCATGGGCATGAAGCTGGAAGTGGCATCGGCCATGCCGAAGCCCACACGCATGCTCCGACAGAGCCCCAACTCACGGTTTTGCGCAATGATCCCGCGGAGCGAGCCCAACTGGTCAGCGTCGAGCAGGACATCCTGAGCAAGAACAACCAGATTGCAGGTCACAATCGACGACACTTCGCTGCCCACAGCGTTCTGGCGTTAAACCTGGTCTCTTCCCCGGGTGCTGGCAAGACGACCCTGCTGGTAGACACCCTTGAGCGCATGCAGGACCACACCCCGGTTGCGGTCATCGAAGGCGATCAGGAGACCAGCGCCGACGCCGATCGCATAAGAGCAACCGGGGCGCCAGCGCTACAGGTAAACACCGGTAAGGGCTGCCACCTGGACGCTGAAATGATCGAACAGGCATTCGCAGCGCTGCATATTCACGATGGCGTGCTGTTTATTGAAAACGTGGGCAACCTTGTGTGTCCCGCCGGCTTCGATCTGGGAGAGGCACACAAGGTGGTAATTGCCTCGGTGACCGAAGGAGAAGACAAGCCCCTAAAATATCCAAACATGTTTGCCGCTTCCTCTTTGATGCTGGTATCCAAAGTCGACCTGCTGCCACATCTTAACTTTGATGTGGATGCGCTGATTAATAACGCGCGCAAAGTGAACCCTTCCATCGGGGTGTTAAAAGTATCCAGCACCACTGGCGAGGGCATGGACGCCTGGCTGGGGTGGATCGCAGCGGCAAGACAAATGGCCGCTGCCGCTGGCTAACTGCTGCTGCGCTGCGATGAACCATCACGTCCCCATCCAATTTGATCCGGCGCAGGATGCCGTCGAGCGACGCAGGCTACACGTTCGCGGCCTGGTCCAGGGTGTGGGATTCCGGCCCTTTGTTTTCCGCCTGGCCAGAGAATTTAGCTTGAGCGGATTTGTCCGCAATGGCCCCGATGGCGTCATCATAGAGGCTCAGGGCTGCGCGCTGGACGCCTTCATACGTGCACTACAACAGTCACTGCCGCCGCTTGCACGGATCGACTCGCTGACACAAAGCAACATAGCCCCGACGGCAGCAGGCGACTTCAGCATTGACGCCAGTGAGCACGGCAGTGCGGCAAGCGCAGCGATTCCCGCCGATAGCGCGATCTGCGAATCCTGTCTGACTGAACTGTTTGACCCTAGCGATCGACGTTACCTGCACCCCTTTATCGCCTGCACAGACTGCGGTCCGCGCTACACCATGACGCGACAGCTACCTTATGACCGCGATCACACCAGTATGGCGGACTTCCCGTTATGCGAGCGCTGCAACGCGGAGTATTCCAATCCAGACAACCGGCGCTTTCACGCCGAGCCTGTCTGCTGTCACGACTGTGGCCCCAGCCTGTCAGTGAGTCACGAGCATATTGCCGCGCAACTCAAGGCTGGCAGGATCGTGGCGATCAAGGGAATCGGCGGGTTTCACCTGGCCTGTGATGCCAGCAATGAAGAGGCGGTTGCGCGCCTGCGTCGCAGCAAGCGCCGCGACGGCAAACCCTTCGCCATCATGGTGCTCAATGTAGCCAGCGCACAGCTCTTTACCCAATGCAACGACGCCGCAAAACAGACTATAGAGAGCGCTGCCAGACCCGTGGTCGTGCTGCCCCGGAGGGACCACGGAAAATCACTGCCGGAGACGCTGTCGCCAGGTATCAACAGCCTTGGCGTGATGATGCCGTATACGCCCCTGCACTATCTTTTGTTCCACTCTCTGTTGGGCAAACCCACTGGCGCTGAATGGCGCAAGAACGCGCATTCGCTAGCCCTCGTTATGACCAGTGCCAACCTGAGTGGCGACCCATTGCTGACCGACAACGCCGAGGCAGAGACAGCGCTCGCAGACATCGCCGACTTGGTGGTGACGCATGATCGTGACATCACCGCGCGCACCGACGATTCCGTGCTCAGACTATGCGGGGATCAGGCGGTGACTGTTCGTCGAGCCAGAGGATACGCACCAAATGCTATTGCCTTATCTCACGCCGGCGCCACCGTGCTAGCGACAGGTGCACACCTGAAGAACTCGCTAGCCCTGACCCGGGGTGCACAAGCCTGGTTAAGCCCGCACGTTGGCGACCTGGCGTCTCCAGACACCATCGCTTTTCACGCGCAGTGCTGCGAGCAATTACTCGATACGTTCTCGCCGAATCTGGACGCCATCGCCTGCGACTGGCACAGAGACTATGCCTCGACCCGCCTGGCGGAAGCGCTGGCCCAGCGTTTTTCTGTGCCACTGATCCGGGTACAACATCATCACGCGCATTTGGCGGCGGTGTTGGCGGTGCATCACCATGAAGGTCCCGCGTTGGGTATCGCGCTGGATGGGCACGGTCTTGGGGAGAACAGTGAATCCTGGGGCGGCGAGCTGCTCAAGCTGGAAGGTTCTGCGTTTCAGCGGCTAGGGCATTTTGCACCGCTGCTCGCACCTGGCGGTGACAGGGCGGCGCGCGAGCCCTGGCGGCTGGCGGCTGGCGCGCTTCACGGTATGGGCCTGAGTGACACCATCACGTCCCGTTTTCGCCAGGAAACCCTGGCCGCACCGCTGGCTGCGCTTTTACAGCAGGAGCACTGCCCTACTACAACGGCTGCCGGTCGACTGTTTGATTGCGCAGCGGGCTTATTGGGTATTTCCCATCATGCGGCCTTTGAGGGCGAACCGCCGATGCGGCTGGAGTCATTGGTCACGGCACCAGAGTCGCTGCCGGGCGCGTTTCAACTCCGTAACGGCGTCCTTGATTTCACCGCATTATTAGCCGCTCTGGCTGATTGCCGTGATCCTGTTCAGGGTGCTAACTGGTTTCACGGCACCTTGCTGGACGCGCTCACGGCCTGGGCCATCGATGCGGCCGATGCACATGGGATTAACACTATCGCCCTTGCTGGTGGCTGTTTCCTCAATCACTGTCTTGCCGTCACCTTGCCCAGGAGACTCATCGCCGCAGGCCTGGAGCCACTGACAGCCGTCGATATTCCCCCTAACGATGGCAGCATCAGCCTGGGCCAGGCCTGGGTAGCGCGTCAGCAACTACAACCGCATCTCAAGTCCACATCAGAGGGTCAGAGCGCATGTGTCTAGCCATACCCGTTCAAATCACAGAAGTTATCGACGCGGACCGCGCCCTCGCTTCCGCTGGCGGCGTTATCCGTGAAATCAATACGGCGTTGGTCGACAAGCTCGCCGCCGGTGACTACGTCATCCTGCACGTAGGCTACGCCCTTTCACGCGTCAACGAAGACGAGGCCGCACGTACCCTTGAGCTTATGGAACGCGGCGCTGCACTGACCCCGGGAGAATCTGTATGAAGTACATCGATGAATTCCGCGATGGCGAACGTGCCCGCGCGCTGGGTGAGGCGATAGTCAATGCCGTGCATCCGGATCGTGAGTATCGGCTTATGGAGTTTTGTGGAGGGCACACCCACGCCGTTTTCCGGTATGGCGTCCCGGACCTGCTTCCCGACAACGTCGAGCTTATCCATGGCCCCGGCTGCCCAGTCTGTATTTTGCCTATTGGCAGATTAGACATGGCCATACGACTTGCCAGCGATAACCCTGAGGTCATCCTCACCAGTTACGGCGACATGCTGCGGGTACCTGGCAGCGGCGGTCAGAGTCTACTCAAAGCCAAAGCCGCGGGTGCTGATATACGAATGGTGTATTCCGTAAGCGACGCCCTGGAGCTGGCGCGCGCCAATCCGGATCGACACGTCGTGTTTTTCGGAATCGGCTTTGAGACAACCACGCCGCCAACAGCGCTCGGCATCGCGCAGGCAGCCTCGGAAGGCCTGGAGAACTTCTCTGTTTTCTGCAACCACGTACTTACGCCTGCCGCCATGAATGCCATCCTCTCTGTTCCAGAGGATGCAGAGCCGGTTGCAGTCGACGGCTTTATAGGTCCCGCCCATGTCAGCGTCGTGATTGGTTCAGACGCCTATCGATTCTGTGCCAATCAGCATCACAAACCCGTTGTTATCGCAGGTTTCGAGCCTCTCGATGTGCTGCAGTCGATTCTGATGTTGATAGAGCAGCTTAACGAGGGCCGCAGCGACATTGAGAATCAATATACCCGCGCAGTGACGCCAGCAGGTAACCCTCACGCGCAGGCCATCATGCAGCAGGTCTTTGAGCGGCGCCCCGCGTTTGAGTGGCGCGGCCTGGGGGAGATTCCAGAATCTGCGCTGGCGATTCGAGATGCCTACCGCAGGTTTGATGCGGAGCACCGCTTTGCGATGAACTATCTTCAAGCGTCGGGCACCAAGAGCTGTGACTGCCCTCAAGTTCTGCGTGGCGCGACAAAGCCGACCGACTGCAAACTGTTTGCTACCAGCTGTACCCCCGACAATCCACTGGGTTCCTGTATGGTCTCTGATGAAGGCGCCTGCGCGGCCTACTACACCTACGGACGCTTCCGTGAAGAGGCGGTGCAACGCAGACGCGCCCAGCGGCAGCAGCGCCGCGTTGCGAACCAGCGGTGAAGAAGACATGAACGCTGATATTGGACGCCGCCAGAGCGGCAAGCTGGACCTCAAGAACGGCCGCGTGGACATGACCCACGGTGCCGGAGGTCGCGCGATGGCGGATCTGGTGGACAACCTGTTTCGCCCTGCTTTCAACAATCCCATGCTTGCGCGAGCAGATGATCAGGCCAGCTTCCCGGTGGAAAAAGGTCGCCTGGTGATGACTACCGATTCCTTTGTGATTTCGCCTCTGTTTTTCCCGGGCGGCAACATCGGCAGCCTGGCAGTTCATGGCACTGTTAACGATCTGGCAATGGGCGGCGCCGAGCCCCTGTACCTGACGGCCGGCTTTATTCTGGAAGAGGGCTTTCCGCTGAGCGATCTGCAGAAAATCGTGGACAGCATGGCAGCGGCCGCGCGCGAGGCTGGCGTCTGGATCGTAACCGGGGACACCAAAGTGGTGGAGCGAGGTAAAGGCGACGGGGTATTCATCAACACTGCTGGTGTCGGCAGAGTTCCAGCGGACCTCGATCTTTCGGGCAACCGGGCGCGCCCCGGCGACAAGGTGATAGTGTCTGGCACGATCGGCGATCATGGTGTGGCCATCATGTCACAGCGCAAAGGTCTGCGCTTCGCTACCGCACTGGAATCAGACTCTGCCGCGCTCAACACGCTGGTGGCGGCAATGGTGTCAGCAGCACCGGAGGCGCTGAGACTCATGCGCGATCCCACCCGGGGTGGCGTAGCAGCAACCCTTAATGAGGTCGCGCATCAGTCCGGCGTGGGAATACGCTTGGACGAGACCGCTCTGCCATTGCGGGAAGAGGTACTGGGCGCCTGCGAGTTGCTGGGTCTTGACCCACTCAACGTTGCCAATGAGGGAAAACTGCTGGCGGTGGTAGCAGCAGACCGTGCCGATGCAGTGCTGACCACTATGCAGCAACACCCCCTGGGGCGCGATGCGGCCATTATTGGCGAGATAGTTGAGGATGGGATGCGGTTGGTTCGCATGACCACGGCGATTGGCGGTGAGCGGGTGATTGATTGGCTTCACGGGGAGCAATTGCCCAGAATCTGCTAGCGGGCTCGTAGCCAGTGCAGCCTTGTCAATAATCCCATGCCCACACGTTACACGGCGGGCAACACGCAAAGAAGGTCGCTGGCAACTGTCTAAACAGCCGTAGGTAGCAATCCGGTACCAACCCGGGTCATGAACACACTCCCTCTTCAATCAGGGAGGCTATTTCCTCGTCGCTCAGCTTGAGCAAACCCTGTAGAACTTCCTGATTATGGCTACCCACCTCACCGCCCGGCCAATCCGTCCGGCCGGGGGTGTCGCTGAGTACGGGGGTGATCGCGGGAATGGTGAGAGAATCACCACCCATATCCACTTTCTGAAACATACCGCGCGCATGGAAGTGCGGGTCGTTCATTTGGTCTTCAACGTTGTAGATAAGCCCCACCGGCACTCGCTCGGCTTCCAGAATACTGACGATATCAGCGGCGGGCAGGCTCGCACACCAGTCTGCGAGAGCAGCGTCAATTTGCGCCTCATTTTCTACTCGGCCTGCGTTATCCGCCATCGCGGGGTTCTCCGCCATGTCAGAACGACCGGCAGCGGCCATCAGCCGTTTAAAGATAGAGTCACCATTGCCACCAATCACGACATATTTGCCGTCGCCACAGGTGTAGGTATTGGTGGGCACGATACCAGTGACAGTGGTCCCAGATGGCTCGCGCTTCACTCCGGCGCCAGAGAACTCCGGCACAACTGCCTCCATCAGGTTAAACATAGACTCATAGAGCGCAACATCCACCACCTGCCCCGACCCTGAACCACGTTGGCGCTGCAACAGTGCCAGGCAAACGCCCAGCGCTGCGTGGATGGCTGAAATGGTATCCCCAATGGACAGATTGGGACGCACGGGCGGACCTCCGGGAAAGCCATTAACATACCGAAATCCCGACATCCCCTCAGTGACAGACGCGTACCCTGGCTTGGTGCTGTAGGGGCCAGTCTGGCCATAGCCTGAAATGCGCGCGAAAATCAGGCTCGGGTTCAGGGGCTCAAGATCGTCAGGACCCAGACCCCACTCCTCCATCACGCCGGGCCTGAAGTTTTCCACCACCACATCAGCAATCAACATCAACTGCTTTGCCAGCTCACGACCGCGCTCGGTTTTCAAGTCCAGCGTTACGCTTTTCTTGTTGCGACCGATACTGCGCCACCACAGCGACGTACCCTCGTCATCCAGCACCCGCCAGCCGCGGATGGGATCACCTGTGCCCGGGGGCTCCACTTTGATCACTTCGGCACCGAAATAGCCAAGTATCGCGCCCGTGAACGGTCCTGCCAGTAGCTGGCCCAGTTCGATAACACGAATGCCGTCCAGCGGACGGTCGGTATTTGCAGTCATAGGGAGTCCGTCGTTAACGCGGCGTAGCGCTCACGGTAGGCCGATTGGCGGCCGCCTTGCAAGTGACAGCTACCACGCTGCCAACACAGGACGTGGAAGTTGCAGTAAGCTTGACAAGGGTTTGAAAAGAGAATTGTCCCATGAGTGAGGAAGCACTCTTTACCAGCTACGCAACGGTGCGTCCGGACTGGATTGACTACAACGGTCATATGAACATGGGCTTCTATCTGGTGGCTTTCGATCACGTCGCGACTGACGGCTACATGGACTATCTGGATCTGGGCCTGGAACATTTGCAGACTGAGCAGAAGTCCACGTTCAGCCTGTCTGCCAACATCGACTTCATCGCCGAACTGATGGAGGGCGCGCCATTGCGGTTTACCACACAGCTGGTGGATTATGATCACAAGCGACTGCACTTCTACCACTGCCTGTATCACGGCGAAGCAGGATTTCTTGCAGCGACCAATGAGAACCTGGGTATGTATATCGACATGAACACACGTCGCAGCACAAGCTTCAATGATGCACAAATGGAGCGGTTCCAGCAGGAACTGGACCGCGGCGCAGAATTGGGCACTCCCGAGGGCGTCGGCCGACGGCTCGGGATTCGGCGATCACGCTAGCACGCTGACACGAAAGGAGCAGGATAATGGAGGGACGACTCACCGGGAAAACCGCACTGGTGACTGGCGGGGGTAGCGGTCTGGGTGAGGCCACCGCCAAGCGCTTTGCCGAGGAAGGCGCACGGGTTTATGTCACAGACATCAATTTAGAGAGCGCACAGCGGGTGGCAAATGTCATCGGCGAAGGCGCCACGGCCCACTACCAGGATGTGACCGATGAGGCCGCCTGGGATGCGTTGATGGCAGAGATTCTCGCTGCAGGCGCCCTGCACATTGTGGTGAACAACGCCGGCATCGTGATCAGCGGCAGCGTTGAGGATGCCACCCTTGAGGACTGGCGTGCCACCCAATCGGTGAACCTGGACGCCGTATTCCTCGGCACTCGTGCCGCTGTGAAAGCGATGAAGGATAGTGGAGGTTCGATCATTAACATCAGCTCCATTGAGGGGCTGGTCGGTGAAGCGAAGGCTGCGGCCTACAATGCCAGCAAGGGCGGCGTGCGTATCTTTACCAAATCCGCTGCCTTGCACTGTGCCGAAGAGGGCTACAACATCCGCGTTAATTCTGTACACCCTGGCTTTATTCTCACACCCATGGTGGAGCAGGGTCTGGCGCAGGTTGACCCCAACGAAATAGAGGCGCTCACAGCAGAGTTCCTGAAGAAAATACCACTGGGAGAAATGGGCGTGCCTAGGGACATCGCGAACGGCTGCCTGTTTCTGGCCTCAGATGAATCGCGCTATATGACGGGTGCTGAACTGGTGATTGACGGTGGTTTCACCGCCCACTAAGGCTAAACCGGCGCTGGTGCTGTCCGGTGGTGGTGCCCGGGCGGCATACCAGGTCGGCGTGCTCAAAGCGCTGGCAGAGATTCTGCCGGAAGGCGCCAGCAATCCCTTTCCAATTATTTGCGGCACCAGTGCCGGTGCCATCAACGCGGTAACGCTAGCGGCCTACGATGGCTGTTTCAGCGACGCGGTGGACGAACTGGAAGGCATCTGGCGCTCACTAGAACCAGGCGATGTCTACCGCTACGGCTGGTGGGAAGTATTGCGCGGCGTGCGCCAGGTGGCTGGCTCGCTGCTAAATCAGGGGGTGGGACTGGAGCGACCTATCGCCCTGCTGGACAATTCGCCGTTGCGCGACCTCATACGTCGGCATGTCCACTTTGAGCGGCTGGACCGTGCCATTGCCCGCGGCGATCTCGATGCCGTCAGCATTACTGCCATGGGCTACAGCTCCGGCCAATCGGTGGCGTTCTTTCAGGGCAAAACAGACTTGAAAGGCTGGCAGCGCTACCGTCGCATTGGGAGACCTGCCCTCCTTAATGTCGACCACTTGATGGCATCCTCGGCCATTCCCACGCTGTTTCCCACCACCAAAATCGAGTACGAATACTTTGGCGATGGCGCACTGCGTCAGCTCTCACCCATCAGCCCGGCGCTGCATTTAGGGGCTGATCGGGTATTTATTATTGGCGTCAGCGGCAACCGCGCGCCAAAGGCCGGACAGACTTCGCGAGCGCGCCACTCTCCCTCGATCGCGCAGGTCGTCGGCCAGATGCTAAATGCTGCATTCGTCGACAGCCTGGAGGGTGACATCGAGCACCTTGAGAAAATCAACCGGCTGGTAGCACTTATTCCCAGAGCGGAGCGTGAGGCGGCGGGCATGCCGCTGCGCAAAGTCTCTAACCTGGTGATCTGGCCCTCGGAAGAGCTGGATAAAATCGCCGGTCGCAAAGTGCGCGACCTTCCCTCCAGTCTGCGGCTCTTCCTGCGCAGCACCGGCGCTACTACAGCCGGCGGCGGCTCCGCAGCCGCGAGTTACCTGCTGTTTTCGCAGTCGTTTATCAACGAGATCATTGCGCTGGGGTATCGCGATGCCATGTGGGAGGCGAGCGCGATGCGCGCCTTTTTTTCAGCACCTGTAGAGGAAAGCGCCAAGTCTTCCAAACCAAAGCGCCGTTTGCGAAAGTCCAAACAGCCCGCCGACGCGGAGTAAGCTTCAGGTGCTGGCGAGCTCCCGCTCCAGTTCCTTTGCTACGGTGCCCGGCGCTGTGGTGTTTCTGGCCAGCAGTTTATAGGCCACTGGCACCGCAAACAGCGTGATCAGGCTGGATACCGCCACTCCACACATCACCACAATGCCAATCACCATTCGCGACTCATAGCCTGGGCCTGTGCTGGCGACCAGTGGCACAGCGCCGAAAATAGTTGTGAAACCGGTCATCAGTATGGGACGCAGCCTGAAGGCAGCCCCGTTAATGATCGCCTCGTCAAAGGCCTTACCCGAATCCCTAAGCTGGTTAATAAACTCAACAATCAAAATACCGTTTTTGGTTGCCAGGCCCACCAGCATGATCAAACCCACCTGGCTAAAGATGTTGAGTGTATGACCGAATAGCAGCAGCCCACCGAGGCCACCTACCAGCGCCAGGGGCACGGTAAGCAGAATCACAAAAGGATGCACAAACGACTCGAACTGCGCTGCCATCACCAGGAACACAACCAGCAACGCCAGCGCAAAGATAAATAGCACCGAGCGACCGGCTTCCTTGTACTCCAGGGATTCGCCTTTGAAGTCGATACTGGCGCCCTTGGGCAATTCATCCATAACCCAGTTTTGCAGCCAATCCAGCGCTTCACCAAGACTGTAACCCTCGGCGAGGTTAGAAGACATGGTAATGGCGCGCACGCGGTTATAGCGGTTTAGCGTGCCAGCATCTGCCTGTTCTACCAGCGCGACTAGATTCGACAGCGGTATGAGTTCGCCGCTGGAGTCAGATCGAACATAAATATTCTGCAAGTCGGTAAGTGAGCGCTGGTCTTCCCGCTCGCCCTCAAGAATTACATCGTACTCCTTGCCACCCATCACAAAGGTTGTCACCTTGCGCTTACCCATCAGGGTTTCCAGCGTACGGGAAATATCCAGCAGGCTGACACCCAAATCCCCGGCGCGGTCGCGATCGATACGCACCCGTAACTGTGGTTTGGTGGGCTTGAAATCGGCATCCGCGCCGACAAACATCGGATTCTCCTGCACCGCCGACATTAACTGCTGCTGCCAATCTGCCAGCTCTTCATAGGTGTTGCCGCCCACCACGAACTGTACAGGCGGATTGGCGCCAGTATTCAATGCGCGCTGGGCGCGGGCGAAGATCCTGGCGCCCGGTATGTCCGCCACTCGCTCGCGAATATCCTCAAGTATGACCCTGGTACTGCGCCGACCGCTGTCCCAGGGCTGCAACACAAGAATACTGATGGCACCGTTGTAGGATTCGCCAGCACCCCAGGTGGGCGCTCGAATCAGTAAGCGCTTGATATCACCCTGTTCTACCAGAGGCCTCAGGCGCTCCTCGACCCTGAGCATTTGCTTTACGGTGTAATCGAAAGAGGACCCTTCGGGCGCCTGAATAGACAGGAACAGTATGCCGCGGTCTTCGCCAGGTGCGTACTCCTGCGGTACTTTCTGAAACAGCCAGCCGCTGGCGAAAATGCTGGCGATTAACACAGTAACTGTGAGCGCAGGAGCGCGCAGTACGGCGGCCAGGGCACGCCGATAATTGCTTTCCAGGGCGCCGGTTAGCCCCTCGACAAAATCAGCCAGGCGATTGTGGGTGCTTTCGTTGGTAAGCAGGCGAGAACAAATCACGGGCGCCAGCGTCAGCGCCACCACGGTAGAAAACGTAACCGCTACTGCCATGGCGACCGCGAACTCACTAAATAGCCGTCCCAGATTGCCCTGCAAAAACGTGATTGGCACAAAAACGGCAATTAACACTGCGGTTGTGGCAATCACCGCGAAGCCCACCTGCCGGCTGCCGCGATAGGCAGCGAGCAAGGGAGACTCCCCCTTGGCGAGCCTGCGGTGAATATTTTCCAGCACCACAATGCAGTCATCTACTACCAGACCGATAGATAGCACCAGTGCCAATAGGGTCAGCAGGTTGAGGCTGTAGCCAAACGCCCACAACAGCGTGAAGCTCGCGATCAGCGAGATCGGTACCGTCGCCGCAGGCACCAGTACGCTGCGCGGGTCGCCGAGAAACAGGAAGATCACTACCACCACCAGAATGGCCGCAATAAACAGCGTGCGATACACCTCTTTGATGGCTGCTTCAACAAACAGGGACTTGTTATAGCTTTTGATAATGCGCATGCCCTCGGGCAGCGTTTCATTGACCTTGTCGACTTCTGTCACCACTGCCCTGGCGACCGTCAATGCGTTGGCGGTGCTCTGCTTAACAAACCCCATACCGACCATGGATTCGCCATTGCCCCGGAACAGGCTGCGACGCTCAGCGCTGCCCAGCTCCACGCGGGCGACATCACCCAGCCGTACCAGATAGCCATCGGAATCCCGGCGGATCACCAGTCGCCGAAAATCCTCCGCCGACCGGTAAGCGCGCTCTACTCGGATAACAAAATCTCGTTCAAGACTCTGCAGCGTGCCGGCCGGCAACTCGATGTTCTCGCGGCGCACAGCGTCTTCAACGTCTGATACGGTCATGCCGCGCGCCACCAGCGCATTCCGGTCCAGCCAGATGCGCATGGAATACACCTGCTCTCCCGTCACGCGAACTCTCGAGATGCCGTCCAGCGCAGAAAAACGATCTTCCAGATAGCGACGCACGTAATCGGTGAGTTCCAGGGCCGTCATGCTGGGTTCCACCAGGTGCACCCAGAAAATCACGGTGTCGTCATCACCCGCTTTGCCCACTTCTGGCGGCTCTGCCTCCTCTGGCAAATCGTCTGCGACACCGGACACGCGATCCCGGACGTCATTGGCAGCGTTGTCGATATTCCGGCTCAAATTGAATTCAATGCGGATCGTGGACTGGCCATCCGCAGAGGTAGACGCCACGCTTTTGATGCCCTCAATGCCCGCAATACGGTCCTCGATCACCTCGGTGATCTTATTTTCCACCACCGCCGCTGATGCACCGGGATAATAGGTGGATACGCTGACCACCGGAGGCTCGATGTCGGGATATTCCCGTAGCGGTAATCTGTCGAATGAGATAACGCCAAACGCCACCAACAGCGCACAGAAGACCGTGGCAAATACGGGACGCTTTACAGATGTATCTGAAATCCACATACCCGTTGCGCTCAGCTCTCAACCACGGTGACAAGACTGCTATTGCCCCGCAAGCGGGCCACCCCGTCCTGCACGATCATATCGCCCTTGGCGAGACCGTCAGTTATCTCAACCCAGCCCGGACGACGACCACCGATCTCTACAAAGGTGCGCTCGGCTTTATCGCCGCTCAAGCGCCAGACGAAGTGATCGGTCGCACGCGATACCAGGCTTTCCTCGGGTATTAACATCGCCTGGCGCCGCTCTCCCAGTACCACCACCTGCATGAGCATGCCGGGCTTCAGACGACCATCGGCATTATCGAATAGCGCTCTTGCGGTAATGGAACGATTGACGGGGTCTACGCGGCTGTCCACGGCAATGACTTCGCCACTGAATGCACCGATAAAAGCGGCTGTCGTGGCTTCAATGGTTTGCCCGGTTTGCAGAAAGCGTAAAAATCGCGCGGGCACGGTAAAGTCCAGGCGCACCCTGGACACATCGTCCAAGGTGGTAATCGCCTGCCCCGGTTCTACCAGCGCGCCAGGACTCAACTCCCGCAAGCCCAGAACACCAGAAAACGGAGCACGAATCGTACGATCGTCAATCTGCGCCCGCTCTCTGGCAATCCGACTGCCGGCGATCGCCGCCAGGGTTCTTCTCTGATCCAGTTCGGTCTCTGCCACCTGATTCTGTCTGACGAGGTTTTCAAGCCGTGCAACTTCACGCAGCTGCTCAGCAAGATACTCCTGCTGCTCTTCAAGTGCAGCGCGTTCCTCGTCCTGCTGCAAAGTGACCAAGAGATCACCTTTTTCGACCTGCTGGCCGTCGCTGAAGTGCAGCTCGCTTACGGTTTCTGAAACATTCGCAGTGATCGTGATGGATTCGAGGGCGGTGAGTGTGCCCAGGGCCTCAACCCGACTTTGAAAGTCAGCAGTATTCACCTGCCACTGCGATACCGGTACGGGGGCACGTGCAACCCGACTATCGGCCGTATCCGACCCGCGCATGCCAAGGCCATACCAGGCGCCGGCTGCAACACTCACTGCACCGGCAATCATCCATACCGTTCGCATCAGTCCTCCAGGGGCTGCAATTCAATATTGCGAAATCGCACGACACCTGAGCCGAAATGCTGCAGAGCGATAAAGCCAGAGGCTAAATCGGCATCATCCAGCAGGGCCGTGGTGGTGCCATTAACGCGAAGCTCCAAGTTTTGCCCTCGCACGATCACTTGCATCCGATTCCAGCCAGACAAGGTGTGTACCTTTGCCAGAGGCGGCATGAACCTGAAGACGATGGCGCCAGTGCGTGCTTCCTGCCTGGGATGCTCATCCCAGATATTGAGCTCGTAACACGTAGACGGGTGTATACGGTCACGTTGCTGGCAGCGGATGAAGACGCCGGAGTTAACGCCGGCATCAACACGAAACTCCAGGGCGAGAGTAAAGTTGCCAAATTCGTCGGCGCTCATCAGGTAACTGTCCTCATCACCGCTCGCCACCAATTCATTTGCCTCGACGCGCCAGATGTCGGGGCCCTGCGCAGACCAACCAGTGAGCGTAGACCCGTCGAACAGGGCCAAAGCGCCTAGCAATGCTGTCCAGATCATGCCACTGGCTCTTCCAGCCAGCGCGCGCCGCCCTGGGACTGCGCGTAAGACAGCGCGCGCCTCGCCGCGTCGATCACGGCCTGTGCGTCAGGCGCCTCTGTTGCGGGAGCGGAGCAATAACCGGTACTGACCGACACGCGCAGGGTCTCACCTTCGGTTACCACCAGATCCAGCGTTTCCATGATGCGATGAAACTTCTCAACCACCCGCGCCATACCCGTACCCGTATCCCGCATCAGGATGCACAGGGTCTGTGCGTCATAGCGCCCGACATCATCGCTGCCACGGCGCAGACAGAAGCGCAGAGCATCCGCCACGCCAGACAGGCAGGTATCTGCGATAGATTCACCTCGCGCGTCGATCAGGGCCTGAAAGTCATCAATCTCAACCAGGGCAAGGCTGAAGTGGGCGCCATCCGCCTGCGCGCGCGCAAACTCGGCCTCCGCGGTGGCAGAAAAAGCATCGGGCTGCAGCAGCCCTGTCAACGGATTATGAACCGCCACTTCGCGTTCGGGGTAGGCAACCTGTGACCGCGTCTGTAGCTCGTAGAAAGCCAACAGCCAATTGATGGCAACCAGCATAAGCAACAGCACGGCGACGCGCATGGAGTAGCGGATCTCCTCGGGAAAATCCGCTTCGCGTTGCAGATTGCCGGCGAAGTGCTGGGACAAGATCAGTAATAAAAAGCCGCCGGTTAGCAGTGTCGTATTACGGGCAGCCCGCTTTCCCAGCATCACACCGGCCAGCAAGGGCAGCATCGGCGCTACAAAGACAGCTGAACCACTGAGCCCGTCTGACATCCAGGAGAGGCTTGCGTACACGGCAAACGCAATTGTCATCACCGCAAAACCGCCGATGTCGGCGCTTTCATCGTCTACAACGCGCGCGGCGACACCGAACAGCCCAAACGCACACAGGGCAGCCAGACCTGTGGCACTGACAGCAACTTCACCCGCGATAATCACGCGCGCGGCCATCACCAGTACAATAAAGCCACCCAGCGTCAGCGCGGAATTCCTGACAATAGTGGCCCGGGAGAATGGTCTATTCACGTTGCGGGCTGCCGTGGAAGAGTTGCAAGCATTGTAACAAGTGGCGCCAAAGCGTGCGCAGACAGCCGCCCCGCGCTAGGTTGACACTTGTGAACACCCACCACGACAGGCAGACTGATGCGCGTTGCTTCCAACTGCCCCACCACTATGCTGTCACACCTGTTGCGCAAGGCGGTCCAACTGGAGCCGGGCGAAACCCGAGCCACCCTGACCTCCTTTGGATTCGTATTTGTATTAATGGCCGGCTATTACATTTTGCGGCCCGTTCGTGACGCGATGGCCTCAGACTGGAGCGACGCCGAGGTCAGTTGGTTGTGGACATTGAACTTCTTTATTTCAGCGGCCGTGGTGTCGCTCTACGGCGCAGCCGTATCAACGGTGCGCTTTCGTCGGCTGGTACCCTCCGTGTACGGCTTTTTCGCACTGTCTTTCGTTGTCTTTTATGCAGGTACCCAGGCGGTGACTAATCGGGAGTTGGTCGACAAGGCATTTTATGTCTGGATCAGTGTTTTCAGCCTGTTTCATATCTCTGTGTTCTGGAGCTTTATGGCGGACCTGTTTAGCCGCCAGCAGTCGGTGCGCCTGTTTGGTTTCATTGGCGCAGGGGCCAGCACTGGTGCCCTGTTGGGTCCCACCCTGCCCGCTCTATTCGTCGGCAGCATCGGCACAGATACTCTGATACTGGTTGCGGCCCTCCTGCTTGCGCTTACCCTCCCCGTGATTCTGTTCTTGCAGGTGTTACCGAGGGCGAATGGTGGCCAGCCAGAGAGTGGCGCGTTGCACAGTAACCCGTTGGGCGGCAATCCGTTGGGCGGCTTTATGGACTTTGTTCGCAGTCCCTACATGCTGGCGATCGGCGTGTTTATCCTGCTTTACACGTCGCTGAGCTCATTTATCTATTTTGAATTGAAAAACCTGCTGGCGGAGTACAGCCGCGAGGAGCGCACGCAGATCTGGGCTACCATGGACCTGATCGTCAACACGCTGACCATCGTCACTGCCATTTTCTTCACCGGCCGGATCGCCACCCGTTTTGGGCTGGGCGCTACGCTTGCCAGCGTTCCGTTTTTGATCAGCGCCGGCATGCTCACGGTGGCAGCGGCACCTTCTCTGTTGGTGGTGGTGGGGCTGCAAATATTGCGTCGCGCTGGTAACTACGCGATCACGCGACCGGGTCGAGAGATGCTTTTTACCGCCGTAGACCGAGAGACCCGGTTCAAAACCAAACCGGTTATAGACATTGTGGTCTACCGGGGTGGCGACACCCTTAATGCCTGGGCATTTACCGGGCTGACCCAGGGGCTGGGGCTGGGACTGGGCGCCGTCGCCCTGGTCGGCGCTGTCATCGCCGCTATTTGGGGCCTGACCGGCTTGTATCTTGGCGGTATGTTCAAGCGTCAGGACATACCGGAGGACTCACAGGCGGCCGCTACTCCGTCCAGCCAGTGATGTGTCGAGCGGCCTGATACCCAAAGGTCATGGCTGGGCCCAGCGTGGCCCCTGGCCCAGGATACGTGGGCAGTACCGGAGCGCTGCAATTGCCAATTGCGTAAAGTCCCTCAATCACCGATCCATTCTCGCGAGTCACCTGCGCATCTGGCGTAACCACCATGCCGCCCTGTGTCCCGAAATCACCGGGATCGACTTTCATCGCATAGAAAGGCGCTTTTTGAATGGGCCCCAGACATGGGTTGGGTTCCACCCGCGGGTCGCCGTAATAACGGTCGTAGAGTGCATCGCCTCGCTGCAGGTCCAGGTCCTTTCCAGTGCGAGCGTAGTCATTCATCTTTGCGACGGTTTGCTCAAGGCCATCGGGGTCCACATCTATTTTGGCGGCAAGCTCGCGGATAGTATCCGCGCGCGCCACGAAGCCCGCCTCCTCCCAGCTCTTGGGTAATGCCCAGTCCGGCCTGAATTTGCTGTTATAGAGCGGCCCAACGAAATAGGATGCCCGGAAGTTCGCGTCAAATACCTGCCAGCTCGGCACGCAAGGGTATTCCTCAGTGTGCTTCGCAAAGGTGTCCATCTGATAGGCCATATAGTTCTGCGATTCGTTGCTAAATCGCTCACCGGCCCCGTTTACCACGATGGAGCCCGGGTAAGACTTTTCCATAATGCTGAGGCGGGGAATGGGCTCGCCCGGCACTGAAATTGTGTTACACCACCAGGCGCCGTCGAGCATATGCATTTTGGCGCCGAGCTTTAAGCCCTGTTGGATGGCATCACCAGTATTGTCATAGCTACCTGCACTCCACCAGTGGTTGGTGGGCCTGGGCAGGTACTGCTCACGCATATCCTGATTGTGCTCAAAACCACCCGCAGCCAATACCACGCCCTTGCGCGCCTCTATCCGCAGGGGCTGGCCATTGCGCATAACCTCAAGGCCTACCACGCTGCCGCCATCATCGGTGATGATCGATTGCATTGGCGTGCTCAACCAAAGGGGCACGTTACGCTCCATTAACGACAGCCGCAGGCGCGCAATCCCCGCGCAGCCGCAGGTAAGCCGACGCGCATATTTATCTCCTCTGAAGCGCCAGCCAAGGTCAGTGATGTAGTCAAACACCAGTTTTGCTGCGAGCTTCCACCAACCGGGGAGCTGTGCCATTAACAACGCGGCTTCCACCTGGGTAAAGCCTATACGGCCTCCAAGGTGCATCATCTGGTGAGTGCGACGCAGCGTTTTAGCGTGCTCACCTAACAGATCAGCGTTAAGGGGCTCGGGCTCCATGCTGCGATGACCTGGCATCGAGCCGTCCTGGTCAGAGTAGTAGTCCGGATAGTGTTCCAGAGTCATGTAGCTGACCTGCGTACGTTGACGCAGAAACTCCACCATGCGTGGACCCTGGGTCAGGTAAGTATCCACCATCGCCTCTGGCACCTGCCCCGGTGGGGTTGTGTTCAGTAGATACGTCTTGGCCTTGTCGAAGGAGTCTTCAGCGCCCGCCTCTCTGGCGTAGGGGTTACAGGGAATCCAGACGCCACCCCCGGATATAGAGCTGGTGCCGCCATACATGTCAGATTTTTCGACAACCAATACCTCTCCGGCGCCCATCTCATGGCTGCAGAGCGCCGCTGTGAGTCCGCCGTTGCCAGACCCCACCACAACGACATCGACACTGTGATCCCACGCTGCTGTCACTCTACTGATCCATTGCTGCCAAAAGGAAGGACGCTATGGTACTGCACCCGCCCACGGGCCTCGGCTGATTGCACCGCCACTGTTCAAGGTTTGTGTGCACAGGTTTAAAAGTTCGGCCATGCTCTGGCCATCGGCCTAGTCCGACACAGACCGGCAGAGAAAAATGCCACCGGGAGCGTTCAGGAGCCCGCGCCGATTACGGAACTGCAGTCTGCTTTAGGAACGGTTACCACTTTTCAGGATTGGGCGGGCCGGTTACAAAACGCTACCATCTGCTGCGGCGTACGAACTTTACGTAGCCGGCACGGTCAACTTCAGCAGTGCCGTTGCGTTTACTGCATTGAAGAAGACGAACAAAGGTCACGTTTCCCTGGCAAAGTCATATCTAGCGGCTCCCATATAAGTAATCCTGACGTATGCGAAATTTCCTGACACGGTTACCCCAGACGCTGACAATGCCACGCTTGGCGTTGCTGTGCCTGAGTCTGGCGGTGTCGGGATGCGTCGCACTGCACTTGGGTGGGTCAGTCACCAGAGCGACGCTGACGATTGCCCCTCTGGCCACCCCCGATGAGGTTGTAGAAACCCTGGTCACGCCCTCCGTTGAGGAAGTGCGTCAGAACGACGGTCCCGAGCGCTGGGACGGTCGAGAGGATGCCGTCAAACTGACCTTGCTGGGCTATGTCGCGGCGGATGAGTCTCTCTACGACGACGATACTTATTATCTGGCAATCGCCAGTGCCGGCGAAGATCAGGACGCCAACAGCGATAAGATCATTGACGAAACGCCCGCTGCGGTTGCCGGACGCTGGCATGCCATCATCCGCGGAGCCGACCTGAGCCGCGGCACCGTAACGCCATTGACCGACGCGATCTACCGTGTGCTTGAACCCAGACTGGGCGATCTCAGCCCACAAGCCCTGCAGGCGGAACTGGATGCCATGGCTCGAACTATGGTCGCGGACGCCAATAGTGATGGCATTGTTGATTATGCCGACGTACTGGGCTGGCATCGCCATCTGATCGCTGAGACCTATCTATTAGACATCGCTGCTGTTAACGAACTGGCCTCCGCTATACGCGCCAGTGCCACGGCCGTCACACTGCGTGAACTGAGTTTCCCCGTGGTTGGCCGCGACCCCTCCCTGGATGGTGCCGTGTTTAGCGTCAGCGGCACGATCAGCGTGCCAGCCACCAGCCGCGTCGACAGTGATTTGAACAACGATTTTGCGCCGCTTATCGACAACAACAGCTTCATCCAGGCGCAGCCATTGGAGGCACCCGTGGTGGTCGGTGGCTACGCCAACCTGGCCGGGCAAGGCGAATTTGGCGCCACTCGATTCAGCGGCGACGAGAGTGACTTCTACCGGGTAACACTGACTGAAGACGACCGCATCACCCTGGTGATTGCGGATACGCCTGAGAACAATGATTTTGATCTGTACCTGTATAACGCCTCGCAGGAGCTGGTCGACGCGTCCGTGTCAACCAACCAGGAGTCCGCCTTTGAACAGCTGCGGGCACCGGCAGACGGCGACTATTTTGTTGAGGTGCGGGTGTTTTCTGGTTCCAGTCTTGGTGCGTCAAACTATCTGCTAACGCTTGGTATTGACAGCCTTCCGGCAAACACTCCGCTGCGTCGCGTTAGCGACGATTTTGTACCCGGAGAAATGCTGGCAAAGTTTCGAAGCGTTGGCGCTGCGGACAGCAAAGCGCGACGAGAGCGCATCAGCGGCATGCGTTTCGGCGGCGGTGGTCGCAACAGCACGAACCGTCTGCAGATGCGCAACCGGCTGGCGGGGCTCACCCTCGCCCAGCGCAAATTACGCACGCTACTCGCACTGAAGCGTCTGGAGAGAACGCCAGAGGTTCTGCAGGCAGGGCTCAACTACCATGTTTACCCCACCGCCATAACACCGGGTGATCAGTTCTATGGGTTCCAGGCATGGCAATACGAGCAGATCTCGCTACCGGATGCCTGGGAAATCAGCCAGGGAAACAATACCGTTGTTGCGGTTATTGATACCGGCATCCGTCGCAACCACCCCGACCTGGTCGGCAAACTGGTCGCGGGCTATGACTTTTTCGATGAGGACGCCAATCCGGAAGATCCGGGCGATGCGGAAGATCCCGCTGATTCATCCAGCTTTCATGGCACGCATGTGGCGGGCACGGTAGGCGCCAACACCGACAATAGCCTCGGTGTGGCAGGTGCCGGCTGGAACGCGCAGATCATGCCCCTGCGCGTATTGGGTCCTGGCGGCGGTACGACGTTTGACGTATTGCGCGCGGTGCGGTTTGCTGCGGGCATACCCGACTCCTTCGACAGCAGCATACCCACGCCTCAGCGCCCCGCCGACGTTATCAACCTGAGCCTGGCGGGCGGCGGCTTCGACGGCTTCGCGCAGGATCT
Organism: Pseudomonadota bacterium; assembly: GCA_038746745.1. GTDB lineage: Bacteria > Pseudomonadota > Gammaproteobacteria > Pseudomonadales > Halieaceae > JANQIO01. Next base: position 35,149 of record JBCDKJ010000015.1, read on the forward strand.
CTTCAATCAGGTGGCTGGTCTGGGCATCGTGGTTGTGGCCGCAGCAGGTAACGATTCCAGCTCAGATTTTGCCTACCCCGCGTCTTACGACAACGTTATCTCCGTGAGCGCAACCAACATCAATCGGACCCGGGCGTCCTATTCAAACTTCGGTAGCGCGGTGGACGTGGCAGCCCCCGGCGGCGATTCGGTTACCAATGATACAAACGGGGATGGCCAGCCCGATCTAGTACTCAGCACCGGAGCGGATGACAGCGACGGTTCCGCCGAAGATGTGTATACATTCCTGCAGGGCACGTCTATGGCAGCGCCCCACGTTGCTGGCGTCATCGCCCTGATGAAATCAGTGTATCCGCAGCTCACCACGGACACCGTGGAGGCTCTGTTGGCCCAGTCCTTTATCACCGACGACCTCGGCACGCCGGGGCGGGACAATATATTTGGCTGGGGACTCATCAACGCCCGCAAGGCCGTGGAAGTGGCACAAAGCCTCGCCAACGGCGAAGACCTTGAGTTGATGCCAGACTTGAACACCAGCGCTGCAACACTGAATTTTGGCGCATTTGCCAACCAGCTCGAACTCACACTTTCCAACAGCGGACCCGGCACACTGGTTATCGATGCGATTACAGCGAGCGAGAGCTGGTTGAGCGTATCGGCAATCGCGGTGGATGCTAACGGCGTGGGCAGCTACAGCGTCAACGTGGACCGCAGCCAGCTTGGCGTGGGCACCTTTCTCGCTGAGCTTGTAATCAGCAGCAACGACCAGACGGCGTCAGTGCAGGTCGTCCTGGAACAACCTGACCCCACCGTATTTACCCAGGGCAATGCCGGACCCCACTATGTGCTGCTGGTGGATAGCGACAGCGGGGAGGTCGTGCAGGAAGACGCCGTCGTAGCCAGCGAAGGCCGTTATGAGTATTTGTTTACCGATGTCCCTGCGGGCCGTTATCAGATTATCGGAGGCAGTGATGCAGACAATGACTTCTTTATTTGCGATCCAGGCGAGTCCTGCGGCGCCTGGCCCGCGCTGGATGATAACCTTCCCATTATTGATGTCACCGGCGACTTAAGCGGCCTGGACTTCTCATCCAGCTACAGCACTGGCGTGGTCTCGATCGAATCCAGGCAGACAGCAGCCCCGTTCCGGTTGCCAGCACAGCGCCGCAGTGCGTATGTTAGGCCTGACAGCGCTCCTGCGGCGCCAAAGGCACGGTCTAGCGAGCTCACTTCCGGTGGCAACATTCTCAAGTAAGGCAACCGATATACCCAGTACCGCCCAACTACGGGACTGGCACCGACAGGCGGATTACAAGCTCGTACTTGAGGCTGAGAAAGCACACGGCCAACACTTCGATAATGAGCAGAAGTTGCTCCACGCACTGTCGCTGGTGATGTCGGGCAATCCGGATCAGGGTCTACCACTGCTTAACCCACTGCGAGATTCAGCGCCCGGCAATGACGCGTGGGCATCGGACTTGGCGCTGGCGAGCCTGTTCTGTGGTGACCCCGAGGGTGCCGCGACCTCGTTGCTATCACTAACCGCACAAGACAGCGCCACCGCTGTCGATTTGAGCCGCCTCGCTGCGGTGCGATTGGCGCAGGTGCGGCTGGAGGACGCTGCCGCCTTGTACCGTGAAGCAACGCAGCGTGAGCCAGGTCGAGCATACTGGCACAGCAACCTGGCAACGGTACTTATGCGCCTGCAGCAGTGGGAGGATGCCCTGGAGGAATTCGAAGCAGCACTGCGCATCACGCCCGACCTGGAACAGGCGCTGAACGGCAAACGAGAGTTGTTATTGGCGCTGGAGCGCGGTGACGAGCTGATCAGTGAATTGGAGCAGGAGCTGGCAGCAGAACCGCAGAATGATCGACGACGACGCCAGTTGGCCCGCGCGCTGTTCCGCAACGGACGGGTAACTGACGCGCTGGGCTGCCTCAGAGAGGGCCTGGAAGACGCCAGTGATCTCCTCGTGCTACGTGACAGCGACCCCGCAGGGTTTCCACAGAAGCAAGCCGCACAAACCCGGCTTCGCCTTGCTATGGCCGACATGTGGATGCAGCGCAGTGCCTACCGCCGCGCCTATGCTGTGCTGGAAAATGCTCGTTCGTTTCAATCAGATACTCAGGCAGAGCTCGATAGCCGCGCCATTGCCTGTCTCATAGAAATGCAGCAACTGGAGCTTGCGGAACAAAGGCTTGCGGATCTGGAACAGGAGAACATCGGACCACTGGCAGCGGGATTGCTGCGCGGCCAGATTCTCACTGAGCAGGAGGCCTATTCTGAGGCCGAGAGCTTATTGCGGGCGCTGCTCGCAAACTATCCCGGCCACGCAGGACTGCTCTGTCAGCTCGGGCAGTGTTTATTGTGGACCGGAAAACTCGACGAGGCGGCGGAGTGCTTCCAAACCGCCGCCAGGCTGCAGCCAATGGCACTGGCACAGCTATCCCGCACCCGCCGGTGGCCCGAGGACGAGGCGACGCTTACACGCATGGCCAGTATCGCCGACAACCCCTTGGTACCGGAGCATGCGCGCATATCGATGAGCTTCGCGCTGGCAGACTCCTACGACCGTCTAGATCAGACCGATACCGCCTGGCACTACCTTGCAACAGCCAACCAACTGACTGCCAGCCAACTCCAGTATCAGCCCGCGCAGTTTCAGCAGTGGGTCGATCGAAATATGCAGACCTTTACCCAGGAGTTCTTCGAACAAATGAAGCCTGTCCGCCCGGCGCATCGACAGATTGTTTTTGTGGTCGGCATGCCACGCTCGGGAACGACGCTGGTAGAACAGATACTGAGCGCGCATCCCGATGTCTTCGGCGCCGGCGAGCTGGACCTTGTGCCCACGTTGACGCGTCTTTTAAAGAAAGTCCTTCATAGCGAGCAGCACTATCCGGAGTGTGCGAAGGAGTTGACGCCAACGCTGCGTGAGGAGGCCGCCCGCTATCTGCTGCATGGACTCGATCTGCACGACACGGCACATCCGGTCATAGTAGATAAAATGCCGCATAACTTCGTGAACCTGGGGCTGATTGCCAGCGCCATGCCGAATGCTCGCGTTGTCTGGGTGTGTCGCGATCCGCGCGATGTGGCCCTGTCGAACTTTCAGCAGAACTTCAAGGCACGCCACGGCGGTATGGGTTTCGCGTTTGATCTGGAACACCTGGCAGCACAAATCAACGATCAGCAACGCATCATGCAACACTGGCAAAAGATACTGCCACTGCCATTGCTGACACTGCGCTATGAAGCCCTGGTGCAACAGCAGGAAGAGGAATCTCGACGATTGCTGGCGTTTCTCGATTTACCCTGGGACGACGCGGTGCTGAGATTCAGCGAAGTCGATCGCGCCGTGCGTACTGCGAGCGTTGCCCAGGTAAGAGAGTCGATGTATCAGAGTGCCCAGGGCAAGTGGCGCCGCTATGAGAGCCAGCTACAGCCGCTGGTTAAAGGCCTCTCGAAAGCCACACTGGAGGGCTATGACTAGGCATGTAAAGCCCACGTCCCCGCCACGCACAGGGTTACTGAAAGAAGACTTCGGAGATGGTTGCTAAGAACGGGAAAAGCGGCAACGCCGACTCGCCAGCGTCACAGCCCGAGTCCGTTATAAATCGCCGCTGCGCTGGATTCCAGGTTCCGCGCCGTCAGCAAACATGGATGCCTCAGGCGCCTGATCGGCGGCAAAGCTCGGCACCTCAAAGGGTACACGTACGCCGATGCGGGTGCCCTCCTTCATCAAGGTCGCAATTTCTACGCCGGAGCTCTCTGCCAGACTGGTAAAGGTCTCCTGACCTGCAGCTATAGCAATGGTCTGTGCGACCATGGCCAGTGTCTCTGGCTGATCACCAATAATTGCGCCTACCACCAGGCCAATTTCGCGCGCCTGCTCAGGTACCAGAGACACCACCGTCGCAACCGCCGCAGCGAGCGCGGGCTCACGGCCCTGATCAAGACTGCGTGCGAGTGCTCCTGCAATCGCTGGTGCATGTTCAGGCGCTGCTTTCGTCGCCGCCGCTGCCAGCGTAGCGACATCACCAAGCGTTGTCCCTTTTCGATCCAGCAACTTCAGCGCCTGAGACACGGTGCGCGCCGCCGTATGCGGTGATACCGCGCTGGCGTCAGCGACACGCTGAATCAGCTCTGCATTAGTTTGCGACTCTGCGAGATCTGCGCTTGCCTCACCGTTGGTGCTTTTCAAAACCTGCTGAGGCGCTTCTATCTGCTCCATTTGCTTCATCTGCTTCGCCTCGGTGCCTGCGGCACTGGCAATTTCATCACCGCGCATCGCCAACTGACCGCCAGAACCTGACTCGGGCTTAGACTTGAGAGCATAATCATCGCCATAGGAAACCGGTGCAGCAGGTTCGCTGGCGATCATTTCCTGATCAGTGTTAGGGCCGGTCGCCGGCTCGCCCGCAAAGTGGAAGAACCCGACTAACAAGCTGAACAACAGGGCGGCAATTTCCATGGTATAGCTCCTGTACTTATTAGCAGGTGCCGCTGGCAGCGATGAACCTGTGCCAACGACCCATGCGTAGATCTACGTATGAGAATGATTATCGAACACTAGCAAAAATACGCTGCCGGTGATATGAGAGTTGGCAAAAATATGAACTAGTTCATGGAATTGCCTCATTTAGTAAAAGCTGTTTCTTTACCGAGCGAGCTCGGTCTGTGATCGACTGAGTCGGAACAGAACCGGTGACAAAAGCAGTAGCGCTATCAGGTTTGGAAACGCCATGCAGGCGTTGAGAATATCTGCGATCTTCCATACCAGATCGAGTTGCATGACCGTTCCTGTCGGAATCACCAGCACCCAGGCTATTCGAAATGGCAGTACCACCCTGTCGCCAAGTAAGTACACGGCACAGCGCTCACCGTAATAGCTCCAGCCAATCATCGAGGTAATGGCAAACAAGCACAGAGCAAAGGTCACCACATACTGCGCACCAGGCACGCCCTGACTAAACGCGAGCCGCGTCAGGTCAGCGCCAGTGGCGCCTGACTCCAAAACGCCCATCATCACAATCGTGATACCTGTAATACTGCAAACGACCAACGTATCGATAAACGTGCCGAGCATCGCAATAGTGCCCTGACGCACGGGATCATTGGTGCGCGCGGCCGCGTGCGCAATGGGGGCACTCCCCAACCCTGCTTCATTAGAAAACACGCCGCGGGCCACCCCCATTCGCAGCGCCATCATCATGGTGGCGCCGGCGAAGCCACCCCCGGCAGCTGCACCACTAAATGCACTTTCAAAAATAGCCGCCAGCGCTGCCGGCAGGGCTGACACGTTCAGCAAAATGACGACCAGACCCGTCGCCAGATAGGCCAGCGCCATGAAGGGCACCAGCACGCTGGTAACGTGGGCAATGCGCTGAATTCCGCCCAGGATCACAGCGCCCACGAGCACTGCGAGCACCAGACCGGTAACAATCGGTTCAACGCCCAGCTGCGTGTTCAGCACCTGCGACACTGAGTTGGACTGCACGGTGTTCGCCAGACCGAAACCTGCCAGCGACCCGAACAGCGCAAACAGAAAGGCCAGCCAGGCCCAGCGCTCACCCAGACCATTGCGAATGTAGTACATAGGGCCGCCGCGATAATCGCCATCGGCACCACACTCGCGGTAGTGGACAGCCATCACCGCCTCGGCATATTTCGTAGCTATGCCGAAAATTGCCGCCACCCACATCCAGAACAGAGCGCCCGGGCCACCTATAGCGATGGCAGTCGCAACGCCGGCGATGTTGCCAGTGCCGATAGTGGCGGACAGCGAAGTCATAAGCGCCCCGAAGGGTGAAATATCGCCCTCCCCGTCACGTTTGCCGCTGAATAGTAGACGAAAGGCCAGGGGAATACGGCGCAGCGTCATCAGCCGCAGGCCCAGGGTAAGGTAAATACCGCTGCCCAAAATCAGCGCCAGCATAACCGGGCCCCACACCACTGCATTTATCTGATTAATCAGCTCTGTCATAACTTTCCCTGTCTTTAAAGCGGTCCTGCAGGATTAATGAATCAGATCGAGATCGCCCGCCAGGGCGTCTATGATTTCGGCGCGAGGGTCTTCACTAACCGCTATGGATGCGCCGGTAATTTGTTGAGCCAGCTCCAGGTACACCTCTGCGGTTTCCATCATCACCGATATTGGCAACTCTGACTGCGCCAGTCCCGGGCGCTCTGCCATTCGCGCTTTATTTGTCAGTATGTCCGGGTCGGGAAAATGTGCCAGCAACTTCTGTCGAAAGAACTCTTTGGAGTGCTCTATCACCCGACCCTGCTGATATGCAGCGGCATCCCAGATGCGCGAAGAATCCGGGGTACCAACCTCATCCATGTAGATCAGCTGAGTGTCGCCAACTGCATCGGTGACGTAACCAAACTCAAATTTGGTGTCGACAAAAATCTGACCCAGAGACGCCAGCTCACTGGCTATCAGTTCAAAGCCGTCGCGCAGCAGCCGCTCATAGAGCGCAACATCTGCTGGATCTCGTAAGCCAAACGCTGCACTGTGCCTGAGCAAATCATCACGGCTGACATTGACATCATCCAGTGCCGGAATGCCCTCAAGGCCCTCCATTACGCTTTTGGTGGACGGCGTAATGAGGAGTTCGGGCAGACGGCTGTCCCGCGCCAGCGCCTCTGGGAGCTGCGCGCCGCAAAAGCTGCGCTCACCGGCGGCATACGCACGCCACATGGAGCCGGTGATGTACTGCCTGGCAATCGCCTCAATCAGCACCGGTTGCGCTTTTTGCACGATCCACACCAGCGGGTGGGGTACTTCCAGAATGTGCGAGGCCGCCAGGCCCCGTTGCTTGAAAAGCCCGAACCAGTGGCTGGCGATGCCGTTCAGCGCTGCGCCTTTCCCGGGTACACCTTCCAGGCCGCCCTCGCCGCGCCAGATGACTTCGTAAGCCGAGATACGATCAGAAATCACCATCACGGCCAGCGGCGCATCCGGGGCGACGTTATAGCCACGCTGGGCAACCAGACGCGCACTGTCATGTTCGCTGAGCCAGTAGACTGCGCGCACCTTGCCGCTATGTACGGGCTGGGCGCTGCGAATAGGCAGATCATCATTTACTGCCAGTACGCGGTGTGCAAGGCTCATCGGGAACAGCTTATGGCGCAGAAATTGCGAGTCTAACAAAGGCCCGGACCGTCTGCTGACAAATCCTTGCAGCACGCCTGCGATGCTTCCGGTACCCTGTTCGTCATGTTGTATCGATGCAGTATTACTTCCCTTTTGCTACTCGTTTCTGCTTGCAGCAGCAACGAGCCTATTGTGTTGCCCGCACCAATTGTTAGCGACCTGTCGGGCCACTGGGAGATGGATTATGGCCGCAGCGATAACGTCGACCAAAAGCTGCAGAGCATGTACCGGGAGTGGCGACGCATGGCGGAGCGCCGCGCACGTGGAGATAATCGCGCCGGCCCAATGAACGTTGCCATCGACAGCAACAGCTTCCGGCGCACTGTCGACGTCGCCCGATTCGCAGACCTGATCACCAGCTCACAGATTCTGGACATCGAACAGACCGATGACGACATCGCCATACAGCGGGAAAATGATTACACGCTGAGCTGTGTCTTCGACGACGGCGAGCCGGAAATCCTGATTGACGAACTCGGTTCAGAAATCTGCGGTTGGGACGCACATCAGCTGGTGTTTCGCACCCGACTGCCTGACGACATCGACATTCAGCACCGAATTTCACTGTCTGACGAGGGTGACCGCCTTCATATCGCCACGCGCGTCGACGGCCCACGTTCGCCGCCGTTTACCATCAATCGCTTCTACTTCCGCTTTGATCCTTTGCCCGAGGATTACAGCTGCGAATATACATTGAGCCGGGGCAATGTCTGTCAGACCGGCGCTGCATCTGATCCCGTCGAGGCAGCAGAGTGAAGTACCTGACCGCACTACTGTGCCAGCTGCTTGTGACTGTCTCGGCCTGTGCCGATGAGGAAGACGCCCTGCCTCGCTGGCAGACACTGGACACCACCACCACGCTGCCAGCGGCAACGCCTGAGCGGATAGCACTTATCAGCAGCGGTACGCCGCCGGGTGAAGATCGAGCACTGGAAATCGGCATTGTGGTGCTGGATTCCGGTATCGAGGGCGATAGCCTGGAGAACCGTCGCGAGGGGGTATTCCCCGAAGTCCGGGAAGCGGAGACGCGCTATCTCCCCTTCGCACTGCGCCGCACCCTGGTGGACAGCAACCAGTGGGGCGCTGTGCGGGTGCTACCCAACCGTGATCCTGGTTACGAGCTATTGATCAGCGGTGAAATTATCGAGTCGAATGGTGCAGAGCTCGCCCTGAAGCTCACCGCGATTGATGCGAGCGACCGCGTCTGGCTGGACCAGACCTATACAGCGGTGGCGGAGGAGCGCGCCTACCAGGAGGCAGAGCGTCGCCAGCGTCGACCGTTTCAGAGCCTCTACAATCAATTCGCCAATGACCTGTTAACGATTCGCGAAGGGTACAGCGACAGGGAACTCCGTCGCCTGCGGGAACTCTCGACGCTGCGGTACGCCGGTGCCCTGCTACCAGAGGCCTTCAATGAGTTTATCCGTCGCGACGAGAGCGGCGTGTACAGCTTGCAGCGCTTGCCCGCCAGAGGCGATCCCATGCTGGCGCGCATTCTGCGGGTGCGTGAGCAGGAATATATCTTCATCGACACTACAGATGAACAGTACGCCGACTTGTTTACCGAGATGACTCCGGTGTATGACCTCTGGCGGCAGTTTCTGCGCGAGCAGCTAGCGTATCGGGAGGCCTGGGAAGAGCGCATCGCAGAGCGCGACACCCCCAAATCGGGTACATACCTTTCTATGAAGCAGCGCTACAACAACTATAAGTGGAAGAAGATTCAGCGCCAGGAGATGCGCATTCTTGCCGACGGGTTCAATAACGAGGTAGCGCCCACCACCCTGCAGTTGGAAGGTAACGTGGTGAAACTGAGCGGAAGTGTGGATCAGCGCTACCGGGAATGGCGCGATATACTGCGCCAAATCTATCAACTGGAGACTGGAGAGTAGGCATAGTTCACTTGTTTTCATTCGCAATTTCTTTAGTCTTTTCAATAGTTTTCTGCCATTATCAACAATAATTATTAAGTGCTGCTGCGCAGCATAGCGGTGCCGGTCATCAGATCGTGCTGGCCGGTGCAAACCGAGCACCTGACAATGCCATGAAAAGCCGTTTGACCATCGCCAGACGCATCAACTTCTTCGTGACCACCCTGGCCACGGCAGTAACCGTGGTGCTGAGCTGTTATGGCGTTGTTAGCAGCTACCGCCAACAGCTGAACAGCATCGAAGCCGGCGCTGCCTGGCAGAGCGGTGAAGGCGTTCGCCATCAGCTTGGTTTTTACTATAGCGATTCTGCCCTGCTGCAAACCCTGATGCGGGACGTCGCCAGTCATCCCGCCATTGAACGCGCCGCCGCCTACAGCCTGGAGGGCGATCAACTCGCGGAGTACCTCGCACCCGGTGTGGATGCCTACCCGTTAACGGACTTCTCGGTTTTGCGCGGCAATACTGAGTTACTGGAGATCGGCCGCCTCAACCGCAGAATTGATACCAGCGGCTACTATGATCTGACCGTGCCGGTGTACTCCGACATCAACCCGCTGGAAAAAGACATAAGCCGGGCAGACTATGGAGATCGCCTCGCGGCTGAAGATCCTGTCGCCAGTCAGTACCTGATCGGTTATTACCATTTCGGTATCAACAAGCTAGCACTGTTCCAGTCTCTGCGCCCGGCCCTGCAACAAATCGCGCTGTACGGGCTGGGCGGACTGCTGCTGACGCTGTTCCTGACCTATAGCTTTACGCGCGGCATAGCCGCGTCACTGGCCAGCCTCGCGGATATGGCGTCGGAAATCTCAAAAGGCCATCTGGACAAGAAGTTCCGCCCGCGGGGCAAGGGGGAAATTCGGGAGATTGCCTCCATGCTCAACGTGATTCTGGGAGAGCTGAAAAAACACAAAGCCAAAATGGATGCCGACAGTCACCTGCTGCGCATGAAAGTCGACGAGCGCACCGAGCAGTTATCGCGTCAGAACAAGCAACTCAACGAGGCGGTGCGACAGGTCACGCGCACCAAGAACAAACTGCGACAACTGGCCTATTACGATGGACTGACAGAGCTGCCCAATCGGCAACTGTTTACTGAGCAATTGGATATCCTGCTGCGTATGGCACAGCGCGAGGGCCGTACCATTGCTCTTCTGTTTCTGGACCTCGATAACTTCAAGCGCATTAATGACTCTCTGGGGCACTCGGCGGGCGATGTGTTGCTGCGAGAAGTCGCTGCGCGTCTTGCATCCTGCGTGCGCGGCAGCGACCTGTTGGCTAAATATGTAGACAGCGAAGCCAAGATCGGTGTGTCCCGCCTGGGCGGCGATGAATTCACTGTGGTGCTGAACAGCATTGACGAACCCAAAACGGCGGGGGTAATCGCCGAGCGACTGCTGGAGTCACTACAGGAGCCCATGCACATCGAGGGCCACGAGGTAGTGGTCACCCCGAGCGTGGGAATCGCTCTGGCACCTCAAGACGCTGACAACGTCGAAGATCTGCTCAAGCTTGCCGACACTGCGATGTATCACGCCAAATCCCAGGGCCGTAACAAATACTCCTTCTATACCAGTTCCATGCAGAGCGCTGGCGTCGGCCGCCTCAAACTCGAGACTGAGCTGCGCAAAGCCCTGGAACGCGAGGAACTCGTACTGCATTACCAGCCGCAGATCTGCACCGCCACCGGCAAAGTGCTGGGCGCTGAGGCCCTGGTGCGCTGGGAACATCCCGAACACGGCCTGGTGCCCCCCATCCGCTTTATTCCACTGGCTGAGGAAATGGGGCTGATTGTCGAATTGGGGGCATGGACGCTGGAAGAGGCCGCGCGTCAGAGCAAGCGCCTGAAGGATCTGGGCATCCCCGTACCTAAAATCGCCGTGAACGTTTCCGCGCTGCAGTTCAACCCTTCCTTCACCAAACAGGTGCAGGCGGTGTTGGACAGCGTGAGCATTCCACCGAGCTGCATCGAGTTAGAGCTCACTGAGGGCGTGATCATGAACAACGCCAAGGCGTCGATTGAATCGTTGCATGGCCTCAAAGAGCTGGGCGTCTCGCTGTCCGTCGACGATTTTGGTACCGGTTACTCGTCTCTCAGCTATCTGAGTAAGTTCCCGCTGGACGAGCTGAAGATTGATCGCAGCTTCGTCATTGAATTCGATAAGAGCGAGAACAGCGCCAGCCTGGTCAGCGCCATCATTGCGATGGGCAAAAGCCTGAACCTGTCGCTGGTTGCGGAGGGCGTGGACAATCCCGAACAGTTCCTGTTCCTGCGCCAGCAACAGGTTGAAATTATTCAGGGCTACTTGTTCAGCAAGCCTCTACCGTCTCGCGACTTTGAAGCCACGCTGCGCGAGGCGCACTTTCCGCGTCAGATTGAGGAAATTGTGCGCCAGCAGGAGTTGCGCAAACAACAGCGAGTCGCTACCGAACACTGATTTTGCCCAGGCTCAATGCGCCGTGCTGAGCCGCTGACTTTCTTCACGCCAGCGCGTACCGGACCACACCGCTTTCAGACGCTTGTCGCGGCCGCAGGCAAAGCGATAAAACTTGTAGCGACGTGAGTTTTTAATGTAGTAATCCTGATGATACTCCTCGACCGGGAAAAACTTTGCCCGATCCAGGATCTCTGTGACTACCATCTGGTCAGAAAATGCGCCCTGTACCGCGTTGAACGTTGACTCTGCCAGGGCGCGCTCGCCCTCACCCGCCACAAAAATTGCCGTGCGGTAGCTATCGCCGCGATCACAGAACTGACCGCCTGCGTCGAAGGGGTCCACGTTAGCCCAGAACAGCATCAGCAACTGCTCAAAGCTGATCGCATCCGGGTCGTAGGTTACCTCAACCGCTTCATAGTGCCCTGTGTGCGCGCCGTTATAGGTGGGATTGGGGTGCGTACCGCCGGTGAAGCCAGACACCACATCTGTAACACCCGGAACGTCCTGATAAGCGGCTTCCATGCACCAGAAGCAACCTCCGGCAAAAACCGCAGTGGCCGCGCTGGCCTGAAGGGATGCACCCATAAACAGGGCAAACAGAGATAGGCGAAAACTGGTCATAAATGTTCCTCAGGGCAGCCACTGGCAGCAATGCGGTGCTGTAATATCAACGAAACGTCGTACACTCTGCGCACTTCAGACTACAGTTTACCGACTTCGTTCACTGCATGATTCAGCGAATTCGCATCGATACTCCCGGTCAGGGCCTTCACGCGTTTACTGACAGTGTCCACGCCGTCGTTGCAAAAGCTAAGGTACAGGACGGTCTGTGCACGCTATACCTGCAACACACCTCAGCCAGCCTGCTGATTCAGGAAAACTACGACCCCAGCGCTAGAGTCGACCTGGAGCGCTGGCTGAACCGGCTGGTGCCCGAGAACGACCCACTCTACACTCACACGCTGGAAGGCCCGGATGATATGCCTGCCCATATCAAAGCCGCACTGACCGCCACGCAGCTGAGCATCCCCTTCGAAAGCGGCAGGCTGTTGCTAGGCACCTGGCAGGGCATTTACCTTTGGGAACATCGCCATGGACCACAGCGGCGCGAGGTTGTGGTGCATACGAGCTGAGTAGGCGACGGGATTGGCTGAGCACAGCATCGCTGCGAACATGACCCGATGCGTCATCCGCCATCAAATATTGGCGTCCTCGGCCATCTACGACTGCAGGATGCGAGGTAAACTCCCAGCATGAGAGTGACAAACAAAGCGCACGGCAAGATGTACCTGCTCGCCTTTTGCAGCCTGCTGATGGCGGCCAGTGTTCACGCTGAGGAGGATTGTTATGCAGACAGTAACTGGCCCAGTGATCAGACACTGAAGGCCTCCTTCGACGTGCTCAGCTGGAATCTGCAAAAGGCGAGCGGCGACGGCTGGCAGCGGGACCTGAAGGAATTGGCGGGTGATGTAGAGCTGGCATTTTTGCAGGAAGCATCACTCCAGGCCGGTATTCCGGAGCTGCTACCCGGCGCGCTTACGGCTGTATTTGCGGAGGGTTACACCACGACGCAGCTCAACACCGGCGTGATGACCCTGGGCACGGCGGCGCCAAGCAAGCACTGCAGCTTTAGTGCCGTTGAGCCATGGCTGCGCACACCCAAAGCAGCCAGCGCTGCAACGTACGCGCTCAGCGGGCGTGATGAGCACTTGTTAGCTATCAATTTACATGCGGTGAATTTCAGCCTGGGCCTGGACAGTCTCCGCAATCAGCTTTTGCCTCTGTTACAACAGGTAGCGAACCACACCGGCCCCGCCATCATTGCGGGAGATTTCAATACCTGGAGCGAGGCGCGTCAGAACCTGGTGGACGAACTGCTGGCAGCGCAGGGACTAACACAGGTTGAGTTCGAAGACGATAAACGCAGTCGACCCCTGGGCCGACCGCTGGATCATGTTTATCTGCGTGGGCTTACGGTGGAGAAAGCCGAGGTCATAAGCGTGGCCAGTTCCGATCACAATCCGATTCGCCTGCGCCTGGCTCTGGTACCGTGAGCCGCCCCGGGTCAATTGCCTGTCTGCTAGGTATTCTGCTGACGACTATCAGCAACACGGTGCACACGGCGACCGACCAGGAAATCAATGCGTTACTGCACTTTGTTGCCAGCAGTGGCTGTGTGTTCATGCGTAATGGCGATAGCTATGAGGCCTCACGAGCTGCGGATCATCTACGATTAAAATACCAGCGCGGGCAGCGTTATATCGACACTGCTGACCAGTTTATTGATCGGTTAGCGAGCGAGAGCTCCTGGACAGGCAAGCCCTACACCGTGCAGTGCGGCCAGCAAAAGATGACTAGCCGCGAGTGGCTGCACGATGCGCTGGCCGCATTACGGCAGCAGACACCCGGAAAGTGATCGTGCCTTTTCTTGGCTTTCGTTGTATTTCTGTCTGCGCCGAAACGTTTATTGCAGGATTTTAGCCTTCGCTAGGCTCTTCCAGGGCCAGAATCTGCTGGTGCAGCGTCTCCGCTTCTTCGGTGAGCGTTGAATACGTGCGAATATCCCCATTGCGCTGCGCATGCATCGCTTTTTCCAGGACGATCGCGTGCTGCTTTTTCAGTTTCTTGGTGGGATCAGATTTGAACAGGTAGAACATGGCGCTGACCTGATGATTTATGTCACTGAAATCTACGCAAGGCGCCATCAACTGGGTCTCGCGACCACCGCCGTGGAGAGCTTTCGTAGCAAGTTGCTGAAGCCGCGTCAGGACGCGAGGCGGGGAAACGGACGTTCAGGTGCTTTGCCCATACGAGCGCAGTTCAAAAGGTAATCGTCAACGGCGTGTTCAAACGCTTCCTGCAAAGCGGTACGCGTATCACCCTCGTAACACACAAGAGTGCTGATATCATCAATCTTCCCGAAGAAGCACTGACACTCTTCGCTGAAATTGATAGTGCCGCGATAACCGCGATATGCAAGATGTTGAGCCATGTGCGGTGTATACCAACTCCGAAAGAGGAAAAAAAGTGAGGGTCGCTCGCATTGGCCTGTCTGATGGAGCATGCGCTGGGATTCGTTAACTTTTTCACAGTATTTTTTGCATGAGCAGTTTCACACAGCTGATTAAGGACGAGTGGCGCCTGCTGGCTTATGGCTTTGCCATGATGTTTGCCTGCAGCTACGGACAGACCTACTTCATCGCGCTTTTCGGTGGCGAAATACGATCAGATCTCGGCTTGAGTCACAGTGAGTTTGGTGCGGTGTACTCGGCCTCCACGCTGGTCAGCGCTCTGCTGCTACTCAAGACAGGCAGTCTGATCGACCGCCTCGACCTGCGAGTATTCTCCTACCTTGCCATTATCGGTCTGACCCTCGGCGGCCTGCTGCTCGCCTTCGCAGCGAGCCTGCCTGTGCTGTTTTTAGCAATGCTGCTGCTGCGGCAGAGCGGCCAGGGGCTGATGGGCATGGCCGGCCCCACGGCGATGGTGCGCTATCTTCCCGAGCAACGTGGTAAAGCCACAGCCATCACCGCGATCGGGTTCTCAGTATCTGAAGCCATTCTGCCCTCTGCAGTCATCGCCATGCTGGCCGCCATCACCTGGCGACAATCCTGGCTAGTCTGGACCGCATTACTGGTGCTAGCGCTGCCGGCACTGGTTCACGCTCTCCTGAAGAGTCATCCACTGCGCCATGCGAACTATCTGGCTTCACTGTCTGAAGCGCACGGCGATAACGCTGTCGATACCGGACCCCGACAGCGTCAGTGGACCCGTGATGAGGTGATTCGAGACCCTCTGTTCTACCTGTTCCTGCCAGCGCTGATGGCACAGCCTATGCTGTTTACCGGGTTTATGTTTCACCAGGTCCACATGGTTGAGGCCAAGGGCTGGCCACTCGCTCTCTGGGGTGGGCTGTATACGGTCTATGCAGTAGCAGCGACTGCCATGAAGCTTTACGCCGGAGTACTGGTGGACAGATACGGTGCCGTCCGGCTAACGCCCCTGGTGTGTCTGCCTTTCGGGCTGGGGCTGCTGGTGCTAGCCAGCGCTGACGGGATCTGGGTCGCCGTCGGGTTCATGTTGCTGCTCGCCGTAAATGTTGGCATTTACTCCACACTGGCCTCGCCCCTGTTTGCAGAAAAGTACGGCACCCTGCACCTTGGCGCGATCAAGTCGGTGACAACCGCCATTATGGTCTTTGCCAGCGCGATAGCACCGGTGTTGATGGGGTGGTGGATTGATGCGGGCATCAGCATTGAAGCGCAGGCGCTCGCGGGGGTTGTCTACACTCTGCTGGCATCGGCCTTAGCCTGGAGAGCCACGCGGCTAAGCCTTGCTGAACAGACCTGACAGCAAGTCTGAGAAGCATCAGGTGATAGTCCCGGCCTCGCGCGCCATATCCAGAGCCAGATCCTCAATCATGTCTTCCTGGCCGCCCACCGTTTTTCGTTTGCCCAGCTCCACCAGAATATCCCGCGAAGAGAGGTTGTACTTTTCGGCGCTGCGTTTGGCAAACAGTAAAAAAGAAGAGTAGACGCCAGCGTAGCCCAGCGTGAGCGAATCCCGATCGATGCGCACCATCTCGTCCATCATTGGCACGATCAGGTCGTCAGCAATATCCATTGCCTTGAACAAATCGACGCCGGTTTCAACGCCCATTCGTTCGCACACAGCTAAAAAGACCTCCAGCGGCGTGTTTCCCGCACCTGCACCCAGTCCGGCCATTGACCCATCGATACGGTTGGCGCCGGCTTCCACCGCTGCCAGAGAATTGGCGATGCCCATAGCCAGATTGTGATGGCCGTGAAAACCCAACTCTGTTTCGGGCTTCAGTTCTCTGCGAGCCAGCGCCACGCGCGCCGTGACGTCGTCAGGCAACATATAGCCTGCGGAGTCAGTGATATAAACACAATTGGCACCGTAGGATTCCATCAGCAAAAGCTGCTCCAGCAGTTCCTCAGGGCCAATCATATGCGCCATCATGAGGAAGCCGACGGTGTCCAGACCCTCGATACCACTGGCAATGCCAATATGCTGCTCAGAAACGTCGGCCTCCGTGCAGTGAGTCGCCACGCGAATGGTTGAAATCCCGCAGTCCACAGCCATGTGCAAGTGATCGACCGTTCCAATACCTGGCAGCAGTAGCGCAGACACTTTGGTAAAATTGACTACCGAGCATACGGCTCGCAGGTACTCCTCATCGCTGGCGGCGGGAAAGCCATAGTTCACACTTTTACCACCCAGCCCGTCACCGTGGGTGACCTCAATCAGCGGCACTCTGGCATCGTCCATGGCCTTGGCCACAGTGACCATTTGATCCACCGTAATCTGATGGCGCTTGGGGTGCATGCCATCGCGCAGGCACATATCGTGCACAGTGACTTTCTTGCCGTGTAAATCCATGGTTATCCTCGTACTTCGCTATCCGATTGCGGCCTAAAACCGCGCTCGGCCCACCTCAGGCAGCCGAGACTTTAGGTGTAAACTTGCCCGCAAGTATCTGTTCTGCATACATTTCTGCTGTCTTCAGACCTGCAGCCGTCATGATATCCAGATTTCCGGCATAGTTCGGCAGAAAATCCCCTGCGCCCTCTACCTCCATGTATATCGAGACCCGATTGCCGTCGAACACCGGCCCATTCTTGAGGGTATAGCCGGGCACATAGCGCTGCACTTCCCCAATCATTTCCTGTACTGAGGCAATGATTGCCGCTTCATCTGGCGTGTCTTTAGTCAGGCAGTGGATCGTGTCTCGCATGATCAGTGGCGGCTCCGCCGGGTTAATCACGATAATCGCTTTACCTTCATCGGCGCCCCCAACTCGGGCGATACCGTCGGCGGTAGTCCGGGTGAACTCATCGATATTCTTGCGGGTACCGGGTCCCGCTGACTTACTGCTCACGGTGGCGACTATCTCAGCGTAGCTGACATCCTGCACCCGACTCACAGCCTTCACCAGGGGGATTGTCGCCTGGCCACCACAGGTCACCATATTCACATTCATCGCGCGGGCGGCCATGGCCTCGTCCAGGTTCACCGGCGGCACGCAGAAGGGCCCAATAGCCGCAGGGGTCAGATCAATCATCACCGCCCCCTTCTCATTCACTTTCCGGCTATTCTCGGCATGGACCGACGCGGAGGTCGCATCAAAGCAAATCTGCACGCCGTCGGCCTGCATGGTGGGCAACATCCCATCCACGCCATCGGCCGTAGTCTGCAAACCCATGTCTTTCGCCCGCGCCAGCCCGGGCGAATCCGGCACCACACCCACCATCCATACTGGCTCTATCAGCGTGCTGCGCATCGCTTTCATCAGCAGATCAGTGCCGATATTGCCCGGCCCGATAATGGCTGCCTTCACTCTTTCACTCATATGTTGCCTCTCTAAACGGGCGGTCCATGGGAGCGGTGCCGCTTCTTCACTCCCCCATCGAAGCCCTGCGACCGGGTAGTAGCCAATAACCCTTCAAACGAATCGGCAGGAACAGCCACCGATACCGTCAATCTCGAGGCGCATTGTGTCGCCTGCAAGGACCGGGATCAAAGGGGCCAGGGAACCCGACAGGATCACTTCGCCCGCCTTGAACGGAATATTGAACTCGCCCAGAGTGTTCGCCAGCCAGGCTACCGCAGTCAGCGGATCGCCCTGCACTGCCGAACCCAATCCCTCGCTGTGAAACTCACCGTTTTTCCAGATCGTCATATGTAAATTGGGCAGGTCGTAGTCGCGGGGGTCTACCTCATTGCGGCCCAGTACGTAGACACCGCAGGAGGCATTGTCAGCCACCGTGTCCTGGATCTTGATATTCCAGTCCTGAATGCGGGAATCAACAATTTCGAAACAGGGCATGATAGTTTCGGTGGCCGCCAGCACATCTGCTTCGGTGACGCCCGGGCCCTGTAGATCGGCTTTCAAGCGAAACGCGATTTCCCCCTCGGCGCGAGGCTGGATCAGATGATCCGAGATTGAGATATCGGCACCATCCTCGAAAATCATGGCATCGGTAAGAAACCCGAAATCAGGCTGAAATACACCCAGCATGTCTTGCACTGGCTTGCTGGTAACGCCGATTTTCTTTCCCACCACCGTCTCGCCCGACGCCGTGCGCTGGGCCAGCATCTGCTGAGAGATGTGATAAGCGTCTTCGATGGTGATATTCGCGAAGCGATCAGTTAGGGGCAGTAGCGTGCGCTGTTCGCGCAACGCAGCATACAGTTCATTGCCGCAGTCGGTAATTTCTGAGGGTTCCAATGTCTAAGGGTTCCGATGTCTGAGTCTAGGGTGCTGTAACGAGAAGCCCCTAAGCTTCATGGGCGCGGGTAGAGCTGTCAAATACGCCCCGTGAGAACCACAGGGCGGTTTTTCAGAGTGAACTGCAGGAATTCGTCAGATCAGGCAACTTTGCGCGTGTCGGTACCCGGTAACAAGGCCTGCAGGCGCTGAACCGCGGCGTCGTATTCGCAGGTCAGGCGCGCCACCATATCGGCGGTGGGCCCCAGGGATTTCACCGCACCGATACCCTGGCCGCAGCCCCAGATATCTTTCCAGGCTTTTTTATCCTGGTTACCGCCGGAACCGAAGTTCATCGCTGAGGGGTCGCTCTCGGGCAGGTCATCCGGGTCCAGACCGGCGGCCTCAATAGAGGGACGCAGGTAGTTCCCATGTACGCCCGTGAACAGATTGGTGTACACAATATCGCTGGCACTGTTATCAACAATCGCCTGCTTGTAGGGCCGGTCGGCGTTGGCTTCATCGGTAGCGATAAATGATGAGCCGATATACGCCAGGTCTGCGCCCATGGCCTGGGCACCGAGAATGGCATCGCCATTGCCCATAGAGCCGGATAACAAAAGCGGGCCATCAAACCACTCGCGGATTTCCTGCACCAACGCAAAGGGCGATTGCACGCCCGCATGGCCACCCGCGCCAGCCGCGACCGCAATGAGCCCGTCAGCGCCTTTTTCAATGGCCTTTTTGGCAAACCGGTTGTTGATGATGTCATGCAGCACAATGCCGCCGTAGGAATGAATTGCCTCGTTGACGAACTCCTTCGCGCCTAGGGACGTGATTACGATGGGCACCTTGTACTTCACGCACAGTTCGAGATCATGCTGCAAACGATCGTTGGAGCCGTGCACGATCTGGTTCACCGCAAAGGGCGCCGATGGTGCCTCCGGGTGAGCCGCATCATATTCAGCCAGTTCTGTGGTGATACGCTCAAGCCACTGATGCAATACTTCGGCGGGCCGCGCATTCAGCGCCGGGAAGGAGCCGACGATGCCCGCCTTACACTGCGCGATCACCAGATCCGGGTTGGAGATAATAAACAGGGGAGCGCCGACAACCGGTAGACGCAGGGTGTCAAAAACGGGGGGCAGTGCCATGGGGTTTCCTCTCAGGCGGGTTTATATGCAAACATTTGCATAAGCTACGCCACTACACAGTGATATGCAACTCTTTGCATAGCTATTCGATACCACTATCCTGTATACGCCTGTTACTGGAATATCGCCCATGGCCCTGAACCACGCCATCATGACCGCACTGCTGGACACTCCAATGAGTGGCTACGAACTCACCAAGAGCTTCGATACGTCACTTGGGTTCTTCTGGAAGGCCAGCCATCAACAAATCTATAAAGCGTTGAGAGACCTTGAGCAACAGAGCATGCTCGCCGGCGAGGAAGTTCCGCAAGCAGGTAAACCTGACAAGGTCGTATACCAGCTAACGCGGCAGGGTCGAGACACGCTGGATGAATGGGTGCTGGGCCAGAGTCGCGTCAGCGATGCCAAGGATGATCTGTTCGTGAAGCTCTACAATCTCAACGATACCAACCGCGCACACATCATCGAGGAACTGTCGGAACGGGCGGCACACGTGGCCAGCAATTTGAGCCTCTACCAACGCATCCGAGAGCGAAGCTTCGCTGAGCCCACCTCACTGCCAGTGCGGCAACAGGGCGTGTATTGCGCACTTTTGGCCGGCATTCGTCACTGCGAGTGGACGCTCGCCTGGATCGAAGAAGTGCGCCCGCTGGTAGACGCTGCGTAGTCGCTTTCCGTACATCTAAATGTCGCTGCAGGTCGTACTGTCAATGGCAAATGAATACACGCGCATAGGACAGTATGGCAAGAGGCGGCAATCCACAGGGCAAGGGGCTCACGCCGGTGCTCAGCGAATGGCAATCAGCGCAGCCCGCTTTGATACGCCAGCGCACGCCTCGCCAGGTGATTGGCGACTACTTTACGACCCTGCTGGTGCTATCGGCTGAATTTAACTTCAAGCCCGCGTCTGGCGTTAGCTACTACCTCTATCTGCGCGACCCTGCGTGGAAGCTTTCGCTGATTGCCCCCGAGGAATGGCTGGGGCGGGCACCGGGACCCTGTCTTGGCCGCTGTGAGCTGCATCCGGATATGACTTGGCAACTGGAGCCGAGACAGGACGCGGGAGAAAACGCCGAATTGGGCGCTGCGCTGGATGCGTTTCACAACGGGTTCCTGGACTTGCTGGATCGCGATGAGCGTCTCGAAGACAGTTTGCCTCACTATGTCAGCCACCTGCCCTACTATCGGCGTTTGCTGGCAGCAGGCCTGGCCAGCTCATTGAAGGCGTCTCTGGAGTTATCGGGCTTAACGCAGCGGAAAGGTCGCGAGTGGCTAAAGGCCGCTGCAAGACCTGGCCTGGGCCATACCGACTAGCGCTGTATTTCCAGGCGTCCGGTATCCACAGCCCGGCGCTTGAGTCCGGGCTGCGGTGCCAACATAAACAAGTCACCATTGCGTCCATTGAGCTGCATAGGCACGCCCAGCGATTTAGCCAACGCCGCATGGGCGTCCAGATGTCGTGACTCGCCGTGGACAGGTACAGCGATGCGTGGACGCACCCATTGGTACATATCCACCAGTTCATCCTGTGCCGGGTGACCAGAGGCATGGATATGAGCGGCTTCTGTTGCGTCTATTGCGCTTGGTGCGGTACCTCTCTCTTCCGCGCCGCTTTCTTCTATGCCAGTCTCTTCTACGACACCCTCTTCTACGCCACCCTCTTCCCCGCCATTCACTACTCTACGCTTTTCCGCCTCGGTGCCGTCTGTCTTCCTGCTCTCCACGACAATGCGCACACCCTGACTGCGCAGCTTCGCGTACAGACGCTCCAGCTCCTTTTCATTGCCGGGAATAACCCGTGAGCTGAAAATCACTGTGTCATCCGGCTCCAACTCCAATGCCGGGTGACTACCTGCAGCCAGACGACTCAGTGCGGCGCCCGCTTCCCCCTGGCTACCCGTAGCCACAGCAAATACTTCTTCCGGTGGCAGATACCCCAGATGCGAAGACTGAATCAGTTCCGCTTCCAGAGGCCACAAGCCCGCCACACGCGCTGCGCGGTAGTAGTTTTCTAAAGATCGACCCAGCAAACCCGGGTAGCGACCCGCCTCCAGTGCTGTCTGCACAAGCGTGACCAGGCGCGCCACGTTGCTGCCAAAGCACGCCACCACCACACGCTTGGGTGCCTGCAGTACGGCTTGCAAAAGCCCGGCGTAGAGTGCGCCCTCGCTGGGCGAGCGCCCCGCCACCGTGGCGTTGGTGGAGTCGCAGACCATGGCCAACACACCCTCATCGCCGAAGGCTTGGAAACGTTTAGCGTCGTAATCTGCGCCCACTACTGGTGCCGGGTCTAACTTCCAGTCGCCGGTATGAAACACATTGCCGACGGCTGTGCGCAGCATGAGCGCCTGGGATTCCGGCGTAGAGTGAGTAATGTCCACCCACTCGATATCGAAGACGCCAACCGTATGGCGATCTCCGGATTCCATCACATGCACAGGTACCCGCCCGGCAAGGCCTGCTTCAGCCAACTTGCGCTGCAGGATTTCTGCGGTAAAGCGCGTGCAGTACACAGGACATCGTAACAGTGGCCAGTGATGGGCCACTGCTCCCACATGGTCCTCGTGGGCATGCGTCACCAAAAGACCCTGCAGACTTTCACGTCGGGTACTGATGAACTCTGGGTTTGCCGCAATGATGCGTGTGTCACCGCTATCTCGAGCAAATCCAATGCCGCAATCCACCATCAACCACTGGCCATCGTGGCCATACAGGTTCATGTTCATCCCGATTTCGCCACAGCCACCCAACGGCAGCAGCCATAGGTCTGACGCCCTGGGGATCACAGGAGCGCTCGCCTGCGGGTCGAGCTGGTCTGCAGGAAAACAGCGGCAAGCGGTGTCATCAAGAACAGGCGAAATGCTAGAGCCGGGGCGATGCTGGTATCAGGAGCAGGTAACATCTGCGATCGGTCAGAAACGTTTGCTTATAGACGCGGTAAGTACGCCCCAGCCCTGCAGCCGGATTGAGTTCAGAGAAGCTGTGGCAGGCCCTTTGAGGTGGTCACTGGCTCCGCCGCGTAGCCCCAGTACTGTTGCACAGACAGGGGCGTTATGACGCCATCGGGTGCCCCAGCGGCCACCACGCGACCGCTGTCGACCAGACTGCAGTACTGCGCGTAGCGCAGCGCCTGATTGAGGTCGTGCAGAACAGCAACCGCCGCATAGCCCTGTTCCAGGCACAGCCGGCGCACCTGGCCAAGTACAGTATGTTGCTGGCCAAGGTCCTGCGCGGAGGTGGGTTCATCGAGCAGTAGCACCGGTTGATCGCTTGCCTGGCTGAGTTGAAGCAGCACCCGCGCCAGGTGCACACGCTGCTTCTCACCGCCGGACAGCCCCGGGTAAAGCTGGGCAGCTAAGCCAGCACAATCGGTGAGCGCCATAACCCTTCGTACTTCTGCGCGCAGTTCCCGCTGCGCCAACGACAGCGGTGTTGCACCAAGCGCCACCACTTCTGCGGCCGTGAACCCAAAGCTGAGCTGTGAAGCCTGAGGCAACACCGCGAGATGGCGCGCTCGCTGCAGCGGATTCCAGTCGCGCAGGTCTTTACCGTGCAGCAGCACATGACCCTGATAGGGCAATTCACCGGCGATGGTGCGCAGCAAGGTAGTCTTGCCGGCCCCGTTGGGCCCAAGCAGGGCGTGAAACTGCGCCGTCCTCGCCTGCCACTGCGCAACCTCCAGTGAAAATGCACCCTGCTGCACCTGCAGGCTTTCCAACTGCAAAGCCGTCACATTCGATCCTTCAGCTGTAGCAGCAGCAAGATAAAGAACGGCGCACCCAGTAGCGCTGTCAGCAAGCCCACAGGCAACTCTGCGGGTTGCACGGCAAGGCGCGCGACAATGTCAGCGCATAACAGGAGCAATCCGCCCAACAGCGCAGCCAGCGGTAGCAGGCTGCGATGGTCAGGGCCATTAATGCTGCGCACCGCATGGGGTACCACAAGCCCGAGAAAGCTAATGATTCCGCCGCAGGCAACTGCCAGCCCTACACCCAGCGCAACTAGCACAATCAGCTCCCGCTTTAGGTTTTCGACATCAATACCGAGGTGCCTGGCCTCGGCCTCTCCCAGCAGCATGGCATTGAGGGCGGCGGCGCGGAACTGGAAACGCCAGCACAAAAGCAGCGCTGCAATCAGTGCGATCCACACCTTAGTGCCGTTCGCACCTGCCACTGAACCCAGTTGCCACATGGTGAGATTGCGAAGACGAGTATCGTCGGACAAATAACTGAACAGACCGATAATGGCCTGCGCCATGGCCGTCAGCGCAATACCCGCCAACAGCAGCACCAGCACCGAAGTCCCAAGCTGGCTATGCGCGAGGCGGTACACAAAAACACTGCACAAAAACCCCCCTATGAAAGCGCTGATGGGAACGGTCCACCAGGTCGCGGACAGTGGCGAGAAAAAGATGGCCGCTACCGCGCCCACTGCCGCCCCGGAAGAAACACCGATGACACCCGGGTCCGCCAGCGGGTTGCGAAACAAGCCCTGCATTACCGCCCCGCTTTGTGCAAGCAATACTCCTACCAGCACCGCCAGCAGCGTCCTCGGTAGCCGTAGCTCCCAGATCACCGCCTGTTCATGGCTTTTCAGACGGCTTGCCTCAGAACCAAACAGCTGATCGCCTATCGTCAGTAGGGCTTGAGACAGTGGCAGATTCATGACGCCCGAAGCGATAGAAAATAGCGATAGTAAAAACAGCGCTGCGCCCAGCGCCGCAACGCTAGGCATTAAAGGCAATCGATTAGGTGTGCTGTTCACAATCGCATTCGGGCTCCGGGCCGACTAACGCGCGTTGCTTTCGATAGCACTCACTACGCGCAGAGCCTCGTTGACTGCGGCAGGCCCGATACCTGCGACCAAGGTTTTGCCCTCAATAGCAAACACAGCATCGGCTTTGACGGCTTCGCTGAAGCGCATCACCGGATAGCGCTCCAGAAAATCATCGAGGCCACGACCCTCCGCGTCCAGTACAAACAACAGCTCAGGCTCCAGGTCCAGCAAACCCTCCGGTGTAATGGCGCGATAACCGCGATAGTCTGCCACGTTCTGCGCACCGGTCAGACTGACAAATCCGCCGCCGCCGGTGCCAGCGCCAGCCATGCGCAAAACGCCGCCCTCTCCCCGCAGCAGCAGGGCTGCCTTACGATTAGTTAGCGATTTTTTCTCGAGTTCCTCAGCGTCCTGTGTGAGTTTATTCTGCAGGGCTTTACTGCTACTGACGCCAACTGCCTTGGCGATCTTGTCCACATTAGCTTGCAGCGTTGGCAGGTCGCTGGGGTATGGCAAGACCAGCACGTCGATATCTGCGCCCCGCACTGCATCCAGCACGTGCGGCGGTCCCATCTGATCGCTACCGATTAGCACATCTGGCGCGGTTGCAATAATGCCCTCGGCTGCCAGACCGCGGTGATAGCCCAGCCTTGGCAGGTTATAGCCTGTGGGCATTGCACTGGCAGCATCAATGCCTGCCAGCCTGGCCACGAGCCCGAGCTCCAGCAGGATTTCGGTGACGACAGCATCGGCACTCAACAGGCGCACCTCAGCGGGTGCCGCGCGGGCAATCATGCTGCTCAGCAGTGTCGACAGCACACAAACCAGCAACACGTAGGTTTGTATCCACATACGCGGGGAGCGCTGCAGCGAAACGTGCAATGCGGCGGTGGAGGTTGCGGCGTTTTGGCGCATCGTGCAGCTCGCAGAAAGCGGGGTAAACATCATGGAAGTACGACTCTCTTTGGTATTCACGGCGCGGGGTTCACGGTCCCGCCTGATAGTTGCCGAAGTCTACGACGTTTGTTTTTCGCGAACAATAAGAATGGTTCTCATTTACAGAGCAACGGCCGCTTGTTACATTGCCGCGACTAGCGGCAGGGGTGGACCTCGCTCCTTACCCCGCTGCCGAGCTCGCGGTGAAAACCCTGCTCTAGAACAAAGTTTCCGCACTGAAAAGGCGTTAGAACAGTAGGTGATGACACACAGTCAGGCAAACAGCCTGCCACAGGAACAGGTGCTACCCCTGCTTTCTGCCCTGAAGGGCTGGGGCAATATGGTGACTATCGTGTTCAGTGGCGGCTGCATTTTCGAGTACAAGGGGCCGTTCCCCAGCGGTTCTTTGGCTGAGGGTTACTACAATCTCGACGGTCCGACGCCTGGCTTGCACGGTCATCTGCGCCTGGACAAGCTGGCGCGAGTCAGGTTTCAGGACCGCGCGCACCGTGGTCGTGCCAGCTATGCTTTTGTGTTTGAGGACGATGCTGGCGAAACCGTTTTCAAAGTGTTTTTAGGCCGCGACGACCAGGGTGAACTACTGCAACATCAACTCGACGAATTTGAGCGAATTCGAAGCACGCAAACAGTCTGAGAGACGACAGGGTATAAGGGGACAGCAGTGAAGAACAAAGCCATGGAAACACGCCTAAACCAGGAGGTGATTGACTTTATCAGCAGTCGTCGCAGCCTGCAGATTGCGAGTCTTGGCGAGGATGGCATTCCGTTCGCCTCCTATGCCCCTTTCGCGATAGGCGATAACTGTCTGTATGTCATTCTCAGCGACATCGCGATCCACGGTATCAACTTGAGCCAACACCCGGACGCCTCGGTACTCATCATCGAAGACGAAGACACCGCTGGCGAGCTGTATGCGCGCTTGCGCGTGAATTACACCGTTCGAGCACAGCAACTGGAGTATGACAGCCAGGATTGGACGACGGGCATGGATGCTCTGACAGGTCGATTCGGTGACAGGCCGCGCCACCTGGGTGAACACACTGACTTTCGCATGTTCAAGCTAACGCCGACACGGGGGCGCTATGTAAAGGGGTTCGGCAAAGCCTATACCCTGGCTGGGGAAACGCTGGCAGGAGAAGTTGTCGACCACCTGCGCGAAGGTCACCAGTCTCGCTCCGCGTCAGTCGCCTAAGGCGCTCCGGAAGCGATAATCTCGGCCGGCACACGGCCTATGGTGATGTGTTTGGGCGCCCTGCCGACACGGATTCTCGCCACCTCAGCCAGATCGAGCATTGAGACAACAGAGACATCATCGCTGCGATTGTTTGCTATAAGGCAGTGCTCACCACTAGCATCCAGCGCAGACCAACTGGGCGCGTCCCCTACCGGCACTGTCGCCACCAGGGCCAGCGGCTGGGTTGTCACTACCGCCGCATAATCTGACGCACGCCCGGCAATGCAGAGCAGCCGCTGGTCGGATGTCAGTGCCAGACCATGGTGCGGCGCCTCGAAATCCCAATCTGCTGCGGTAACGCCGTCGGCCATGGGCAACGCCAGTGTGCCCAGCGCCTCACCGTCAAGACTTCGCAACGCGGTAACGCTGTGTGCGTTGGAATACTGCACATACAGGGTTTTCTCATCCGCCGTCACAGCGAAGGGACGAATGCCACGGGTCGACGCAATGTGGCGCACCACGTCCAGGCTCTCAGCGTCCGCTACAGTGATTCGATAGGCGTCTTCTGCCCTGCTACGCTCTGCCGCCGGTAGCTGCATGTTGCCAAGACTCGCCACATAGATGTGGCGATCATCACCAGAGACATGAATGTCATGAGGCCACTGACCCGCCTCAAAATCCCCCAGTCGCAGTCCGCTGGCGCTATCCAGTACCTGTACTTTGTTGCCACCACGAATCATCGCCGCCACGTACAGACGCCGACCATCCCTGGAAATTGCCATGTGATCGGCACGCAACCCGGGCACAGGCGCTCGCCACAGCAAGGCGCCGCTGGCTATATCAAACGCCGCGACGTCGCCCAAGAAGCCTCTGGATACAAACAGCACGGTACCGTCGCGGGACAGATCGGTGTCCTGCGCATAGTTGCGTCCACCGGCTGCTTCCAACCTGGGCTGCGCGAACCATTGGGATAGATTTCGAGCCGGGCCGACGCGCTTGCCATCCGGTGCAATGTCCAGAGTATGAAGAACAGCGTGACTCGAAAGATCTATTATCGAAACAGTACCGTCCACAGCATTGGCGACGAATGCGACCTCCAGCGCGTCACCTACGAGTACCGCGCTGCTGTCACGCGGCCCCTCGCCCATGGTCATCTCTATAAACGTGGCACGACCGGACACGATGGACGCAATGATCAATCCGAGAAATAGAGCGTTTTTGAGCACTGTGATCATGCTGATCTCAGGCGCCGACGCTAGTCGCCGCTGTCAGTTATCGACTCACCGTGGGCTGCAGTGCCCTGGGGCGCGGCTGCGCCGCAGACCTGCACTCTGTCCCGGCCGCCATCTTTGGCCTGGTAAAGCGCCACGTCGGCGCGTTTGAGCAGGGTCTCAACGTCGGCCTCGTTGCCGCGATGCGCAACGCCAACGCTGGCGGAGAACTGGACGGGGTTAGGCGTTGCATCCAGACGGATCTCCTTCACCTGACGGCGCAAGCGCTCGGCGGTTTGTACCGCGTCCTCCGGACTGCTGATCATCATGAGCGCGAACTCTTCTCCCCCCAAGCGTCCGAACAGATCCCTGTCTCTGACCAGGTGCATCATAGCCTCCGCAAAGGCTTCCAGGGCCCGGTCGCCCATGTCGTGGCCATAGCTATCGTTTATCGCTTTGAAGTGATCGATGTCGAGCATCATCAGGGTAAGTGGCAGGCCTTCGCGAATGCTGCGGTCGAGCATGCGCTGCCCCAGGTTGAGGAAACTGCGCCGGTTGTTTACGCCTGTCAGGGTATCCGTTAAGGCTTCGATTTCTGCCGCCGTTTTGGCGGCCTCCAGCTCTCTGGTGCGCTCCGCGACCTGTGCTTCCAGCAGTTCCTTGCTGGCTTCAAGTTGTTGTACTTGCGCCTTCTCGGCGCACTCTTTCGATTTGCGTAAATCGCGGATGCGCACCCCCATGGCGATAAGAATCACCGCCATCTCGCCGTAGGAGGCCAGTGCCGGCCAGTAATAGTTGCTGAAATTGTGCTGCACCAGACCGAGATCTCGCAGCGCCTGCAGCACCAGCCCGACCACCAGGAAGGTCCAGGCAAACGTAAACACGCCGGCCTCTCTTGCCCCCTGCTGCCAGCGCACCACACCCGCCACCGATACCGCGGGGTATAGCAGCAAGGCCAGCGTGATGGATATCACCGCCAGCGTGCTTTGACCCAGCAGCGCAGAAACCGCCAGAAACACCGTGTTTACCATCAGCAACAGCAGCAAGTAATCGAAGCGCGGCATGAATTCCCGGGACTGCAGAAATTCCCTTGCGAAATACAGCCCGGTGAACAGGCTTACCGCGCCAGTAATTGACATATAGCGCCAGTGGTAGTTTTCGGTAATCAGAAACTGATGGGCGAAGCCGAATACCGTGAACCAGACGCAGATCGATGCCAGCGCATGGAAAGCATAAGCGTGAAAAAAAGAGCTGCCGGTGGCAAAACCACTAACGACAGCGATAAACGCCATCACCAGCAAACCACCCACAATAAAGGATATGAAGGTGAGTTCTTTGGCCTGAGAAGAAGATAGAGCTGGAGGCGACCATATTCGCAGTTCGGGAAATACAAATCCCATCTGGTGGGACCGGTATTCGACAAAGAACTCTGCCGTTTCACCAGCGCTCAAGGTGACTGGTACCACAAAGCGATGATGCGGTATCGGGCGTTCGGAAAAAGGCCTGTACAGTGATAGATCGGCCAGTTCTTCAAACGCCGTAGCCTGCTGGTCGCGCTGAAAGGCCCTTAAATTTACAAGCTGGTGGTCAATATACTCGAGACGCAAATCGATTATGCGATCACTGGTATTTTGCAACTCAAAACGGCTCCAGAAGGCGCCCTGGGCCAGCCCGGTTGAGCCCAGGGAGCCCGGCAGAGAGAACTCTCCGGAGGCGTAAGCCGCCGCGGCATCCTCAATCTGCGCGTGTGCGGAAGGGTCCTGCCAAAGCATGAAGTTCTGTTGCAGCCGAAGTCCTTTCTCGCTGCCATTCACCAGGATTGGCGCATCTGCCAGGGCGGTGCCCGCGAGCACGACCTGTAACAGAATCCCGAAGGTCCACGTCAGCACGGCGACGCCGAGTGGTGATGCAGGCCGTATCGACAATAACGGCAGCGCCTCGATTTTTATCATTATCAAGCCCACCCCTGTTAACCGCATGTTTCAGGCCTGTATTTACGAGATGAATGTACCGAAATATTGGCGCAAGCAATAGGGTCGACGGGCGATGTCGAAGCAGATTTAACAATGGATGGGGCACAACATTGTTGTATATGCTGTGGCGGTATCACTTCAGGGCGTTCCCAGTTTGACCACCGACCCCGGCCTGACCAGCCTGCTTCCCGCCGTTGTGGCGGTTGTTACCGCCCTGGTCACCCGCAGACCCATCGAATCCTTGCTGGCTGGAGTGGCCTCTGGCCTGCTGTTGCTGGATACCGGCAGTGCATTGTCGAACTTCTCGACCATTCTGCTGCAAGTGATGATGGATGAGACCATCGCCTGGGTCATTATTGTTTGCGGCCTGATGGGCAGTCTAATTGCCCTGGTCATGCGCGTGGGCGCTGCCAACGCGTTCAGTCGCAGCCTGGCAGCGCGGGCCAAAAACGGTAACAGCGCCCTGCTCTACACCTGGCTACTGGGGCTGCTGATTTTCATCGACGACTACCTGAATGCGCTGGCAGTAGGCGCTGCCATGCGCAAAGTGACCGACAAGTATCAAGTGTCTCGAGAAAAGCTTGCCTATGTGGTGGATTCCACGGCGGCACCCATCTG
This sequence comes from Pseudomonadota bacterium, assembly GCA_038746745.1. Classification (GTDB taxonomy): domain Bacteria; phylum Pseudomonadota; class Gammaproteobacteria; order Pseudomonadales; family Halieaceae; genus JANQIO01. Next base: position 65,775 of record JBCDKJ010000015.1, read on the forward strand.
CGTGCTGCTGCCGGTCTCTACCTGGGCCGTTTTCTTCGCCGGCGTGCTGGAGTCCTCGGATGTCGCGGCGCCCGGTGAGGGTATTATCCTGTACGTCAGCGCTATTCCCTACATGCTCTACGCCTGGGTCGCTGCATTACTGGTGCCTCTGGTGGCACTGGGTAAAGTGCCCGATCTCGGCCTGATGAAGGCCGCCGAACAAGCCGCGCGAGAGGGCACCAGTGCGCCGGTGCAGGAACTGGAGGATAAGCTTTCCGATGATGCGCACGGGGCAAAAATCTACCATTTCCTGCTACCCATTGTGGCACTGTTGGGCTTTAGCATCTGGTATGACCTGGATGTGCAGCTTGGCGTGATTGTCGCAGTGGGCTTCACGGTGGTGTTGTTTGGCGCACAGGGACTGATGTCATGGACAGAGGCCTTTGACACGGTGATGGACGGCATCAAACTGATGGTGCCGGCGCTGTCTATCGTTGTCGTTGCATTTATGTTCAAGGAGGTGAGCGACCGGCTCGGCATGGCGCTGTTTGTGATTGAATCCGTCACACCTTTTATGACGCCCACCAACCTGCCCCTGATCGTCTTTATCACAATGGCCATGATCTCCTTTGCCACAGGTTCAAGCTGGGGCGTGTTCGCTATTGCCATTCCGATTGTATTGCCGCTGGCGGCGTCTGTCGGTGTCAGTGCACCACTGGCGATCGGGGCATTGATTTCCGCCAGCGCCTTTGGCAGCCATGCCTGTTTCTACTCCGATGCCACAGTACTTGCCGCTCAGGGCAGCGGCTGCGGCGTGATGGAGCATGCGCTAACACAGATTCCCTACGCCGTGATCGCTGCTGTCATTACAGCCATTGGTTTGACCCTGCTGGCGATGGTCTAGCCGTTTGTACAGCTATTGCCGAGGGCAGGACGTGCATTGCCTGTGCCAATCTTGCAGCGAAGTGTCTACACCTTGATCCTGCTCAATAAGCCCGGGGCAGAGCCTCGCATAATGCAGAGCAGAAAGTGCGGCACAGACCAGGTTCGCTGCCGCCCATAACGCTACAATTCACAACGCGATAATAAGAACAATAGAAACAACGAGGGGAATCACCTGAGAAAGCTCGTTCCCCCACTGCATTCAGGGGGGTTCAATGAACGCTGACGCTGCGCGTGTTCCAGCAGGAACGATAGAAGGACTGAAGCAGACCTGGAAGGCCGACATGCTCTCGGGCTTTCTGGTCTTCCTGATCGCACTGCCTCTTTGTCTGGCGATATCACTGGCCTGCGGATATCCCGCTATCGCTGGCGTTTTTACGGCGATCATTGGCGGCATCCTGTCGGCCTTCATCAGTAACTCAGAACTCACGATTAAAGGGCCCGCCGCCGGGTTGATAGTAGTGGCGCTGGGCTGCGTGACTGAGTTTGGCTTCACCGCGGGCACGGATGTCGCTGCCGACATACAGGCCTACAGGCTGGCCCTTGGCGTTGGTGTTGCCGCAGGCGTCATCCAAATCCTGTTCGGCGTATTTCGCTGTGGCAAGCTCGGCGAATTCTTCCCGACGGCGGCCGTGCATGGCATGCTCGCCTCCATCGGCATTCTCGTCATGTCCACTCAGATTCCAATTGTGCTGGGGGTGCAGGCGCAGGGAGCACCGCTGGAACGCATTGCTGCCATTCCCTCCTATGTGATGGGCATGAACCCTACCATTGGTTTGATCGGCGGCCTGAGCCTGCTGATCATGTTCAGCTTCCCGTTTATCAAGAACCCCAGGCTCAAGATTGTGCCAGCACCCATGCTGGTGCTGTTGGTGGCGGTGCCGCTGGGTATCGTCTTTGATATCGGCACAGCCCAAACCTATACCTTTGGCGGGCAGGAGCACTCACTGGGGCCGCGTTACCTGGTTGATGTGCCCAACAATATGTTTACCGCCCTGGTATTCCCCGACTTTTCAGGCGTACTGACCAGCGTCGGCATCAAATACGTGATCATGTTCTGTCTGATCGGCAGTGTGGAGTCGGTGCTTAGTGCGCGCGCCGTAGACCAGATCGACCCCTATCGCCGCAAGAGCAACCTGGACAAGGACTTACTGGCCGTAGGTATAGGCAATACGGCTGCGGCGTTTGTCGGAGGCCTGCCCATGATTTCAGAGATCGTGCGCAGCAAGGCCAACATTGATAATGGTGCCCAGACTCGCTTTGCCAATCTATTTCACGGGGTATTTCTGCTGGCCTTTGTGGCGCTGGTGCCAGCGCTTATCGATCAGATTCCGCTGGCAGCACTGGCGGCAATGCTGGTGTTTACCGGATTTCGTCTTGCCGCGCCGGCTGAGTTTTTGCACATGTATCACGTGGGCAAGGAACAGTTGATCGTTTTTATCGCTACGATTCTCGGCGTGCTGGCCACCGACTTATTGGTGGGCATCGGCATCGGCATCGTGGTGAAAGCGATTGTGAACGTGATCAACGGCGCGCCACCCATGTCTCTATTCAAGCCTAGCATTTCGATTAGTACTGATAGCGAAGGCGATAGCGTCACCATCACCGTGAAGAACTCCGCCGTGTTCAGCACCTGGATTGCGCTGCGCGGAAAGATTGTTGAACAGACCGCTGCCAGGGTGATCGTCAACCTTACTGACGCGCGCCTGGTGGACCACACCGTCATGTCAGGGCTTAGCTATCTGCAAACCGAGTTCCAGGAGAATCATCGCGAACTCGTGATTGCAGGTATTGAGCAGCACCAGCCGCTGTCTGATCACGAACTCGCTGCACGCAAGCTGGCCGCCTGATTAATGAATGTCGCGCCGCTGCATGAACTGATCGAAGACGCCGTACAGCCGGTATCGCAGTTTTGGCCAATGAAGGGCTTTGTGTCACACAACCCTCTACAGGGCCTTGAGCACCTGCCCTTTGATCAGGCCTTCCGGGAAGCGGAACATCTATTTGGCGCCAGCGGTTATCTACCGCTAGCAGAGTACCGAGCGCTGTATAAAAGCGGCCGCATTCCCGAGGCCTGCGTAGACAATGCGCTGGCACGCCTTTTACCTACCGACGCC
>JBCDKJ010000016.1:0-64447 GCA_038746745.1 Pseudomonadota bacterium
AATTGCTGAGACGGCAATTCCGCCTGCAAATGATCCACGCATCTTTCCCACACCATGCCTGGCACGTCCTACCCCTTTTGTTATTTATTCTGCTATGCGTATCGAGAGCCGATCCCTCACTGGGAACTTGGCGCTATGCCTGGAGCCGATATCATCGACACCAAATCTGTACCGTCTTGCAACAAGTCAGACGGCATAGTTTCGATGTGCTCGACAATACGCACTGCAGGAATCACGGACTCTGGCGCCCCCTGAACTGCGGAAACTGGTGCATGGATTTGCACAGCTCTTGCCCGTCCGGCCAAGAGATTAAGACAATCACCAGATTGCGCTAAGCGCTATAAGTACAAAAAATGTGGTTATCCACTCGTAACTGCTTCTAAATTACGCGATTCCCTACCATACGCGTCGGAGCTTTAATCGCGACCATAAGCATAACTTTGACCGTAATTCCGACCGTCGTTTTAGAAGCAGAGCCACCGGAGCCATTCTTTTGACGACCGCCTGTCTCGTCTCTGCGAATATCTGGGCTGTTGTCTGTCCGAACTCCGATAACGCAGCAGAGTTTAATCGCAATCCGAAGGGTTATCCACACCCTTAAAAAATATGCAAAAATAGAAATTCAGCATTAAAATCAGTGTTTTATAGACTTATTAAGTCTGTCAACCCCGTAAAATAAAAATATTTTTTAATTGTGGATAACTTGTGGTTAAAGTGTGTCATGTCTAGGGACAATCTGTTCGCGCACACAGAAACTGTTGCTCTTTCAGGGACTTAAAAACACTGCCCGGTACCTTCTCGTCGATAATGGATCAGCTATCTGCACGTACCGCACGAGTAACCGTTAAGGAGCCTGTCGCCTCGTCAGCCTTGAATCAACCTCTATCAGGTCTCGGCTGCTTAAGCTGATACGGTGAAGTGTAGTTGTATACCCAGCCCAGAGATCATACTGAGCTGTCTCCCTACACAAACTTTTCTGTTTGAAAACAACGACCTGTTTAACTAGAATGCACGTCCGTTTTGACAGGTAGATGCGCGCACGTTGTTGCGCTTTCCAACTACTCTACCCAAGCACATAGAACCCAAGCATACAGATTGTTATAGATTTCTAGAGACTGTACACATGAAAAGAACATTTCAGCCCAGCGTACTCAAGCGCAAGCGGACCCACGGCTTTCGTTCGCGCATGGCAACAAAGAGCGGACGCCACGTTATAAACCGTCGTCGCGCCAAAGGCCGCAAACGCCTCGCAGCCTGATGCTTGCTATGGGTAGCCAGGACTTCCCGCGGGACGCCAGGCTACTCACCAGCGGCGATTACCGCAGGGTATTCACTGATCCAGACCAGAAAGCATCCCACCGTTACATTTTACTGCTCGCGGCAAATAATACGTTGGGGCATTCGCGGGTAGGAATCATCGCGGCTAAAAAGCACATCAAGCTTGCCGTCAGTCGAAACCACTTTAAACGCATCGTCCGGGAGACCTTCCGACAACTGGATTCTCGCCAGGAGAGCATGGACGTGGTTGTCCTCGCGAGACAAGGGGCAGATCGTTTGGACAACACCACTCTGTCGTCTATATTGCGCCAACAATGGCGGAAGCTAATCGAGTCATGAACCAGCCTGCCAAATACTCAAACCCTATCCTCAGCAAAGACTACGATCGGCAGTACGTTGACAAGCCTGGATTGATGGCGCGCATCTTACTGCTGTTAATCCGCTGTTATCAGCTGGTACTCAGCCCCTGGATTGGTAGCCAGTGCCGATTCTTTCCTACATGCTCCTGTTATGCCCACGAGGCGATCAATACCCACGGCGCTGCTCGCGGCAGCCTGTTGACTGTAATGCGCTTAAGCAAATGCCACCCCTGGCACGCCGGCGGCGTTGATCTCGTACCCCCTGCCTCAGAAGACCTGCTGTGACCATGGATGTAACCCGCTCCCTACTGATTGGCACTATTGCTATTCTCGGTTTCATGTTGCTGACCGAGTGGGTTAACTTCAGGCAAGAGCGGCTGCCACCACCGGTCGCACCGACCAGCACAATCGCCGCATTTCCGACGACTCCTGAAACCACTACTACGGATGTCCCTGGCGCAGAAGCGGATGCACTGAGCCAGCAAACTGCGTTTGAAGATGTACCCGTTGCAGAACCTCCGGCACAGTCTGCAAACCCTGTGGTTACGACGAGCCGCTCTATATCAGTGAATACCGATGTTTTGAGTGTACGCATTGACCTTCTTGGCGGCGATATCACGGAAGTCGCGTTAAAAGACTACCCGGCGCGACTTGACCAGCCTGAGCTCCCTTTTCTGCTGCTGGAAGATAATGATCGGCGCACTTACGTGGCGCAGAGTGGACTTATCGGGCCAGACGGCATCGATAAAAGCGGCAGGGCTTTGTACCGCAGCAGTCAGCTGCAGTACGCACTGGGTAGCGAAGACACGCTGACCGTTGACCTGATAGCGGCAACAGATCCGCAATACATCGTTACTAAGCGTTTTATATTTAATCGAGGCGACTACCTTATCCGCGTGCAGTACGAGGTGGAGAATCGCTCCGATAAGCGCTGGCAAGCCAACCTGTTCGGACAGATCAAGCGAGACAGTACACAGGACCCCTCCTCTGAGTTAGCCAGCGGTATGGGCATGGTGCCCTTCCTCGGCTCAGCCACAACACTGCCGGACAAGCGCTTTGCCAAGTTTGATTTCGAAGACATGGCGGAAGAGCCGCTCAGTCAAAAAATTGCCGGCGGCTGGATTGCGATGATCCAGCACTATTTCCTGAGCGCCTGGATCCCCGACCCCAGCCTCACCCATAACTACAGTACGCGAGTTACCTCTGCAGGATTCAACATCGCAGGTTTTGTGTCGCCAGCTATCACTGTTGATCCTGGCAGCTCTGGCTCCGTTCAAGCCAGCTTCTACGCTGGACCCAAGGACCAATATCGGCTGGAAGACATATCTGAACACTTGAAGCTGAGCGTAGACTACGGGTGGCTGTGGTGGATCGCCCAGCCTCTATTTTGGTTGCTGATCAAAATCTACGCCTTCGTTGGCAATTGGGGTGTGGCTATTATTCTGCTTACCGTGTTGATCAAAGCAGCGTTCTTTCAGCTATCAGCTACCAGTTACCGCTCGATGGCGAAAATGCGAGCCGTTGGCCCGAAGATACAAGCGCTGCGCGAGCGCTACCCGGACGATAAGCAAAAGCAGTCCACAGAGATGATGAACCTCTATCGCAAAGAGAAGATCAACCCCCTTAGCGGTTGCTTGCCTATTCTCGTTCAAATGCCGGTTTTTATCGCTCTGTACTGGGTTCTAATGGAGAGCGTCGAGCTGCGCCAGGCACCGTTTTATGGATGGATAGACGACTTGTCGGTGATGGACCCTTTCTTCATCCTGCCGCTGATTATGGGCGCCAGCATGTGGTTCCAGCAAAAACTGGCACCGCCGCCACCCGATCCCATGCAAGCCAAGTTGATGCAATGGATGCCAATCATTTTCACCGGCTTTTTCCTTTGGTTTCCCGCTGGACTGGTGTTGTATTGGGTCACTAACAACCTGCTATCGATTGCGCAGCAGTGGTTTATCACACGGCAGATTGAGCAAGCTGCCAGCACCCACTAAGCGCTCGTGCTGACCGGCGTTCCTGGCGACACCATTGTTGCAGTCGGCACAGCCCCCGGCATGGGGGGAATTGGCATAGTCCGTGTTTCCGGCCCCAACGCTAAAGCCATTGGGCTCTCAATAACCAGAAAGTCTCTACAGCCCCGCTGTGCAGAGTCTGCTGTCTTTAGAGACGCAGATGGTGACGCGCTGGATAGCGGTATCGCTCTTTTCTTTCCTGCGCCGGCGTCATTCACAGGCGAAGATATACTGGAAATCCAGGGCCATGGTGGGCCAGCCGTGCTGGATCTGCTGCTGCGGGAGTGTCTTAGGCTGGGCGCGAGGCTCGCAAACGCCGGAGAGTTCAGTCAAAGAGCCTTTTTGAACGAAAAACTCGATCTAACGCAGGCAGAGGCTATTGCCGACCTTGTTCAAGCTACCACCGAAGCTGGCGTGCGCAGCGCAAACCGATCCCTGCAGGGAGAATTCTCAAAGCGGGTCAATGCTCTGGCTGAAGAGATCGTCAAGCTACGTGTCTATGTAGAAGCTGCTATCGATTTTCCCGACGAAGAAATTGACTTCTTGGAAGACGGTGAAGTCGCCCAAAAATTGGCCAACATTACAGCTGCCCTGCAAGCTGTGTTAAAAACCGCTCGCCAGGGCCGGTTGCTTCGAGACGGTATTAAGCTAGTCATAGCAGGCCGCCCCAACGCCGGGAAATCCAGCCTGTTAAACGCTCTTAGCGGCGAAGACACAGCGATCGTAACATCTGTAGAAGGTACGACTCGCGATGTGCTGCGAGAACATATTCAACTGGACGGCATACCATTACACATTGCTGACACAGCAGGACTTCACGACAGTGATGACCCGGTTGAACAAGAAGGCATGCTGCGCGCATGGCGAGAGTTTGAAACCGCTGACCGCGTATTACTGGTTATAGATATCAGCCACCCAACGGCCGCCGATCAACAAGAGGCACTACTATCTGAGCTGCGTGAGAAGCACGAGCGACTTCCCATCACCATAGTTCACAATAAATGCGATATCTCAGGATCTACACCCGGTGTTCTCGAAAAAGATGGAATAACAACAGTGACGTTATCCGCCACAACACGGAACGGGCTTGAAGCATTAGCGCATCATCTAAAAAATTCGCTTGGGTATGACGCGTCAGAAAACCACGGCTTTAGTGCGCGGCGACGGCACATCAATGCACTGGAACGCGCTAGCAACTTGCTGGTTAATGCCAGCATTCAACTCGGTGCCGGCGAACTTCTGGCCGAAGACTTACGGCAAGCCCACCAGATACTGGGAGAGATTACCGGTGCTATGAGCGCGGACGACTTACTGGGAGAAATTTTCTCTAGCTTCTGTATCGGCAAATAGTTTAAGCCAGAAATCTTGGTAGGTAATCTCGCAACTCAGCTGAAACCCTTGCTATGGAATCTCACCAGATCTTACCTACTCAGATATTACCCAGATCGATAACAGATGTTCTTCACAGCTATCTGAAGCTTACCCACAAGATATGCGCAGCTTGTTTGCATTAAACGGCAAGTGATGAAGAGATTTGAGCACACGCTGTGCAGCCTGTTAACGGTATTGGGATAAACAGAGAATAATCCAGGCAGTCCGCTCTACAGCCACCCCGATCGGCAAAGAAGGCTGAACCTATACACGGCTTATCTGCAGCAGATGACCTTACCGCACAGCGCTTTTCCGCAGCCTTATGCTTTACGCAAGCATCTGAGAAATAAAAGAATTATTTGGATATCCACGAAAACACGCGGCTCTATTAATTACAGTATTAAATTATCTATCTACTATTTATATATCTATTGAATACATATAGACATTAGAGCAATCCCTGTGAAAATGCTGTCGCCTACAGTGATCGATTTTTGATCGCACCAGGCAGACTCTTTATAATCGCGGGCCCTCCACGAGACGTGAGCTATAGGACTCATCGCCAACAATGACCGCCAGAACAAAACAAGCTGACTACGATGTCATTGTTATCGGCGGTGGCCACGCGGGTACTGAAGCCAGCCTCGCGGCCGCCCGTATGGGCTGTAGAACGCTGTTACTGACCCATAGCATCGATACGCTTGGCCAGATGTCCTGCAATCCAGCGATTGGAGGTATTGGTAAAAGCCACCTGGTCAAAGAAATTGATGCGCTGGGTGGCGCGATGGCTGAAGCGACCGATCAAGCGGGGATTCAGTTCCGCGTGTTGAATTCTCGTAAGGGTCCCGCCGTGAGGGCGACCCGAGCCCAGGCAGATCGCGTGTTGTACCGGACTGCGATCCGGCGAATTCTTGAACGGCAGGAAAATCTTTGGATTTTTCAGCAAGCGGTGGACGACCTGGTGCTTGAAGGCGGACGAGCTGTGGGTGTTCGCACACAGATGGGCCTGGAGTTTCGGGCGCACTGTACTGTGTTGACCACCGGTACCTTTTTGGGTGGCAAGATTCATATTGGTCTCGACAGCCACGCCGGCGGTCGAGCAGGAGATCCACCTTCTAATGCGTTGGCACAGCGACTTCGAGAACTGCCATTTCGCGTAGAGCGCCTAAAGACTGGAACCCCACCACGTATTGATGCTCAGTCCGTGAACTTCTCCGTGATGCAGGAGCAGTGGGGCGACGAACCGCGGCCGGTAATGTCGTTTCTGGGTAACGCGGCATCACACCCTGAACAGCGCTGCTGCTGGATTACTCATACCAATGAGCGAACCCACGACATAATTCGTGGCGCGCTGAATCAATCGCCAATGTTTACTGGCCAGATTGAAGGCACGGGTCCTAGGTACTGCCCCTCTGTTGAAGACAAGATATATCGCTTCGCTGATAAAACGTCACACCAGATATTTGTTGAGCCGGAGGGCTTGTCCTGCAACGAACTCTATCCGAATGGCATCTCTACCAGCTTGCCTTATGAGACGCAGTTACGGATGGTGCACTCTATTGAGGGATTCGAAAGCGCGCATATCACACGCCCTGGATATGCGATCGAATACGATTTCTTTGACCCGCGAGACCTCCACTATTCCCTTGAAACCAGAGCGGTACAGGGGCTGTTTTTTGCCGGTCAAATTAATGGTACGACGGGCTATGAAGAGGCGGCCGCCCAGGGCTTGTTGGCGGGTCTGAACGCTGCACGAACTGTGCGCAATGAAGACACCTGGTGCCCGCGACGTGATGAAGCTTATATTGGTGTCCTGATTGATGACCTCATCACATTGGGAACCATGGAGCCTTATCGGATGTTTACCTCAAGGGCGGAATACCGCCTGCTGCTTCGCGAAGACAACGCGGATCTGCGGTTAACTGAGCATGGTCGTAATCTCGGGCTGGTCGATGACCGACGTTGGCAGTACTTTTCAGAAAAGCGCGATGCGATTGAACGTGAACGGGAGCGGCTACAACGCACCATCGTGCATCCTAACACCGAGTCTGCCAATGCATTGGCGCCGGTGTTGAAGAAGCCGCTTACCCGAGAGTATTCAGCCCTGGAGCTTCTGCGTCGTCCCGAAGTCAGCTATGACGATATTGCTGATGTGCTGCCTACTAAGGGCCTTGTGCCCGGCGTGACCCAGCAAGTAGAGATACAAGCGAAGTACGCTGGTTATATCGACAGACAGCAGGAGGAAATCGCTCGACTCCGTAAACACGAGTCCACACCGCTACCTGCCGACTTAGAGTATGCCAATATCGAAGGCCTATCGAATGAGTTAAAGCAAAAACTGGCTGAGGTCAGACCGGAAACCCTTGCTAGGGCGTCCAGGATACCTGGCGTAACACCGGCCGCTCTCTCACTGTTGCTGATTTATCTGAAAAAGCACGGTGTGGCACAGCGCCAGATTGCCTGACTGCAATGACCGCAGGTGATGCTGCCATCCACCGCCTGGCAGCGGGCCTGGAGCTGTTGCAGTTGGAAGTGTCCTCTAGCGCACTCCAGCAATTGTCGCTCTATCTTGATCTGCTGCAACGCTGGAATAGCGCCTATAACCTGACAGCGGTGCGTGACCCATTGGCCATGGTCGACAGGCACTTATTGGACAGCGCGGCCATCCTGCCATTCATTAAGACCGATGCGCGTAAAGCAATTGACGTAGGCACCGGTGCTGGACTGCCAGGCGTTCCGCTCGCCATTCTGAAACCTGAGCTAACCGTCGATCTGCTGGATAGCAATTCGAAGAAAACGCGATTCCTGTTTCAGGTGAAAACAGCTCTGGGCTTGGATAACATAGCTGCCCGTCACGCGCGAGCGGAGGACTGGTCGCCCGATTATCAGTACGATCTTGTAGTCTCCCGGGCGTTCGCTGCGCTGTCAGACATGGTGCGCAGCTGTAGCCATCTCTGTTCGCCCGGCGGTCGATTGCTGGCCATGAAGGGCCTGATTCAAGCGACAGAACTAGAGGCCATAGCAGACACCGCCATGCTGGAGGAAATACATCCGCTTGTCGTTCCTGGTCTATCAGAAGAGCGGCACCTGGTGGTGCTGGCACCTGCGGGGAGTCCATTGGCACCGTGACGCGAATTTACGCTATAGCTAATCAAAAAGGCGGCGTAGGGAAGACTACCAGCTGTGTGAATCTGGCTGCATCTTTGTCTGCTATGCGACAGCGCGTGTTGCTAGTAGACCTGGACCCACAGGGAAATGCCACGATGGGAAGTGGCGTCGATAAGTATGCGCTTGAGAGATCGATATATGATGTGATGGTCGATGCGGTGGTTGATAGCTCGTCGCTGACCGGGGTACTTCATAAAGCGGGCGATAGGGATTATCACGTTCTGCCTGCGAACAGTGATCTTACTGCAGCGGAAGTTGAGCTGATCAATGCGCCTCAGCGCGAAGCGCGATTGCGCAATGCGCTGGAGTCGATTCGCGACGACTACGATTACATTCTTATTGATTGTCCGCCATCACTAAACATGTTGACGCTTAATGGGCTGGTCGCTGCCGATGGCGTCCTCATTCCCATGCAATGCGAATACTATGCACTTGAAGGCCTGACTGCGCTGATAGATACGATCTCCAGAGTTGCTGCATCTGTCAATCCAGGGCTGGAGGTCGTCGGTTTGTTGCGCACCATGTACGACCCGCGCAATAGCCTCACCAACGAAGTGTCTGCGCAGTTGAAAACACATTTTGCTGAGAAGCTGTATCGCACCGTCATACCGCGTAATGTACGGTTGGCGGAGGCGCCCAGTTTCGGGCAGGCCGCTTTGCATTACGACCCTCGTTCCCGTGGTGCGCAGGCCTATCTAGCTTTAGCAGGGGAAATTATTCGACGAGAAACAGGAGAGCTTCCAGCGGCGGCGGCAACGGTCGGCGCAATGCTGGCAGACAGCTTCACGGAGCAAGATTAGATGGCAGGAAAAAAACGCGGTCTTGGGCGTGGACTCGATGCTTTGTTAGGTGCAAGTAACAGCACTGCAGACATACCTGCAGAGAGCGATGCTCAAAACACAGCTGATAAAAGTTCGAGCTTGCGAGAGCTGCGTGACGTTCCCGTAGATCTAATCCGTCGCGGCAAGTATCAGCCGCGTCGAGATATGGATCCGGATGCGTTGCAGGAACTTGCGGACAGTATCAAAGCTCAGGGTGTGATGCAGCCAATCGTGTTGCGTCCCATTGAAAATGATCGATTTGAAATCATAGCGGGTGAGCGCCGCTGGCGGGCTACGCAGTTGGCGGGTCTGGATGTGATTCCCGCTCAGGTGAAAGACGTACCTGACGATGCTGCAATTGCCATGGCGCTGATCGAAAATATTCAGCGAGAGGATCTAAATCCCATCGAAGAGGCGATGGCACTGCAGCGTTTGCAGCAAGAGTTTGAATTGACCCAGCAACAGGTGGCTGAGGCGGTTGGTAAAAGTCGCAGTGCCGTGACCAACCTGCTCAGGTTGATGTCTCTGCGTGACGAGGTCCGTACCATGCTGGAACACGGCGACATCGAAATGGGCCATGGTAAGGCTCTATTGGGTCTTGACGCTGATGAGCAATCCAACGCTGCTCGCACGGTAGTGTCAAAAGGCCTGTCGGTGCGTCAGACTGAAAGCCTGGTTAGACAGCTCAACCTGGCGAAGTCCAAACCGAGTAAGAAGTCCGCGGCATCGGATCCCAATGTACGTAAATTGCAGGATGAGCTGTCAGAAAAACTCGGCACGCGCGTCCAGATTCAGCACACAGCATCGGGCAAGGGCAAACTGGTCCTACCCTTCAGCTCGCTGGACCAGCTCGATGGGATTCTTGGCCATATCAAGTAGCAGCGCTACGATCCATTACTTCACTACATGTTGTAGTTAATATGTTTTCTCGCTACTAGATAAAGGATATCTCGCAACATCTTGCATACATCGTGCGGCGATCTGCCGCCAATATGCTGGCAAGCGCGCAATACCGGGAATCAGGGGGGTGTATCGGTTGAACCGCCCCAGTATTGGACCTATAATGCGCGCGCCTTGAAGAGGGGCTCCCGCGACTGTCTGTAGTCGCGGGCAGCCGAGGTAATACCAGCGATCATGCTCTGCAGAAAGTACCCCTGAAGACATCCTGGCGATAAGCGATGCAACGCCATTCGGGTGTAACTAAACACGGGGCACGCATTGCGCGGCCGCCAGTGTATCGCATCACCTTGTTCCAATTGCTTGTACTGGCACTCGTAGTGCTGGCACTCGCTGGTTGGGACAGCACCCTAGCGCAATCATTTGCGGCGGGTGGGCTGGTCTCGGTGATCCCTCAATTATGGTTTGCTCGCGGTGTGTTTCGCTGGCGTGGCGCACAGATGGCCCAGCGTTCACTGAGCTCGGGATATGCCGCTGAAGCGGGAAAGTATCTGTTAACGGCAGCGGGCTTTGCGCTAGTGTTCGCGATGCTAAGGCCTATAAGTGGCGGCGCTGTTTTCACCGGCTTCGTGGTGATGTTGGCAATACAGTTAGCAGGCGCATGGTGGCTTCTGCGCAGGCGGGCAACGAGCCCAGGGCTCGATATACACGACACTGCGCAGAAGTAATGCACGTGGCACGAAACTGCACCTTTGCATACGCACAAAAAATACAGCGATACGGAAACGAGATAGATAGATGGCAGCAGCGGGCGACGGCGGACCCACAGTCTCCGAGTACATTGTTCACCACCTGACGAATCTGACATACGGCAAACTGCCCGCTGGCACTGTGCGCTACGATGGTAGCGTGGTTCCCGATGGCGGTATGTGGACCATGGCGCATGGCGGTGAAGAAGCGGCGGCGATGGGCTTTAACGCTATTCACGTCGATAGTATGTTCTGGTCGCTAGGTCTCGGCATCGTCTTTTGCCTGCTCTTCTACCGCGTCGCGAAAGCAGCGACCAGTGGTGTTCCCAGCGGTTTCGTCAACTTTGCCGAAATGATTGTCGAGTTCGTCGACAACACGGTTAAAGATACCTTCCACGGTCGCAACCCCCTGATTGCGCCGCTGGCACTCACCATTTTCGTCTGGGTATTCCTGATGAATCTGATGGATCTGGTTCCAGTTGATTTGATTCCTGAGCTTCTGCTGCTAGTGGGTATCGAGTACCAGAAAGTCGTCCCCTCTACAGATCCCAACGTCACGATGGGCATGGCACTGGGTGTGTTTATCCTGATGCTCTTCTACTCCATCAAGATTAAGGGTATGGGCTTTGTTAAAGAGTTGACACTACACCCTTTTGAGCACCCGGTATTCATCCCTATCAATTTGTTTATGGAAACCGTAGGCCTGCTGGCCAAGCCGTTTTCTTTGGGGTTGCGGTTGTTCGGCAATATGTATGCTGGGGAAATGATTTTTATTTTGATCGCTGCGCTGTATAGCGCCGGCGTTTTGTGGATGGCTCCAGCGGGGCTATTGCAAATAGGATGGGCGATTTTCCACATTTTGGTTATCACCCTGCAGGCCTTCATCTTTATGGTACTGACGATCGTGTATCTCAGCATGGCCCACGAAGATCACTAAGCTTTCACCAACGTTGTAAACCTTTAACTGGGAGAAAACCATGGAACTTATTTATGTTGCAGCGGCAATTATGATGGGCCTGGGTGGCCTGGGTGCTGCTATCGGAGTTGGCCTGCTGGGCGGTAAGCTGATTGAGGGCTCAGCGCGCCAGCCTGAGCTGGCGCCAAAGCTGCAGGTCACCTTCTTCCTCGGCGCCGGCCTCGTGGACGCTATCCCGATTATTGGCGTCGGTATCGCGATGTACCTGATCTTCGTTGTTGCGGGCTAAGCAGCCGTTAGCGCACGCGGTACCGCCGAGGTGAATGCTTTTTCGCGCTCGGTAAGCAGCAACTTAGTGAGGAAACTATCGTGAATCTGAACCTTACGATTATCGGACAGCTTATTGCGTTCGTCGCCTTTGTGATCTTTTGCATGAAGTACGTATGGCCGCCCATCATTGCGGCCATGCAGGAACGTGCTGACAAGATCGCCGACGGCCTCGCGGCAGCCGATCGCGCCAGTCACGATCTGGAGCTGGCGCAGGAGAAAGCTGTGGAGCGCCTGAAGGAGGCCAAGGAGGAGGCAGCGGGCATACTGGACTCTGCCAATAAGCGTGCTAATCAAATCATCGAAGAGGCTAAAAACCAGGCCCGCGATGAGGGTGAAAGGCTCAAAGAAGCCGCGCAATCCGAGATTGACCAGGAGTTGAACCGGGCTCGTGAGCAATTGCGTGGTCAGGTGGCCGCGCTTGCATTAACCGGTGCCGAGAAGATTCTCGCTGCCGAGATAGACATGCAGAGACACAGCGAGTTGGTCGATAAGCTCGCGGCAGAGCTTTGATATGGCTGAGCTAAGCACACTGGCCAGACCTTACGCGCGCGCAGCCTTTGAGTTTGCGCGCGATAAAGGAACACTGGATAGCTGGCAGCAAGCGTTGGCGACGCTTTCCGCGCTGTGTAGCGATAGCCGTGTTGCCGCCATTCTGGTTAGCCCGGAGCATACCGCTAGCGCGCTTTCCTCCAGGCTGATAGACCTGTGCGGGGACGCGCTGGACGCAGAGCAGAGTAATTTTTTAAAGGTACTGGCCGATAACAAGCGCCTGCCATTATTGCCGGAAATCAGCGCGCTGTTTTCCGCACTGAAGGCTGAGCAGGAGCGAAGCGTCGACGTAACGGTGGTGTCTGCTTATCCCGTTGCGGATGAAGCAGAGGCCGCGTTGACCACTGTTTTGAGCAAAAAGCTGGAGCGAGACGTCAAGGTGGCGACCGAAGTCGACGAGTCATTGCTGGGCGGTGTACTGATACGTGCCGGCGATCTGGTAATTGACGGCTCAGTTCGAGGGCGCCTTAACAAGCTGTCCGAGGCAATGAATTCCTGATGAGTCAGGGCAAAGTATTGAGGAAGTGAGCATGCAGCAACTGAATCCATCCGAGATCAGTGAAATCATCAAGCAGCGTATCGAGCAGCTTGACGTCAGCACTGAGGCCAGCAACGAAGGCACCATCGTCTCCGTCAGCGACGGCATTATCCGTATTCATGGGCTCAATGAGGTGATGTACGGTGAGATGATTGAATTTGAGGGCGGCGTCTACGGTATGGCTCTGAACCTTGAGCGCGACTCCGTGGGCGCGGTAATCCTTGGCGATTACAAGAGTCTGGCTGAAGGACAAACCTGTCGCTGCACCGGTCGTATTCTTGAAGTCCCGGTTGGCCCTGAGCTGCAGGGTCGCGTCGTTGACGCCCTGGGTAACCCCATTGACGGCAAGGGTCCGGTCAGCGCGGCCTTAACCGACGCGCTGGAAAAGGTGGCCCCTGGCGTTATCGCACGTCAATCGGTAGACCAGCCCGTGCAGATCGGTCTGAAAGCCATTGATGCCATGGTTCCCATCGGCCGCGGCCAGCGCGAGTTGATTATTGGTGACCGTCAGGTGGGTAAAACGGCCATTGCCATTGACGCCATCATCAACCAGAAAAACACGGGCATTAAGTGTATTTATGTCGCCGTGGGTCAGAAGGCTTCTTCTGTTGCGGCGGTCGTCCGTAAGCTTGAAGAAAACGGTGCTATGGACCACACCATTGTCGTGGCAGCCAACGCGTCTGATCCGGCATCCATGCAGTTTCTGGCACCCTTTGCAGGCTGCACTATGGGAGAGTACTACCGCGATCGAGGCGAAGATGCTCTGATCATTTATGACGACTTGTCCAAGCAGGCGGTAGCGTATCGCCAGATCTCTCTGCTGCTGCGTCGCCCGCCCGGACGTGAAGCCTACCCGGGCGATGTGTTTTATTTGCACTCTCGTTTGCTGGAACGTGCCGCCCGCGTCAATGCGGATTACGTGGAAAACTTCACCAACGGCGATGTTAAAGGGCAGACCGGCTCACTGACAGCTCTGCCGGTAATCGAAACCCAGGCCGGAGACGTGTCCGCCTTTGTACCGACAAATGTGATCTCGATTACGGACGGTCAGATCTTCCTCGAGAGTGACATGTTCAACGCGGGCATTCGCCCGGCCATGAACGCGGGCATTTCCGTGTCCCGGGTTGGCGGTGCAGCTCAAACCCGGATTATGAACAAGCTCTCCGGCGGCATTAGGACGGCGTTAGCTCAGTACCGCGAGCTGGCGGCGTTCTCGCAGTTCGCCTCAGACCTGGATGACGCCACTAAGGCGCAGCTCGATCACGGTGAGCGTGTCACCGAGCTTATGAAGCAAAAGCAGTACGCGCCGCTCTCTGTTGCGGAGATGGGCATATTGCTATACGCCGCCAACAACGAGTACCTGCAAGACGTTGAGGTGGAAAAGATCGGCGATTTTGAATCGGCGCTGCTGGCGTATATGCATGCCGAATATGGCGAGCTCATGAATAGCATCGTCGAGTCCGGAAACTGGAATGACGATCTGGCAGAGCAGTTCAAAGTTGCTATAGAAGCTTTCAAGTCTACCCAGACCTGGTAGCGAGTCGGAGCGCCCTATGGCAGTTGGAAAAGAGATTCGCACCAAGATCACGAGTATCCAGAGTACTCAGAAGATCACCAGTGCTATGGAAATGGTGGCTGCCAGTAAGATGCGGCGCGCACAGGAACGCATGGAAGTGGGCAAGCCCTACGCCAATCGCATTCGCAGCGTAGTGGGCCACCTTGCCAACGCACAACCCGAGTATCAGCACCTGTATATGGAGCAGCGCGAGGTCAAGCGCGTTGGCTACATATTTGTGTCCACCGATCGCGGGCTCTGCGGTGGCTTGAACATCAACCTGTTCAAGGCAGGCATCCGCTCGATGAAAGCGTGGGACGACCAGGGAATTCCTGTGGATCTTTGCCTGGTAGGCGCAAAGGCGTCCGCTTTTTTTGGCAGCTTCGGCGGCAACATTGTCGCGGCTACCCGCGATCTCGGCGAAGAGCCCGTGTTGGCGGACCTTATTGGTTCAGTGAAAACTATGCTGGACGCCTACGCTGAAGGCCGCATCGACAAGCTGTATCTGGTGAGCAACGAGTTCATCAACACCATGACGCAGAATCCAACGGTAGAGCAAATTCTGCCGCTGGTAGCTGAGGACAGTGATGACATGCAGCACCACTGGGACTATATCTACGAGCCCGAGGCGCGTGATTTGCTGGATGGTCTGCTTGCGCGTTACATCGAGTCGCTGGTGTATCAGGCGGTAGTGGAAAACGGTGCCTGCGAGCAGGCGGCGCGTATGCTGGCCATGAAAAACGCTACCGATAATGCGGGTGAGCTGATTGATGACTTGCAGCTGATTTACAACAAGGCGCGGCAGGCAGCGATTACCCAGGAACTATCAGAAATTGTGGGTGGTGCTGCTGCGATCGAATGATCGCGGCCGCGACTTCCCAGATAACGGAATACAGGAATAGAGGATTCGAACATGAGCAGCGGACGGATCGTACAGGTCATCGGCGCGGTTATCGACGTGGAGTTCCCGCGCGATGCAGTACTCCAGGTGTATGACGCACTTAAAGTCACCGAGAAAGATCTGACGCTGGAAGTCCAGCAGCAGCTTGGTGACGGCGTAGTGCGCGCTATTGCCATGGGCTCTTCTGAGGGTTTGTCTCGCGGTTTGTCCGTCGAGAACACACAGGCACCGATCTCTGTACCTGTGGGTGTCGAAACCCTGGGTCGCATTATGGACGTGCTCGGTAACCCTATCGATGAGCAGGGCCCTATCGGTGAACAGGAGCGTGCCTCAATTCACCGCGAAGCGCCGACTTACGAGGAGCTGGCAGCGTCGGAAGATCTGCTGGAAACCGGAATTAAGGTTATCGATCTAGTCTGTCCTTTCGCCAAGGGCGGTAAGGTTGGCCTGTTCGGCGGTGCCGGCGTGGGCAAGACCGTAAACATGATGGAGTTGATTAACAACATCGCTACCGAACACTCGGGATTGTCGGTATTCGCCGGGGTTGGCGAGCGGACCCGCGAAGGAAACGACTTCTATTACGAGATGCAGGAGTCCAAGGTCGTCGATGCTGAAAACCTGGCCAACTCAAAGGTAGCCATGGTGTATGGCCAGATGAATGAGCCGCCGGGCAACCGTCTTCGAGTTGCGCTGACGGGCCTGACCATGGCTGAAAAATTCCGCGATGAAGGTCGTGACGTTCTGCTTTTCGTCGACAACATCTATCGTTACACCCTGGCGGGTACCGAAGTCTCGGCGCTGCTGGGACGCATGCCCTCAGCGGTAGGCTATCAGCCCACGCTGGCCCAAGAGATGGGTGAGCTGCAGGAGCGCATCACCTCTACGCGCACCGGTTCTATTACGTCTATTCAGGCGGTGTACGTACCGGCGGATGACCTGACCGACCCGTCGCCTGCAACCACCTTTGCTCACCTCGACTCTACCGTGGTATTGAGTCGCGATATTGCTGCCAAGGGTATTTACCCTGCGGTGGATCCGCTGGATTCAACGTCTCGTCAGCTTGATCCGCTGATCATCGGGCAAGAACACTACGAAGTGGCGCGGGGCGTGCAGTCGGTGTTACAGCGCTACAAAGAATTGAAGGACATCATCGCAATCCTGGGGATGGACGAACTGTCAGAGGAAGACAAGCTGACCGTAGCGCGGGCACGGAAGATCGAGCGCTTCCTGTCGCAGCCCTTCCACGTCGCGGAAGTCTTTACCGGCTCGCCCGGCAAGTACGTCTCTCTGAAAGACACCATAGCGGGCTTTAAGGGTCTTTTGGATGGTGACTATGATGATCTGCCTGAGCAGGCCTTCTATATGGTCGGCAATATGGAAGAAGCGATCGAAAAAGCGAAGAAACTGTAAACTTCGCCCCGAGGTAACGCTATGAGCATGACCATTCACTGTGACATTGTCTCCGCCGAAAAGGAGATTTTCTCCGGCCTGGTGGAGAGCCTGATTGCTACCGGATCACAGGGTGAGCTTGGGGTGAACTACGGTCACGCGCCACTGCTGACCGATCTGGTGCCGGGCCCCATCCGCATTCTTAAGCAGGATGGCCAGGAAGAGGTGTACTACGTGTCAGGGGGCTTCCTTGAAGTGCAGCCCGGAGTGGTGTCAGTACTGGCTGACACGGCGATTCGTGCCGATGACGTAGACGAGGCTGCGGCCGAGGACGCGCGCGAGGCCGCGGAGCGGGCACTGGCCGGACAGTCGGGTGATTTCGATTACGGACGCGCATCAGCCCAGCTGGCTGAAGCCGCTGCTCAGCTACGCACCCTGCAGAAAATGCGCAATCGCGCTGGGCGTGGCTAACACTCAGCGTAGCACCGGAATCAGGAGCCCCGGCTAGACCGGGGTTTTTTGTGCCTGCTCTTAATGGGAATCATTTGCATCAATTTAGCTGGGTGCAATAATGCGATGCTCGCCTATGCCGATAATGGCCTGCGTATCGAGTATCCCGCCTGTGTTCACTACGACGTGTTCCGTCAGCGGCCGTGATGTGAGACGCAGCCTCCAGAGGAAATGACATGGATTACCGAATTTTTTACATACAGGACCCAGCCACAGGCGCGGCTGACGATGCTCGGCTACGCGGCTGTCTCCGTTCACTCACGATTGCGATGGCTTGTATTTGTTTAGTGCTGCCCGCACAGCTGCGCGCAGATGGCGCGGTGGGTGAGCACGTCAATGATCTTAGTGGACATCTCGAAGAGTATGCCGGCGAGGTCGAGTGGCTGTTGACCAATGTCGGCGCCATGGTAACGACCTACGCCGCGGAGGGTGCCGCTGCGGCGAAGCCAGAGCGCGTGGTGGACTTTTGGGAGGAGGTGAAGTTTCACTCCGCAATTGAAAGCAACTACGTTCCTCTGTATGCGTCTATCTGGCAGGGCTTGTTTGCTGTGCGTGGCGCTATCGAGGAAGGACAACCCGAAGCCGATGTTCGCAGCGCATTGGCCCAGTTAGAACAAACACTGTGGGAGGCACTGGGCGCCGTAAAGATGGCCTCACAGTTTCAAGACCAGGGATTGCTGCAGGCAGTGGCGACTCGGGAGGCCATTACACCGACCGCGACGCTGATCGAAATTAAACAGCGACTGGACCGTATTTTGGCCAAGTATGCCGAGCAGCTATCCGATGAGGCGATCAAGCTGGTGCAGGAAGCGTACCTGACGCGGTTCGAAGGCGTGGAAGGCGCACTCATTGAGCAGGATGCTGAATTGGTGGAAGTGCTGGAAATCGACTTTAATGTAACGCTCCCGAAGGCGATACAGGACGGCGCGTCTATTGATGACGTCCGCGGGATTATTGTCGACATGCAGGCCAAGCTGGATAAGGCGAGGGTGCTGCTCAAAGAGGCCGAACGTAATCGTAGCTCTGTTTTTTAGGTGAAGCGTCGCCAATTTTTACATAAGGCGCTACACAGTGCGCTGGTAGGTAGCGCACTTGCGACTGCTGGCGTTACGCCCAGTGTCGGTGCTACGTCGGTAGACTCGCTGCCGCCGCTCAAGGGTAAGCTGACCCTGTATCTGGGTCGCGGTGAAGGCGGGCTTTACGAGAATGTCCTGCAGGCGATACAGGCCCGAAACCCCGACCTGGAGCTGGGTATCCGGCGCGGTCCCACAGCCGCACTGGCCAATGCCATTGTTGCGGAATCTAAGGCAGGCGTGAGACGCGCTGATGTGTTCTGGGCAGTGGATACCGGCGCGGTCGGGCTGGTCAGCGAAAGGGGACTGGCCAGGCCTTTGCCTGCGGCGCTGACCCATCAGCTCAAGCCGCAATTTCGCTACCCCAACTTCTGCCCGGTATCGGGTCGCATCAGGACGTTGCCGTTTTTTACAGAAGCTGTAACCGCCGGGCGTATCCCCCAAAGTATCATGGCGTTACCCGATGCCGGGTTGTCAGTGGGCTGGGCACCGTCCTACGCGGCATTTCAATCATTTGTGACAGCGATGCGGGTGCTGGAAGGTGATACAGCCACCGAGCGTTGGCTTAAGGCTATGAAGCCTGTCGCCACACCCTTTGCCGGCGAGCTGGGGGTGGTGTTAGCGGTCGAGCGCGGAGAAGTCGACGTAGGCTTTGCCAACCACTATTACACGCTGCGCCTGAAAGCCGGCAAACCTGATGCGAGTGTATCGCTGGCATTTACCCGGGAAGACGCGGGCTGCCTGGTTAATGCCTCCAGTGTGGTCGCCTTAAGTGACGGCGCGCTGCCAGTAGACTTTATGCGCTATCTGCTTACTACTGAGGTGCAGTCTTACCTCGCCGATGAAGCCTATGAGATTCCGTTGATCGACGGCGTTGCGCCGCCTGAGGGAGTTCCTGCGCTGGATGCCATTGCGCCACCACGGATTGATTTGACGCGGCTGGCAGATTTGCGCCCGACCCTGGATCTGTTACGCCGCACGCAAGTGCTATGAAGCTGCCGCCCGGGTCCTACCTCCCGGCCGCCTGTGTTGCTGCCCTGGCACTGGCGCCCATACTGGTCTTGATCGACCTTGCCGCCGGCGCGGACGTGCTTGTGGGTTCACAGCACCTGTCGCTGCTGATAAACACGATTATTCTAATGCTGGGCACGGCGCTAGGTGCCCTATTGATCGGTGTACCGCTGGCGTTCTTGCTGGCTTTTGTGCGTCTGCCGCTGGCAAGACTTTGGCTGGTGCTATTGGCGGCGCCGCTGGCGATGCCCAGTTACATCGGCGCATTTACGTTTTACGCCGTGTTTGGGCGTGGTGCAGAGCTTGAGCAATGGATTGGTCTCGAAACGCCGTCGGCGTCTGGCATGTTGGGGGCCTGCATTGTGATGGCGCTATATACCTACCCCTTTGTGATGCTGTCGACCCGTGCAGCCCTGTTAAGCCAGGACGCTAATCTGATTAATGCCGCGCGTATTCTAGGCCTGCCATTGCTGCAGGCAATGCTGCGCGTTGCGTTGCCCCGCGCGTTGCATGGGGTTGCTGCGGGTGCGCTGTTAGCGGCGCTGTACGCGCTTTCGGATTTTGGTACGCCCGCCATATTGAATGTCGATACGTTTACCCGCTTGATCTATGTCGAATATAACGCCTTCGGGCTCAGCCAGGCGGCGGTATTCTCACTTCACCTGTTGGCACTGGTGGGCCTGGTGGTGTTTATCGAATCACGTTTTTCAGGCATGGAGGAGCGTGCCGGCCGCAGTCTGACTCTGCATCCGGGCCCGCTCGCTCAGACGGTGACGCTGCTGAGTGTGCTGCCCATTATTGCCCTTTCGCTGCTGCTGCCGCTGGTCCTGTTTTCGGTGTGGTTAGTTCGCGAGGGTTTGGCCAGCTTTGATGCAACGGTTGCTGTCAACTCAGTGGTGGCAGCGTTATTGGCGGCAGCGGTCGCGGTACTGTTTGCATTGCCGGTGGCGGTGGCCGCCGGCCGCGGCCGCATTGGCTGGCTGCTGGAGCGGGTGACCTATCTGGGGTTCGGAATTCCCGGCATTGTGATGGGCACAGCGCTCGTCTATCTCGGCCTGAAACTGCCAGCGCTGTATCAGACGCTGGTGGTGTTGGTGCTGGCCCTGGTATTGCGGTTTTTACCTTTAGCGGTGGGCGCGCTGCGCGGCGCTATCGAACAGTTGGATACGAGCCTGTATAAAGCGGGTCGCGTGCTGGGCGCTGGACCGATAGAGCTGTTTACCCGTTTGACTGTCCCGCTTACTGCGCGCGGTGTCTTCGCCGGTGCGGCGCTGGTTTTTCTGGAGGCCATGCGCGAATTGCCCGCCACGCTTTTGTTGGCACCGACAGGATTCGAAACCCTGGCGACCTATCTTTGGCGTGTGTACGAGGCGGGTTTATTCGGACGCGCAGCGATACCCGGGCTACTCCTGGTCTGCTTGTCGGGCCTGGGCCTGGCACTAATGCTTGCGGGGGAACGGCGCGCTGACACTATGCCGGGCAGCACCGGGGCCGAACCGTGTTGAGCGTGCAGAATCTCTCGGTGGACTATGGCGCAACCCGGGTTGTGCATGATGTCAGCTTTGATCTGGACTCTGGACAGATACTGACGCTGGTAGGCCCTACCGGCTGTGGCAAAACAACGCTGTTACATGCTATCGCCGGGCTGGTTACGCTGTCTGGAGGCGCTGTCAGCTTGCCAGGGTGGCAGGCAACGCCGGCACAACCCGTACCGGCAGAGGACCGCGGGCTCGGCATGGTGTTTCAGGACTTTGCCTTGTTTCCACACCTCACCGTTGAACAGAACGTGAGTTTTCGCCTGCCAGACTCTGCACTGGCTATCGATTGGTTGCAGCGCCTGGGTATGTTGGAGTTCCGGCATGTTAAGCCTGCAACGCTTTCTGGTGGACAGAAGCAGCGCGTCGCGCTGGCACGATCCCTGGCACACGCGCCGCGACTTATGCTGTTGGATGAACCGCTGTCCAACCTGGATGCCGCGCTGAAGGACGAACTGCGTTGGGAGATTCGGGATGCACTGAAGACGGCGGGAGTGCCTGCGGTCTGGGTCACCCATGATCAGGCCGAGGCCCTGTCTGTGGGTGATCAGCTGGGAGTTTTGCAAAACGGACAGCTTCAGCAGCTCGATACACCTGCAGAGTGCTATGGCTCTCCTGTGAATCGCTTTGTGGCCACGTTTCTGGGCCAGGCCGGCTTTCTGCGTGGACAGGTAAGTGGCAACGATCGTGTGGAATTGCCAATGGGCACGGTCGCGCTGCGAACCGGTGTATCCTTGCCGCCTGCATGCAAAGAGGTGGACGTCCTGCTGCGCCCGAGCGATGTGCTGCTGAGCCCCACAGGCGTTGACGCGACGGGCGCACACCCTGGCCACGGCACCGTAGCGGCGGCTCAGTATGAGGGTGATCACTGGCTTTACATGGTGCGCTGTGACGGCGGCGAAGCGCTGCCGGTCAGAGCGGGTTGGGAAACAGTTCTGCAGTTGGGTCAACGTGTGTCACTATCGCTGGCAAGCGATCACGCCATGACGGCATTTCTCCCTGAAGCCTGACGCGGAATAAGGCCTAATGTGTGATGATGCAAAATCTGGAAAGAAAACTGATGTGCAGGGACGCCCGACGAGAGGCGGTGATGCAGAACAGTGAGTGACCATCCGACGGATATCACCCTGGCGAAACTCCGACGCCTGGCGACCGATGCCAATATAAAAGTATCGCGCATCCGCGCCATGACGCAGGCAGTGTTAGCGAACGGCCTGATTCGCGTGGTGGAGCCCGCGGACGGACTGGTGGTGTCGGCAGCCTCGCTGAAAGGGCAAAAGACCTACAGCGCGGAGGTGGAATCCAAACCCGGTCTTACTGTGGAAATACGGCTCAGTGGTCATTCTGAGTCTTTCGAGCTAGACGAGCCGAAGCGAATCACACGTATTATGCCAGGCCAGGTTCTGGTTTCAGGAATGGCGCGCCCGTCGCCCTGGAAGGTCACCGCTGCCTCGCAGAGTCTGTTTGAAACCGTGTCAATTCGATATACGCATGAGTTCATACAGAGTTTGGCGCAAAAGTCCCCAGGCTTGACCGACTGGGCTAGCGCACACATTTTAGAAAACGGTCACGGGACCTTGGCTCAGACTGTGGAGCTGAAGGCTAACGCGCAGCAGATACTGTTTTGCGCGCGACGGTGGCAAAGTGCGAATCAAAAATTACTTCTCCACTCCATCGCCCTGCGCGTTTTGGCGCTCATCTGGCAAGCGGTTGAACCGCAGGAAAACCAACCGACCCCGGAAGGGATAGAGGACGACGTTATTGCTTATGCGATGGCAGAAATTGAGCGAAATCCCTCGGCAAGCCTGACTATTGAGGCGCTAGCGCAGCGCTGCCGTGTGAGTGAGACCAGCCTGAAAACAAGGTTCAAGCAGGTCACTGGTCAGTCTGTGGGTGCCTTCGTGGTAGAGACGAGAATGCATCTGGCGGCAGAGATGCTGGGCCGGGGTGTTCCGGTAAAGGTGGCTGCCGAGACCCTCGGTTATGCCAGTGCTGAGGCATTTTCCAAGGCGGTGAAACAACGCTTTGGCAAGTCGCCGCGTCTACTGAGTGCCCGCGCCGGGTAGTATCAGCCAGCAAAAACCACCCACTTATTCCGAGCGCCGGCAGCCTACGAACGGTGGCGGAGAGAGGCGTGCGTCTGCTCGACACATCTGACAGATTTTTTGCCTGAAATGACAGGCAGCAGCCATAGACAGCGTCTGAGATGATAATGATTATTAGTCGCAGTTTTAGCTGCATAAAGGCCTCACAATGCGTTACCACCCGGCTTCAAAGTTGTTGATTGTCTCTCTGCTTGCCGCGCTCGTGGCGGTGGCGGAAACGCCCATCGACAGCGCTGGTGGCAAGGATCAGCCTCGCCAGATTGAGACAGTGATCGTGGTCGGCGAGCGCCGTGATTTGCCACTGCTGCAGTCCACCAGCAGCGTTGCCATCTATGACGAAAAGGCGTTGGCGCGTGAGATTGGCCAAACCGTTAACGAAGTGTTGCAGTCTTCAGCCAACGTGCTGGTGCGTTCACTCAGCGAAGCGCCGAATATTCGTGGTTCCGAGGGAGGCGGCCCGGGCGGTCTCGCGCAAACCGGTCTGGGTGGCACACAGCCGCGCATACCGCTGGTGATCGACGAAATCGCTCGCCCTGCCAATCTCGCCAATGCCGACTTCAACACCCTGTGGGACGTGAATCGAATCGAGGTTCTCAAAGGCACACAGACCAGCCTGCGAGGTCGCTCTGCCATCGGTGGCGCGGTTATTGTGAAAACCAATGGCCCTACTTTTACGCCCGAGGGCGCAGTGGAAGTGATGGCCGAGGCCGACGGCTTCCACGGCACTACTTATGTGGTTAATGGCATGGCGTCCGGTGGTGTCATCGACGATCGGCTGGCGCTGCGCGGCAGCCTCGAGTATCGCAGTGGCGATGACCCACGCGACATTATCGACATTCTGCCGGGGCAGGAAGACAAGGTGGATGCCTTGACCGAATTTGAGCAGCTGCGGTTTCGGGGAAAGGCGCTGTTCCTGCCCGGCGGCGATGACGGCCCCTGGACGGTCATGGGCATACTGGAGTTTCAGGACGGCCGCACGCCCCAGACCCGTGGCACGGTGTTGGCGGAAAACATCGAGGATCGAGAATTTATGATGGGCGGCGGCTTGCGCCTGTTTGACACTAGCGCTTATACCTTAGGCCTGGACGTCAGCTATGACCTCGGCGATTTGGGTACGCTGCGCTCGATTACCAGCGTTAGCGTATCTGAGTTTGAGAGTCGCGACGAGCAGCCGATTGCTCCGGCTCCACAGAACTTCTTCTTTGATTTTGAGGAGGACATCTTTAACCAGGACGTGATCTGGACCTTGCCAAACGCCTGGAGCGTCACCGGGCTTGCGGGCGCGTCCTTCTCCCATCGCGACCAGCAGTTTGACCTGATAAACGAGGTGCCGCCCCTGCCCAGTGGCTCGCTCAGTGGCGAAACCACCGGTACCCAGGACACCTGGTCGCTGTTCGCGGATCTACGCATACCGATATCCGAGCAGCTGACTCTGCTGGCTGGCGGCAGGCTGCTTCACGATGATCTGGAACGCGATACGTTTATCGGGGTGTTAGCATTTCCGTCGCCGCCATTTCCTTTCACCACGCCGCCCACCACTCAGGTGTTCGCCTCCGACGAAACGGTCTTTCTGCCCATGCTGGGTATTCAGTATCAGCTAACAGAGCACAGCACTCTGGCGCTGACGGCTCGTGAGGGATGGAACGCGGGGGGTGCATCCATCCAGCTGTTTACTGGTGAACCTTTCACCTATGACTCGGAAGAGGTGCGAACGTACGAGGGCAGTTACCGATTTGTTTCCGCCGATCAAAAATCCGTTCTGGGGATAACCGCGTTTTACAACCAGCAGGACGACACTCAGTACTTTCTGCAGCTACTACCGGGCGCGCTGGCGTCAACGCTGATAGTTAACTTGCCGGAAACCGAAAGCTATGGCCTGGAGCTGGAAGCCAGCACCACGCTGGCTGACAGCCTTGACCTGTTCCTGAGCCTGGGCGTATTGGAAACCGAAATCATCAACGCTATCCCTACCCGACCTGATCTGGAAGGGAACCGCGTAGGTCGCGACCCGGAGCTGACGGCCACCATTGGCTTTCACTGGCTACCGCCTGCTGTGAAGGGGCTGGCTGTATACGGTCAGGCCAGCTATGTGGGAGAGTTCTTTAATGATTTCAATAATTTTGAGGATCAAAAAATCGGAGACTATACCCTCGTGGATGTGGGCGCGAGCTTCGCTGTCAATGCTTTTGAAGTCCGTGGCTTTGTGAACAATCTGACCGATGAAGCAGGCGTTAATGCTCTGGTGTCCACGGTGGCGGAAATCACTTTGCCACGCACTTACGGGGTCTCGGTGACTACACGCTTCTAACTTTGAATGGCGCTCGGCAGTCGGCTCTCAAAGCAATCGCCATAGCGTATCGAACATCATTTGCTGGGTACTGGCGATAGCGGCTGACTCAATCACAATCACTACGGGGTAGTTTTTTTGCGCCAAAGTGATAATGGCGATCTTGGGCGGATAGATGGCGATATAGGAAGCGTCGCTGCCTTCTTCCGCGGGCAGCCATTTGCGTTCCGCCAGCTCGGCCTCATCGCCGCCCTCGCCCACTGCGATGACCCGGACATGAATGCCGCGCTGCACGCGCTGTCGCGTAAAATTCGGAAAAGGTCGGTAGAGGTGCTCTCGCAGGGTCTTGGTAGAGATAACCGAATAGGCACGTTGTTCCGTGCGTTCATTGGTGTCCAATAAATCGCGCAGTACCAGCTCAACGCCATCATCGCCCTGATAAAACCGCACATTGTCTGGCAGCGACGCGGGCTGCACGGCCTTGAGCGCGGGTATGATGTCGCGGCGCAGTGCCTCCATGGCCTGCCCCAATGCCTGCTGTTTACTCTCGCCCAGTGCCAGTAGCCGGTCTGGGTCCTCTGCCTGAAACACGCGACGTTTTCCTCGGGGTGCGTAGCTGACAATGCCCCGCGTCGCCAGCAGCTTAAGGGTTTCATAGGTGCTGCCCCGATTGATGCCCGCTTCCGCTGCGATATCTCGAATAGACGCGGGGCCCAGCTGCAGCAGCGCGTGGTAAACAAGCACCTCCCGGTCGCTCAGATCCAACGCCCGCAGGCTGTCCAATTGCATGTTATCGTCGCCTCCAGGGCAGCCTGATGCGCGCTGCCGGGTGGTTGTCAAAAAATCTATGACAAACTTGGTTGTAAAGACTAAATGCCCAAAAGATAATGGCTTTGAGCCAGCTCAATGTCAAAAATCTCATGACATTGGGCTGCTGAACAGGCGCTCCTTGGCATCAGAAGGTGGGCCGGTAATAACGTACCAGGACGCCGTATGAAGCTCGACATTATTATTCTTGCCGCGGGGGCGGGTACCCGCATGCAGTCATCGCGTCCCAAAGTACTGCACGCGATGGGTGGTATGCCTTTGCTGCAGCATGTGATCAACAGTGCCTGGTCGCTGTCGCCCCGAGCCTGCCATGTCGTCGTGGGGCATGAGGCTGATCAGGTCAAACAAGCGTTTGCGGGTGCATCTCTGCACTGGGTGCATCAGGATCAGCAGCTCGGGACCGGGCACGCCGTGGAGCAGGCCCTGCCCTCCATCGACGACGACGCGACCGTACTGGTGCTCTACGGTGATGTGCCATTAGTTAACCCGGACACCCTCAAGCTATTGCTGGCAGAGGCAATGACTGGCCCGGCACTGCTGACAGCACGCGTGAATGACCCGCATGGCTACGGGCGCATCGTGCGCACTCGCAAGGGTAAGCTGGTCGGTGTCGTGGAGCAGCGCGATGCCTCTGCCAAAGAGCTTTTAATCACTGAGATTAACACCGGGATCCTGGCGGCGCCGGCTCACCACCTGAAGCAGCTGCTGCCCCAGGTCAGTAACGATAACGCCCAGGGCGAGTTCTACCTGCCTGATATTTTCAGCCTGGCGATACGGGAAGGCATACCGGTGGCAACGGCGTCAGCGCCCTCAGAAATCGAAATTATGGGCGTAAACGACCGGGTCCAACTCAATCGCATGGAGCGTGAGTACCAGTGCCGACTGGCGGCGGACCTGCTGCGGCAAGGCGTGGCCGTTGCCGACACGCAGCGCCTGGATATACGCGGTCAATTGCACTGCGGCAATGACGTCTCGATAGATATCAACTGCCTGTTTGAAGGACGCAATCAACTCGCAGACGGCGTGAGCATCGGGGCGCACTGCGTTTTGATCGATTGTGATATTGGCGCCGGAACGGTTGTACAGCCGTTCTCACATCTGCAGGGCGTGACGACAGCAGCGGGTTGCAGCATAGGCCCGTTTGCCCGTCTGCGTCCGCAAACGGAACTCGCCGCAGACGTGCGCATAGGTAATTTTGTCGAGACCAAAAAGTCGACGCTGGGCACCGGCAGTAAGGTGAATCACTTGAGCTACGTGGGTGATACCGAGATGGGTGAGGGCGTGAATGTCGGCGCGGGCACCATTACCTGCAACTACGATGGCAGCAGCAAACATCAAACCACCCTTGGTGACTATGTCTTTGTGGGCTCCAACTCCACGCTAGTGGCGCCTGTCTCCGTTGAGGATGGTGGCTTTATCGGAGCTGGATCCACTATCACCAAGCATGTGTCGAAGAGCCAGCTGGCCGTATCGCGGGCACGACAGCGCAATCTCGACGGCTGGCAGCGCCCTGGTAACGCGGATACCGAAGCGTCGGCGCCCGCGCCAGACCGTGACGAGGAACACTGAGTAGACAGCCATGTGCGGCATAGTAGGGGCTGCGGCACGCCGTGAGGTGTCTGAAATTCTATTGGAAGGTCTGCGGCGCCTTGAATACCGCGGCTACGATTCGGCGGGGCTAGCGCTGGTCGATAACGATGGCAGTTTGCTGGTACACAAACAGACCGGCAAAGTCGCAGCGCTGGAAGTCCAGCAAGCACAACAACCGATTTATGGCTGTACCGGTATCGCGCACACTCGCTGGGCGACTCACGGCAAACCAAGTCAGGTTAATGCGCACCCTCACACCGCCGACAATCAGTTGGCTATTGTTCATAACGGCATCATTGAGAATCACAGCGCCCTGCGCGCCGAACTCGATGCCGCCGACTGCACACCCTTGTCTGAGACCGACTCAGAGCTGGTCGCCCTGCTGTTGTCGCGAGCGCTCGCACAGGGCAGTGATCTGCTTGGCGCCATGCAGCAAGTGGTGCCGCAACTGCAAGGCGCGTTCGCGCTGGCCGCTACAGATGCGCGCTACCCCGATCAGCTGGTAGCGGCTCGCCGCGGCAGCCCGCTTGTCATCGGCGTAGGCATCGGCGAAAACTTTCTGGCCTCTGATCAACTCGCTCTGCGTCAGGTAACCGATAGTTTTATTTACCTGGAAGAGGGTGATATCGCGCTGCTGACACCGGCCTCCGTGGCCCTGTTCGACAGCGACGGCGCTGCGGTAGAGCGACCCGTCGAAAGCCTGTCTGATGTGGTGGAAAGTGCAGACCGTGGTCAACACAGTCATTTCATGTACAAGGAGATTTTCGAGCAGCCCGACGCTATCGAAGCGACCCTGCATGCTGCCTTGCCTGCCGATGGCATCGATGCTGCGCGGCTGGATGCCGCATTTGGAGCCGGTGCTGCCACTGTGTTTCCCGAGGTTAAAGGCGTTCAGATTGTGGCCTGCGGAACCAGCTTCCATGCCGGCCTTGTGGCGCGGTACTGGTTGGAGGAGTGGGCGGGAGTACCCTGTGAGGTCGAGGTCGCCAGCGAGTTTCGCTATCGGCGCCGGGTCGCGCATGCCAATACTTTGCTGGTGACGGTATCTCAGTCGGGTGAAACTGCTGATACGCTGGCTGCGCTGCGAAATGTAAAGGATGGCGAATTTATCGCCAGCCTGGCGATTGTGAATACGGCCAATAGCGCCCTGCAGAGAGAGTCTGAGCTGGTATTTCAAACCCGCGCTGGGGTTGAGATCGGCGTGGCCTCCACTAAAGCCTTTACCACGCAGCTCGCTGCATTCCTGTTATTGACGCTGGCCTTGGGTCGGCACGGACGGCTTGATCATCAGGCGTGCCTGCGATTTGCAGACACCTTGCGAGAAGTACCCGGATTGATTCGCAACACGCTCAGTGCTGATGCCGCCGTGCGGCAAGTGTCAGAGGAGTTTGTGGGCCGCTTTAATAGCCTTTTTCTGGGGCGTGGCATTCATTACCCCATTGCCCTGGAAGGCGCATTGAAGCTCAAGGAAATCTCTTACATCCACGCCGAGGCCTATCCCGCAGGCGAGCTAAAGCATGGCCCCCTGGCACTGGTAGATCGCGACATGCCGGTGGTGGCGGTAGCGCCTAGCAATGAACTCCTGGAAAAACTCAAATCCAACCTGGAAGAGGTGCGCGCGCGCGGGGGCGAACTCTACGTGTTTGCTGACGAAGAGGCAGGCTTTGAAAGCGAAGCCAGTGTCCGCGTTATCGATGTGCCGCACGGACCCGCGTTGATTATGCCCTTTATTCACACAGTGGCCCTGCAGTTGTTGGCATACCATGTAGCCGATATGAAGGGCACGGATGTCGATCAGCCCCGCAACCTCGCAAAATCTGTCACTGTTGAGTGAGGGCTTGGTAATTGGCAAGGCTAAAAGGTACTACCATGTTTATGTCGCAACTGGAGCTTGAGGAGGGCGTGGAGCACGTCAGGCGCTCACCCAAAGACCACGGCACCATTGAACAGATTGTCTGTCGGCCAGAGGTAGACGCCAGGCAAGTGCTGACGGAGGCAGAGCTGGCGGTTGATGCCGGGCTGGTGGGCGATAACTGGCTGGCCCGGGGCTACCGCAAGCGTGAAGACGGCAGTGCACACCCGGATATGCAATTGAATCTGATGAATGCGCGCGCAATCGCGCTCATTGCCCAAACCCGTGAGCGTTGGTCACTAGCCGGGGATCAGTTTTATGTGGACCTCGACCTGAGCTACGACAATCTGCCGCCGGGAACCCGGCTGCGGTTGGGAGACCACGCTGTTATTGAGGTAACGGCAGAGCCGCACCTAGGTTGCGCGAAATTTATGGAGAGGTTTGGACGGGATGCAGCGCGCTTTGTTAATTCGGAGCTTGGAAAAGCGCTCAACCTGCGCGGTATTAATGCCAGGGTGGTGTCCCCGGGGAGCTTGCAAGTTGGGGCGCCTGTTAGCAAGGTCTCGCCCCAACTCTGACAGCCGCTAGTTTGTTTCTTTACGATTAAAGCGCTTGTTGAACTTGGCGATACGGCCATCGTTCTGTGCAACGCGCTGCTTGCCTGTGTAGAAGGGGTGCGAGGCGCTGGACACGTCAATGGTCATGTAGGGATACGTTTTGCCTTCGTATTCCTGCGTTTTTGAGGTCTCAACAGTAGAGCCGATAACAAAATATGTGTCTGAGGCGGTGTCGTGAAACAACACGTCTCGATACTCCGGATGAATGTCCTTTCGCATAGCGATGGTCTCTGATCAAATTTTGGGAGCGGGATGATATGCGATATCGGCCCGTGTTGCTAGCGTAGTATGGCTTGCGGGCGAATCGCTTACGGGGCTCTTTACGATCCGTATGGTAGCTAATTGTAGTGGCGAATCAGAGTGGCCAGTTAGCTCAACCCGTGGGCTTGCGGAATAGCAACGTGTCTGGACGAGATATATCGTCCCTGGATTGCAGTTGAAGCCGGGCTCAGCGATTAGCAGTGCTGGCAGCAGGCATTACCCGGTGTTGGAGGAACCATGGATATTCACAAGCTCTTCGACGACAAGTCAGATATTTATGCGCAGGCACGCCCCCGCTATCCCCAGGCGCTGTACAAGTGGCTTGCCGAACAGTGTCCCTCTCACTCGGCGGTATGGGATGTAGGTTGTGGTAGCGGGCAGGCTGCTCTCGATCTGCGTGGGTATTTCGAGACGGTTCAGGCCACGGACGTCAGCCCCTCTCAGATCGAAAACGCGCCGGCAACAGCAGGCGTTACCTTCTCCGTGCAACCCGCAGAGTCAACGAACTTTGCCGATCAGACCTTTGATGCGGTGTTTGTAGCGCAGGCCCTGCACTGGTTTGACCATAGCAAGTTCTGGCCTGAGGTAATGCGCGTGCTTAAGCCAAACGGTGTTTTTGCGGCGTGGGGATATAGCTGGCCGCATATCGACCCGGAGACCGATCAATTACTCGATGAGAGTCTGCTCTCGGTGATTCGTTCTCATTGGGCCGTGCAGAATCAGCTGCTTTGGGATCGGTATGAAGGCGTCGCTTCCCCGTTTAAGCCTTTGCCAGTACCCGAGTTTGAGCTGATCGTGTCCTGGTCGTTGAAACAGTTCTTCGCCTATCTGCACAGCTGGTCAGCGACCCGCCGCTGCATGGATGTGCAGGGCGATGACTTTTTCGAAAATAGCTACCGTCAGCTATCCCAGCAATGGGTCCCTGAAGAGATACGTGAGGTGACAATGGACTTTGTTGTTATCGCTGGTATTAACGCGTCGCCTGATTCCGATGGTGAGTGAAATCGACGGCTTCAGAAGTTCAATTGTCATGGCCTTCGGCATTGATGCAAAGCGGCGGAGAAATTGCGCCGAGAAATATAAGACTGCTTCGACTTTGCTTTCATCTGGCGAAGCTGGGTAGGTCGCAAAGCGTAGGGACGCCGAAACACTGTAGCGTTTCGTATGGCGCAATCGTCCCAGTTGGCAGAGAGAATTGGTACGCGTCCACCGTTACTCTTACTTCAATGGCGTGTTAGATCAGTACCGCCAAAGCGAAGGCGCCTGGGCTATGACGAGCCAGGAGACTCATCGCTTCTTCTTTTTAGGCCGCCCCTGTACCGCTTTAAAGCGAGGGTTGGACTTACAAATCACGTAAGTCCGGCCTCGGCGCTTCACTACCTGGCAGTCCGGGTGACGGGATTTTGCTGTTTTCAGCGAGCTAACGACTTTCACTGCAGATCGTCCTCTTATTGTCAGAGTCAAATGTTCCTGGGCCAGTGACTGCCGCCGCCAGAGCGACTCACGGCAAAGAACGGATGATACAAGATACCGTATAAATGTAAATGATTCTCATTCAGTGAGAAACAGCGATAGGCTTTCACTGCGGTGCGAGACAACATGACGATTAGTGGGCAGGCGCTGGTCTCTCTGCTCTTTTCATCTAGACACTGCTGTCCTTTAAACGAGTGTTTTGCAAGGGTGCCTTGAAGCAGCAGCGATGGACGATAGAAAAGTTCGACTGAACTGAAGTGACGTCGGTGGTCTAAGCGCTGACACATAGAGCAATATCAGGAGGTACAGGTGAACCGTTTGTGTAGAAATCTCATCTATGAGTTGTGTCAGTACAGCGGGGTATGCGGCCGTGTTCCTATCCTTCTTTTTACCTTATCTCTGCCGTTACAGGGATTTGCAGAGCACGGCAGACCGACGCCCCCGTTGATTAGCGTCTATGACATTGATCATGCAGTGGTGCGGGCTCTGTCTGAGAAAAATATGCCGCTGGCGTGTTTTTTGGCAACGACGGCAGAAGACCCGGATGGTCTGACACACCTTAATTTACTCAAAGGCGTATCAGCGTATTCCGGGATGCCCAACAAGGAGACCCTTGAGCTTGCGTTAAGCGGAACCGCGGACCGTGCGCTATTCCAGCCAACCTTGTCCGAGCTAAAGGAAGATACATATATTGAACTTAGCTGGCGTGGTCGCCTGATCAGCGACGACGTGGCAGAGGTCGTCTTTAAGACGGCTTTAATTGATGGCAAGGCAGAATTTCTGGAAACACTGTATCCGGACCAGATAATCCGCTTTAGCAGAAGTACTGACTCAGGAGGTTAGCTATGCGAAGTCTTTTAGGCATCCTGCTGTTGCTGCCTGCGCTATGTTCAGGGGCATTCGCGTCTGACAAATTTCGAGCGGGGGAAGCGAAGCACGCGCAGAATCTGGTAAAGCAATATTGGCTAGCTTCACTACAGCATGATGCGGAGCGCATTGTTGGGCTCATGTACGAGGGCGCGATAAGCCTACGTGGCGGCCGCTCCGCCGCTGTAGAACAACTGGAGCATGCGTATCGGCTGCAAGATCGCTACGCAGTTCCCCCAAGCCAGATGGAGCTTGGTGAGGCCTCACTACTGGTTGACAAGGACACTCGCATTATCGTCCTGCCAGTCCGCACAACGGTACCGGGTTTCCCCAAAGACATGGTCGCTGACAGGTTTTTCGTGACGGTGAGTTTCGACGATGGGGAGAGCTGGGAAGTTATGTCGCCCAGCTGTATTAACCGCAGACTAATAACGCCAGAGGTGGCGCACTACGTTGCTGAATTCGCCAATGTCACCTTTATTCCCAGCGGCCTGGTGATCACCCCGGCGTTTGATAACCCAGAGTAACTGGCGTCGCCCTATAGCGACGATTTCATGTTTCGACCGCCTATGACACACAGCTTTGGTATAGCGGGGCGCACCACTCCTCAGGGACAAAAAGACATATGCCTGTCCTTGTTGATGCTGAAGACGTGCAGTAAGGACGGCACGGGCTCATACCAGCATCGCGGATGATATAACCCACCCTCTAGTGGCAATGATAATCATTGCTTTTTCTGGGGTAATGCTCTTTGATTTCAATTACGTAAGGCGATTGTCTCAGAGGCAGTGTCATAGATGCTCCATTGGGATTTCGCCTCAAAAGTAAATCGCACAATCAGCTTGCTGCGTTAGCGTTACTCCGGGAGGAGGAACTTTGATAATACGAGAAGAACTTTGATGAGTGTTTATATTGCAGCCCAAAAATAAAGCGATCGGAGACAAGTTGAGCGCTTTAGTTGATATCGGCACTTTGGAGACCGGTAAGCCTGTCTCCGAGCGAGTAGACTCAGGTGCACACGATGATGTCGAAGCGCTGTATTCTAAATATGCGAAAACGCTCATTTCATCGCTTCGCAAAGCCTATGGCTCAGGTCCACCCGATCCAGAGGACGTGGCACAGCTGGCTTTTCAAAGCCTTATAGAGCGACCTGATCGATCTGACATCCGCAATCTTAAGGCATTCCTGTGGCGTACTGCGCGCAACACATTCCTGAGCGCAACCGCGCGAGAACGCGTGCGCACACGCTACGACTACGAGATTGAGCATCTTTATTTCCCCAACAGAGGAGACGATTCCGCGCCTGAGAGAGTCATACAGGTTAATCAGGAATTAGAGGCTATCAACGAAGCGCTTAGACAGATGCCTGAACGACGGCGCCACGCGTTTTTGCTGCACAAAGTCGAAGGACTATCGGTGACGGCCGTCGCGCGCCGTCTTGGAATAACCCGAACTCCTGCACAGAAGCACATTACGCGGGCCGCCCATGAAATAGAAGTGCATTTACTAAACAGAAAGCAAGGACAGCAATCGGATGTCTAAGCAAGACGATTACAAAAGCCTTAGTAGCATCGCACATCAGTGGCGCGACGTGATCAGTCGGCCTGACGTGACAGCGGCGGAGCACAAGGCGTTTGAGGCCTGGATTTCAGAAGACATAAGGCATGAGAGCGCCTTTGATCGTGCAGAAACATATTGGGCGGCGTTTGATCATCTCCAACCAGCAGACATTGATGCTGACCTTATGCCCCCTCATGAGGGCAGGGCGCTGCGCCAATGGTTGGAACAGGCGCGCGCGTCGTTGGTGTCTTCTACAGCTCGCTATATCGCAAGTGCCTCAGTCGCAGCGTGTGTGTTTATGACCGTGATTTTCAATCAACAAGAGGTCGGGCCAGTGCCGCTAGTCGCGGAGTCAGCCGCCGCGAATTTCGAAACATCGGCGCTGGAGTCCAAACGGTTAATACTAGACGACGGCACAGAGGTGACGTTAGGCGCAAAAACACAGATCGATGTCGTGATGTCACTCGACGCCAGACAAGTTAGCCTGCGTGGCGGGGCAGCCTATTTTGATGTCGCTCATGACGAATCGCGGCCTTTCATAGTGACCGTAGGTGAGCTTTCGGTCACTGCACTTGGCACTGAGTTTGACGTGCGAAACAACGGAGGCATGACGCGCGTTGCAGTCGCTCAGGGCCGTGTAGAGGTAGAGTATCCCTTTTTGATTGATGGTAAACGGACGGGTCTGTTTTCTCGCCAAACGCTGGATGTAGGACAACAAGTTGCAGCAAACCTGGGGTCAAGGCTGCGCAAGGTCACCGCCGCCGATCCCAAGGATATCGGCGCTTGGCGCAGAGATGTTTTGGTTTACGACGAGGGCACAGTGGGCGAATTGGTGGCAGACCTTAATCGATATACGAATCGAGAAATTGTGCTGGACGCTAGCGCCTCTTCGCTACACGATCAGACGATAACGGCATCTTTTAACGCTACTAGAGTTGATCGAATCCTTTCCATGCTGGTTCTTTCCTATCCGCTTGAAATAGATAACAGTGAACCAACAGTGGTGCGTCTACGCTATTCGCCTTAGCCCAAGAAGGCCCAGTAACCAGTCAAAGTAGTTTTTACGTCTTGGCGGGAGTCATTTTGCACAAGCAATGAGTCTTTAGCAGAAAGTTGCGAATGGTTTTTGTTCGCAACGCAGGCAACGAGGAGCTCATTGGTGAAATTGCAAAGGAAGGTGGTCAGGCTTACAAAAGCGTGGTTGTTTGCGTCTGTATGTATTCTGCAGATGTGGACACTACCGGGTGCGGCGCAAAATGATGGAGCGCCTTCGCCCCTTGCTCCCATCGACATTCCAGCGGGGCCGTTGCAAGACGCTATTCTAATTATTTCACAAGCCTTTGCGGTCGACGTGCTGCTGCCAGGAAATCTGGTACCTAATGCACCCGCGAAAGCTGTCATTCAGGCAAAAAGTCCCGAAGAGGCTCTTACTGCTGTGCTTCGGGGAACAGGCCTGACGTTCACGGTAACAGACGGGGCGTTTGTTATTGCGCGAGCTGCGCAAAGATCTGGAAAAAACATTGAAGAAGTCATCGTTATCGGCACCCCGCAATCGCGCTACATCGTCGATATTACCGACCCTTTGAGCGGTCTTGACCTAAGTTTCCTCGAAAATCCGCGCAACGTGACGGTAATACCCGAACAGATCGTTCTTGACCGTAAAATTACCGATCTAAATGAAGCGCTTCGCAACGTGCCAAGCTTTTCCGAAGGTGATGGGGCAGGCGGCACAAATGACGATTTTTCGCTACGGGGCTTCCGGCGTAACTCCGTATACCGGAACGGGTTTCGCCGCGACGCGGAGGTTCGCACCAATTTGACGAACGTTGCGCATACGCAGATCTCGCGTGGGCCAGCGACGATTCTGTATGGACAGGTAGAGCCGGGCGGCGCCGTCGATATTGTCACCAAAAAGCCGCTCGACGAGGCAAGGTTTGCGGGCGAGTTGCGGTACGGTGAGTTTGACGACTGGATGGGGCTAATTGACTGGTCGCAGCCTATTGGCGATGCAGCAGGTTTGAGGCTTGTGGCCTCCAGCCAAGACGCAGAGTCCTTTAGGGATTTTTACGATGTTGAGCGAGATAGCGTTGCACTTTCAGCCCGCGTTGACCTCACTCAGGGCACCCGCATCGATCTGAGCTACGAATGGCGCGAAGAAAAAAGACCTCTGGATCGGGGGAGCATCTCCGTACCAACTGAGACGGGCCGACGTATTGTCAACGATTTTCTCGACGTGCCAATTAGCAGACGGTTCGGCGAACCTTTCGAAGTGTCCGAAACAGAGTTCGATCTATACGAGGTAGCGATTACTCATCAGTTTAGTGATGCTTGGAGTCTAACTCTAGCAGGCGCCTATCAGGAATCTACGGGTTTCAATCTGCAGGCGCGCCCGCGCTCTGTATTGGTTTACGCGGCCGACGCGTCGATTACCGACAGTGGTTTTCTTACTGGAGTTGCAACCCCCAAAACCGTGTACAGTGAACCAAGTGATCGCGTTTTCCTTTCGCGTCAAATCGATGGCAGCTTTAATAGAAGCAGGGAAACGGTATTTGCCGATTTGCTAGTAAAGGGCCGGTTTTCAACAGGTAGCGTGGATCACCGCATATCCTTTGGTGGCGACTATCGACAAGCCGACAACGCATCCCAGCGTTTCGTTGGCGCTACGAGCAATGGGATTACCGTGCCATTTTTTAACATTGAGCAGCCTATCTATGGCTCCTTGCCGAATGATGTAGACGTCGAAGACACACCCTTCCAAGGTGCAGATCAGAAAGACAAAGGTGTATTTTTCAACGATTACTTGGAGCTTAGTGACCGATTCGGGCTGTTACTGGGTATCCGCTATAGCGATACTGATGACGAGTTCTTCTTCGGCTCCCTTACTCCAGGTGGGACCAGCGCAAGTGGTTGGTCGCCACAAGCAGGGTTGAACTATCGGCTCCGCGACAATGTTTCGCTGTTTGCCTCTTATTCCGAGTCTTTCACGCCAAACCGATTCATAACGCGAAATGACCGCCCGGTGCGCGCTGACCCGGAGATTGGTGAGCAAGTCGAGGCGGGAGTTAAAGCAGAATGGTTTGCTGGCAAGCTGCAAACTTCTCTTTTGATCTACAGCATCGAGAAGATCAATGTAATCGTTGGTGAAGAGGCGAACGGCGACACCATCCTTGCGGATGGTCAAACCTCCGATGGACTTGAATTTTCAATGGTTGGTCAACCGCTGCAAGGTATGAATGTTACAGCGGCATATGCATACACGGACTCAGAACTGGATGACGGCAGACGACCCCGTAATGTTGCTGAACATACGGCGAGCCTTTATGTCTCTTATGAAGTACAGTCCGGAGCTTTACAACAATTAGGCGTAGCTGGCGGCGCGTATTATTCTGGAAATCGTTTTGGCGACGTCAACAATCCTTTTAACCTGGGAAGCTACGTAGTCACCGACCTATCGGCTTGGTACACCTTGCCTGCCCCGGCTTTTGTGCAGCGTGATGGGACCGTTCGCCTGCAATTGGCTGTGAAGAACTTGTTTGATGAAGACTATTACGCAGCGGCAGGCAATACGCTGCGAATCAACATAGGGCCGCCGCGGACATTTATAGCATCGGTTTCCTTTGACTTGTGATGACGAGCTTCATGATGTGATTTGTCTCTCGCAAAAATGGTGGCTGCTCGGTGCAATTCGATTTGTCTTTAAGGTAAGCGTTGGCAGCGATAATCTGCCTGTATAATTCACGAATCCTCCAGGAAATGTCATGAAGCCGAAAATTCGCCAGAAGGCTTTACTCCTCTTGTGCGCAGCCTTGTTTAGCGCTGAATTTGCTTTTGCACGAACAGACTTCGACGCGCAGGAAATTGAGGCGCTGGCAGATGAATACTTCAATGAGGCTCTGGCACAAAAGCGGATGACGGGCGCATCGGTAGGCTTTGTGCAGGATGGCGAGGTGGTTTTCCTGAAAGCTTACGGCTGGGAAGATCAGGCGAAATCGATTCCTTTAGACCCCCGGCGCACACGCTTCCGCATGTGTTCAACCTCAAAGACCGTCACCGCAACTGCGTTGATGCAGCTCGTGGAGCGCGGTCAAATCGAGTCACTGGACGACCCGGTGAACCGCTATCTCAAGCGCTATCAACTGCCGCCTCCCTATGGCGACGATGTCTCGTTTCGCCAGTTGATGACGCACAGCTCGGGTATGGCGGGTCACGCCACGCCTCAGGGGACAAAAAAGGATATGCCTGTCCCAGTTGCTGCTGAAGAAGTGCAGTGGATGTTCCGCGAAAACATCGAGCGTCCGCCGGGAGCGATTGGGCAATACGCCAACCTTGGCGTCGCGCTGGAAGGGGTCGCCATTGAAGACATCACTGGAACGTCTCTGGCGGTTTATATCGGAGAGGAGATTTTCGCCCCGCTGGGGATGAACTCAGCCCTATTTCATCACTCCCTGGAAAAGCCGCCGCATCTGGCACAACCCTATGCCATCTACCCAGATGGCTCTCTGCAAGAGATTCGGTTTTATCCGAAGCATCCGCTCACTGCGGCATCCGGCGGATTTATAACAACGACAGAAGACATGCTGAAATACGTCGCCTTCCATGCCGACGAAAGCGCTACCGCATTTGCGGATGTGCTATCCAGCACCGGTAAACAAACGCTGCATGCACGTCATTTTGGACGTCACCCTTCGGATCCGGGCATGGGACTTCACTTCTACCGTGATTATTATGGCGACGAATTAATGGTGTCACATGGCTGTGGGTTGCCTGGAACCAGCAGCTTGATGGGGGTGCTGCCCCAGAGTAATGCCGGGTTCGCTATGACAGTCTTAAAGGCCAGCGTAACCCCCACGGTAGGTGACCTCCTCGCTAAGGTCATTGGGAAGGGGCGCCTTGTTGCAAATGGCCAAGGACCAGATGAAGAGGCGGAGGCTAGAGGCGCGTTTCTGCCCTCGGCGGTCCTGGGCGATAAGACGTTTCCACCCGCTGACTGGTCAGACGTTCCCTCAGAAATGGTTAGCGATCACGCTAGCCTTCCCGGGACGTACTGGAGTGAACGACGAGCCTTCAAGTCCTACGCAAAGCTATTTGCCTTGTCGACAACACAGGTGGCGCTTGGCAAAAGCGAGGGCGAATTGATTCTGAATGACCGCACTTATGTCCGTTTAGCGCCTGGTGTTTACGAGGACAGGGAAAAACCAAACCGCATTTACTTCCAGCAGGCAGAGTCCGATGGGACTATTTACATGCAGCCTCATGTGAGCTTTGCGTTACAACGGGTGAGTGGCATTGCAAATCCGATTTTTAGCTTCTCGGGGCTGGCTCTAAGCCTTGTAGTGTCTTTTATGGGCGTGATCGCTTTAGCCTGGAGATGCGGTAAACCTGCGGAGCGGTATTCGCGATGGTTATCGGTTGCCATGGCGATGTCGGTTGTTTCGCTGTTGGTTGTTTTTCTGGCCGGCTATGAACGTATCGCAGACATAGCTTATATCGATTATTTAAACGGCGATACGACCCGCACCATTTTGCTTATTGCAGTATTTAACCTTCATTTTGCAGTAGGCTTGTGTGTGATTATCGCTGCTATCTTGGCATGGAAGGGCAGGCTCTTCGGCTCGGGCTGGAAAGCGACGGCGATAAGACTACACTTGAGTCTGTTAGCCCTCGCGGCTATCGCCGGATGGCCCGCTATGTTTATGCTCAATCTGATCGGCTTGCAGCAGTAGCTACCTTCGACGCAGAGAGGTTTTCGTCAGTCGCCGCCCCAGCCCAGGCCTTCGCCAAAATTGTGACGGTGAACGGGTAGGATTTTCGGGCGGTTCATAATGCGCTCAGCCAGGCTGATAATTTTGGGGCAGACCGCGCTGATTGCGTCCAGCTCCTCGAACCAGTTAATGAACATCCACAGGTAAATATCCAGGATGGTCGGCGTATCTCCGAAGAAGTAAAGGCCATCACTGCAGGCATCTTCCAGGATCTTGTAGTTATCCATCACGAACGTCTCCGCAGCTTCCTCCACAGACTGCGGGTCGCCCGTCACGTAGCGGTGGGGGTAGTTTTTACGCAGCTCTCCTTCATAGATATTGGCCAGCGTAAAGCTCATCCACTGATCGAGCCTGGCGCGTGGCAGCGAGCCGGCCGCCGGCGCCAGGCCCGAGTCCGTGTGGGTATCGGCCAGGTGCATAAGGATGGCCATGGTTTCGGTAAGACACGAGCCGTCATCAAGTACCAGCGCCGGTATCTGTCGGCGTGGATTGATTCTGACAAAATCAGGGTCGACGATACCGTGCTCGGTATAATCCACCTGGATGCGCTCAAACGGGACATCGAGTTCAGCCAGTGTGGCCTCCACGCAGGCCGATCCTGAGCCAGGATTTGCATAGACTTTCATGGTGCGCGCCTTGGTATTTTCATGCGTCAAATTAGCGGAGTTTCATGTCAAAGCCTATAGTCTGCTGAGGCTTTCACTGTCTGCAATATGATGACCTGGCGGAAACGGAATTCATGGATAGCTTTGGTGGCTTTGCTTCTCACTGGCAGCGCGCAGGCCGACTGCCTGCGTGACGCAGGGCGCATCGAAACAATTTGTGGCGCCGGTCCCTGCGTCCGCGATCGTTACGGCGAGGTCTACTGCGCGCCCCACATAGACGGCAGTGCACAGTTAGACAGAAGAGGTCTGGCTGTTTGCGCTGCAGGCCAGTGCGCTCGCGATATCAAGGACACCATTCTCTGCTCATCTCAGCCAGGGGGCGCGGTGCTGCGCAACACCTACGGTGATATCGATTGCTTTGGTGGTTGCGCGGAAGCAACGACCGCGCAGTGCCAGCGCGAGATTACAGGGCCGCGCAATCAAGACGGCAGTCTTCAGACCACACCCGGTCAGCCGCCCACAGGGCTGGAGGGCTATCTTCCGCCAGGGCGTTCA
Source organism: Pseudomonadota bacterium (assembly GCA_038746745.1). Lineage (GTDB taxonomy): Bacteria > Pseudomonadota > Gammaproteobacteria > Pseudomonadales > Halieaceae > JANQIO01. The sequence goes on from JBCDKJ010000016.1 coordinate 41,322, forward strand.
ACTCGATAGCAAACGACCATGCCAGTTTCTCTCAGCAATGCAGTGGAGCTAGCTAGTTCTGCGCTATTGTTTAGGTTCTACGAAGACGTTGAGCGAGTAATCTACAAGTTCGAAGCCTGCTTTGCGCGCAATGTCCTGAGCACGCTTGGTGATATTGGCGCTCTCGAATTCCGTGATATTCCCCGTATCTCTTTCAACGAAATGGCAATGGTGACCTGTGGCTCGTGTCTCATATCGAGCGATGGAATCTCCAAAGTCACGGCGAGTAATAAGTTCGTGTTTCTCGAACTCCGACAGAATGCGGTAAACGGAACTCAGCGCCACCACCGTGCCTGAGAGTTCGTTGGCCATGCGCTGAATGCCCTGCGCATCGGGATGGTCTCGCGCGCTCTGTAACACATCATAGACGCAGAGCCTCTGCGGTGTGATGCGCAGGCCCGCCTCTCGAAGTGTCCGAATATGCTCTGTCTTCAAAATTGAACTCTCCTGTTACGCGTGCACGTTCGATCTGCGCGTTGGAATAGCTCTTAGGAGGAGGCGACGGTTTGCCGGTAACGCGTGCGCTTCAGGAATACGTTGCTCAGAGACTCTCTCTCATTTTCATATATGACGCTTTACTACAGGGAATTGTTAACCTGTGCGCTGAGATTTTTTTGAAGGCGCTTGTCGCAGGTTCTCTCCAAGGCTCTCCCGTCAACGGCATTGCTGACGCGTGAGGGAGAAACCCTGGTGAACCGATCTTATTGTTATTGCGGGCGTTGAATAGGTGGGGATGTGGCTATTACAGTGAGGCCAGCCTGTCTTGCAGCCTCTCATCGTGGGTATCAGAAATTTGAGCGTACAGGGATTTTGCTCGCTCTATCTCTCCTACTTCTTTGAGTAGATTTGCCAACCTGAAGCGAGCCCACTCCTTGGACGGCAAAGCCGGTCGGAAGGGCGCCTGTTCAAGAAAGGTCTCAAAGGCAGCAATACCCTGTTGGTGATGGATGCTGTTGGTCTCTGCTGTTCTCCCCAGCTGATAAAGGCTGATGAGGCGGGCATTTTCAAGTGCGACCGAGTTGCTGACAGGGCCGGCCGCGGCTCGCGCGAGATATTGGATAGCGCCTTCCAGATCATCTTCATTGCGCCGCAAAACGCCGGCTAGCAGCAACACTCGTGCATCGTTGGGATATTTCTGAAGTGTCTCGTTGAACAGGGCATCCGCCTCCTCATCCTTTTCTTCTTTCCAGAGAAAGTTGGCTTCGAGTATGTCCGCCTGCACGGGATCAAGCTTTCTCATGGTTTCAATACCTGATGCAGCAAGATCGCTGTCTCCTCCCGCGATGGCAGGCACAAAAATGTAGAACTCAATCAGAGTGTTTAGATAGAAGGCGTTCCCCGGCTCAATCTCGGTCGCCCGTATAAATGCCTTGCGAGATTTTTTTGCATACCTCAGAGCGGAGAAAACGGAATTCTGAGCTTGCTCGCCCATAATCGTGCCATAGAGATGCTGAATGGCGGCGTTGTTGGGCTCGGCCTTGATGGCGCGAGTTATCCATTTATCCGCACCATCGAGGTCATCTAACTCAAGAAAAATCTCAGCCAGCTTTGCCTGCGCGTTTGCGGTCTGTGAGCCCTTGCGCAGCTTGTTGATAGCGCTATCAAATTGCTCGTCTTTGAGCATATTGTCGATCTCGCTCATATCGACTGCCTGTGACGCCTGTGCCCAGATCAGCGCTAAAACGGATATCCAACGGATGAAGCTTTTCATTGCGGTCTCTCCAGTGCTGTTGTTTTATTGTCTTACTCGTAGCGCAAGCCAACGATCGGGCTCGCTCTGGCCACGCGCAGCACGTGGCTGATGACCGTGATGACGGCGAGTGAGACAGCAAGCGCACCCGCGGACGCAAGTATTGGTACCTGCGTCGTAATGCGGTCATCTGAAAACAGGCGCAGATAGAGGCTGGAAGCCGCAAATGCGCAGGGCAAGGCTATCAACAGGGCGACCAATACTGGACGCAGGAACTTCCACAGCATCAGTTGCACGATTTGCCAGGTGCTGGCGCCAAGCACTTTGCGGACGCTGATTTCCTTCGTTCGCTGTGCCGCCATAAAGGCGGTTACCCCAAACAAACCAATCATCGCGAGCGTCAGCGCTACTAGCGCAAAGCCCGCCAGTGATGCTGTGATAGCCAGGAAAACACGAAAAATTTGCATAAAAAGGTCTGACAGAAAAAGACCGCTGATCGGATACTCGGGGATCACTCGCTTCCAGGTTTCTTCAATCGCCCTGACGCTGTCAGGCATATCACTACCTGGTTGCATACGAACGGAGAGGTCGTTGAAACGCTGCTCGTCCCAAATATAGATCTGTGGGATTAGCTGATTCAGTTGGCCCATGTGTGGCAGCGTAGGCACCACACCTACAACGAGGTACTCGATCCCCTCCTCACTGTCTTCCTGTGCGTAAATACGCTGGTTGACGGCCTCACCGGGAGAGGCGAAGCCTAGCGCGCTGACCGCACGTTCATTGATGATGACGTGGGCGATCTCCGTCTCACCTTTGACAAAACGATCACCGCCCAGCGCACGGCTGAAGTTGCGGCCTGCGACAAAAGGAATCTCGTACAGTTCAAGAAACTCCGGCGACAGGCTGATGTACATCAGCTCTGGAGCCGCGTCATCTTTTTCTTTTCCGCGACTCATCTGGTAAGTACCCCACTTCGTGTCAAAGGGTACGGTAAACGCCAGCGCGGTACCTGCGACGGCGGGAATTCTTTCCAGTTCACGGCGCAGGATTTCCAGCCGAGAAGCTTTGTCCTCCAGCTTTATTAAGTTTAGGCGCAGGGCGTAAGTTTCATCTCTCGGAAAGATATAGCTGCCTTCTTCTACCACGAGATTCTGTGCATAAATGATGGCCGCCAGCGCCAGCATAAAAGCAGAGATCGCGAACTGTAATCCAATCATTCCCGACCGGAGCCACGAGCCTTTTTGCCCCTGTCGGCCCTCATCGCGCAATGCAGCGATGGGGCTGGACCGGGTGATGATCCAGGCGGGGTAGCCGCCGGCAGCGAGGCCAATCAGCATTGTGGTTAAAACGAGGCCTGGAAGTTCTTCGCCGTAATCCAGCAACAATCCCTTGCCAGTTAGCGTGTTGTAGGCGGGAATAAGAAACTCGAGGCAAGCGAGGGCGAGTAGCATGCCGGAGCTCACAAGCAGTAGGCTCTCGGTCTGAAACTGTAGCAAGAGCTGGGTGCGCGTCGCGCCCATGGTTTTGCGTAAACCCACTTCGCGACTCCGCCCCAGAGACTGCGCAGTGGCGAGGTTGGTGTAGTTCACGCAGATAATGACAATGACCAGCAGGCTTAGGAGTTGAATGATGGTTGTCACAGGTAAACCAATGTTATCCAGGAACGCCAGATTGGCGTCAGCCAGGGGTGCGGCATACAAGCCCAAAGCGTACTTGTCCTCTCTGGCAGACATATGCCGTTGGTAAATGCCGCCCAGCCCTTCTTCGAGCCAGGCGAGATCGAGGTGTTCCGGAAGCAGAACGTAGGTGAGGTCCATCGAGTTGAAACCTCTAAAGCCCCCGGTGATATTGAAGTTGCTGACTTGGCTGTAGGCGGCTATCGGCGCCATAAATTCAAACTCTGCATCCCACAGTAGCGTAGAGTTGAAGTGAGAGTTCGCTGGCACATCTTTGATTACGGCGGTCACGAGCAGGTCTAACTTGTTGTCCAGCGTGACGGTTTCACCAATCACGTCGGCCGTACCGAAGTGGCGCCTTGCGGTCGATTCCGTCAGCAACAGGCCCGTCGGCTGGTCCAGCGCGCTAGCGTCGCCTGCGATGTAATCAAACTGGAAGATCTTTAAGAAAGATGGGTCCGCAAAGCGGATTTGCTGGTTGAATTTTTCATCACCGATAGCCACAACCCGACTTCGGATCAAGGCACGTGCGACCTGCTCGACCTCTGTCAGTTCGGCGTCAATCAGCGGGCCGACGGCTGTATACACCGTGTTGTTGCGGCCAGTAGTGCCCGCAGTGACGTCGCCTCGCATTTGCGTGCCAACCGTGTAGATGCGATCACTGTTGGGAAAGAACATGTCATGGGTCAGTTCGTACTTCACGATCAGCCCGCCAAAAACAAAAATAGTCAAACCCAGTACAAAGCTGAACAGGTTGATCAGGCTGTACAGCTTGTTGCGCTGAAGTGTGCGCAGGGCAATTTTCAGGTAGTTTGAAAACACAGGCTTACCTCATGGGGGTAGCGGGTTTTGGAGATGGTTTGCGAAGCCCGGCGGCATCTTCCAATGGGTTCTCGCAGAAAGTCACGCTGCTCGCAGTGCATCGGTCACGACCTCGCCATCAAACAGGTTCACCGTTCGCTTGGCGTAGTCTGCATGGGCGGGGGAATGCGTCACCATGACGATCGTGCTGCCCTCATCATTCAGGGAGCGGAGTAGCTCCATGACTTCGCGTCCGTGCGCAGAATCCAGGTTGCCGGTGGGCTCATCTGCGAGAATTAGAGGTTGATCAGCCACAATGGCCCGCGCAACGGCCACGCGCTGCTGTTGCCCCCCGGAGAGCTGGCCGGGCATGTGCCTGGCGCGATGTGCGATACCCATGCGGTCCATCACGTCTGCAACGCGATCCCGTCGCTCGCTGCGAGAAATGTTCTGGTAGAGCAGGGCAAGCTCTATATTGTCGGCAACATTCAGCTCGTCGATCAGGTTGAAGCTCTGGAAGATGAAACCGATATTGCGCTTGCGAAGGTCGCTACGTTTTGACTCAGAGTGCTGCGCAACGTCCTCGTCAAAGAAGAAGTACTGTCCCGAGGATGGGCTGTCCAGCAGACCGATAATGTTGAGCAGGGTGGATTTACCGCAACCGGACGGACCCATCACCGCGATAAAATCACCCTGGGCAACTGCGATATCGATCCCGTTTAACGCCACCGTCTCGATGTCCTGAGTCTGGTACATCTTGGTGAGATTTTTCAGAGTAAGCATGGGTTTTGTCCTTTGGCCTTAGTTGCCTGTTTGATGACTCGTACGGTCTAGAGTGATTCGGTCCATATCGACGTAACTCGTGTAAGGCGACGTGATGACGCGCTCGCCGATCTCAAGACCATCCAGAACTTCTATAAAGTCGGTGTTGCGCCGCCCCATTCTGACGTTCCGCCTGACAGCTTCGCTGCCATCCGGTTGCACCACGAAAATCCATCGTCCACCCGTTTGTTGATAGAAAGATCCGTTCGGTATCAGCAGTGCAGGGGTATCGTCACCGAGGCTTAGCTGGGCCTGTAACGTCTGTCCGCGGCGCATATGCTTTGGTTCTTCGTTAAATATCATGTCTACTTCGAACTGCCCGTTGCTGACCTGGGGATAGATCTTGGCGATAGAGAGCCAGAAGGTTGTGCCCGCAAGTTCAGCCTCCGCCGTCTGCCCCAGGTCGACCCTGCCTAGATAAAATTCATCAATGGACACGCGAAGCTTGAACCCATCGGGGTCATCAATCTGCCCTAAGCGCCCGCCCCGTCGAATGGACTCGCCTACTTCCACGGAGAAGCCCGACAGTTTTCCCGTTACCGGCGCGCGAACGCTCAAATCAGCCAGGTTTTTGCGAGCAAACTGCAGGCTCGTCTGTAGCTGTTCACCTGCTTGCCGCAGTTGCAACAGCTGCTGTTCCTGCATTCGGGTATCTGTTGCCTGGCTCTCCAGCGTCACCTCGCGACGACTTTTGAAGTACTGCAATTCGTCCTGCAGGTCCTCGAGGGTTGATTTTGAGACCAGCGCAGCAGTGGCCAGGGACTGTTGGCGCTCTATGCTTCGGCTCAAACGCTTGATTTGATACTCGATCTCTACAAGGTTGCGCTTATGAGAGAGACGGTTTTGCTCCAACTGCAGCTCGATGGAGCGGATGTTATTTAACTGCTCGGTGACAGATGCTTCGCGCCCTAACACTTCAAGCTGCAGGTTGGTGTTGGACAAGATGGCAATAGGGTCGCCCGCATTCACCAGGGCGCCGTCTTCAACCAGCACTTGTTCTACGCGGCCACCTTCAATGGCGTCGAGATACACGGTACTGCGTGGAATCAGTCGACCTCGGAGCGGTATGAAGTCCTGAAAAGTACCGCGGCTCACGCTCGAAACCATAATATGAGCAGGGTTCACGGAGAGCGTGCGTCCGCCGCCGACCACTGATACCAGCCAAGCCGCTAGCATCAGCAGCGAGACCAACGCCAGGGCTGCAACCGCCCACATTCCGATGGGCTGTTTTCTTGCTGTCTGACGGTCCATGCCCTGGCCGGACGCGGGGGCAGCTCTGTCTTGAGAAACGTCTTTTAGCGCGTGCATGGCATCTGATTCCAGTGCGATCAATCGTCTAATGGCAATTGCTGTGCCAGGTCCATAACTCATTGAAAGAATTGGGTTATTTTATTTTTGCGGAAATACCAGTGGCGCAAGCTGTACGAATACGAACAGCCTGGTGTACGATTTCGAACACTTTTGGCGTTAAATCTGCACCTTATGGCCAGCATTCTGGTTGTCGATGATGACGAAGATATTCTTGTAGCGAGCCGCTTGCTGCTGCAACGACAGTCTCATGATGTGGTTACCTGTGCGGACCCCGCGGAAATTCCCTCCTGTCTCGACGCCTATGCCTTAGATGCCGTGCTGCTGGATCTGAACTTCCGGCCCGGAGAATCCTCCGGACATGAGGGCATGTCTTGGCTTAAGCAGATTCAAAGCTCAGACCCTGACCTGTCCGTCATTGCAATGACGGCGCACGCGGACATGGAGATTGCAATAGAAGCGCTGAAGAGCGGCGCCAGTGATTTTGTGAACAAACCCTGGCAGAACGAACGCATGCTGGCCACCCTCTCCTCCGCCATTGAGCTTACGCGAAGTCGTCGAGAGGCCAATCAGCTGCGACTTAGCAACAGGGTGCTCTCTGAAGCCGTGTCATCGCCGGCTGAGAACGTAGTCTCGGCGTCTGCAGAAATGGAAGAGGTCTTATCAATGGTTGCCAGAGTGGCACCCTCTGACGCCAACGTTCTTATCCTGGGTGAGAACGGTACAGGAAAAGAACTGATCGCACGGGAGGTTCATCGCCAGTCCGCTCGGGCGAACGGGGTCTTCCTGGCGGTCGATTTGGGGGCGGTCAGTGAGTCGCTATTTGAGGCGGAGCTGTTTGGTCATCGAAAGGGCGCGTTCACAGGTGCCAGATCTGATCGACCCGGTCGCTTTCAGGCTGCGGCGGGAGGCACTCTGTTTCTGGACGAAGTTGGCAATCTTCCAGTGCATCTTCAGGCTAAGCTACTGCGTGTATTGCAGGAGCGCCAGATAACGCCGCTTGGTTCAGACAGAGCCGAGCCGATCGATGTCAGGATCGTGGCCGCCACCAGCGTCTCTCCAGACATGCTAAACGATCCCGACCATTTCCGGCCGGATTTGTTATTTCGATTAAACACCGTAGAAATCATGATTCCTCCACTGCGTGAACGTCGCGCAGATATCTTGCCGGTTGCCAAACATTTTTTGGCTGTCAACTTACATAAGTATCGTCAGGGGCCCATGGTGTTTTCGCACGACGCGGAGCTGGCAATGTTAGATTATGACTGGCCTGGTAACGTACGCGCGCTTCAGCATGCTGTGGAGCGGGCGGTGATACTGGCAAAGCAGGATGTACTTGAGCCTGAAGACTTACAGCTAAAGCATTCGGCGGCGCGACCCGCAGAGCCTGTTGCAAGCGCTGATACGGTCAGCCTTGAGCAGCTCGAGAAGAATGCAATCCATGAAGCCCTGTGTCGAAATGGCTTCAATATTTCACATACGGCACAAGAGTTAGGGCTCACTCGGGCGTCACTGTATCGACGGATGGAGAAACATGGTCTCTAATCACTTTACCCTTCAGTTGGGCCTGCGGGTGCTCCTGATCATTGCTGCGGCGATAGCTGGTTCATGGCTTCTAGTGAGGCCTGGCATGCATGTGAGCACGGTGCTGGTCCTGGCGGGGCTTGCCATACTTGCCGTGGAACTTTGGCACTATGTGAACCGAACCAATATTGAACTGGCCAGATTCCTTGAAGCATTTCAGTATGGAGATACAACGCGAGCTCCCTTGCCGGTGACCACCGGTGGCTTTGAGGAGCTTCGCGATAGCATTGCCGGAATATTGCAGCGCCTGAAAAAGCAGCGCTCAAGCCAGGAGACAGAGGCACGAAACCTGCGCCTGTTGATAGATCACAGTCCTGTGCCCTTGTTAACGCTGCATGAAGATGGCGCTCTTACAATAAACAATCACGCAGCGCGCAGGCTTTTTGGTGCAAGCCAGATTGCGCGCATCAGCGATATCGCACCCTTTGGCGCTACTCTGCGGCGCGCCCTGTCAGAGACCCTGCCGGGCGAAAGTCGCGTGGTGACGATTACCGTGGATGGGATTTCCCGCCAATACAGCCTGTCGGTCACTGAGTACAGGGCCGCTGACGGGGTGCATCGCCTGTTGTCATTGCAGGACATACAGAGCGAACTGGCTGACGTGCAGGTGCAGGCCTGGCAGGACCTTGTGCGTGTGCTGGCGCACGAAATTATGAACTCCATGACGCCCATTACGTCGTTGGCGAATACCTCAACTGATCTTGCGAGATCTTTGCGCGGCAATGCAAAACCCGACGAACGCTGTTTGGATGATCTGGATAGCGCCTTAGCAACGATAGCTAAGCGCTCCGATGGTTTGCTGCAATTTGTTGAAAGCTATCGCCAGCTGACGCGTCTGGCACCGCCAGAAAGGCGCCGCGTCAGTATTCGTGAGCTCATAGATTCGGTGATTCAACTGTCCGTGGCCGAACGTTTGCAAACCCCAGACATAGTGGACTGGCATGTGTCGCCGCAGGACCTTCACGGCTACCTTGACCGTGAGCTGGTCGAGCCAGTCTTGCTAAATCTACTGCGTAACGCCTGGCAGGCAACGGCTTCAATAGCGCAACCCAGGATACGGATCAATGCATACCTTAATCGTGCGGGCAGTCTTGTTCTGGAAGTAAGTGACAATGGACCCGGCATCGCCAAAGAGCTTCAAAACAGAGTCTTCGTGCCTTTTTTTACTACAAAAAAAGGCGGCTCTGGTGTGGGCCTCGCACTGGCAAAGCAAGTCATGACAGCGCACGCTGGACATATTCGATACGTCGATAATGAAGGCGGTGGCGCGAGATTCCTGCTGATCTTCTAAAGCATCAGCGACCCGGCAACGAGCTTTCTGCCCCGTCGCTTATAGGTGCATTCAGCCAGATTGGTGACGACCAGGCGCGCTCCTGAATGGTTGCGGGCAGATCGGGACGTGGTTCAACGCGCGCGCGAATCGCATCCCAGGTAGACCAGCGACAGGTGGGGTTTTCCAGAGCGCGCACATAGTAGAAGGCGCTGTCCTCAGCGCGAAAATCGGGGTCCCGCCAGGCGACCTTGAGTTCTGCCGCACCGACGCCTGCGCTTGTGGAACAGTCCGACAGATCAACACTGGCGCCGTTGTCCGGGCAGCGATGAGTGTTTGGGTCTACGGTCAGCCCGTCGCTACACGCCACGTCGTATACTTGCTCCCGGTGCTCACCATTTTCCAGCCAGCCCTTGATGATTTGCAGGCGCTGCAGGGGCACGGAAAAGCTGTCGGCTTTGGCCCAGGCGATAAAGAGCGGCGAAACCTGTTCAGCGGGAAGCTCACCCCCCATCGGCGTTCCGTTGTCATAGGCCTTGCGGATTACGTCAGGCGCGTCCAGTGCCGATTCGGAGAGGCTGGGGCTGGCGAAAAATCGCAGCTTCATGCGGGGACCGCTGGTGGCAAAGGTTTCTTTGCGGCGGAAAGCGTTGTAAATCGCGTCTCGCGTGTTTTCTTCTGCCCACACGCCGGTTAACCCTGAGGCCGACCAGTACTCAAAGGACGAGATCTCCAGGTAGTTGCGTCCTTCAACGCCGACTAGCGTGTTGCTGTCCATGAAGCGCGCGATGGTGCCGTTCAGGAAGCTCGCGGGCACTGATCCTCGGCGCTCCGGAGTGCCATCCAGCATGCCGGTTTTGGAGTGGTAGTTGTTTTCCTCCGGGTAGGCCGCCCCGGTGTGAGTATCGGTCGCACCCACAAGGCCGAAGCGGTACGGGTTGATAAAGCCCTGCGCCTGCAGCGTTAATCCTCTAAGGTAGGCATCACGCACGTAGCCACCTGCTGGCTCACTGTAGAGCTTGGTGGCTACGCGGTAGGGTGCAATCTCGAAGTTGGCCCACTCGTCGTTTTGGGACAGCAGCGGATGGGTTTCTGAGGTGCCCTTGACCTGAGACACTTCGACCAGGGGCTCATTGCGCAGCCGTTGGCTGGTGTAATCATCGTCCATGGGGTTACCGGCCCAGTCTGTGAGCAGGAACATCTGTCCGTTAGACCCATTGGAATTGTGGGGAATCGCCAGACTCTCGATGCCGTCATCGCGCAACCTGTCCATCCAGTCCCAAAGCCCTTCCGGGTTTTGCGAGTTGAGCCGGGAAAATGGCAGTGCCGGCAGCCGGTCGGTCCCTCGAAATATCACATTACGGTGCAGATTGCCCCGGTCATTGGAAGAGGTGGTGTACTCAAACGCGGCAAACGTTGTGAACACACCGGGCTGGTACGCCGCATCGGCGGCATCCACGGCACTGCGCCAGGCAGACCGGCTAATCGCGGAAACAACCTTCGGGTCAATTTCACCTGCGAGCAGCCCTTCGAGAATATCCGGTAGAAAACGGGTAAATGCGCGACCACGCTGTAGCAGACTGGAGCTGTTCATATTGTCGGGGTCGTTGATGCCGCGCATCAGCTCCGCCATTTCATAATGAGAGAAGCGCGGATCCACATCAGCCGCCTTTACCAACCCCATAAACATGGCGTGGTCAGTGACAGCATAAAAGTCCAGCGGCTGTTGCAGTCGCACCTCAAATCCAACGGGGTGTCGCAGCGCTTGCCCCTGTGCGTAGCGGTAGGCGTCCGCCGGAGTTGCGGTGGTGCCAAATGAGTAAGCATCGAAGGAGTTGGCCGTGTGGACGTGTAAGTCGCCGAAGTAGGCATTGCGGTCCGGGTTTGCTGGAGCCGGACGACGGTCAATGATGCTGTTGTCCAGAGGGATCAGCTCGTTGCTGTCCCGAAATACACCCGCCAATCCCACATTTTCGTCTTGCTGCGCATCCATCAAGCGCTGGTCGCACCCTAAAACGCCGCTAAGGATTAGCGGCAATATGGCGAACATCAATGTTGCACGTGAGAAGGCAGTGCCTATTCGAGCGGTGAAAAAGTTAGCCATGGATGTTCTCTCGAGCTCTGGCCTACGCTGGCCGGGTTTTTATAATGCGCACTGGAAACCAGAGAGTATCAGACAATGACGTGTTACGGCGGTGGTTGTCACTGCGGTGCCGTTCGCTTCGAGGTGGACTTATCTGAGGCGCCAGAAGTGCACCGCTGCAATTGTTCCATGTGCAGCATGCTGGGCTATGAGCATTTGATTGTTCCTGCAGCAAATTTCCGCTTGCTGCAAGGTGAGTCAGCGCTGACCACATATACCTTTAACACGGGTGTTGCGCAGCATCGTTTTTGTCGGCATTGCGGGATCAAGTCGTTCTACGTCCCGCGTTCGAATCCCGACGGTTTCAGCGTCAACCTGCGCTGTCTCGATACACAGCCAGATAATCTTACGTTTTACGACTTTGACGGTCAGCATTGGGAGCAACATGCGCACAGCCTGACGCACTTAAGTCAGTAGTCTGAGGCTGATTTAGACAGCAGCGTTGCCTCGATTTCGCTAGAATGGCGCGATGGATGTCACCCGCATTCTTGACCCCCTCAATGACGCCCAGCGCGATGCCGTAGCGGCAGAAAGCCAGAATATGCTGGTGCTGGCTGGCGCCGGTAGTGGTAAAACTCGCGTGCTCGTGCATCGCATTGCATGGCTGATCCAGGCAGAGGGCTTGTCGCCCTGGTCTATTCTCGCTGTCACCTTCACCAACAAGGCAGCGCGCGAGATGCGCTCCCGCATTGAAGAGATGCTGGCGATCGGAACCCACGGAATGTGGGTAGGCACATTTCATGGACTGGCTCATCGCCTGCTGAAAGCCCACTGGCAGGAGGCCGGGTTACCGCAGAACTTTCAAATTCTCGATGCCGACGATCAGCTACGCCTGGTCAAACGCATTTGTCGCGATCTGGAGCTGGACGAAGCCCGCTGGCCACCGCGACAGGCAGTCTGGTACATCAATGGGCAAAAGGATGAGGGGCTGCGTTCGGCCCATATAGAAGCGCCGCAATCAGATCCGTTTGCCACAACCATGCTCAGGATATACAGGGCCTATGAAGAGGCCTGTGAGCGGGGCGGCATGGTGGATTTTGCCGAGCTGCTGCTGCGTGCCCATGAGCTTTGGCTTAAAAATCCTGAGTTGCTGGAGCACTACCGCGGGCGCTTTCGGCACGTGCTGGTAGACGAATTTCAGGACACCAATACGATTCAATATGCCTGGTTGCGGGTACTGGCAGGACAGTCTATTCCCATAGTAGCGGTTGGTGATGACGACCAATCTATCTACGGTTGGCGTGGCGCGAAGATCGAGAATATTCAGCGCTTCGGCGAAGACTTCACACCTGTGCGTACGGTGCGCCTTGAACAAAACTATCGGTCGACGGAGACCATTCTGAAAGCCGCTAATGCTGTGATCTCCCACAACTATGATCGGTTGGGCAAAGAGCTGTGGACCGCAGGCGATCAGGGTGAGGCGATAACGCTTTATGCAGGTTTCAATGAACAGGACGAGGCACGCTTTATTGTGGAGCGCATTGAATCATGGGTCGCCGGAGGGGAGCTTCGCAGCGAGAGCGCAATTCTTTATCGCTCCAACGCGCAGTCTCGTGTGCTGGAAGAAGCGCTGATCAGATCGGGCATGCCCTACCGCATTTACGGCGGGCAGCGCTTTTACGAGCGCCTCGAGATTCGCAATGCGCTGGCCTACATGCGTTTGATGGTGAGCCGTGGCGACGACGCCGCGCTGGAGCGTGTGATTAATACGCCACCGCGCGGCATAGGCGGTAAAACGGTGGATGTTGTGCGCGATACGGCACGAGAGCGGCAGGTGCCACTGTGGCAGGCGATCACCATCCTGAAAGAGGAAGTGGCATTGCCGGGGCGAGCGCTGAATGCGTTGGAGGCATTCCGCGTATTGATAGACGAGCTCGACACAGCCACGTCGGAGCTGAAACTCGATGAGCTGACGGAACACGTGGTGGAAGTGAGTGGGCTGCTTGAATACCACGCTAAGGAAAGGGGAGAGAGAGGTCAGGCCCGGGTCGAAAACCTGCAGGAACTGGTCACGGCAGCGCGTCAGTTTGAGCCGGAAAATCAGGAGCTTTCGCCCCTGCAGGAGTTTCTGGATAACGCCGCGCTGGATGCCGGAGAGGCACAGGCGGATGCCCACGAGGATAGCGTGCAGCTCATGACCCTGCACTCCGCCAAAGGCTTGGAGTTTCCCCTGGTGTTTCTGGCGGGTATGGAAGAGAACCTGTTTCCCCATCGCATGTCGCTGGAGGAACCAGGCCGTCTGGAGGAGGAGCGCAGGCTCTGCTACGTGGGTATTACCAGGGCTATGCAGCGACTGGTAATCAGTTATGCCGAAACGCGCAGGCTGCACGGCAATGAGAACTTCAATGCGCCGTCCCGCTTCATTCGAGAGATTCCCACGGAGCTAATGGAGGAAGTGCGGCTCAATAACACCATCACGCGACCCGCCATGATTGGACAGGCCGCCGAGGCTGCCGACACCGGCCTTAACCTGGGGCAGCGCGTTTTTCACCAGGTGTTCGGTGAGGGAGTGGTGCTGAATTTTGAGGGACGTGGCAGCAACGCCCGGGTTGAAGTGAACTTTGACGACGAGGGTAGCAAGTGGCTGGTGGTGCAATACGCCAATCTGCAGGCCATGTAAGCTTGGAGTCAAGCAGCGAAAAGGAGTAGCCATGACAGGCGCCTCGCGAGAACAAAGAGTGTTACCGCTGGTGGCTTTAGTGCTGCTGGCAGCACTGCTAGCTGCCTTGGCCGGCTGGGCGATGGACCGGGTACAGCGCAGTACCGCAACAAGTGGAATCAGCGTTGGCGAAGACGACGTCATTCGCTGGAAGATGGTTACCACCTGGCCCAAGAACTTCCCCGGGCTGGGTTCTGCACCGGAAAACTTCTCGCGGCTGGTCAATGATATGAGCGGTGGTCGCCTGCGGGTACAGGTGTATGGCGCCGGAGAAATTGTGCCGGCTTTCGGCGTGTTTGACGCAGTGTCCCAGGGGGTTGCCGAGATGGGGCACGGAGCTGCCTATTACTGGACAGGCAAAGTGCCCGCCTCGGTATTCTTCACGGCCATCCCATTTGGTTTCACAGCCGACGAGGCCAGTGCCTGGATGCATTATGGTGGCGGCCTGGAGTTATGGCGCGAAGCGTACGCGCCCTTCAATCTGATTCCCATGGCCGGCGGCAATACCGGTGTGCAAATGGCGGGCTGGTTCAATCGCGAAATCAACTCTCTGGAGGATATGCGCGGGCTGAAGATGCGCATACCGGGGCTGGGGGGTGAAGTGTTTACCAGGTTGGGCGGTGTCGCCGTAACCATGCCGGGTGGCGAGCTGTACACGTCGCTGCAGACCGGCGTGATTGATGCGACCGAGTGGGTGGGGCCCTATAACGATTTGGCCATGGGTTTGCATGAGGTGACCAAGTACTACTATTACCCGGGCTGGCAGGAGCCTGGTCCGATGCTGGAGGTGATTGTGAACAAGCCTGCATTCCAGTCGCTACCACCCGACCTGCAGGCGATCGTTGAAACCGCGTCGCGCGCCGTCAATCAGGACATGCTGGACGAGTACACAGCGCGTAATAACCGAGCGCTACAGGAGCTGGTGGACGATCACGGAGTCGAGCTGCGCCGGTTGCCCGATGATGTGTTACTAGAGCTGAAGCGCCTGTCGCGGGATGCTGTGGAAGAGCTGGCGGAAACGGATCCTGTCGCGGCGAAAGTGTATGCGTCGTTTACCGAGTTCTACAGCGGCGTGAAGAACTACCACCACATCTCTGAGCAGGCCTATATCAACGCCAGAGATCTGGGCGACCCTGAGCCATAGGCCTGCGCGAATCGCTACTCTGGTTTCACAAATAGCAGCGTCATGCGCTCGCTTTCACCGATGGCCCGGTGACGGTCTTTTTCTGCATCAGACTCCAGGCCGCGCAGATTGGGGGGTAGCTGCCAGACGCCATTTTCGTGGCGTTTGGTATCCAACGGGTTCAGGTTAAAAAACCCCTCGGCCTCCAGCTCAAAGCCCGCCGCCGTGGCGACAGCAATTACATAGTCGCGGCCCAGGTAGCCGATATTTCTGGACATCCAGTCCTGGTCTTCGTCCGCCATGTGCTGCACGACGCCGAGCTTGCCGCCGGGCTTCAGCACATCAAAAAAATGCTCAAATGCCACATGTTCCAGCCCGCGAGCACGCCAGCCGTGCGTGTTGCGGAAGGTCAGAATACGGTCAGCGCTGCCCGAAGGCGCTGCACTGATAGTGAGCGATTTTTCGGCTTCATCAAACATCAGGGAGGCAATCTCAACCTGATCGTAGACTCGTTTGTTAGCAGCGAGCTTTCTTTCGAATGCTTCCCGGGCGCGGGGCCGATAGCTGGCCTGGGTATCGGAAGCATCATAGTGCGCCGCAATCAGTTTGCCGCGCGTGCGCAGATAGGGCGCGAGGATTTCGGTGTACCAGCCACCCCCTGGCCAGATTTCTACCACAGTGTGGTATGGCTGCACATCGAACAGGGCCAGTGTTTGCACAGGATTACGGTAAGCGTCGCGGGCAGCGTAAGACGGAGTCCGTTGATCGCCTGCGACCGCTTGTTCCAGCGCAGCCACGTCCGCCCATGCAGACGCGCAACCCAGCAGGGAGGCCACCAACAAGCACAGGGATGATCTTGCTAGCGATGGTGTTGTGATGCGTGCAGAATTCATAGAGCTTCTCTGTGTGGTACGTTAATTTCTATGTGTCAGGTCTCGATGTTTGACTTATCCGCGCGCTGACACGGCGCGGGTGCGCCCATTTTCATCGATGGCGACAAACACAAATTCGCCCTCGGTTACCTTGATAGGCTCACCGTCGTGCTTGGAGTTGATCCAGACTTCCACCATCATCCGGATTGAGCTGCGACCAATTTCTAATACATCGGTGTAGCAGCTAACGACAGCGCCAACATGCACCGGCGTTAAAAATGCCATCCCGTCAACGGCGACGGTGGCAACCCTGCCCGCAGCGACCTCACCCGCCGCGATGCCGCCGGCGAGGTCCATCTGCGACAGCAACCACCCGCCAAAAATATCGCCATTGGCATTGGTGTCCTTCGGCATGGCGATGGTTTGCAAGGCCAGTTCACCCTGAGGCAGCGGCGTGCTGTCGATATCGTTCATGTAGGTTCCATTCGCAGCGGCGAACCGCTTAGTGATTGAGTGTCTCGGGCAGCCAGGTGGCGAGTTCCGGCCAGATGACCAGCAGCACCAAGACGCTGAGCTGGATAATAATAAATGGAATGACACCGCGGTAGATAGCGCCGGTGGGAATACTCTCCGGTGCCACTCCCCTCAGATAGAACAGTGCGAAACCGAATGGTGGTGTCAAAAAAGAGGTCTGCAGGTTAATAGCAATCATGATGCCCAGCCACACCGGATCCAAACCCATGGTCAACAGCACCGGCCCCACTACGGGCACCACCACAAAGGTGATTTCGATGAAGTCGAGAATAAAGCCGAGCAAAAAGATGATCAGCATAACGACCAGCGTGGCGCCCATGACGCCGCCCGGCATCGCATGAAAATAATGGTGGATAAGCTCCTCGCCTCCAAAGCCACGAAACACCAGCGAGAATAGCGCCGCTCCTATGAGAATCATGAACACCATGCACGTGACTTCCAGCGTGTTAGTGACGACCTCACGCAGCCGGAGCATGTCCATCTGACCCTTGGCCAGCGCCAGCAGCAGTGCGCCAATAGCGCCAACGCCGGCAGCTTCTGTGGGTGTTGCTGCGCCGCTTAGTATGGAGCCCAGTACTGTGGTAATCAGCACCAGCGGTGGAGCCAGTCCGCGCAGCAGGCCAGGCAGGGACACCGACTTCACCTCACTAACCGCTGGCGCATGCTGGGGACGTACAGTTGCATAGGTGATGAGATACAGGATGTATAAGGCCACGAGAATCAGCCCGGGAATCAGGGCTCCTATAAATAAGTCCCCTACTGACACGGTGTCGGGATTAAAGATGTTCATCTTCAACTGCGCCTGCTGATAGGCGCTGGAGAGAATATCGCCCAGTAGTACCAGGGCTATGGAGGGCGGGATAATCTGTCCCAGCGTTCCAGTTGCGCAAATGGTGCCTGTGGCCAGCGCGGGATCGTAGCCGCGCTTTACCATGCTCGGCAGCGACAGCAGTCCCATGGTCACCACGGTGGCGCCAACAATGCCGGTGGAGGCGGCCAGCAGTGCACCGACCACCACTACCGAGATGCCAAGTCCACCGCGCAAGCTCGCAAAGACCCTGGCCATATTGTCCAGAAGCTCTTCTGCAACTCGCGACTTTTCAAGGACAACACCCATCATGATGAACAGAGGTACCGCGATTAGCGTGATGTTGCTGACCGTGCCAAATAAACGCCCCGGCAGTGCGGACAGAAACGCAGGGTCGAAGCTGCCCAGCAGAATACCGCCGATGGCAAATAACAGCGCTGTGCCAGCCAGCGTGTATGCGACCGGGTAGCCAGCCATGAGCGCAATGCAAACGCAGGCGAACATGTAGAGAGAGGCAAAACTGTAGGGCGTATCTGTCATAGGGCGTCGTCGGGCTTAGCCAGCATCTATCAGCGTGAGCGCGTTGCGGGCAAGCTCGGCTATTCCCTGTAGCAGCAGGCTCAATGCCATCAGCGGGATGAGACTTTTAAGCAGGAAAACCGCGTGGATGCCACCCGGGTCCGGTGAACCTTCGCGAATACGCCACGCCTCCAGAACAAAGTCTGCACTTATTGCCATAACAAACAGGCAGAAGGGCAGCAGAAAAAGTACGGCACCGACCGCGTTAACCCAGGCTTGCTGCCGAAGCGTGAAGCGGCGGTAAAAAATATCGACTCGTACGTGGCCGTCTCGGCGCAGGGTGAAGGCCGCGCCCATCATGAACAGCAGAGCATGCATATAGGTGATGCATTCCTGCAGCGCCACCGAGCCCACTCCAAGCCCATAGCGCAGCGCAACGATGAGACCCGTGGTGACCGCCAGCAGCAAACAGACCCAGGCCAGTGCACGGCCTGAACGCTCGGTAAAACCATCGATGATGTCGATACAGCGGCGTATCGTAGGCATGTGTAGAGAGCGCTCCCCGGGTGGTATTTGAAGTGGTCCGGAGTATGATGCGCAGCAGTATATCACTGGCCAGTGCACTACTATGCCGCAGGGCTAGCCACTGCCAGGCCCCTGCTCGTGAAGATACTGGTTGTAGCAGATCGATCTGCTGATGAATTGAACCGTTGACGAAATAATACGAAGAGTGAACCCATGTTAATCGTACTGTCGCCCGCGAAAACCCTCGACTACGAAACTCCGCCGACCACGCGCAGGAGTACCCAGCCTGCTTTGCTGGACCAGGCGGCCAGCCTGGTAGATGACGCTCGGCAGCTATCCCCGCATCAAATTACCAAGCTGATGGGAGTGAGTGACAAGATTGCCGAGCTGAACCACGAGCGTTTTATGAATTGGGGTCAGCCTTTCACCCTGGAGAATGCCAAGCAGTCAGTACTGGCTTTTAAGGGAGACGTCTATACCGGCCTGGACGCAGATAGTCTCAGTAGTGACGATCTGGCATTCGCACAGAAGCATCTGCGTATTTTGTCGGGCCTCTACGGAGTGCTGCGGCCGCTGGATCTGATGCAGCCCTACCGCTTGGAAATGGGCTTAAAATTCGCCAACAGCGGCGGCAAAAATCTATACGAGTTCTGGGGCGACGACATCACGGCCTTGTTGAACAAACAGCTCAAGAGCCTCAAGTCCGATGTGTTGGTCAATCTGGCCTCTAACGAGTACTTCAAATCAGTCCAGCCTGGCGTCCTCAATGCAGAGGTGATCACGCCAGTGTTTAAAGATATGAAAGGGGGCAAATACCGCGTTATCAGCTTCTTCGCCAAGAAGGCACGCGGACAGATGGCACGCTTCGCTATTGAAAAACGCCTGCAAGACGTCTCCGGTCTCAAGCGTTTTCGTCAGGATGGCTACCGTTTCAATAAAGCGGAATCGACCGCGCGGGAGTGGGTGTTCACCCGAGACCAGGTTTAGCCTGCTCAGAAAACGGACCGCTGGGTATGCGCCAGTACCAGGTCGTTATACTCGGTGCCGGTGTGTCCGGTATCTGTATGGGCATCCGGCTGAAAGCCAAGGGTATTCAAGACTTCCTGATTCTGGAGCAGTCTGAGCGCCCGGGTGGCACCTGGCAGGACAACCATTACCCCGGCGCTTGCTGTGACATTGCCTCACACCTGTACAGCTTCTCGTTTGAGCCCCGCCCCGACTGGTCTCGGGTCTATGCGCCGCAGGTGGAGATTCGCGACTATCTCGATCACTGTGTATCCCGGTATGAATTACAGGCCCAGCTGCAGTGTAACGCTCGATTGGAAAGCGCTGCCTTCGATGAGGCAGCAGGCCGCTGGATACTGGAGCTCGCCGACGGGGAGCAGCTTGCCGCACGCTGCTTTGTCACCGCGGTAGGGCAGCTGAATACCCCGTATGTTCCCGTGATCGCTGGTGCGGACAGCTTCGAAGGAGCGAGCTTTCATTCGGCACGCTGGGATCACAGTGAGGCGCTGGAAGGCCGGCGCGTAGCCGTGATTGGCAATGCTGCCAGTGCCATTCAGTTCATACCCAGGGTCGCGGCGGTCGCGGAGCAAGTGTATGTGTATCAGCGCAGCGCTAACTTTATCCTGCCCAGAAAGGACCGCGCCTACTCCGCCAAAGATAGAGCGGCGTATGCACGGCGCCCCTGGCGGCTCAAACTGTCGCGGCTGTACTGGTTCTTGCGCCAGGAGCTGCTGCTGTTCGGTGGGATGTTCCAGGAGTCTCTGCGCCACAAGCTGATGCGTCGAGCGGCGCGATTGCACCTTGAAAACAGTGTGAGCGATCCTGCCCTGCGGCGTGCGCTTAGTCCGGACTACCCCATGGGCTGCAAGCGCATTCTGGTGTCCGATGACTATTACCCGACATTGCTGCGCGATAACGTGGAACTCGTCACCGCGCCGATCTCGGGCATGAATGCCGAGGGCGTCGTCACCGACGGCGCTGCCCGCGAAGTGGATGTCGTCATCTATGCCACAGGCTTTCATGCGACCGAGTTTCTCAGCACTTTCAAACTGTCCGGCCGAGGTGGAAAAGCACTCGCTGATCTGTGGCGCGATGGCGCCTGGGCCCATCGCGGTGTCAGTCTGCCGGGATTCCCCAATCTTTTTATGCTGTACGGGCCGAATACCAACCTTGGACATAACTCCATCATTTATATGGTTGAGGGTCAGGTGAATTATGTACTGGGCTGTATCGATAAAATGCTGGCGCACCAGCTGCGCTCGCTTGAGGTCAATGCCGACGTCGCGCTTGAGCACGATGACACTCTGCAGCGTGCGCTCGCTAAAACTGTTTGGGCCGGCGAATGCGGAAGCTGGTATGAAAACGCCAGTGGGCGCATCACTAACAACTGGCCGCACAGCGCCCTGCGCTTTCGCTGGGCCATTCACGCGCCAGACTTCGCTGACTTCGATATGACGGTGTAGGGCCCCTAGCGCATGTCCGCACATTTTTCCCAGGCCTGCGAAAACAACAAACGCCCTATACTCGCTGTGCTGGAGCGCGTGCTGGAAGGTGTCGACGGCGTATTGGAATTGGGCAGCGGCACTGGACAGCATGCGCGGTTCTTTGCTGAATCCATGCCCGCACTGATCTGGCAACCGTCTGATCTTGCCCACAATCACCAGGGAATCAATGCCTGGCGCGAAGACTATTCTGGCAAAAACCTGCCCGCCCCTCTGAACATAGACGTCACTGACCAGGATTGGGGTTTGCCACTGCCTGGCGCCATTTTTACGGCCAACAGCTTGCACATAATGCCGTGGTCTTCGGTCGAGGCTCTGTTTGTTTACCTGGCGGCGCATGCTGTTACAAACAGCATGCTGTTGGTATACGGACCCTTTAACTACGATGGTCAGTACAGCAGTGACAGCAACGCTCGCTTCGATGAATGGCTAGCCATGGAGCATCCTGGAGGCGGTATTCGCGACTTCGAGGCGGTGGATGCGCTGGCAGCTGCGGCAGGTTATAGGCTGGCAGAAGATAACCCTATGCCCGCTAATAACCGGTTGCTGGTATGGCAGCGATAATACTGCGGTGCTGGCGGCGCACTGCTACTCTTGCGCTGTACCCGCGGCGCATTAACGCCGCCTATCAACTCAGACGCCAGGAACCGCAATACTTATGCCTACCTCGATTGTTTCATTACCGCTGCTGCGCATAGTGCCTTCACTGTGGAGGGGACTCCTGCTCGTTACTGCGATGGCGTTGTCGTCTGTGCAGGCAGTGTCTTCAGAATCAATCGACACTCAGAAGCTGTATGCCAAGCTGGATTCGCAGTTTTCTGAAACCCGCCTCGATATGCGCGCTCCAGGTCTAGTCTACGGTGTGGTAGTTGATGGCGAATTGATGCACCTGGGCGCTTTCGGCGTGCGCAGGCTTGAATCTGCAGAAGCGGTAACGGACAAAACTGCTTTTCGTATCGCATCCATGACCAAGATGATGACCGCACTCCTCATAGGCGACCTCCACGACCAGGGTAAGCTCTCCCTTGACGCGCCCGCAGAGACCTATTTGCCGGCACTGAAATCCTGGCGCTATCCGACCACAGATTCCCGTAAGGTCACGGTGCGGGACTTTCTGAATCACACGGCGGGCTTCGTTTGGGATGACCCCTGGGCTGACCGCCAGATGGCGCGCAGCCAAAAAGAACTGGATTCCTTCCTGGCACGAGCGCAGCCGTTCACGGATGCACCCGGGGCGCAATGGGAGTATTCCAATCTTGGCTACGTGCTGCTTGGCCGCATCATAGAGAACCTTAGCGGGCAAACTTTCGCTGAGCGGTTGCAGCAGCGAATACTGGACCCTCTTGAGATGTCGGATAGTGGGTTGGAGGTCAATGACATCTCCGCAGAGACGCGTGCCTACGGTTATCAATGGATAGACGGTGAGTTCGTGCCAGAACCGGTACTGGGCTCTGGCGCCTTTGATCCGCTGGGGGGTGTCTGGACCACCGGTGAGGACTACGCGAAGTTTATCGGCTGGTTTTTGTCTGCCTGGCCAGCGCGTGATGATCCTGATCCAGGCCTGATTCCGCGCCGCGTGGTCCGGGCTGTTACCGATGGGGCTTACGTGCTGGGTCCGTCCCGCCCGCCTGGCCTTAATGGCGAGAACGACTGCACGGTGTCTACAGGCTATGGTCGGGGCTTATCCATCGTCCGGCACTGCGATGCAGGGCTGATGCTGCGCCATAGCGGCGGATTTCCCGGCTTTGGAACTCACGTCATTATGATGCCCGAGCTGGGCATCGGTGTGTTTGGCTTCGCCAATCGCACCTATACAAGAATGTCTGGTCCCGTTTTCGACGCCGCCGTAACGCTGGTGAGATCTGGCATCGGGAAGAGACCGGATGCGCCAGCACCCGACTCGCGGTTACTTGCCGCCTATCAGGGCTTGGGCGAGGCTTATGCCGCGGGAGCAATGGACGACACCGACCTGGAGTTCGAAGACAATTTTTTTCAAGATCGGTCGGCCGATCGCTGGAACAAACAGCTGGCTGCAATGAAACGGGAAGCGGGAGCTTGTGATGCCAGTGCGCCAATGCAGAATGACGGCCGTCTGTCCGCTGCTTTCGATTGGAACTGCGAGACAGCGCGTATAACAGGCTACTTCACCCTGTCACCGCTGGACCCTGAAGAACTCCAGATGCTGCACATGCGTGCGGTGCGCCGGGATGGCAATGGCCGCGACCTCAAAATCGACTTCGACTGGC
>JBCDKJ010000017.1:0-62434 GCA_038746745.1 Pseudomonadota bacterium
AAACGCTGTCACCAGCATAGCCATACCCACACCCAGCATAATGCGGAAGGACCAGAAGACCTGGGGCACCGGCGGGTGCTTGTCGCCGAACTCATTGAGACCTTTGACCTCGCCCTCCAGTTCGTGTGTCAGGATCATGCTAGCCGCATAGGGTATTTCGATCGCATAGCGATTCTCGCGTGCTTCACTATCCGGCCAGGCGAACAGCGTAAACGGTGCGCCGCGCTCGGTATCCCAAACACCCTCCATGGCGGCAATTTTGGCGGGCTGATGTTCCAGCGTATTCAAGCCATGCAGGTCGCCGACAAAAATTTGCAGCGGAATAATGGCTGCCGCCAGCAGCACACCAGTCTTCATCACTTTGTGCGTCGCTGGCCCGCTAACGCCTGTGCGAATGCGCCAGGCACACACGCCGGCAATCATGAACGCGCTGGTCAGGAAGCAGGCAAGCATTACGTGAGCGAAGCGATAGGGAAAGGATGGGTTAAAGATAATCTCCAGCCAGTTCTCCGCGAAAAACTGCCCGTCCTGCACCGTAAAGCCAGCGGGCGTTTGCATCCACGAATTGAGCGCCAGAATCCAGAAAGCCGAGATCGTCGTGCCCAGCGCCACCAGCGCTGTCGCTATCAGATGCACCCGGTTGGATACCCGCTGCCGCCCGAACAGCATGACTCCCAGGAATGAGGCCTCCATAAAAAAGGCGGTGAGTACCTCATATCCCAGCAAAGGACCAGCGATGTTGCCCACGGTCTGCATAAAGCCGGGCCAATTGGTGCCGAACTGAAAGCTCATGGTAATACCGGAGACCACGCCCAGTGCAAAGGTGAGGGCAAATACCTTCACCCAGAACAGATAGGCGGTTTCCCAATCCTGGTCGCCGGACAGCGTGTAGCGCAGGCGAAAGTACAACAGAATCCAGCCCAGACCGATGCTGATGGTCGGAAACAGAATATGGAAACTGATGTTGGCGGCAAACTGAATGCGCGCCAGTACAAACGGGTCGAACTCCATGGATTCTCCATAGCGGGCCGGTATGTTTTCTTGCATTCTATATACGCGTAATTTGCCCCTTTGTTCCTATGTAATTGCTTTATTATTCTTATGCCTGCGGGGAATATTGCTGCGCGCTAATGAGGCCATTTCGGTGCTCCTGCGGCGGTCCCCGGCGTGCTAACCTGCGCGTCCCAGTATCACGGAGATTGGCGATGCACGCAGACCCCAGTGAACGCGCGGCCGGTGGCGGCACGCGCAAGTCGCGTCAGCTGTCGGTGTTACTGACGCTGGCGGCCGTGGCCCTGGCGATCGGGGTCGTGATGTACCTGCGTAAACCAGAAGCGGATCGGTCGCTGCAAGGCGCGTGCCATCTGTGATAGAGACGTCAGCGCCCGCACAGTCGTCGCCCGCGGTAGAAACGGTACACGATATACCCATACAAAATGCACCGGCGGCGGACACTGAGCAACCTGAACCGCCACCGGAGCCGCCTCTGGCACTTGAAGATAGCGACGCCGTTGTGCAGTCGGTGCTGGCGCCACTGCTTCAGGAAACGCCTTTGCAGCCAGTGGCGCAGGCCGACAATATCCTGTCGCGCGCCGTGGCGGTTATCGATGGAATCGCGCGCGGCGTCATACCCTGTAAGCTATTGCCTGTGTCGGCACCGAAGCAGTTGTTTGCTGTGGACACGGTCGATCGACAAACCTACATGTCAGCGTCGGGTTATACCCGCTACGACGGCTATGCCAACGCGGTAGCGATGCTTAACGCGGACACTCTGGTTGCGCAGTTCCATCGCTTTCGCCCGCTGCTGGAAGAGGCTTACGCCTTACTTGGCTACGAGGCAGAGGATTTCGATAACACGCTGATTACCAGCCTGGACGCCATACTCTCTGCACCTGTTGTGCGCGGGCCCATCGAGCTGCGCAAAGTAGAGGCCGTCTATAAATTCGAGGATCCAAGACTGGAGCGAGCCTCTGAGCTACATCGGCAACTGTTGCGAATGGGGCCAGACAATACCGAGCGGATCCAGGCCAAGGCGCGAGAGTTGCGCGCGCTGCTTGTCGGCCAGTAATGAGCACGTGTGAATGACAGTCAGCTTACCCAGAGTATACGCAGGTAGATTTCAACACCGCGAATGGGTTTCGCAGCTCGATGCCGCCTGCGCAGAGTGGGGCTGTTTTTATCTGCTTGAGCATGGCGTAGATGCACACGTGCTGCGGTCTTTTCAGGAAGTATCGACAGCATTTTTTAACCAGCCCAAAAGCGACAAGCTGCGAATAGAGCGCAGCGCCGAGAACGTCTGGGGCTACTACGATCAGGAGCTCACAAAAAATCGCCGCGACTGGAAGGAGATCTTCGATGTTGGTCCACCGGCGACAGCGGGACCGTTGGCCGGCAGTGAGCCCCAGTGGCCCGATCAACCAGGGGACTTTCGAGCGGTTGTAGAGCTCGTATACGTGGCGCTGCAATCGGTGGCGCTGGAGCTCTTATCCGGCATAAGTGAAGCGCTGGGCATGCCACCGCAAGCCCTGGATGATGGATTTCGCCATGACGCGAGCAGCTTTTTGCGTCTGAATCACTACCCACCCTGCGCAGCGCCAGAGGCGAATCTGGGGATCAGTCCGCACACCGATGCAGGTGCGGTTACCGTATTGGTGCATGACGAGCAGCCCGGTCTGGAGTTTCTTTACCGCGGCGAGTGGCAGCCGGTGGCACCAGTAGACGATGCCTTTGTGGTCAACATCGGTGACATCGTGCAGGTGTGGTCCAACGACCGCTACCGGGCGCCTGAGCACCGGGTGCGCGCCCACGCGGACAGCCATCGCTACAGTGCACCGTTTTTTCTTAATCCCAGCTACACAACGGATTACGCGCCACTGGATAGCCTGCTTCGAGCCGAGGCACCCAAATACAAGCCTATCAATTGGGGTCGCTTTCGCGCGGGACGCGCTGCGGGCGATTACGCGGACGCCGGGGAAGAAATTCAAATTACGCAGTTTCGTTACGACGCTCAGTAAAGCTGCTGATGCAGCGTGCCACGCCTCGGTGAGGGTCAACCAAACGTATCTTCGCCGAACTGTTCCTGAATCTTCTCGACTTCGGTCATCTGGGTCAGCAGCGCCATTACGCAATCAGCGTCCAGGCGTTTGCCCGCCATACCCATCAGCGTGTCTCTGGCGTGGCTGTTGCTCCAGGCTTCTTTATATGGCCGTGTGCTGGTGAGAGCATCAAACACATCGGCTACCGCCACGATACGTGCCTCCAGAGGAATCGCGTCACCTTTCAGACCGTAGGGGTAGCCGCTGCCGTCGACTGCTTCGTGATGATAGGCCGCGATGTTCCTGAGCATGTCCCGATGCTCAAAGCTCTGTAAGCCGAAACTCTCGATAAGGTCATTGATTATGCCCTCACCCATTTTGATATGGCTTTTCATGATGCCCATCTCGGCATCATTGAGTCGGTCTGGTTTGAGCAGAATGGAATCCGGTATACCAATCTTGCCGATATCATGGAGTGGCGCGAACATAAAAAGATGTTCGACAAAGCTATCAGAGAGTTCGAACTTTCGAGTAAGTCCACGCGCTATCAACCGACAGTAACGCGACATCCGATCCAGGTGACTGCCCGTCTCCGGATCGCGAACATGGGTAATGCGCCCGGTGGTGGTGACAGCTGCACGCAGCGTATTGATCGAGGAAAGCTCGTTAATAATCATCAGCGATATCAGATGCGCATAGGGGTCCATTTGCCGCAGCACCCGCTCAGTGAAGGCGTCGCGGACATCGCTGTTGAAGAACACAAAGCCGATGAAGACGCCTTCATTAAATATGGGGAGCGTATAGCTGGCGGCATAACCAGCCCGACCGATCCGTCGCCGGTGTTCAGCGGAGCCGTTGTCATAGGTGACAGGATGATTGATCACCCTCGGCAGATTCTGTTCCAGCAGTCGCTTGAGGGAGGGTGCTTCCGCCATTGAAGCTTGGTAGTGATCAAGCGGATTCTTGTCGCCGCTGGAGTGGAGGTAAGTGCTGAGGGTGTCGGTTTCCTCGTCGTAAATTGCAATGGCCACCCTGACAATGAACGGGAATATCGCCTGCAAGGACTGGTGTGCAGCTACCAGTCTCTCCTGCAGAGGCAGCGCTTCATTTAGCGCGCTTAGTGAATCCCTGTGTTCAGTCATTGCAGCCTGTCGTCGGTTTTAGTAAACCAATACCGCGCGAACATTGTGTGGCGGGTATAGTGAATGCGCAACCTCGATATAGGCGCTTTGTGTACCCAGTTCACAGAATCGCAGCTTACGGTTCGCCCTTATTGGCGCTGAGCCTATTGGGACTAAGCCTCTTAGAAGCAGGCGTCTGAAGAATGCGCCTGTAAGGAATGAAAACATGGTCTGGAAAGAAGTCTTACCCGCAGAAGTGTATCCGGCGGCTTTAGCTGGTGAACAGTGGTGCTGGTTCGACGGATCAGTCTCCTGATGTCTACCCAGCTTTCAAGGCCTACCGTTTTGTTGACCCTGGGCAGGCTGCCCAAGGCACTGGAGTTGGCACGCTGCTTCCACGAGGCGGGTTGTCGGGTCGTTATTGCAGAACCTTTCCGCTGGCATTTGGCCAGGCCCTCCCGTGCGGTGGCAGCGAGCCACCGGGTAACCGCACCTAACACGAACCGCGAGGCGTACCTATCCGAGTTGCTTGAGCTGATCCGCCTGGAGAATGTGCGCTGGGTAATGCCGGTGTCGGAGGAGGCGCTGCACGTAGCGCAGCTTCGCGGGCAACTGCCGGAGGGAGTCACGCTACTGTGCCCGTCGTTCGAGGTCTTGTCAGGGCTGCACGATAAACAGGGCTTTGCGGACTACTGCGTGCAACGGCAGCTCGCCGTACCGGAGACATATGTGGAGGACACCGAGGCAGCGCACCAGCTCATGGACGCTGGTGATTACGTGGCGAAACCAGCCCACAGCTGTTCTGGCATCGGGGTGGAGATTTGTCTCCACGGCAGACGCCACAGCCTGGGTGCGCCAGGCATGCTGGTACAGCGCTACGTGCAGGGCGACCACCTGAGTTCCCTGTCGCTGATGCACGAGGGCCGTCTGCTCGGTACCGTGGTGTACCGCGGCACCGTGTTTGCGGGTACGGTCGCTGTTTGTTTTGAACGGGTACATCATGCACCCGCTATTCAGGAATGGATTGAGCGTTTCGCAACGCACAGCGATTACAGTGGCTTTATCGCGTTTGACTTTGTCGTGGATGCCGACGGCGTGGCCTGGGCTCTGGAGTGTAATCCGCGTGTCACCAGTGGCGTCCATTTTTTCTCACGGCGCGAGCTGGCTGCTGCCCTTATCGAGCCCGGCACAAGTCAGTCGCTGGCCTTTAAGCCGCAGCAGCGCATGCAGTGGGCTTACTCTACGCTGACAGAGGCCTATGCGGCGCTGTTCAAGCCCAGCGAAGCGCGGCGTCGATTTGCGGAACTCTTCCGCGCTCGGGATGTTGTTTGGGCCTTATCTGACCCATTGCCGTTTTTGTTAATGACGCCCATGTCCTGGGAAATTCTCTGGCCGACTATGACCACAGATCTGACCCTGGGTGAAGCGACGCAGCAGGATATTGCCTGGTTGTCAGCCAGCGCAGAGACGTAACGCGCTTTTACAGCGCCCTTCGCCTGACTCTGCACATGATTTCTTCGGAGGGTCGAGTCGTGAGTCTGGCCGCAGGTCGCACCCGCTGCGGCTCAAGCACATCAAAGTCGTAGCGCATGGCCAGTCGAGACATTATAAGTGCGCTTTCGGCCTGCGCGAAGCCTGCACCCACGCAGGTATGTGGACCCTGGCCGAATGGTATGAAAGCGCCGGTATGCAGCGCCGACTCGTGTTCTGGCAGGAAGCGCTCCGGGACAAAACAGTGAGGGTCCTGCCAGTAGGCGCTGTGGCGATGCAGGGTCCACGGAGAAATCATTACCAGCGCACCTCTGCGCAGTTTGCGCGGTCCGACCTGAGTTGCGCGTAGCGCTACTCTGGGCATAAAGGTAATTGGCGGGTACAGGCGCAGCGTTTCTTTGAAGATTGCCCGGGTAAAGGGCAGTTGTCTTAGTTGAGAGAAGTCAGCGCCACTGACCCCCACAACGTTGTGCACTTCTTCGCGCAGTCGTGCCAGCGTTGGCGGCCGTTGGCTCAAGATATAGAACACCCAGGTCAAAACGCTGGCGGTGGTCTCATGACCCGCGAGGAAGAAAACGCCTAACTGATCAATTAACTCGTCCCGGCTGAATGGCCGTCCGGTCTCGGCGTCACGCGCAGCGATAACATCACTGGCAATATCGTTATAGCTGTTACCAGGTTCCAGGTGTGTGTCCAGCAGCGTTCCGATATGGTCGCGGATGCGTTTGCAAGCGGCCAACACCTCAGGTGGCTGAGGTGCTTCGCTCCACGCGGGCGCGAGTATCAAGCGCCCGATATCCACTTGCGCCACCGAACGCTCAAACACAGTGAAATCCTCAAACACGTCCATCGCCACGGCCGAGTCCAGTGAGGTGGAGAAAACCGTGCGGCAAATGATGTCTGCCGTAAGGTGGCCCATTGCGAGGTCCAGGGAAAATGCTTCGCCCGTCTCAGCCAGAGCGTCCAGTCGCAGCTCATAGTCGTCCACAGCGGCGCGCATAGCATCGAAAGCGTGGCTGATTCTGAGCTGGGAAAAGGCGGGATCGACCATGGCTCGCTGTCGCCGCCACTTGTCGCCATCAGTCACGAAAATCGATTCGCCGATCAGGGGCTCCAGCGCGCTCACCATCAAATCGCTTTTCGGAAACACGCCAGCGTCATCTCGCATGATGTCCTTGACGAGTTCAGGATCATTAAATAGCACGGTAGAGCGACGAGAATAGCCCAGATTGCCCACATCGAAGTGATAGGCGGCGGCCGGCAGCAGTTCCAGCAGGTTGCCGTCACCGCGCCACAGCACGCGGGCCAGCGCAACGACAGACCACAGTGAGAGAGGTTTGGGCGGTGTGTAAAGAGAGGGATTGGAGGGCAAGGTGCTTACGGCTTGATTTCCCTCAATGACGTGTCGGCGCGAGTATGGGATGAATGCTCAACCATGTCCAGCCACCTCCTGTTTGAGATCCTCGTAGCGATGCATATCGTCACGGGCGCCACCGGATTGATCGTTTTCTGGGTGCCGGTATTGGGTCGCAAAGGGGGTAGCACCCACTTCCGCTATGGCAGGATTTTCACTTGGACCATGTTGTCCACTGGCACCATTGCCGTGGGTATTGCCTCTACCACTCTGTCCGATCCATCGGGAACACATCCACACCTGGTCGATCATGAGATATTTGCCGACCCCGCCATGATTACCGGCATCTTCGGATGGATGATGTTGTACCTGGCCATACTGACCATAAACCTCGCCTGGCAGGGTTGGCTGTGCATTATGAACAAGCGCAACCATCTCGCCAACAGAGCCTGGCATAATCTGCTCTCGCAGGCACTGCTGACGGTTGTCGCTGCCAATTGCTTCTGGCAGGGCTGGCTCATTCAGCAGGCGATGATGATGGGCATTTCGATGGTGGGCTTCGCGACTGTTGCGACCAACCTGTGGTTCATTTACAAACGCAATCCCACCCCGGCGGACCGCATTCGTGAACATATCAAGGCATTGGTGGGCGCAGGAATCTCGGTGTACACAGCATTCTTCGCCTTCGGGGCTGTCAGGCTGGTACCAGAGCTGGCATTGACGCCCGCGCTATGGGCAGTGCCGCTGGTGGTAGGCCTGACGCTCATCATTTACCACCGTCGCGCTGTTGCGATTCGTTTCAATGCCCGGCTGGCAGCGGCTTCCTGAACACCAGTACATGCTGTTGCGGCAGATAATCGCGGTTCTCCACAAATTCAAACCCGACAGCGGTCAGTTCTAGTCTGGCCTGAGCCTCGGTCATCTTGTGCAGCGGCTTTATGGGCACTGATGCATCTTCACCACGGTACTCTACCAGGACCACCAGGCCCCCTGGTCGAAGCCCGTCCAGCACACCCGCCATCACCTCGTAGGGGTGCGAAAACTCGTGGTAGGCGTCGACCAGCAGCACCAGATCGGCACTGTCTGTTGGAATAGAGGGATTGGTGGGCGTAGCGAGAATGCCTTCGACATTGGCGATCCCCGCCCGGCGGGTACGCGCTTCGATGATATCCAGCATCTCCTGCTGGATATCGATAGCGAGCACCTTGCCCGCGCTCAGACGAGCGGCGATGGGTAAGGTGAAGTAGCCGGAGCCCGCGCCCAGATCCACCACCACGTCACTGTTTTTTAGCGGCAAACCCTGCAGTAGCAGGTCGGTGCGCTCCTCCCGCACCCGGCTGGGCCGTTCCAACCAACCGGCCCCGCGATGTCCCATCACCTGCGATATCTCTCTACCCATGTACCGTTTCCCGATACCGTCACGGCTGGGCGTACTGTAGTCATAGCGCAGTTCGGTGGTGCTGGAAACCGCTTTGTCAGCGCTGATCGGGACAGTGACAGAGATCAGAGCGGCCAGTAAATAACGAAGCATATTAGAAAAATTACATTTATTTCATTGACTTACGTTGGATTCCGCCAGGCAGATTGGCGTCGCGCAGCCTTTTGCGACTCGACTTTTGGTATTTATGAATCATCCAGCTTGCGCAAGCCGCCGTACAAGTTATAGTCTTTAACATCAATGTAATTGCTTTTAACATACAGCGATACCAATGCCGCGATGGGTGCATTGAGAGGGTGACATGAGTTCAGGCAACGAAAATGATACGACACCGGTAGCGATTCGCTCAGGGTCTCATGCGCGACAGCGCACTACATTGATCGCAGTGCTGATATCTGTAGCACTGGTCACGGCATTTACCGGGCTGCTCAATCTTCGCGTTTCTGTCGCTGAAGACGGCGCCAGCCGACCTCCAATGCCGGTAGCGGCGCAGCGTTTTATACGCCAGCCCGGATACAACAGGCCGATTTCTTTCATCGGCCTCGTGCGCGCCGGTCGTGTCTCCAATCTGGGGTTTGAGGTGCCCGGCACGTTGGCAGAGCTGTCAGTTCGCGAGGGCTCTGCGGTAGCGCAAGGCGACCTGTTGGCGCAGCTGGATACCGCCCAATTGCAGGCGCGCCGGGATGCAGCTGCCGCTGACCGCGGTCGAGTAGAGGCAGAGTTGGAATTGGCGCGGATTAAAGAGCAACGGCAGCGCAATCTGCAGGCCACGGGCGCAGTATCAGAAGAGGCCTCCGACGAAACCCGACTGCGCGCCAAGGCACTGTCCGCACAACTTGCCAGTGTCGAGGCGCGCCTGCGCGGTCTCGATATTGATTTGCAGAAGTCGCGGCTTACTGCGCCCTATAGCGGTGTGGTGGCTGAGCGCCTGGTTAACAGCGGCGCGGTGGTCAATGCGGGTACGCCCGTACTGCGTTTAGTCGCCAGTGACCGGCGCGAGGCCCATATCGGGATAGCAGCAGAGCAGACGGCCTTACTAAGGCCCGGTGAGCGTTACACGCTGACGCTGCGTTCCGCCAACTTCGAAGCTGTACTGCGCTCCATACGTCCGGATGTTGACCCGCTGACGCTCACGGCAACAGCCGTGTTCGAGCTGCCAGAGCACGTGCAGGGCCTGGAGGGCGAACCTGTCGATCTGATTGCTACAGAGCGCGTGCAGATGACCGGTGCCTGGGTTCCGCTGTCGGCATTAATCGAAGGCGAGCGTGGCTTGTGGACCGTGATGGAGTTAGTCGAGCGCGACGGTGAACAGGTTGCGCAACGTCAGGTCGTTGAGATTCTCGATGTGCAGGGCAGCCGCGCGTACGTCGATGGTTCGCTGGCTAATGCTGCGCTATTTGTTGCGGATGGCGTGCATCGTATCGCGCCGGGTACACCGTTGAAGCCAATGCTGGAGGAGGTTTCAGAGCCGGCGGTGGCGGTTAGTTCGACGATGGGTTCCGTCATGTCTGATCAATCTACTGATCAAGGAGCGCCTTGAGATGCTGGCAAGACTTCTGTTTCAAAATTCTCGCTACTTCGTCCTGCTGGTACTGGTCATCTTGATCGTCGGCATGTCAGGCCTGCGCACGCTGGGGCGGCAGGAAGACCCAACCATCACCAATCTTAAGGCAAAGGTAACGACCTTCTTCCCCGGCGCTAACCCAGCACGTGTGGAAGCCCTGGTCAGCAGACCGCTGGAGGATGAGATTCGCGAAATCGCCGAAGTGGTGGAAGTCGTGTCCACCTCCAGCACGGGCGTATCGTCGCTGGTGATTGAAGTCGATGACGTGCTCAGTGATGCGGACATCGAGCGCACCTGGACCGAGATTCGCGACGCGGTCAGCGATGCTGCGGTGACGTTTCCACCGGGCGTCGCCTCCCCAGAGTTTGATAACGATCTGATCGTGGCCAATACGCGCATCGTTGCCCTGCGACCGGCCGAAGGTGTGGATGTGCCGATTTCAGTGCTGAAACGTGTGGCCGAGGACTTTGCGGATAGCGTCAGGAATTTTTCCGGAACGCAACTGGTAACACTTCACGGGGCCCCTGATGAGGAGGTAAGAGTCGACCTGGATGAGCGCGCCATGGTCGCCCGCGGGTTGACCATGCAGGAAATTACCGGAGCGCTGTCCGCCGCTGACGCGAAGATGGCGTCCGGGCGCGCCAGTGGCGCAGATAATGACTTGCTGATTGAACTGGCGGGTGACTTCGAGAGCCTTGATCGTATTCGCAGTGTTATTGTTCGCACTGGCAGCGAGGGACGCGCGGTTCGGATATCCGACATTGCCAACGTATACAAATCGGAGGTGTCCCCACCGCAGTCAATGGCGGTGGTAGAAGGCGAGCGCGGCATTCTGGTGGCGATCGCGATGCAGGAGGGCTTGCAGGTCGATAACTGGAGTCGTGGCCTTGATCGGTTTATTGAGCGATATCGACAGGGTGCGCCCGCCGGCGTAAAGATTGAGACCAGCTACGATCAGAGCGGCTACACCGAGGCACGATTAAACGACGTTACCACTAATCTGCTGATGGGTATTGTGCTGGTCATTCTGGTGCTTTTGCTGACCCTTGGCTGGCGGGCTGCGGTAGTGGTAGCGGCCGTGCTGCCGCTGTGCAGTCTCGTGTCTGTCGCCGTCATGTACTACATCGGACTGCCCATTCACCAGATGTCTGTCACCGGTCTGGTTGTTGCGCTGGGGCTGTTGGTGGATGGCTCTATCGTGATGACGGACGAAATTCGCAAGCAGTTGTTGCGCGGGGCCGAGGCCAACCAGGCGATTGCTGCCGCTGTAACACGGATGCGGCTACCCCTGTTTTCTTCGACGGCGACCACCGTGCTGGCCTTTATGCCGATGGTGATATTGCCGGGTCCCGCCGGTGATTTTCTGGGATCCATCGCCAAGGCCGTTGTCATTATGCTGGTAGCGTCGCTGCTGCTGGCGCTCATTGTCACGCCTGTGCTGGCGGCCTGGCTGTTGCCCAGTGGTTTGCAGCGCACAGAGCATCACTGGTGGAACGCGGGTCTGGATAGCGGTGCGGCAGGTGAGCGTCTTGCGGCGGCTCTGGATTGGTCATTGCGAAATCCGCTGGCATCTATCGCACTTGCGCTGGTGCTGCCGCTGACAGGTTTCATGGCGTTCTCAACGCTGACTGCACAGTTTTTCCCGGGCACTGATCGCGACCAGCTCTATCTGCAGGTAAAGCTTCCTGATGGGCGCTCCATAGAGGATACGCACAAGCTGGTGCGTGCCATGGACAGTGCTCTGCGGGAGTATCCGCTGGTGCGTCGCATCGACTGGGCCCTCGGTGAGAGCGCACCGGACTTCTACTACAACATGTCATCGCGCTATCGCGGCATTCCGAGTTATGCGGAGGCGCTGGTCCTCACCCGAGACGAAAAAGCTACAGACGCACTGATTCGCGAGCTGCAAGAGGATTTCGACCTGCATTTCCCGCAGGCGCGCACTGTAGTCCTGGGTATCGATCAGGGTCCGCCGGTAGAAGCTCCCCTTGAGATCGAACTGTTTGGTCCCAACCTCGATACCCTGCGCG
Organism: Pseudomonadota bacterium; assembly: GCA_038746745.1. Taxonomy (GTDB): domain Bacteria; phylum Pseudomonadota; class Gammaproteobacteria; order Pseudomonadales; family Halieaceae; genus JANQIO01. The sequence goes on from JBCDKJ010000017.1 coordinate 12,034, forward strand.
AGCTGGGAGAGGCGTTCCGTCAGCGCATGGACCGCATCCCGGACGTTACTCACAGTACGACCAGCCTGGTAGCGGGAGCGCCCAAGCTGGTGTTTGACCTCGATGAGAGCAAACTGCGACTGACTCAACTCAGTCTGGCTGAGGTATCGCGAGCGATGGATACGGGCCTGCGAGGCAGCATCGGGGGTGAGGTGCTTGAGGATACTGAGAGACTGCCAGTGCGAGCGAGACTGCGAGAATCAGACTGGGGCACGCCGGATCAAATCGCTAGCCTGCGATTACCTCTGCCTGCGGCTACAGATGGCAGCAGGCTGCCCGCGGTTGCGTTGAGCACGCTGGGAAGTTTCCGACTGGAGCCGGCGCGTAGCCCTATTTCTCGCAAGAACGGTGAGCGGGTCAATACAGTGCAGGCCTACGTCACACGTGGTGTACTTCCAGAGGAAGCATTAAAGATGCTGCTGGCTGATCTGGAAGCCGATCCGATTCGCTTGCCACAGGGCTATCGCTATGCGATTGGCGGTAGCTCCGACGAGCGGGCCGACGTCGTGAGCAATATCCTGGCGCCCTTTGGGCTTGTACTTGCTCTGCTGATTGCCACCGTAGTGCTGACCTTTAATTCCTGGCGGCTTAGCGGAGTGGCTTTCCTGGTGTGCGTCTGTTCACTGGGCCTGAGCCTGCTGTCTCTGGCGATATTCCGCTATCCCTTTGGCGTGCAGGCGGTAATCGGTGTGATCGGCTCCATCGGTGTTTCGATCAACGCAGCAATCATCATCATGACTGCGCTGCAGTTGGATGAGGGGGCGACACAGTGCAACCTGTTGGCAATGCGAAATGTGGTTATGGATTCCAGCCGCCATATCGTGTCGACCACGGTCACCACGTTTGGGGGATTTCTGCCTCTGATTCTGGAGGCGGGCCACTTTTGGCCGCCCTTCGCCATGGCCATTGCCGGAGGTGTGCTACTGTCCACCATTGTGTCGTTTTTCCTGGTGCCGCCGATGTTCCTTTTGGCCAGCCGCAATACTCCACAGCGCGCTGCAACTGCGGTAGCGAAACTGCCGGATATGCCGGTAGAGGCGGAGCGCCTGGCAAGTTGATATGTCAGCTCAGGGACAGGCCGAGAGCAAAACCTATCACCACGGAGATCTGCGCAACGCGTTGATCCTGGCGGCGGTGGAGCTGATCGAGGAAAGCGGTTCGGTAGATTTCGCCATGATAGAAGCGGCCCGGCGTGCGGGTGTCAGCAGCGCAGCCCCGTATCGGCATTTTCGCGACAAGGATGACCTGCTGCTGGCCGTCGCAGAGCTGTGCTTTCTGGGCCTGACGCAGACCTCGCGAGACGCCATGGCCGCCGAGGATTTTGGCACTGAAGCGGCGATAGTCGCGATTGGTAGAAATTACATTCGTTTCTCTCTGCAACATCGCAATTTCCACGACCTGATGTGGGGAGAGTTAGGTAAGCGGGCGATGGACGCTGACCCGGAAAACCTGCGTGGCTCTGGTTTTTATGTCTTGTCCGATTGCGTGGCGGCACTGTGCGAGCGGCAGTCTATTGCGCCGGTGGACCCCGTCGAGCTGGCCACAGAGCTATGGGCCATGGTGCACGGTTTGAGCTGCCTGGCAATGAACGATCAGATAGATCGCTTTATGCCTGCCGCTGACGCCTTTCAATTACTGGAGTCGTCCACCCATACCTTTTTTAAGGGATTGCGGCAGCAGTATGCACCCGCGCCCGGCAGCGATTAACTGCTCTTGCGTTTGCGCCGTCGCTTGACGGGCTGTCCTATGCTGGTCTTGGGATAGCGTGGCAGCTTACCCGTCTGCAGGTAGCGATGGATGCTCTCCTGGCTGCGAATCTTGACGCTCTTGCGGCCAGAGACCATAGCATTCTGCTGGTCGGCATCCAGCACGCGGGCTTTGACGTTGTCGTGCCACTGTTGATCCAGGACGTCCTGTAACAGCTTTTGTGCCTCGGGATCGTGAATGGGGCAGAGTACCTCCACCCGGTAGTCCAAATTGCGAGTCATCAAGTCAGCAGACCCGATCAGATACTTGGGCTGCCCGCGATTGTAAAAGCAGTAAACCCTGGGATGCTCCAGGTACCGATCAACGATGCTGATGGCGCGAATGTTCTCAGAGATGCCCTCAACGTTAGGCAACAGTGTGCACATGCCCCTGATAATCAGCCTCACCTCCACACCGGCCTGGCTGGCTTCATAGAGGCGCATCACCATCTGATGGTCGGCCAGGTTGTTGCACTTCAGGGTCATAGACGCCGGGTAACCGTCGCGGGCATTGGAGATTTCACGATCTATCAGGGCCTCCAGACCGGAGCGGCTGGAGTGGGGTGATACCAGCAGATGCCTGTAGCTGGGGCGCTTGTAGTTATAGCGCAGAAAGTCGAAAACGTTGGCGACGTCCCGGCCAATGCCCTGGTCGTAGGTCAGCAGACTGAAGTCGGTGTACAGCCGGGCAGTTTTCTCATTAAAGTTGCCCGTGCCGATGTGGCTGTAGTAGCGGAGTTCGCCCTTTTCTTCTCGCTCAATAGAAATGAGCTTGCTGTGCACTTTGAGTCCGGCTACGCCGAACATCACCTGTACGCCGCTATCGGCGAGCTGCTCAGCCCAGTTGATGTTCGCTTTCTCGTCAAAGCGCGCCTGTAACTCCACCACGGCGAGCACGCGCTTGCCGTTGTGAACGGCGTTCACCAGGGCATCACATACTCGAGAGTTACCTGCGACCCGATACAGGCAAATCTGGATTTGCTTGACGTGGGGGTCCAGTGCTGCGCTTTTGAGCAGATTGATGATGTAGTCGAATGAGTGGTATGGGTAATACAGCAACACATCCTGTTCTCGTATCCGCTCGAATATGCTGCCGTCTGCCTCCAGACGCTGCACTGGCAGGTTGGGCAGGGGCTTAAACTCCAGGTAGCGAGGCCCGACGTTGGGAAAGGATATGAAGTCCTTGGAGTTATGGTAGCGCCCGCCGGCAATCAGGCTGTCGTATTTACGCACATTGAAATGCTTGGTCAGGAAGTCCAGAAGATGCTCGGGAATTTCAGCATCGTAAACAAAGCGCACGGCGTCTGCTTTCTGACGCCGCTTGAGGCTTAGCTCCATCTTTTCTATCAGGCTAACGGCGATGCCTGTATCGATCTCTAACTCGGCATCCCGTGAAAACTTGATGGTATAGGCTGCCGAGCTATCCACGTCAATAACGCCGCGGAACACCTGAGCCATGCAGTGCCGAATAATGTTGTCCAGCACGATAAAAACCTTGCCCTTCTTGCCGCGTTTGCGAGGAATCTCGATGAAGCGTGGCACGCGATCGGTGGGTACCTCCATCAATGCGTAGCGGGTTTCGTCGCCACAGCGCAAATCTACCGCCAGATAAATCGACTCATCCGTGAGATTGGGCATGGACTGCCCGTCGGAAAGCAGTATTGGCTCCAGCTCCGGCAGTACCTGGCTGCTGAAGAACTTCTGCACGTAGTCGGCCTGGTGTGGTTCCAGTTGTGCTTCGTCGATCATGTAAATCTTGCGACGGCGAAGCTCCACCAGCAGCTGGTCGTAGATGCGGTCAAATTCGTCCTGCAGGGCTACGACCTGGGTTTGAATCTTTTCCAGCAACTCTCTGTACTGCTGTCGATTGCCGGCGGTGGAAAGACTCAACAGACGGCGTACTTCAGCTACCCGAACGCGAAAAAACTCATCCAGGTTGTTGGAAAAAATCCCCAGGTAGCGAAGTCGCTCAATAACCGGCACGGAGTCATCAGCGGCTTCCTGCAGCACGCGCGCGTTAAACGATATCCAGCTCAGCTCTCTGGGCATGAAGTGGGATGCGTCGAGGTCCCCAAGGCGAGCTTTTATGGGGTTGCTGGTGTCGTGTTGGTCCGTCATGGGCCAACAGTATAGACGCTCAATGACAGTTTGGTGTCAGCAGCGCGAGGCTCAGGCATCAATCCCTGGATTCAGCGCCCTCGTTAGCCGCCAGATAGAAATGATCATCGAAGGTCTTAACCGCATCAGGGAAAAAGACGCAGCCTGCGGTCACCAGCATGCCATTGATAAAACCCTCCGGAAACAGCACCAGCACTAATACAGGCCAGCTTTCCGCAGCGCGTTGAACTAGTTCTGCATGACCGGCCAGGGCCAGCAGGCCCCCGGTGGCGATGGCAACGCACAGTGCACTGGTCATACCGCCGATAAAGCCGCCGCCAAGCGTGTAGAAAAACAGATTCTGTTGGCGCGGCAAAAGGTGCAGCACGAAGCGGCTGACAGAAGCGGGTATGACCACGGTCAGCAGACAGCTGACAGGAAGTGCCGACAAGGTTTGCCCCTGCAGCAGCAATAGAGCAAGCAAAGCCAGGCTCCCGCACAGCATGGCGAAGCGCCAACCCAGCAATAGCGTGACGCTGGTCATCCCCAGCAGATGGAGTTGCAGGCTGTCTCCAACCGGTGCGCTGAGGCTCCACAAGCCCAGACAAAACAGCACTGCCAGGCTCAGCAAATGGATGCGGCCTGGGACAGCCGTGAGGGCGCGCCACTCGGCAAACCGGAGGGCGATCATCATCCCAACGGCGAGCAGCAGCGAGGAAGCCAGATGCATCCAGCCAGGGATGAGGCTCGTATCGATTGACATGCACGAAGCATAGCGGGGCTTATCGCTGCAAAAAACTGCCTGCAAGAAATGCGCTCCGCAGTTGTCAGTGCGAGTGCGTGTGTAACAGAGCACTCATGTGAAAGCTCACGGAGTAAATCTGGTCCAGCTCTTGCAAGCGTGGTGGAGGGGGGATTCAGCACGATGCTGGCCTCGCCCTGTTATGTCGCCCACCTTCTCGCTTGCGGGATGAGCAAATCGCGGGGACCGCATAACCCTACTTCGTGTAGGTGCTACTACATATAGGGTCATCAGCACAATAGAGACACTACCAATAGTATGCTGTTAGGGTATGTGAAGTATGAGCAACGGACGTAGAGCGATAAGAGGCCCAAGCGATATATGACCTATTGTGTGGCGATAGCAGCGAAAGACGGCCTGGTGTTCTGTTCGGACTCCCGCACCAATGCGGGGCCAGACGTCCTGTCCACCTACTCAAAAATGCACATTTATGATCCGGGGCCGGATCGGATGATCACGGTGTTGAGCTCCGGCAACCTCGCCACGACGCAATCCATCATTGCGCAACTCGAACATGATGTTGAAGACGAGGCGGAGGAGTCGCTGCAGAGCTGCAGGAAGATGATTGATGTGGCCAACTACGTTAGTCGCGTCAGTCGAGAGCAGCAGGCAAAAGCCAGTGACTCTACCGCAGACTCGGACGTGGACACTTCGGTGTCTATCATTGTCGGTGGACAAATTGAGGGCTCGAAGTCGAGTATCTACATGGTGTACGCAGCGGGGAACTTCATTTCCATTTCCGACGAAACGCGCTACCTGCAGATTGGTGAGAGCAAGTACGGTAAACCCATCCTCGATCGGATCCTGCGTGAGGACACTAGCCTTGAAGACGCCGCTCGCTGTGCGTTGGTGTCCATGGACTCAACCATGCGCGCAAATGCGACGGTCGGCCCTCCCGTAGAAGTGCTGGTGTACGAAAACGATACCTTTGAGTCAGACCACTATATAAAGCTCACCGAAGAAGACTCCTACCTCACGACGTTGAGACGATCCTGGTCGGCGGCGATTAAGAAGGCCTTTTTGGAACTTCCGCAGTTTGAGTGGGAACGTCGCAGCGCGTCTTTGCGTGCCGTGACGGATGAGTCCTATCGCAAGGATGATAGGAAACAGTAGTCTATATGCGCTGTAGCCAGGGTTTTTCCGGCTGCGGCTTTACGCGGTTATCCTTCTGTTCTGCGATTCTCGGTTCCGCTGACACTTGAGTTTGCACTTCAACCTTCGCGTTAAACCGGATTTCAATCCGCAGGGTGTACCACCGTGCTTAGCTGTGCCCCGCGATGCGCCTCAATAGCGTCGCTGACAAAGCTCAGTTTTTCGATAACGGTTTCGGTGAGTATGAAAGGATAGTAGTCGCGCTGTCCGAGGCCGCGACTCAGTTCGTTCAACGGTATTGCGAACCGGGCCCAGCAAGACAAGCGCTCGGCAATACTTGACCCCGAGTCTGGAATCAGGCCATACGTCAGAGCGGTCTCTAGCGTGTCTTCAATATGCAGCAGGTGCGCAAAGCACTCAGCCCAGTCTTCCAGGGGGTGCGAACTTGCGTATCGACTGATGTAACGCGACTGCCAATCATCGGGTGGACCGTTTTCATAATACAGCGTGAGCGCTGCGCCATAGTCTGTATTCGGATCGCCAAACAGTACCTCAAAGCCCGAGCAGTGTTTCATGAGTACAGGATAAAAAAAGTGACCTGCCTCGTGGCGAAAATGGCCCAGCACGGTGCGGTATCGCTCGCCCATCATCTCCCGTTGCTTGACCCGCTCCAGTTCATCGGCCTCCAGCACATTGATGGTAATGACACCATCTTTGTGGCCAGTTGCAACAAACTGTTCCTGTACCTCTGGGTGACTGCGCTTGTCTTCCAGAAAGTCAAAGCGCAGTCCGGTGACATCCAGACCCCGCTTGCTGACGTCGGCAATCATGCGGCGCTTGGCCGCCTCTAGTCGCCGCCAGCGCAGTTGATTCTCTGCGCGCTCCATTGTGGGTATGGTGCGGTTCAGGCGACAGGCGCTGCACAGGCGATGGCTGTCGGTGATTTCCACCACGCCATTGCAGACTCGAAAATCCCTGCGGTTGTCGCAGGGGCGATAGCGAACGCCGTTGGCGTCAACCCAGCTTTCGCCGTCATCGTCCAGCGACAACATTTGCTGCGTCAGCGGTTCAAAGGTCACCATGCGTCCACAGTTCCCGCAGCGCGTATTCTCGCAGAAAAGTTGATGCCCGCAGCGGCAGCGGTATTGAATCACTGGCTTTCCGGCGTGAACCAGGTGTCCTGAATGGACTGGTGTACACGCTGCAGGCCCTTCTGGAGATCGTCCAGAAAAATATGCAGCTCAGCGCCGCTGAGGTCGCTACAGCGCGTGCGGCTCAGTTTCCGTTTCACACTGCGTACGGCTTTGAGTGCGGCATCCCCGTCGGGCAGATAGTTCACGCTGTCTTCCAGCTGGGCCAGGCAGTGCATAGCCGCACGGGGGAAAAGTTTGTCTCGCAGCAGAAACTCCTGTACGTCGCCGGGGCGGACGTTGTGCCGCACCTGTAATCGGTACATCTGATACGCGCTGAGTGATTGCAGTACGCTGACCCACATGACGTTCTGATAAAGGTCTGCGTCTTCGCTTGTTTTGCCAAGGTCTGCGGAGGCGACATCAATAATGCGCGTGGTCATGTCCGCACGTTCCAGACAGCGGCCCAGCTTGATGAAGTGGTAGGCCTCGTCCTGACTAATGGTGCCCGACAGCATCCCGGCAATTTGCTGAGAGGAACGTACTATGCTGTTGAGGACGCTGTAGCGGGATGCGCGGGGCAATCCTTTGTTACTGCGCCGCGCCACGCTCAGGTACAGGCTGTTGACTTGCTCCCAGCTTTCGCTGGGCAGGACCTCTCTGCTTGTTCGCATGTTCTCACGCGCCGACGCCAGCGAGGAAATTATCGACGAGGGGTTGTCCCTGTCAGAAAAAACGTAGCTTAGGATGGTGCGTTCAGAAGCGGTGACGCCCAGCTCTGCAAAGTCTTCTCGAGAGCTCAGCACAGCGAGCAGTAACTCCCACTCGGGCTGCACTTTCTTGGGCAGGTCCAGAATTACATTGTGGCGCACGAGGATTAGCCGCGCTGTATCTTCGGCGCGCTCCAGATAGCGGGCCAGCCAGTAGGCGCGCTCGGCGACTCGGGAGAGCATTATCCGGCCTCCGTATCGACAATCCAGGTGTCTTTACTGCCACCGCCCTGAGAACTGTTCACCACCAGTGAACCTTTGCGAAGGGCCACGCGAGTCAGGCCTCCAGCCGTTACAAAGTGCTTGTTCCCCTGCAGAATGAAGGGCCGTAAATCCAGATGTCTGGGCTGGATGCTGTTGCCGCAAAGTGTCGGCGCAGTAGATAAAGATAGCGCGGGCTGCGCCATGTAGTTGCGCGGATTTTTCTTGATAAGCGCGGCGAATTCATCACGCTGCTTCCTGGTGGAAGCTGGGCCAATCAGCATGCCGTAGCCGCCCGACTCGTTAGCAGGTTTAACGACCATATTCGCAAGGTTAGCCAATACGTGCTGGCGATGCGTCTTGTTGACGCACAGGTAGGAGGGCACGTTGGGTATCAGAGGCTCCTCGTCCAGATAGTAGCGGATGATGTCCGGCACGTAGGTGTAAACCACCTTGTCGTCTGCGACGCCAGCGCCCGGTGCATTGGCAATTCCCACGTTGCCTTTGCGCCAGGCGTTAAAAATGCCGGGTGTGCCTAGCACTGAGTTAGCTTTAAAGACCTGTGGATCGAGGAAGTCATCGTTGATGCGCCGGTAGATCACATCCACGCGCTCAAGTCCCCGGATGGTGCGCATGAACACTTTGTCGTTCTCGACCACCAGGTCTGATCCTTCAACGAGCTCTGCACCCATTCGTTGCGCCAGGTAAGCGTGCTCAAAGTAGGCTGAGTTGAAGATGCCTGGTGTCATAACCGCAATGGCTGGCTGGTCACTTGCACGCGGTGACAGCGAGGCCAGTGTTTCAAAGAGCTGGGAGGGATAATCATCCACCGGTTGGATAAAGTGCTTTTCAAAAAGCTGTGGCAAAACGCGCTTTGACACGGCGCGATTTTCCAGCATGTATGAAACACCAGAGGGGACGCGCAAATTATCTTCCAGCACGTACATCGTGCCATCACCGTCGCGTACCAGATCAGAACCGCAGATGTGAGACCAGACGCCATGGGGTGGCTTGGCACCCACGCAGGGTTTGAGAAATTCTGGCGAGCTGTTTATCAGCTCCCGTGGGAGTACTTTGTCTTTAAGAATCTTCTGCTTGTTGTAAATATCGTCAATGAATAGGTTCAGAGCGATCTGGCGCTGTATCAGCCCCAGTTCCAGGGCCTGCCACTCCTTGAGCGCGATAATGCGCGGCAATATATCCATGGGCCAGGAGCGGTCGATATTTTCTCCATCACTGTAGACAGTGAAGCTGATGCCCATTTCCTGGATAGCAAGATCGGCAGCCTGCTGCCTGGACAGGAGGTGCTTGATCGACATTTTGCGGGTATAGGAGACAAGGCCTCGGGCAGCGGCGCGGGCATTACCAGGGGAGCTGATGATTTCGTCGTAGAAGTTGCCGGGGTCGTAGCTTGACCAGTCTATGCCAGGACGGGCACGCCGGTAAGGGGTAGGTGCTTTGATGGCCGGGCTCTTTTTCGCCTCAGGCACGGGTTGAAGGTCCTTTTTCTCAAAATGGACGCGGTATGGTAACACAGAGGGATTTTGCTCGCGGGTTCCTGCGCCAGTCGTTGACAGTGATGGTTCTCATGCCTACGCTCACCGCAGGCCTCAGCATTGCGAAGGCACTACACTAGTCTGCCTGGCGCATCGCGCCTTAGTTCACCTGGGGATTGCGCTTCTGATGCCAACTTTCTCGCTTATCACCTCACTCTTTCAGCCTGAATTTCAGCCTGACGCTCGCTTTCAGCCTGATGGTCGACCCTGCCCGTGTGGCAGCCAGCCTAAATGGCTGGGGGCGTGGCACGTTTATCTTCTGGCAGCGCTTATTGCAGTGCCAATACAGGGACTATCCCAACAGGGACTAGCCCAGGCCGTAACTAGCGTTCCAGAGCTGGGCGGCGGTGCGCGGCCGATTGATGCGAATTACTCTCGCAGCCCTGTTTATGGCGCTAGAGGTATGGCGGCCACTGCCCAGCCACTGGCCTCGCAGGTTGCTGTCGACATATTAAAGCAGGGTGGCTCTGCGGTAGATGCGGCGATAGCTGCGAATGCAGCGCTGGGTCTGATGGAGCCAGTCGGCAATGGTATTGGGGGCGATCTGTTTGCCATCGTGTGGGACCCTGTCTCAAAACAACTCTATGGTTATAATGGCTCGGGCCGATCTCCGAAAGGGCGAACACTGGATGCGCTGCTGCAAAAAATTGCGGTACTGAAAAGCGAGGGCAAAATGCCGCAGGAGCAGGGCGGCATACCCGCAGTGGGCACATTGCCGGTCACGGTGCCAGGGACCGTTGACGGGTGGTTTGCATTACACGAACAGTTTGGCAAGTTGCCGATGTCAGCGGTCCTTGCTCCTGCGGTAGATTACGCGCGCGAGGGCTTTCCTGTCTCACCCGTGATTGCCCGCGGGTTTAGCGCTAACCTGCGCGCGTTTAACCGATATGCAGCGCTGATAGAAGAGTTTGATAACGCACAGGCGACCTGGTTCAAGGGTGGACGTGCTCCAGCAGTGGGGGAGATATTCCGCAATCCTGATCTGGGCAAGACACTAGAAACGCTGGGACAAGAAGGGCGTGATGTGTTTTACGAGGGTGAACTGGCGCAGACCATGGCGGCTTACTTTGCGCGCATCGGTGGCGATCTGACGCTGGAAGACTTCGCGGCACATCGGGGCGAGTGGGTGACGCCAGGCTCGGTGAAGTATCGAGGCTTCGACGTTTACGAGCTGCCTCCCAACGGACAAGGCTATGCTGCCCTGCAGATGCTCAATATCATCAAGCACGTCGATTTCAGCAAACTGCCGCGCGCTTCGGCGCAGGTGTTCCACTATATGGTGGAGGCGAAACGACTTGCTTTTGAGGACCTTGCTGCCTATTACGCCGATCCCGATTTTTCTCAAATTCCACTGGAAGGGCTGCTCTCCGAAGAGTACGGACGTCGTCGCTTTGAGCAGATCGATCCCGCTCGAGCCAATCCCAACGTGGGTCCCGGAGAGCCGCTGCTGGAGGGTGAGGGTGATACGACCTATCTCACGGTTGCCGACAGCAGTGGCATGATGGTGTCGTTGATTCAATCCAACTATCGCGGTATGGGCTCCGGGCTAACGCCGGACGGTCTGGGTTTTATGTTTCAGGATCGCGGCGAATTATTCTCTCTCGATCCATCCCACCCCAATGCCTACGCGCCGGGCAAGCGTCCCTTTCATACGATTATCCCGGCGTTTGTTATGAAGGACGGCAAGCCCTACATGAGCTTCGGCCTTATGGGTGGGGCCATGCAACCCCAGGGTCACGTGCAGATACTGGTGAATCACCTGGATTACGGTATGAACCTGCAGCAGGCAGGGGACGCCGCGCGCTTTATGCACGATGGCGGCCGGCAACCCACCGGGGTTGATAAAAATCCTCTGGGCACGCTTATGCTTGAGCCCGGGGTACCGGCTGCCACGCGAGAGAAGCTTAAAGCGATGGGTCACAATGTCGAGCTTCAGGACAATGGCCTGTACTTTGGTGGTTTTCAGGCCATCATGCGTGAAGGCAATACCTATGTCGGCGCCACGGAGATGCGCAAGGACGGAACCGTCGTCGCCTATTAGCATCGTCTCGCTGGCGCCCGCCTATCGCTATTATCGCTATCCGATCTTCAAGTGAGCACTACGTTTGCTCGTCGACGCCAGTTTCCACGTCCTGGCTCAGATGAGCCCAAACACCTGCAGAATTTTAAGCCCGCCCAGTATCAGCGTAACGGAGACAACAATAACGCCGGCGATGTTGCTGAATGTGCTGTTTGTGTGCTCACCAAGACGGTTTTTTCGGTTCATAACCAGCAGCAGGAAAACCGCACAGACAGGCAGGAGGAAGCCATTGGCAGCCTGGGCGAAGAGAATGGCGGTCAGGGGTTTGGTACCAACGGCAGCAAAAGCAGTGCCGCTGAGCAGAACGGCAATCCACACCAACCGAAAGCGCAGCGATGTTAATGAGACAGACCAGCCGAGTATCCCGCAAACGGCGTAGGATGCTGCCAGTGGCGCCGTAACCGCACTGCTGAGTCCCGCGGCAAACAAGCCTGCGGCGAAGAAGTAACGCGCAGCGCTGCCCAGCAGTGGCTCCAACTGCTCCGCCATGTTGGCCGCGGAAAAAGCAGCGGTGCTGCCGAAGAATGCTGCAGCAGCAGTGCTCATCACGGCCACCGTGATCAGGCCGCCTAATCCAACAGACAATCCAATGTCTGTGCGGGCCTCCCTGAGAGACTGCGCAGTGTCTGCCCCGGCAGACCATTTTTCCTGAACCGCACTGGCATGGAGAAACAGGTTGTATGGCACCACCGTAGTACCCACGAGTGCGATTACGGTTAGCATAGAACCGGACGGCAATGAGGGAATCAATGCGCCCTGGAGCATCGCTGCCAGATTAGGTTTTACTTGAATCAGCGTGGCAATAAATACCAGGCTCATCAGCAATACCAGCGCAACCAGTAGCTTTTCGATCAGCGCATAGCGGCCTGAACCTAACAGCGCCGCTGCTAGCGCACCTACCAGAACTGCCGACAGGGAAACCGGCCATCCCAGCACACTCTCCAGACCAAGAGCCGCACCGATGATATTTCCGGCTTCATAGGACGCATTGCCAAACCCAATGGCTGCAACCACCAGCAGCGTAGCAACGGCCCCCAGCCAACTGTTGGCGAAAACTTCGCGGAGTGCGTCCGCCAGCCCCTGGCGTGTGACCAGACCAAGGCGCGCCGCCATCTCCTGCAGTACCATGGTGGCAGCAACGGAGAAGAGAAGCGCCCAGAGCAATGCAAAGCCATAGCCCGCACCCGCAATGCTTGCAGTGGTTACGGTTCCAGGACCGATAAAGGCCGCAGTGACCAGAATGCCAGGGCCTAGAGTTTTTAAGCGTGAGAGCATGGTTGCAGAGGTAGCAGGATTCAGTGTTGCCGCGCGACGCGGCTTGTTAGATGCTGTGGCGATGGTAGTATTTGCCGCGCTCGACACGCAAGCGTCGACGCAATGAACAGCACACGGCGCTATCCTTATGAGAATGTGCGTGACAGCTAGCGCGGCAACAGCGCGACTGAAAGGAACCACGCGGCAATGAAGTCAGAGAGCATGCCTGCGTCTTCCACCGCAGAGTCTTCTGCAGAGAAGGATTACACCGAGGCGTCGTTCACCGAGACCTTAAAGGTGTCGGTCTCCATGGTGACCTTTCATACTGAATTCGGCTTGCTTGGCAAAACGCTGGATGGCCTTCACAGAGCGCTGGTATACGCGCGCTCGCAGGGATTGGACATTAGCCTGCATCTGTTGGTGGTGGACAACTCCACGGACAAACGTTACTGCGAAAAGGTTCGAGAGCTCTTCGTTGGTGAACAGGGTCGGCGCTTTGAGCAGGTAGATTTCTGGCACCCCGGTGAGAATATTGGCTACGGCGCCGCACACAATCAGGCCCTGCGAAGAGCCCATAGTGACTACCATCTGGTGCTGAATCCCGACGTTGAGCTGGCGCAGGATGCGCTCTATTCAGGCCTTAGCTATATGTGGACTCACCCCGATGTGGCTGTTGTCAGCCCTCGTGCTACAGACGGCCATGGTCAGACGCAGTATCTGTGCAAACGCTACCCGTCTGTTCTGGTGCTTACCTTGCGGGCCTTTGCGCCGTCGTTTGTGCGCCGTCGTTTTCAGGATTATCTGCACAGCTATGAGATTCGCGATGCCTGCGTCAGCGATAGGGCCGCTGATGTTCCCCTGGTCAGCGGCTGCTGTATGTGCGTGCGCACTGACATCCTGCACCGCGCGCATGGGTTTTCGGACCAGTTCTTTATGTATTTTGAGGACTTTGATCTGTCGCTGCGGCTACAGCCGCTGGGCCGGCTGGTCTACCTTCCGAGCATGCATATTGTCCATCATGGAGGGTACTCTGCACGCAAAGGGCTTCGACACATCACCATGTTTGCGGAATCTGGCTGGAAATTCTTCCGTCGTCACGGATGGTGCTGGATTTAATCGGCTCAGCCGCTTGGCAGTAGTGCCGGGTCGACTTACCATTTACACATGAATGAACTACGCCGCCTCGCTTATCTTGAGGCCATGGACATCCCCAGCTTCATCTCACGGCATGACCTCCCCGGCGCACTCCCCAGTACCCGCCTTCGTATTAATAAAGCCATTGATCAGGTGGCCGTGGATTCGCCTTTGGAAGCGTCTCCGGTAGTGCCTGACGCGGGTTCGGTAGCGGCGCTGATGGATGCAGCGCCGCACAGGCGTCAGGTTCCTGAGCCGCCCGTAGCTGCACAGGCGCCTCGGCTGTCGCCACCAGCATCGGAAGCACCGGATGTTCCGGTTTTTACCGTAGTTGCCACGATCGCCGGAGGCTGGTTGTGGCTGGATGAAATCCCCGCGGGCCGCGATCCTGGTTCTGCTTATGCCGCACTCCTCGGCGCAGTCTGCCGTGCGCTTTCCCTGCCAGAGACGGAGGTTCAGCCACAGTTTTTTAATTATCCAGTGGCGGCGGGCACCGCACTTGAGGCGGGTGTAGACGGCGCAAGAGATGCCCTGTTCGGATTTATCAGTGGGCGCATTTTGCGGTTCGACCCTGAGCGCGTCGTGCTTTTGGGTCTGCGAGAGCAGGCCTGGTTTGATCGCGCCTGTCTGGACGGTAGGGCAGTCACAGAAACCGTCAGCGCTTTCGCTATGCTGCGAGATCCCGGCTTGAAAGCTGAGGCCTGGCGCACGCTGTCGGCGCTGGTGGCAGCGCCAGCCTGAGGCCTGTGGCGGCAGCATTACTGCTGCGCACTGGCGTGGCAAGAGACCTTAAGTCCATAGCTGCCATCGAAAAGCTTGCGGCACAGACGCCGTGGACGCTTTCCCAATTCCTGAATGCCAGCCTGCAAACGTCTTCCACCTTTCTGGTGGCCGAGGACGGTGACGAGAATTTGCAGGGATTTGCCGTGTTCCAGACTGTTCTGGATGAGGCCACTGTGCTCAATGTTGCCGTGCATCCCAACGTGCAAAGGCAGGGTGTGGGTCGAGCTCTGATGCAGGCGCTAGTACAAAGAGCCCATTCCAACGGCGTCAGGCGCATCTTGTTGGAAGTTCGCGCTAGCAATGCCGCTGCCATTCGTCTTTATAGAAGCGAGGGCTTTGTCGACGATGGTATACGCAAGAGCTACTATCCCGCCGCAGGGGGGCGCGAGGACGCGCAGCTTATGTCTCTGGAGCTTGCAGCTGAACAATGAACATTTTGGAAACCGAATGGTGGTCTCTGGCGCTCCCTCCCGAATGGTGGGCTGACCGGGAAGAAGACAGTATTTTGATTGGCGATCGCGACAGCGTTGGCAGCATCGAAGTCAGCACCCTGCATAGCGACTCTGGAGCGTTTGAGTTGGCGCAAATAAAGCAACTCGCCCAGGCGAACAGCGAAGGCGACTGGTCCTGGGATACGGCCACTGTTGGCGCTTACACAGGAATAGTGACCCGGTATCAGGACGAGGGAGATGCAGTACGGGAGTGGTATGTCGCCTGCGATGAAATACTGCTGTTCATCACCTACAGCTGCGAGCTGGAAAATGCCGGCCTGGATGACGCCGCTGTGGATGAAATGCTCGCTACGTTGACGCCATCGCAGGGCACTTTATCTGAAAGTTCGTGATCTGAAAGTTCGTGAGTGCCGGTGCCAGCAGGAACTCCATTCAGCGGCTAACTAATCGTTCCGGTGACACGCACTCGCTTGCTGCCAGCGATGGGCCGGTCTTTCAGAGCGTCCTCACGCGCCTTGATGCGTGCATCCACAACGTTTTTCAACGCGATGATGAGCCCTGTAAATATGAAAGCCCCCGGCGGCAGGATCGCCAGCAGAAACTCTTTGTAATCGCTAAATACTTCAACACGCCAGTTTTCCGCCGCAGGACCAAACAATAAATCCATATTGGCGAACAGCGCGCCGGTGCCTGCGAGCTCTCTCATCGCGCCCAACACAACCAGCACCACCATAAAGCCCACGCCCATGATGAACCCGTCATAGCAGGCTGGAAGCACTGCATTTTTGCGTGCGAATCCGTCTGCGCGGCCGAGGATTACGCAATTTGTGGTTATCAGGGGGAGAAAGATTCCCAGGATCTGATAAAGCTCGAAGGCAAACGCCTGCATCAGCAGCTCAATACAGGTCACGGACGCGGCGATTATCATCACAAAGGCGGGCAGCCTGACAGCATCTGAGACAATACCCCGGATCAGAGAGACCGCGGTGTTGGACGTTACCAGAACGAATACCGTAGCCAGCCCGAGACCGACCGCATTGACGACACTGCCGGTGACGGCCAGCAGCGGGCACAGGCCCAGCAACTGCACAATGGCGGGGTTATTCTTCCAGAGCCCGTTTATAGACAGCTCTCTATAGTCAGCCATCTGCCAAAGCCTCCAAATGTTCCTGCGCATGCGTTAATGATCGAGCGGCAATGCTTAGCGTCTGTTCGCTGTTCTCTGACGCCTCATCGAGTAGCCGCGCGCGATGCTGTTCAAAATAGTCGAGGCTTCGCTTCACCGCCGCCACAACCGCTCGGGGTGTGATTGTAGCGCCTGTGAAGGTATCAAACACGCCGCCATCCTTGGTCACCCGCCAGCTTTCAGGTGGCGGTGCCTGCAGGCTCTTGCCAGTGAAATCCAGCATCCAATCCGATTTCTTAGTATCTACCTTGTCGCCCAGCCCCGGTGTTTCCCGGTGCTGCAGTGCGCGGACGCCGGCCAGACTGCCGTCGCGGTTGATACCGACTGCCAGCTCAATGGCACCGCTATAACCGTCCGGCGCGCGCACTGGCAGGATCACTGCCTGCACAATGCCATCTTTCCTGGCCAGATATATCTTCTTGTCACTTTCCAGCCCCAGGCCTATGGCGTCAGGTCCAACTGGCAACGTGTCGTCCAGCAGCAGATTGTTATAGCGCGATGGATTGACGATTTCTGCGAGCGCCTTGAGCTCGGCCGCGCGCTGAGCGTCAGCGATTCGCGTCTTGGTGCCAAGGTATGTGCCTGCAATTAAGGCTGTAGTGAGCACGGCAAAGCCGGCCAGCAGCGCGCTGTTGCGGGTGGCGGAATTAGTTAACATCAGTCGGGCCTCGGCTTGCTGTGACCGTAGGTGCCGGGCTGCGTGTAGTAGTCAATCAGCGGTGCGGCGAAATTCATAATAAGCACGGCAAAAGCAACGGCGTCAGGGTAGTTGCCAAAACTTCGGATTAGAAAAATCAATACGCCTATGGCGGCTCCAAAGATTAAGCGCCCACGGTTCGACACCGCGGAGGAGACCGGGTCGGTGATGATAAAGAAGGCGCCGAACATGGTGCCACCGCTAAGCAGGTGAAACAGCGGCGAACCGGTGCTGGCCGAGCTGCCGCCGTCGTAAAACAGAGCGGCCATAATCGCAAGGCTTAGCAACATCGCCACTGGGGCATGCCAGGTGAATATGCGGCGATAAAGCATCCATGCGCCACCGGCAAGAAAAGCCAGATTCACCCACTCCCAGCCCAGTCCAGCCCATCGACCGAACTGAGGGTTCTCGGCACGCAGGGTTGACTCCAGCAGACCTGTGTTCTGTTTCAGAATATCCAGGGGGGTGGCCATGGTCACTGCATCAATGCTAGCTGGTGCAAAACACAGCCTCAGTGCATCCAGCAGCCCAGGCGCGCCAGTGCCGTTAATGCCTCTGGGTGCCGCCCAACTCGTCATCTCCACCGGAAAGGAAATCAGCAGGACGATATAGCCCACCATGGCCGGGTTAAATGGGTTGTAACCCAGCCCGCCGTAAAGTTGCTTGGCGATTATGATGGAGAAAGTGGTGCCCACTACCAGGAGCCACCAGGGCGCGTAAGGCGGTAGCGCTATAGCCAGCAGTGTCGCGGTTACAAGGGCACTGCAGTCGCGCAGATAGAAGGCAACGGGTCTTTGTCTCAGCTTTAGTGCCAGCGCCTCCGCCCCGGCTGCGGTGCAGCAAGCGACGATGATATTGACCACTGTGCCAAACCCAAAATAGAAGGTCAGTGCCGCCACCCCGGGCAGTGTTGCCAGCAGCACGGTCTGCATAACTTTTTGGGTGCTAAGCGGGCCATGGGCGTGCGGGGACGTCACCCGCATCAGAGCCATGTCAGGTCTCCGTCTCGGCTTGCAGTTCTGCCAGAGCCTGCTCCGCCTCGGATAGTTTGGGTCTGAGTTTCTCGATTGCAGCCTCCAGGGCCTCTATCACCCTGGCCTCCGCTCCATCTTCGCGACTGGCGGCTAGCTTCGCTTCACTTTTGGCGAGGCGATCCTGTAGTCGGGTGAGGTTGGCGCGTGCCTTGTCTTCCGGCGATTGATAAGCTGCGTCGGCTCGCGCAGCCTGGGCGCGCTCAATGGCTAGTTGGGCAGCGTCTTTCTGCCCGCTTTGCTCATCGGCTTGCTCGCCAGCATTTTCCTCGACGTTTGCCTTTAAAGCATGAGGCTGTGAGTCTTGCACTGACTGTTCTGCGCGCATTGCGGCCAGTGCCTGTTCGGCCTCTACCAGCTTGGGCTTGAGCTTTTCAATAGCGCCTTCCAGCGCTTCAATCACATTCGCCTCCGCACCCGCGTTGCGGCTGGCGACGAGCTTCGCTTCACTTTTCGCCAATCGTTCCTGTAGCCGTGACAGGTGGGATTGTGCTTTGTCCTCCGGCGATTGCTCGCCAGCATCGGCGCGAGCAGCTTTGGCTCGTTCGATGGCGAGCTGCGCAGGGTCCATTTGAGCGATGGCCGGACGTTGGGATTCAGCGTCGGATTGATCGCCGGCTGCGTTAGCGGCCTTCTTAGCCTGGGCGCGAGCTATAGCTGCCTGTATCGGGTCTTCGGCGGTGTCGCCGTCCTCTGCCGCTCTACGCGCACGCTCTTCAGCGGCTTTCTTGCGCGCAGCACGCTGGGCCTCTTTCTCTTCTGCCTCGCGCTGCAAACGGTCCTGCCGAGCTTCAAACCGTGTTTTAGAGTGGTCAGCTTTGGCCTGATCCCGGCGCAATTGCACGATCTCCGCCTTGGAGGCGCGGTAGTACTGCACAAGCGGAATATTGCTGGGGCAGGCGTAGGAGCAGGCGCCACACTCAATGCAGTCAAACAGGTTATGGCTTTCCAGCTTTTCGAACTCTTTGCCCCTGGCAAACCAATACAACTGCTGTGGCAGCAGGGTGGCGGGGCACGCTTCCGCGCAGAGGCCGCAGCGGATACAGGGCTGTGCCGGGGGCGGTGGTGGCAATTCCTCAACCGTGGGTGCGAGCAGGCAGTTGGTGGTCTTCACGATGGGGACGTCTGGGTCGGGCACCGTAAAGCCCATCATGGGTCCTCCCATCACCAGCCGCTGTTGCCTGCCCGGCGTGTAGCCGGCCTGTTCCAACAAATAACGCATTGGTGTACCGAGCAGCACGTCAAAGTTCTGCGGCTCGGCTACTGCTTCGCCAGTTACGGTAGTAACTCTGGAAATGAGTGGCTCGCCGCGCAGAACCGCACGGCCGATTGCCACGGCGGTGCCAACGTTCTGACATACGATGCCGATGTCTGCGGGCAATCCGCCACTGGGTACCTGTTTGCCGGTTAAAATCTCGATCAGTTGTTTTTCACCACCGGAAGGGTATTTAGTGGGGAATACCACGACCTCCATATCTTTATCGGCGCTGGCCGCGAGCATTGCCTCAATGCCTTCCGGCTTGTTGTCCTCCATGCCCAACAGTGTTTCTGCAGGCTGTATCAGGTGCTGCAGAATTTCGACGCCAGCGATGATCTCGGCTGCTCGCTCCCGCATGAGTATGTCATCTGCCGTAATGTAGGGCTCACACTCGGTGCCATTGATAATGAGGGTTTCAATAGGTTTTTGCCTGGGGTCAACGCCCAGCTTGACCGCCGTGGGGAATCCTGCGCCACCCATACCGGCGATACCGGACTGACGTATGTGCGCAAGCAGTGCTTCACGCTCCAGGCTGCGGTAGTCATTAAGCCCTGCGTGCTCCACCCATCGATCTGTGCCGTCTGTATCAATGACGATACAGCGTGTTTGCAGGCCAGAGGGATGAGCCACCTGCCGATCTTCAATTGCAACGACGGTGCCCGATGTTGGCGCATGGACGGGGACACTGACCAGGCCCAGGGGTTTGGCAATCATTTGCCCTTTCAGCACGGCATCGCCCACGGCAACCACCGGTTCTGCCGGTGCGCCGATGTGCTGATTGAGAGGCAGCGTTAGCTGTGGCGGAATGCCAGCGCTATTAATAGGCTTGCCCAGTGACTGATGCTTATTCTCCGGCGGGTGCACGCCGCCGTGAAAATCCCATATCTTCCTCACGCGGCGTCTCGATCCGTGGCAATCAGATCCACGTTCTCGCTGGGCAATTCCCAATGCCAGGTGCTAAGGGTGGTTTCCTCGCCCAGCATCTCAATGCAATCCACCGGGCAGGGCTCTACACAGAGATCGCAACCCGTGCACTCTGTGCTGATTACCGTATGCATTTGCTTCGCGGCGCCCAGAATGGCGTCGACGGGACAGGCCTGAATGCACTTGGTACAGCCTATGCAGTCTTCCTCGTGGATATAGGCCACCATCCGGGTTTCAGCTTCCTCACCATGCTCTGCGTCCAGAGGTATCGGCTCAACGTCCAGTAATGCTGCCAGTTGTGCGATGCCGGTTTCACCGCCGGGAGGGCAGCGGTTAATAGGCTCGCCCTCTGCGATAGCCTCGGCATAGGGGCGGCAGCCAGGATAGCCGCACTGGCCACACTGGGTTTGCGGCAGAATGGCGTTGATTTCTTCAACGATCGAATTTCCTTCCGGCTTGAAGCGTTCTGAGGCATAGCCAAGCAGAGCGCCGAAGGCTGCGCCCAGGATGACCAAAGCGAGCACGGCGGCAAAGAACGGATACTGTTCGACTAATTCAAACACCGTTAAAGCCTGTAAAAATCCTCAGCATTACCCTCAACATTATCCTCGGCATTATCTTCGAAACCGCGCTACACCAGTCCCGCAAAGCCCATGAAGGCAAGCGACATCAGGCCAGCGGTGACCATACCAATAGCGGCGCCCTGAAACGGCACCGGAACATCGGCGACGGCCAGTCTTTCGCGCATCGCCGCGAACAGCACTAGGACCAGGGAAAAACCGACGGCTGCACCAAAGCCATAAAATAAAGACTGCAGAAAATTGTGGTTCTTGTTGATATTCAGCAGCGCCACGCCCAGTACTGCGCAGTTGGTGGTGATAAGGGGCAAATAGACACCCAGCACGCGGTGCAGAAGCGGACTGGATTTGCGAACCACCATTTCGGTGAACTGCACAACAACAGCGATTACCAGGATGAAGGAAATTGTTCGCAGGTAGCCGAGGCCCAGCGGCTCCAGCAGATAGTTGAATGTCAGATAGCTGCAGGCGGAAGCAAGCGTGAGCACAAAGGTGGTAGCCATGGACATACCCATGGCGGTTTCCAATTTGCTGGAGACGCCCATAAACGGGCACAGCCCCAGAAACTGGACCAGCACGAAGTTGTTGACCAGGATCGCCCCGATCAAAAGTATGGAGTAATCCGCGAGCACGTTAGCCTCAGACCTGCTCAACCCCGGCGCTGTGGCGTCGGTGGTAAGGTTAATCCCTCGGTCTGCGCGCGTTCCATTGACAGCGCGCTAACACCTTGTAAGTTAAAGCAAAGTTTAGCGTTACCGCCCGCGCGCAACAAGTCGAGCTGGCACCCGGATCACCCTGTTGAACCGGCAGGATTAGAACCCTGTTAGCGTTCTGGTAGCGGTCTGTTAGCAGCTAATAGGAGTGATTTGCGTTACTTCACATCCATGCCAGGGCTGGCGCCGCTGTCGGGTGCGATCAGGAAGATGTCCTCTCCGCCAGGCCCTGCCGCCAGCACCATGCCTTCAGACACACCGAAGCGCATTTTGCGCGGCGCCAGGTTAGCGACACAGACACAGTGCCTGCCTACCAGCGCCTGCGGCTCCGGGTACGCCTGCTTGATACCGGCAAATACCTGGCGCTGCTCAGCACCCAGACTGAGGGTAAGGCACAGTAGCTTGTCTGCGCCCTCTACAGCTTCCGCAGCAATGATCTCAGCGACCTTCAGGTCAACTTTGGCAAAGCTGTCGTAGTCAATGGTGTTATCTACAGGGGCCTCGGCCTCTTCCTCAGCGCTTGAATCACTGGACGCGTTGGTGGCAGCTGATGCTTGTTGCTCTCGTGTCGCCTCAACCATCGCATCAACACTTTCTGACTCAACCCGCGTCAGCAGCGGTTTGAATTTGCTGAGCTGATGATCCTGCAGCGGTTCCTCCAGGGCCGTCCAGTCCAGGGAGCAATTCAGGAATGCCGCCGATTTTTCTGCCATGGCTGGCAGTACTGGCTTTAAATACGTCATCAACACGCGAAACAAATTAATGCCTACCGAGCAAGCCGCTTGCACCTCTGCTTCCCGACCCTCTTCTTTTGCCAATACCCAGGGCTTGCGTTCGTCGATGAACTGATTGGCGCGATCAGCCAGAGCGACGATCTCTCGGATGGCTTTGGAGAACTCACGTGCTTCGTAGAAGGCTGCTATCTGATCTCCGGCGGCTATAAAAGTCGCCACGAGTTCGGGTTCGCTGCAGTTTGCCTCAAGGCGATTGTCAAAGCCTTTGCGCAGAAAACCGGCACAGCGACTGGCAATATTCACAACCTTGCCAATGACATCGGAGTTCACCCGCTGCACGAAATCCTCCAGGTTGAGGTCAATATCTTCTACGCCTGATCCCAGCTTGGCCGCGAAATAGTAGCGCAGGTACTCTGGTGACAGATGTTCCAGATAGGTTCGTGCCTGGATAAAGGTGCCACGGCTCTTCGACATCTTGGTGCCATTCACCGTTAAGAAGCCATGGGCAAAGATGCCAGTTGGGGCGCGGTAACCGGCAGACGATAACATCGCGGGCCAGAACAGCCCGTGAAAATTGATAATGTCCTTGCCAATAAAATGGTAGAGCTCGGTCTCCGATCCAGCCTGCCAGACCGCATCGAAGTCACGGCCCTCTCTCGCGCAAAAGTTCTGATGGCTTGCCATATACCCTATGGGTGCATCCAGCCAAACGTAGAAGTACTTGCCGGGTGCGTCCGGGATTTCAAAACCAAAGTAGGGTGCATCCCGTGAGATATCCCAGGCCTGCAGCCCGTCTTCTAACCATTCGCGGAGTTTATTGGCGATAGCCTCCTGCAGGCTGCCACTGTCGATCCAGGTTCGCAGCATGCTTTCGAAGTCGGGCAGCGTGAAAAAGTAGTGCAATGACTCTTTGGCCACTGGCGCGGCGCCGGACAGGGCAGACCGGGCATCCAACAACTCCAGTGGGTTATAGGTTGCGCCACAGGCTTCGCAATTATCGCCGTATTGACCGGGTGTTTTACAGCGTGGGCAGGTGCCGGTGATGTATCGATCTGACAGGAACAGTTCCTTTTCGGGATCAAAGGCCTGCGTAATGGTTCGTTCTTCGATGTGGCCGTTGTCCCGCAGTCGGCAGTAAATTGACTCGCTCAGCGCTTTGTTTTCGTCGGAGTGTGTGGTGTAGAAGTTGTCAAAGCCAATCAGAAACGCCTCACTGTCTGCCAGGTGTTCAGCGTGGACTTTTTCGATCTGCTGTTGCGGCGTAATACCTGCCTTTTCTGCCGTTAGCATAATCGCGGTGCCGTGGGCGTCATCGGCACAGACATAAACGCAGTGATGCCCGCGCGACTGCTGAAAGCGCACCCAGATATCGGTTTGCACCTGTTCCAGCATGTGGCCCAGATGCAGTGGTCCGTTTGCATAGGGGAGTGCACTGGTGACCAATATGTCGCGGACAGGCCGCGCTGTTTCAGATGCTGCCATGCCTTTGGTCTCTGCTTTGGCTTGTCATAGTAAGGTAGGTATTAAAGGTCTGTTTAGTGGCCGCACTGAGCAACGGGTTCAGAGACGGCCATGAATGCACGGAAAAACGGGGCAGTACTATAGCCCATCGCGGTGCGCGGTTCAGTCTCGAATCCCGCGAAGCAATCAGGTACTAGTCGTCTCCACCAAAGTAGCGGCCCAGGACGCCCGCTACACGCCGGGTCAGCCAGCGCGGCGTGGATTGGCTACTGAGTACGGAGGCGCGATTGATGACGCCGGGCACGCAGATGGCCTGTCCCTTCATGCAGGCTTTGAACCCTGCGGCGGCAACCTGCTCGGCTTCACCCAGCACAAAGCTGGGCAGGGTGACGCCCGAACTCTTTTGCAATACGTTATCGACCATGCCGGTATCGGTCACCCCTGGGCACAGTGCGGTGGCCGTGACGCCGGTGCCACTTAACTCCTCTGATAGTGATTCGGTGAGAGACAGAACAAACGCTTTGGTCGCGGCGTAGACAGCGAGAAGGGGCACGGGCTGGAAGGCGGCGATAGACGCCACGTTCAGCACGCGACCATAGCGACGCTCCACCATATCCGGCAGAAACTCACCCAGCATGGCGGTCACGCCAGATACATTTAGGTCGATCAGCTGTTGCTGTGTAGCCGGCGGGGCGTTTATGAACCTACCCTGTTCCAGCACGCCGGCGTTATTCACCAGCGCACTGACTGCAATATTGTCGTCCCTCAGGCTGTGCGCCAGCGCGGCAGCCGTATTGCGGCGCGACAGGTCACGCACCTCTACGCGAGCATCTACCTGAAACTCGTCGCTCAAGGCGTTGGCCAACGCACGCAGCTTGCTGCGATTGCGCGCCACCAGCACCAGGTCGAAGCCGGCAGCTGCGAACTCTCTCGCCAGTTCGGCACCAATACCGGATGACGCTCCTGTGATCAGAGCACATTCATTTCTCATTGGCGCAGCTTACCTCACCCGCAGGGTAGCGCACAGTCGCTGCCATAGCCTGAGGGACCTGCGGCGGTTATGCTTTCGCTCCAGACATGGAGATCGCCCTATGAGCAGGAAAATTCCGCGCCAGGAAAACGACTATACGCCAGACATTATCACCGAGCGCCAGCAGTTTATTGAGTCACAAACAGGCGCTGCTTTGCAGCACACCAAACACTTCAGCTTTGATCCGGAATCCATGGAAGGAAACGTCGAGCAGCTTTTTGGCGTGGCTCAGTTACCCATAGGCCTGGCTGGCCCTCTCCTGGTAAACGGCGAGCATGCCCAGGGTGAATTCTATGTACCCATGGCAACCATAGAGGGCACGCTGGTGGCATCCTACAATCGCGGCATGCGGGTTATCCGCGAGGCGGGCGGTGTCATGACCACGGTTTGTGGCGAAGCTATGCAGCGAGCGCCAACCTTTGTCTTCCATAGCGCGCGCCAGGCCCGGGATTTTTGCGACTGGCTGGTGGCCAACTTTGATGCCATTAAAGCGCAGGCCGAGGCCACCACCTCCGTTGGCAAGTTGCTGGAGATTGAGCACTACCTGGTACACAA
Source organism: Pseudomonadota bacterium (assembly GCA_038746745.1). Taxonomy (GTDB): domain Bacteria; phylum Pseudomonadota; class Gammaproteobacteria; order Pseudomonadales; family Halieaceae; genus JANQIO01. Next base: position 37,336 of record JBCDKJ010000017.1, read on the forward strand.
CATGGTCCACACGCGCTTTGACTACAGTACCGGAGATGCGGCTGGGCAGAATATGACTCAGAAGGCGACCTTCACCGCCTGCGAGTACATTCGCAAAGAGGTGGGTTACCTGCGCCATTACTTACTCTCGGGCGCTTTTGACACAGAGAAACGCACGTCCTATGTGAATTCACTGAAAGGCCGCGGGCGCAAGGTCACGGCGGAGATCACCCTGCCGCGCGAGGTACTGCAGAGTGTGCTGCGCATCACTCCAGAGCAGATGCACTATGGTCACGGTGTCACCACGCTCAACTCTTTTCTGGCTGGGTCGTCCAATAACGCAGCGCACCCGGCCAACGGTCTGGCGGCTTTGTTCATGGCCACCGGCCAGGATATGGCGAATATTGCCGAGGCCAATCAGTGCTCGGTATACAACTACGTCACGCGAACCGGTGATTTGTACTACTCGATTACGCTACCCGCCTTGATTATGGCAACCTATGGCGGCGGCACAGGGCTGGCGACCCAGCGGGAATGCCTGGAAATCATGGACTGTTACGGTAAGGGTAAGGCTTACAAGTTGCTGGAAATTGCCGCAGCGCTGGTGGTCGCCGGCGAACTGTCGCTGGGTGCTGCTACCCGGCTGGATCGAAAGACGGGCGTTAACGAGTGGGTCGACGCCCACGAAAAGCTGGGCCGCAATCGCTAGCGCCAGCCCGCGATTATGCTAGCGCCAGCCCTCAATGCTAGCGCCAGCCCCCAATAATAGTAGCCATCACCGCAACCATGATGACCAGGTAACCGGCATCAATGAAGTACAGGGCCAGAGGTTTGCGTGCGAACAAGTAGTTGATGCCCAGGCTGGTCGCAATAAACGACAGTCCGATGACGCTGCCCACGCCAAAGCCACTACTGAAGCCGGGCGCGGGATGCAGTTGCATCAGCATCGCCAGACCAAAGGCGGCTATGAGCGTCAGCGCGAAGGCGCCACCAAAGGTGCGCGGCGCATCTGACTGTACATCGGCATCTGTCAGTCCGTTGAAGCTCTGCCAGCTCTTGCTGAACAGGGGTCCGTACCAGACTGCACCAAGTGCAAATGCGCTCACGGCCGCAACCACAACGGCCCACAGGTTAATCGCTGCCATACTCATACAGAGTGACCTCTCAGTGCGTATAAGACGAAAATCAACGATATTTGTAGCACGCCTCGGACCCAAACACAGCCTTTGCGTGGCATCGCCAGGCCCGCTTGCCTCGTTTGTGAGCTGAGAGAGCGCTGCTTATACTAGCCGCCGTTTTTGACAGCGACCTTCCATGAATTCGATAAAGCACATCATCGCCGTGGCCTCTGGCAAGGGTGGGGTGGGTAAGTCCACTACGGCAGTCAATATTGCCTTGGCCCTTAAGCAGCGCGCCCAGACCGTCGGATTGCTGGATGCTGACATATACGGTCCCAGCCAACAGCTGATGCTTGGCGTGGAAGAGTCTCGGCGTCCTGAGCAGCGCGAGAATATGCTTGTGCCCGTCTCAGCCCACGGACTGGAAACCATGTCTATGGGCTATCTTGTTACTGAACGCACACCCATGGTGTGGCGTGGGCCTATGGCCGGGGGCGCCCTGCAGCAGATGCTGGAGCAAACAGATTGGGGTGATCTCGATGTGCTTGTTATAGACATGCCGCCCGGAACGGGAGATATCCAGCTAACGCTCTCGCAGAAGGCCAAAGTGGCAGGTGCTGTCATTGTGACTACGCCACAGGACATCGCATTGCTGGATGCTCGCAAAGGCCTTGAAATGTTCACCAAGGTCGGTGTGAAGGTACTCGGCATCGTTGAGAACATGGCCGTGCACGTATGCAGCCAGTGTGGACACCGCGAGCACATCTTCGGTGCCGAGGGCGGTCAACGGATTGCCGCCGACTACGGGGTGGACCTGCTGGGTAGCCTGCCGCTTTCTCTAACAATACGCGAGCAGACCGATGCCGGTCAGCCGACGGTGGTGGCAGCGCCCGATTCGGCGGAAGCGCAGGCCTATCTTGCGATTGCAGACGCCATTCTGGCGGGACTTGATGAAGAGGCTCCCGCCGCACCCGAAATACTGATCAGCGACGACTGATTGCAATAGCGCCATCGGCGCGTAATGACAGGAGCCACATGAGTATCAAGGCAGACAAGTGGATTAGGCGCATGGCCGAGTCAGAGAAAATGATAGAGCCGTTTGCAGCAGAACAGGTTCGTTATGTGGGTGACGAGCGTGTGATTTCTTATGGCACATCCAGCTACGGTTATGACGTTCGCTGTTCCGAGCACTTCAAGGTTTTCACCAATATTCACTCGGCGACCGTAGATCCGAAAAATTTTGACGAGAAGAGTTTCGTCGACATTCACGCGCCTCACTGCGTCATTCCGCCAAATGCGTTCGCACTGGCCTCCACGATTGAGTATTTCCGTATTCCTCGCAATGTGCTGACCGTCTGCTTGGGGAAATCCACTTATGCTCGTTGCGGCATTATTGTAAATGTCACACCGCTGGAGCCCGAGTGGGAGGGCCACGTCACGCTGGAGTTTTCAAACACCACCAATCTGCCGGCGAAAATTTATGCTAACGAAGGCGTTGCCCAGATGCTGTTTTTCGAGTCTGACGAAGTCTGTGACACCAGCTATCTGGATCGCGGCGGCAAGTACCAGGGCCAGACGGGCGTCACGCTGCCAAAAGCGTAATGTTGCTACGCGTTTTGCTGTTGTGCCTGTTGCTGAGTGCCCTGCCTTTTACACAGACACAGACACAGGCACAGGCACAGGCACAGGCACAGGCACAGCGTAACGATCTTCCCAGCTTTGGCGAAAGCGGCGTACTGCCGGTGGGCCAGGAGTACCTGATGGGGCGGGTCTGGCTAATGTCTTATCGCCGCCAGGTGCCAGCAGTCGAGGATCCCTTGCTTCAAAGCTACCTGGAGGAGCTGGCATACCAGCTGGCGGAAACCAGTGAGCTGCAGGACCGGCGCTTGCAGCTCATCACCGTTGATAATCCGACCATCAACGCCTTTGCCGTGCCTGGCGGGGTGGTCGGCGTGCACAACGGTCTGGTCCGTCAGGCCGGCACTGAGGCACAGCTTGCCTCAGTGCTGACGCATGAACTTGCCCACGTCAGTCAGCGGCACTTCTCTCGCGGTATTGAGGATGCCGAGCGCTCCCGCATCCCCAGTATGGTGGGCTTGCTGGGCGGTCTGGTGGCCATCGCCGCGGGCTCGGGAGAAGCAGGCATGGCCGCCATTGCAGGGACGCAGGCCGCGGCCCAGTCCACCCAGCTGCGTTTCAGCCGGGCCCACGAGCAGGAGGCAGACCGACTCGGTATTCAAAACCTCGCCCGGGCCGGCTACGACCCCAACGGTGCGGCCAATATGTTCTCTGTAATGCAATCTCTTACCCGCGGCTCCAGGCGTCCTCCGGAGTTCCTGCTCACGCATCCACTTACAGAGACACGTATCGCCGATGCCCGCAATCGAGCGCGGCAGTATCCCAAGCGGGTGTACGCGGATAATCCAGATTTCCAGCTTATGCGGATGCGCGTGCAGGCAGACAGCTTTCGCAACGACGACGAGGCCGAGGCCTGGTTTCGCAAACGCCTGGAGCGCAAGGGTCGCAACGCCGAGGCTTATCAATATGGTCTGATTCTGGTTCTGACCCGTCAGCGCAAGTTTGCGGAAGCCTTAGAGCTCCTCGCACCTCTGCGCGAGTATCGGCCCGATAATCTGCCCTACATTCTAGCGGAGGCCGATGTCCATACTGAATCCGGCGAGTTCGATGATGCGCTGTCGCTGTTGGGTCGACAGTGGATGCTACTGCCAGGCAACTACCCTTTGACCATGGCTGTGTCGAAAACCCACCTGCGCGCTGGACGCTATTCCGAAGCCGAGAAAATCCTGACGCAGCAATCGAAACGTCGTGGCAGTGACCCCTATGTCTGGTATGTACTGGCGGAGACCCAGGGCCTGACCGGCAACAGCTACGGCCTGCATCAGTCCCGTGCCGAGTATTTCTACCTCAATGGTGAAATGTTGGCCGCGCGTTCGCAGTTGGGCTATGCCCTGAAGCTGGCGCCGGACGAGGTGGCCAAAGAGCGCATTCGCACCGAGCAGCGCTATGTGGAAAATGCTGCTCGCGCCCTGGGACAACTGCGCTAGGACAGTTGATCCGCATCCAGCCCCTGGCGAGGCAGCAGCGCACCGTCCAGATAGGCGCCATCTGGCGCGAGCAGCAACCTGTCCTGCAAGAACCAGCGCGTAACCGCCGGGTAAATGTCATGCTCGCGTCGTTGCACGGCTTGCGCCAGTGACTCAGGCGTGTCACCCGTGGCGATAGGCACTCGGGCGAAAAGAATGGGTGGGCCACCATCCAGTTCGTTGGTCACAAAATGTACCGTTGCGCCAGTTTGTGAATCCCCCGACTCTAAAGCACGCCGGTGGGTGTCCAGACCGGGATACAGAGGTAACAGAGACGGATGAATGTTGAGCAATCGTCCCTGGTACTGGGCGATAAACTCGGGGGTGAGAATGCGCATAAAGCCGGCCAGAATGACCAGGTCAGGCACAAAGGAGGCCAGCGCCTCTAACAATGCCTGATCAAAGCTCTCGCGATCAGCAAAGCCTCGGTGATCGATCACCAGGCTGGGGATGCCGGCGAGCCTGGCGCGCTCCAGCCCTGCCGCCTCTGCCCGATTGCTGACGACCACGCAGACCTTTCCCTCTATGTTTCCCGCATCACAGGCGTCAATAATGGCCTGCAGATTAGAGCCCTGGCCGGAGATGAGTACAGCCAGCTTCTTCAAGCTTGATACAGCACTCTGTCAGTGTGGCCAGCCTCAATGCGTCCCAGCACCCAGGCTGTCTCACCCGCGTCCTGCAAACGCCGTATACAGGCAGCGGTATCTTCCGCGGCGACGCACAGCACCATGCCAACTCCGCAGTTAAAGGTTCTGTACATCTCGCTGTCAGCAATTCCACCTGCGGTCGATAGCCACTGGAATACGTCGGGCCACTGCCAGCTTCGGGTATCGATGACGGCGCTCAGGCCTTCGGGTATGACCCTGGGCAGATTGTCTGTAAGCCCGCCACCGGTAATGTGTGACATTGCGTGCAGAGTGACGTTTGCGGCGAGACTCAGTACAGGCTTAACGTAGATACGGGTCGGCTCCAGCAGTGCCTGCCCCAGACTGCGCTGGCCCACTGTCAGATCCAGGTTGACGCCGCTGGCGTCCAGAACCCGACGAATCAGGGAATATCCGTTGCTATGGGGCCCGCTCGATCCAATGGCAATAAGCTGGTCGCCCGCGGTGACCTTGCTGCCGTCGATGATGGACGACTTTTCCACAACACCCACGCAGAAACCCGCCAGGTCGTAGTCGTCCCCTTCATACATACCAGGCATCTCTGCGGTTTCTCCACCTGCCAGGGCACAGCCCGCCAGCTCGCAACCCTTGCCAATGCCCTCGACCACACTGGCAGCGGTCTCCACGGAGAGTTTTCCCGTCGCGTAGTAGTCGAGGAAAAACAGCGGCTCTGCGCCGGTGACCAACAGGTCGTTAACACACATGGCGACCAGATCAATGCCAATGCTGTCGTGCTTGTTCATGGCCATGGCGAGCTTCAGCTTGGTGCCGACGCCGTCGGTGCCCGACACCAATATGGGCTCCTGATAGCCCGCGGGTATTGCACACAGGGCGCCAAAACCGCCCAGGCCGCCGAGCATTTCGGGGCGCTGCGTTCGCTTTGCGATGGGCTTGATACGCTGCACCAGCGCATCGCCGGCATCTATATCGACGCCGGCATCTTTATACGTGAGGGAGGGGCTTTGCGGGTCGGTAGGGCTGTCCGCTGCGGCCGCAGATGGGCTGTCTGGCGCGTCGCTCATGCTGGGGGCTGCCGGAAAAGCCGCCATTCTATCCTGTCGCGCGAAAGCCCGGTACTGCTAAAATTCCGCGCCATGAAATGGTGTTTGCGATTGCTCGGTCACTCCCTGCTTATTTTGCTGACGGCGTCCTTGCCGGCCTGGGCCGATACCGTTGAAGATCTCCACCGCGGGACAGTGGCCGTGGAAGACCTCGGCGAGGCGCAGCTGGCGGCGGGCACGCGGCAGGCGCTGGCGCAGGTGCTGGTGAAAGTGTCTGGCCATAGAGAGACGCTGCAACGGCCTGCCGTGAAGGCTGCGCTGGCCGATGGCACCCGCTACATGCAGCGTTACCGCTACCTGCGCGATGACCTGCCAGCCGGCGAGCGTTTAAACCTTCAGGTCTATTTTGACGCGGAGTCTATAAACGCACTGTTGCGCGAGTCGGCCGCGCCACTGTGGACCGCTAACCGCCCGGAACTGCTGCTGTGGCTGATGGTGGACGATGGCGGCGGGCGCCAAATCGCGACGGCGGAGACCCATCCCGAACTCTATAAGACCATTGAAGCATCCATGGAGAGGCGCGGCGTCCCGTTGGCCTTCCCACTGTTGGACCTTGAGGACCTACGCAGTCTCACAAGTGACGCGCTATGGCGCATGGACGAACTGGACGTCTATCGTGCCGCTCAGCGCTATGGCCAGGAAAATGTACTGGTGGGACGTTTAACGGCACTGCCTGGCAATCGGTGGATGGGGGACTGGACCTACCTGTACCGCCAGACCAGCTTCACAGGCAGTATCTATGGCCAGCCAGCCATTGCTGTGACGTCGACAATCTCGGACTTTGTCGCAGACCGTATGGGAGAGCGCTACGCAGTAGCGGCGGGTCTGCAGGTGGAGTCTCTGCTGGTTCGTATTGACAGCGTCGAGAGCTATGCAGACTATCAAACGCTGCTGGATGTCTTTAGCGACGTGGAACTAGTGAGTGACGCCTGGATGGCGTATCGGGAAGACGATAGCGCGGTGTTTCGACTGACAGCACAAGCAGATGCAGTGGCGCTGGGCAGTATCCTGTCGCTGGATCGCAGGCTGGAACCGCTGGCCTCACCACCAGCGTTGCGACGCGGTCCCGTGCACCTGGATTTACACTATCGGTGGCAGCCATGATGCAGGCTACGCGCAGCTTCGTGGGGGTACCCCTGCTGCTGTTTCTTGCCGTAACGGTGTGGCTGTTGTTCGAGCTGGCGCCTATTCTGACGCCATTTGTCGCGGGTGCGCTGATTGCCTATCTCGGTGATCCGGCAGCAGATTGGTTGGAGGCCAAAGGTCTGGAGCGCAGTCTGGCGTCTGCTGCTGTGTTCCTTGGCATCGGCGTGCTACTGCTGGGTGCCAGCCTGATTCTGCTGCCGCTTCTGATCAGCCAGGTAAATACTCTGGTTCGGGGAATACCTGCGGCCTACGCCTGGTTGACGGGCACCTTGCTGCCATGGGTGTGGGGCCTGCTGGATCTGCCCGCCGAGACGGTTCCCAGTCTGCAGGTCAAATCTACACTGGCGGAACACTGGCAATCGGTAGGGAAGCTGGTGGCCGCGCTGGGCAGTTATGTCACCGGCTCCAGCGTGAATTTCCTGGTTTCATTGGGAAATCTGGTATTGATCCCCGTGGTAGCTTTTTACCTGCTCAGGGACTGGGACAAACTCACGCCGAGGATGCTGGCGCTACTGCCCGAAGACTGGCAGCCGAAGGGTGCCCATCTGGCCCGGGAGTGTCACGAGGTGATCGGGGCGTTTTTGCGGGGACAGTTGCTGGTCATGCTGGCGCTGGCCGTCATTTACTCCATCGGGCTGATGGTTGTTGGGATTGATTTGGCACTGGCCATTGGCGTGTTCGCAGGGCTGTTCGCCATCGTGCCTTATCTGGGTACGGTTGCAGGAATCCTCGCTGCAGGTGTAGCTGCCTGGGTGCAGTTTGGCGACTGGACAGCTTTGCTGGGAGTAGGGGTTGTGTTCTCCGTAGCGCAACTCATCGAAAGCTACCTGCTGACCCCCATCCTGGTGGGCGACCGCATCGGTCTGCATCCTGTTGCGGTCATCTTCGCGGTGCTGGCTGGCGGCCAGCTGGCGGGCTTTGTTGGCGTATTGGTGGGTTTGCCAGTGGCGGCAATTGTCGCCGTATTGCTGCGGCACGTTAATGACTATTACAAGGCCACAGAGTTTTATGCGGGAGGCTCCCGCGATGGCGATGCCTGAGGCACAGCTTGGCCTGCCCGTGCAGCTTCGCGACGATGCGACGCTGGACAACTTTTACTTCTCCTCGCGCCTGCTGCCACTACGACAGTTGCTTGAAGCGCCCGGTGCAGAGCAGTCCCTCTACGTGCATGGACCGACGGGCAGCGGGCGCAGCCATCTGCTGCAGGCTGCCTGCCATGCTCGCGAATCTGGTGCAGCGCTGTATCTGCCGCTGACGCAGCTAGCAGGATTGGCTCCCGGTCCGGTTCTGGAAGGAGTAGAGTCACTGGCGATGGTGTGTCTGGATAATTTGCAATCAGTGCTCGGACGCCGGGATTGGGAAGAAGCGCTTTTTCACTTGATCAACCGCGCTCGAGAAACGGGTTGTCAGCTATTGATGGCAGCCGATGCAGCGCCTGCTCAGCTGGATATTGAGCTGGCAGATCTGGCATCGCGTCTGGCGTGGTCAACGGTATTTCAGCTGCGCCAGCCTGGTGATGTCGACAAGTGCGACATCCTCAAATTCCGCGCCGCGCGCCGAGGTATCGTTCTCGACAGTGATGCAGCACGCTACATTTTGTCGCGCGCTCCCAGGGGAATGGCGGACCTTATGGCGCTGCTGGAAAAGCTGGATCGCGATTCCCTGGCAAAGCAACGCTCTCTCACTATCCCGTTTATCAAGCAGAGCCTTGGCTGGTAGAACCGACGCTTCCCGTCAGAGGTAGACTGTTGTTCCTTGGGTGTTAGGTGTTAGGTGTTAGGTGTTGGGTGTTGGGTGTTGGGTGAATTGAGGGTGTTACGGGAGTATGTCATCCGTTTGCTGGACGCGTGTTGCAGGTCTTCTCCGATAGCGGTAATCAGCAGGGATTGCTATTCTTGGCGCACTAGAACAGAAACCGCTGCCCCTTAGGGCCTTGCCATGGGGCTGCCGACCCTGGGTCTCAGGCCCAGGTGGTGTGAACAGGTGCTATAAAAATTAGTCGCTAAGACAATCGCTTTTACAGTAAGGAGCCCGCAAATGCACGCCCCAGAACCCGCTTACCCTCGCTTTAGTTCTGTCCTTAAAACCGGATTGCACGCCAGTGCTGACAGTCATCACCGGGAAAGTGTTGCGGCCGTCTCTCCCAGGCAGTCCCTGGTGACATATGCGGCGGCTTTTCTAGTGCTGGCATTACTGATAGCAGCACTGCCGACGCAGGCGGACACGCCGCTGACGTTTACACTGGGTGGTAGCTATAACATCTTTGATGATGAGCGCGATGTCGACGACGAGTTCACACCGTTCGGCGCAGCGGAGTTACGTTTTAATGAGTACTGGGCGACGGAATTCTGGTACACGGAGGGCGAAACGGACAGTGACCTGGGCTTCGACGCGGACATCACCCGCTGGCACCTGGATGCACTGTATTACCTCAAGCCCCGTGGCAAGTTTCATCCATATGTAGCGGCCGGCGTGGGCCAACTGGACCGCGAGTGGGATGTCCCCAATGGCAGTCTCGACGCAGTGGATGAAGAGATAAACCTGGGTGGTGGCGCGCATTATTTTCTCAGCGATCGCTTTAGTCTGCGCGGTGATGCCCGCTATTTTCACGGCACCGGTAGTACGACCGCCGACTTTGTCCTGTCGCTGGCGCTGTCTTATCGCTTTGGCGATCCCGTGGGCAGAAAAGCAGCGCCGGTTGCAGTAGCCGCCGCGGCCGCTCCAGAGGAGCCCTGCAAGGACTGCGACAATGACGGCGTGATGAACGCGCAGGATGAATGTCCCAATACACCGGCGGGTGCCAAGGTCAACGCGCGTGGGTGTAAAGAGCGCTTCATCGCCGGTGAGTCTGCGCGCCTGGATGTGCGCTTTGCCTTCGACAAAGCGGACGTCGATGCCAGCTATCTGGATGATATCGAGGAGTTCGCCGCTTTCATGAAGCGGTATCCGGACGAGAAAGCGGTTGTTGAGGCGCACACTGACAGCATGGGTCCTGAAGAGTACAACCAGGGTCTGTCTCAGCGCCGCGCCGAGGCCGTCATCGATGTCCTGGTGGATCGCTATGGCGTACCTTCGAGCAGTCTGACCGCGAAGGGCTTTGGCGAAACCAGCCCGGTCGCCGATAACAGCACTGCGGAAGGTCGTGCGAAAAACCGCCGCGTGATGGTCAACATCGCGACCGAAGACCACATGGAAGAGATGGAGTAAGTTGTGCTGCCGGCGGAGTGTCTCCGCCGGCGTTACAGGTCAGGATCAGGCTTGCGCCGCAGCGGCCACTAGTCTTCGTGCTATCTGCTATCTGCTACCAGCGAAGAGCTACGGTGTAGTTAGAACGAAGTCATCAGCATCGTCCAGAGCCTGAAACTTACTGCGGTAGCGCAGCAACGGTTCTGACTTTAGTGTGACGTGATGCAACCCCTCTGTACTGTCGCAGTCCAGCAGAAGTTCGCCATCGGCGGCAATCGCCAGACTGTCGCCGGTGTAGTCGAGTCCGTTGCCGTCACTTCCAGTGCGGTTTACTCCGACGCAGCAGGCCTGATTTTCGATCGCCCTGGCTACCAATAACTGTCGCCAGTGTTTGCGACGTTTGGCTGGCCAATTCGCGACCACCAGCAGCAGGTCATAGCCGTCGGATTGACTGCCGGCCCGGTTGCGCATCCAGACGGGAAAGCGCAGGTCGTAACAGATAGTTGGGCAAATTCGCCAGTCACGCCACTCAACGACCAGACGCTGTGAGCCCGCTGCATAGTGGTGCTGTTCCCCCGACAGGGTAAACAAATGGCGTTTGTCATAGTGCCGGTAGAGGCCATCCGGCGTCACGAAAAATAGCCGGTTATAGCAACGAGCTCCCTCGCGTACGGCAATGGAGCCAGTAATTGCCAAGTCATATTTGGCAGATTGATTCAGTAGCCAGGGCAGCGTGCGCTCGGCGTTATCCTCGGCAATCGCTTCCGCATGCATTGAGAAACCGGTAGTGAACATCTCCGGCAGTACCACCAGGTCTGTAGCCGGTGGCAGTTCCCTGAGCAGCTTTGAGAAAGCACAGCGATTCTGCTTGGGTGCCTCCCAGTGCAGAGGGGTTTGCGCTAGCGCCAGCCCTAAATCCCGCAAAGGATTTCTCCCGCCTGGTCTAGGACTCCGTCAGTTTTGGCAAAGCAGAAGCGAAGATAGTGGCTCCTGAGAGGTGCCGCACTGAACACCGAGACTGGAATAGAGGCGATGCCGTGTTCACGCGTCAGGCGCTCGGCAAGCGCAGTGTCGGATTCACGGCTGATGTCTGAATACTCCAGTAGCTGAAAATAGCTGCCAGCGGTGGGTGTGAAGCGGAATTGAGAGCCTGCAAGCGCCCTGCAGAGGCGGTCCCGTTTACTCTGGTAGAAGTCTGCCAGGCTGGCGGCGTAGTCGGGTTCAGCCTCCATAAAGTCGGCCAGAGCCAGTTGCACCGGTGTGACGGCAACGAAGGCTACGAACTGGTGCACCTTACGCAGTTCTTCAGTAAGCGCCGGTGGCGCTACACAGTATCCGGTCTTCCAGCCGGTGATGTGGAAGGTCTTACCAAATGAAAAAGCCGCGAAGCTGCGCTCGCGCAGCCCAGGCAGGCTTAGCACAGAGTGATGCTTGCGCCCGTCGAAAATCAGGTGTTCATACACTTCGTCACTGATAACCCACAACTGATGTTCGATCGCCAATTGCTCGAGTCGCAGTAGATCGTCTCGATCAATGACAGCGCCGGTGGGGTTGTGGGGGGAGTTGATGACAATCAATCGCGTACGAGAGGAGATGGCATCCTCGACCGCCTGCCAATCCACGGTGAAGTCAGGCTCTCGCAATGGGATGCGTTTCGCTGAACCTCCACAGAGGGTCACTGCGGGCTCGTAACAATCATAGGCGGGGTCCAGCAATATTGCCTCATCGCCAGGGTGCAAACAGGCCGTGATGGCGCAGTAGATGGCTTCGGTCGCGCCCGGCACCACAGTGATCTCGGTATCCGCATTGGCTTTTACGCTGTAAAAGCGCTCCAGCTTTGCAGCGATTTGCTCGCGAAGCGCGAGCACGCCAGCCATGGGAGCGTACTGGTTCCGGCCCTCGAGTGTATGCCGCGCCAAGGCCTCGCGCAGTGCCTGTGGGCCATCGTAATCCGGAAAGCCCTGGGACAGATTCAACGCGCCGCACTCCCGCGCCAGCTCGGACATGACGGTAAATATGGTTGTGCCAATGTTGGGCAGCTTGCTTTGAGGGGCAGAGCTAATCACGAGGCTATTATAGCGATCACTGCTGATTGTTTAGCGGGACTGACTCACAACTGGGTATGCAATGGCAACTCGGTGCTGTTTTTAATCTCGGTGACGGCCATATGCGAGTGCAGTTCTCGAATCGAGGGATGCGTGGTCAACGTGTTGCGCACAAAGTCCTCATAATGGGCGATATCGCGGGCAACAATTTTGAGGATGTAATCCCAAATGCCGGCCATGGTGTAGCACTCCATCACCTCTGGGTAATCAACGATGCGTGACTCAAATTCTTCGAGATTCTGACGTCCGTTGGCAGTCAGGCTTATCGTGGCAAACACCACGACCTCCATTCCCAGCGCTCGTCTGTCCAGCAATGCGACACGCTTTTGAATCAAGCCCGCCTGCTCAATGCGGTTGATGCGGCGCCAGCAAGGCGACTGGGACAGGTTAAGCCGCTCGGCGATGGCATTGGTACTGACGCTGGCGTCACGCTGCAGCATCTCCAGAATCTGAATATCCTTTTTCTGCAGTGATTTAGACATTTTTATTTCATTATTTCGGAATTGAGAGAATAAGTTATTCGCATTATCCGCTAATTAGCGCAAAAAGAACAAAGTCTTTCCCCGCTGCCTGCGTAGACTGAAGCATGTCGAAAAGTCCGCAGAGTGGTGGCAGCGCTATGGCAAAGGTATCTGGTGCAGGGATGATTAAACCTGAGACGGCTGGTCTAGAGAGGGTTGAATCACAGATAGCTCAACCAGCGCAGCGTACCCGCACCGCACGCCGTCGGGTCTCCCTCGATGACAAGTATGCGCTGGATATAGACCGCGCTTACATGACAGGCATCGAAGCGCTGGTTCGCCTTCCCATCTTGCAGCATCAGCGCGACCTGGTCCGCGGGCTCAATACGGCCGGCTTTATTTCCGGCTATCGCGGCTCGCCGCTGGGCGGTGTTGACCAGGCCATGTGGAAGGCCAGGTCTTTTCTCGAACCGCACAACATTCACTTTCACCCGGGTGTGAATGAGGATCTCGCCGCGACCTCAGTCTGGGGCAGCCAGCAGACCAACCTGTTCGACGGCGCGCGCTACGACGGCGTGTTTTCGCTGTGGTATGGCAAGGGTCCTGGCGTTGATCGCAGCATGGATGTGATCAAGCACGCCAATGCCTTCGGCACGTCCCGTTTTGGGGGTGTACTGGCCGTTGCTGGTGACGATCATGCCTGTAAGTCCTCCACCTTGCCGCATCAGTCTGAGCATATGTTCATTGGTGCTTCCATTCCTGTGTTGAACCCGGCCAATGTTCAGGAGGTGCTGGACCTGGGCATCTTTGGCTGGGAGTTGTCCCGCTACTCGGGCTGCTGGGTTGGATTTAAGGCGATTACAGAGAACATGGACTCCGCCATTTCTGCGGACCTGAATCCTGATCGCATACGCATTGTCATTCCCGAGGACTTCGAGTTACCTGCGGACGGCGTGCACGCGCGCTGGCCCGATAAGCCACTGGAGCAGGAGCAGCGGCTCAACAAATATAAAATCTATGCGGCGCGAGCCTTCGCCCGTGCCAATCATCTGAACAGGGTGGTGCTGGACAGTCCGAATCCGCGCCTTGGCATAATCACGACCGGCAAGGCCTATCTTGACGTGATGCAGGCGCTGGAAGATCTCGGCATTGATGAGCGCTTGGCGGCGGAAATCGGCCTGCGGGTTTTCAAAGTGGGCATGAGCTGGCCGCTGGAGCCACTCAGTGCTCATGAGTTTGCCGAGGGCTTGGAGGAAATTCTGGTCGTCGAGGAGAAGCGTTCCATTATCGAGGACCAGCTCACCGGGCAGCTCTACAATTACCCTGTTGCGCAGCGTCCTCGCGTCATCGGGGAGTTTGATGAAGACGGGCGTGATCTGCTCCCCAACCTGGGGGAGCTGACCCCAGCGATGGTCGCGAAAGCGATTGCAGGGCGCATTGGGCGTTTTTTTGACTCAGGGTCAATACGCGCGCGACTCACCTTCCTGGAACGCAAGGAGCGCGCGCTGGCCCAGCCTCGTAATATAGCCGAGCGTGTTCCGCACTTTTGTTCCGGCTGCCCTCACAATACTTCCACTCAGGTTCCGGAGGGCAGCCGCGCGATGGGCGGAATAGGCTGCCACTATATGGCGACCTGGATGCCGGATCGGGAAACCCATACTTTCTCGCAAATGGGCGGGGAGGGCGCCGCGTGGATTGGGATAGCACCCTTCGTCGAGACCCCTCACGTGTTTCAGAATCTGGGGGATGGCACCTATTTCCACTCAGGTCTTCTGGCCATACGCGCAGCGCACGCTGCCGGGGTCAACATCACCTACAAGCTTCTCTACAACGACGCCGTGGCTATGACTGGCGGCCAGCCCATCGACGGGCAACTGGGCGTGGACGACATCATTCACCAGCTACGGGGTGAGGGAATTCGGCGTCTGGCACTGGTGAGTGACACACCCGATGTCTGGCTTGGAGAGTTCCGCGATGTTCCGGGCTTCAGTCTTCATCATCGAGATGAGTTGGAAGCCGTGCAGCGCGAGCTGCGTGAATTTGAGGGCGTGTCGATCATTGTGTACGTGCAAACCTGCGCTGCCGAAAAGCGTCGCCGTCGCAAGAAAGGCACGCTGTCAGACCCCGCCCGGCGCGCATTTATCAATGACGCGGTCTGCGAGGGTTGCGGGGACTGCAGCAGAAAATCCAACTGCCTGTCCGTTGTGCCGAAGCAGACCGTGCTGGGCCGTAAGCGGCAGATCGACCAGAGTGCCTGCAATAAAGACTTCAGCTGCGTCAAAGGATTCTGCCCCAGCTTTGTAACAGTGGAGGGCGGCGAGTTGATCAAAAAACGCGCTCCCGTGGACGACGTTGTCTTTGATCCACTGCCAGAGCCGGTGCTGCCCACACTGGAACGGCCCTGGAATACGTTGGTGACAGGGGTGGGCGGAACCGGTGTGCTCACAGTGACCGCCCTGGTAGCCATGGCGGCACACATCGAAGGTAAGGGTTGTGCCACCCTGAACCAGACCGGGCTGGCCCAGAAATTCGGTGCGGTAGTCAGCCACGTGCGAGTGGCCGCTACGCAGGACGCCATCAAGGCTGTGCGCATTCCCGCCGGTGAGGCTGACCTTTTGGTGGGCTGCGATCTCGCTGTCGCAGCCAGCAACGAGAGCCTGGCCAAAGTCGACCCTGAGCGCTCCCATGCCGTTGTTAACAACGCGGAAGTGCCCACGGCGGCCTTCGTACTGGATCCGGACGCACCCTTTCACACTGAAGCAATGATGCAGACCCTTCGCGAACAAGTCGGTGCAACCCGGGCTTTCTTTTTTGACGCGACGGCGGTGGCGACGGAGCTGCTTGGTGACAGCATTGCTGCCAATCTGTTTTTGCTGGGCTATGCCTGCCAGCAAGGTCTGGTACCGGTGAGCTGGCAGTCTCTTGAACATGCTATCGAACTCAATGGAGTCGCTGTCGAGTTCAACAAACACGCGTTTCTGTGGGGACGACGCGCCGCTCATCGGCCCGAGCATGTGATGCGACTGGTGGAGCGGGCGCTGGTTAAACCTGCGCCGCTGACGCTGGATGCCTTGATCAATGATCGCGTGCAACGCCTCACTGAGTATCAGGATGCTGCTTACGCCGAACGCTATGCGCGTATGCTGCGACAGGTGCGTGAGGCTGATGCCTCGCCCGCAAAGGAGCTGACGCACGCTGTTGCGAAAAGCCTGTTCAAGCTCATGGCCTACAAGGATGAGTACGAGGTCGCGCGACTCTATAGCGATGGTGACTTTATTGCGTCTCTCAAGTCGCAGTTCACAGGAGACTTTCGACTGAAATTTCATTTAGCGCCGCCCCTGTTGGCTAAACGTGATGCGGTCACCGGACAGCCTGTCAAGCGAGAGTTCCCCGGTTGGACCCTGCAGCTGTTTCGGCTGCTCGCGCGCTTCCGGTTTCTGCGCGGCACGGTATTGGATGTATTTGGAATGACAGCAGAGCGACGGCGCGAGCGACAGGATATCGATGATTACGAGCAGGATATCCGTGCGATTCTGCAACAGATGCGAAACAGTGACTACGGGGTAGCCGTGCAGTTGGCGGAGTTGCCACTACAGCTGCGAGGCTTCGGCCACGTAAAGGATCAAAACCGGGAAAAACTGGTCAGGCAGCGAGTTGAACTGCTGGAGCGGCTCAACGGTAAACCTGTGGTCAACTTTGTGGAGCTTGCGGCATGACCGTGTTTGCAAGCGAGTCCTTTGATCAGCATGAGCAGGTCGTCTTCGGCCATGATCGCAGCAGCGGACTGCGTGCAGTGATCGCTATTCACAGCACGCAGTTAGGGCCTGCTGTGGGTGGCTGCAGAATGTATGACTATGCCGATGAGGCAGCGGCGCTAACTGATGTGCTGCGTCTTTCGCGTGGTATGACGTATAAGTCGGCGCTGGCCGGACTGCCCTTTGGTGGCGGCAAGTCAGTCATCATGGGTGATCCGTCAAGCCACCGGACGCCTGCGCTGCTGCGTGCCATGGGCGAATTTATTGATAGCCTGGGCGGACGCTATGTGGCGGCAGAAGACTCTGGCATCGGCGTTGCTGAAGTTGCGCTGATGGCAGAGCGAACCGCTCATGTCAGTGGCCTGCCGCGTGCCGGTGCACACGGTGGCGATCCTTCTCCCAGCACGGCCTACGGGGTTTATCTGGGTATACGAACCGCCGTTGAACAACGTTTGGGTACGGATTCTCTCGCAGGCATCAGCGTTGCAATCCAGGGGCTCGGCAATGTCGGCTTCCACCTGGCGGGATTGCTGGCGGGTGCTGGTGCGGATGTCCTTGGCGCAGATGTCTGCGACTCCAACCAGCGCCGAGCGGTCGATGCGCACGGTATTCGGCTAGTGCCGGTACAGGAAATACTGGCCGTCGAGGTAGATGTGCTGGCGCCCTGTGCTCTTGGCGCGGTTCTGAATGCGCGCAGCATCGACGGGCTGCGCGCTGGCATCGTTGCAGGCGCCGCCAATAACCAGTTGGCTTCCCCAGCGGCCGCGGACCACTTGCTGGATAGAGGCATACTTTACTGTCCGGATTTCGTTATTAACGCCGGTGGCATCATTGACGTCTTCCACCAGCGGCAAGCCAGTGGCCATGAGGCGACCCGCGTGCACGTCGAGCGTATCGCAACAACGCTGAAGGAGATTCTTTATCGTGCAGATCGCGCCGGTCAGTCACCGCAGCGAGTGGCAGAGGCACTGGCAGCAGGACTGCTCCTGGAGGCCAGCGCGCAGCGACAGATCGCTGCTTTCTAACAGGTAACCTGAAACACGACCTGATGCAGAATCTAACGTATGACGTGCTGAGGGGACTAACTATCAGGTGGCGGTGCGTCCGAGACTAGCCAGGCTCTGGCTTCTTCCAGGTCACGGAATATGGCCAGTGTCGTAATCTCGCTTTCCCGAAAAACCTTAAAGACGCGGGTGATGGTATAGGTGACGTTGCCCGGCGCAACAATGGCGACTCGATCCGGCTGTCGGTTGCCTTCTCTCGCCACGCCCGCAGCTGCGCGCATGTCTGCGGTGGTTGCCAGCAGTTCTGTTTGCAGGAAGACATAGAGTCGAAGCTGGGAGTCTTCAAGTTCAGCCAGGTCAGAGATCAGCGCCAGCAGGTCGTCCCGTTCTGGGCTCTGCAGGAACTCAATGCGCGTGACAGGCCCTTCACGGGAGATTTCGTAAACAGCCTGGGCCATCAGTCAGGCACCATCGGGTGGCTGTCTAGCATAGCTTCAGCGCAATATTGAAGCTCCCGCGATACCGCACTTCGCTCCGCCACCGCGTCACTCCGCCGACTGCGTCGGCATTTGGAAATGGGTCCTGACGGTTGCCAGTATCGACCGAAACGCTGTTTTTCACCAGTGCGCGGTGTGCAGCGCCTTCAGGCCAGCTCCCCGGGTGCCAACCCCAGATAGCCGCGCAGCTTGTAGACGCAAAGATAAAAGGGACCCGTGTCCAGCACCGCAACCGCAAACTTGAAACCGTAGTTGCTGACCATAAGCGTGAGCAGCATCCCAGTGCTCATGTCGCCGGCCATATACACTGCGCCAAAGGTCACCAGTATGACCATGAACGAATCTACCAGCTGGCTGATCATGGTGCTGAAGTTGTTGCGCACCCACAGGTATTTGCCTTTGGTCACACGCTTCCAGAAATGAAACAGTTGTACGTCGCAGTACTGCGCTGCGATGTACGCCATCATAGAAGCAAACACCGCGCCGCTGGTGGTAGCGTAGATCAACTGGTAGAGCTCTACCTGATTTTCGAGGAGGCTGCCGTCTGGCAAGCTGACCGGCGCCGCCAGCTGGAGCATCTGCCAGGGTGGCAGCGCGTCGGCGGGTACAGCGGGCATAAGGTTGCCCAGGTAGATGAAGCCCAGGATGAAAAAGTTAAGGCCCAGGCCCAGGGTGACCATAAAGTTGGCGCGGCGTTTACCATACAGCTCGCAGATCAGGTCGGTGCATAGGAAAGTGATGGGATAAGGCAGTGTTCCCACGGCGAGCTGCAGAGGGCCCATCTGGATGAAGCGGGTGATGCCCAGAATATTCAGCATGGTCATCGCGCAGATAAAAACGCCCGCCAGTACCAGAAAAACCCGCTCCCGGCGCTCCGCTAGTAGTGCCGGGTCGATCACTTGTGTGGGGCTGGTCGCTGCCACGTCGCTCATGATCAGGCCTCCTTTTGGCCGAGATTGGCGTGCAGAACCGCGCCGTTAATCACCGGATTCTCGTGCGCCCAGCAAATCAGGCTGGCAATTTCGTTGGGGTCGATAAGGCGTCCAAAGCTATTCAGTGAAGCGATGCTCTCGACCACGGCCTGGTCGTTACCCAGATGGGTGCGCAGCATTTCGGTATCTGTGAAGCCCGGGCAAATACAGGCGGTGTGGATGCCACTGCTCATCAGGTCCTGACAGGTCGCGCGCATCATCCCAACCACCGCGTGTTTAGAGATGACGTAACTGAAGGAGCCCGGAACCGCCTTTTCCGACAGTGTGGATCCAACGTAAAGCACGCTGGAGCTGTCGGGAAGTGTCGGCAATAACGCCTGGTTCAGCGTGTTGGCGGCGATGACGTTTGTCTGCAGTGCGGCGGCAAGCTGTTCATCGGTGCAATCACCCGCACTGTCTTTCAGCATTTGACAGGCATTGTGTACCAGCGCGACAGTGCTGGCGCCCTGTACAGCGGGAATCAGGGTTTCCAGTGCTGAGGCAATGCTGGCACTGTCAGACAGATCGCAGGCGAGACTCTGGGTGCCCTCCACCGGACAGGGGCGGCGCGACAGGTTAAACACGCTGTAGTCGTCCGCTATAAAGCGCTGCGCCGCCGCTGCGCCAATGCCAACGCTGGCGCCGGTGATAATCGCTGTTTTCATGGTGGGGTTCCTGTGTCAGCCTGCGTTGGCTGCTGCCGGCTTGGCGTTAGACCGCGTTCCCGTCAAGAAACCAGTCACGGTAGCGTTCTCGCAGCGCCGATTTTTGTACTTTTCCCATTGTATTACGCGGAAGGGCGTCCTGCTGGATGTATGCCCTCGGATGCTTGAATCGCGCCAGGCGACTGGCGATTGCATCGTTCAGGGCGTTTTGATCAAGCACATCATCGCTGACGCAAACGGCGATAATGGCCTCGCCAAAGTCAGAATGAGGCACACCAATCACGGCGGATTCCTCAATACCTGGCAGGGTATCCAGGCATTGCTCCACTTCCTTGGGGTAGATATTGAGGCCGCCACTGATTATCAGGTCCTTCTCACGACCGACCAGCGTAAGCCTGCCATCGTCCCCGAGGTATCCCAGGTCGCCAGTAATAAAAAAACCATCCTGCCTGAACTCGGCACGGGTCTTGTCCGGTTTTCTCCAATAGCCCTGGAATACGTTGGGCCCCGTGACCTCTACCAGGCCAATCTCCCCGGGGGGCAGCGTTGCGCCCTCTTGATCGCTAATACGAATCTGCACGTCCGGAAGCGCAAATCCGACACTGCCTGGCAGGCGATCACCCGTCACCGGGTTGCTGCTGATCATTCCGGTTTCAGACATGCCGTAGCGTTCAAGGATGCGGTGCCCGGTGCGCCGCTCGAAGCTGGTGAAGGTCTGCTCGGTCAAAGGTGCGGAGCCAGAGATAAATAGCCGCATGTGTGCATAGTGCGAAGCGCTGAACGCGTCGCTGGCCAGCAGTCGAGTATAAAAAGTGGGAACGCCCATCATCACGCTGGCTTCCGGTAGCGCCTGCAGCACAGCCTCAACGCTGAAGGCGGGCAAGAACAGAATGGTGGAGCCGTTGATGAATGCCGTATTGAGTGCAACAAACAAGCCGTGAACGTGAAATATAGGCAGGGCGTGCAGCAGCACGTCGCCTTTTTCAAATCTCCACAGAGTGTGCAGGGACACAGCATTACTGGCGAGATTGCCATGGCTGAGCATCGCGCCTTTGGGCTTGCCGGTAGTTCCCGAGGTGTACAGTATGGCGGCGACCGCATCTCCACTAACCTGGGCTGTCTCCGCACAGTCGTAATGGCAGGCCTCGAGGCAAAGCTGTTGCAGCGCCGCATCATTAACTTCGAGCGCCGGTTGTGCGTCTTCGCGAAAGTAAGCCAGCTCTGCGTCCGTGTAGGCGGTATTCAGTGGTACCAGCACCAGACCTGCGCGCAGGCAAGCCAGGTACAATGCCACGCCTTCGGGGGACTTCTGGGTTTGCACCAGCACACGGTCACCCGGCCTGGCGCGCTGTAACAGCGCGCTGGCCATGCGGCCCGACAGGGTATCGATCTGTGCATAGCTCCAGTCAGCCGCGCCGGGACAGCGCAGGCAGCAGCGCTCAGGATGATCTGCAAAGCTGGCAGAGAGCGTAAGGAAGACGTTATCTGACTCAGGCATAGCGCGGGACTGTAGCACGAATACAGGCCCTGGTTGCTCGCTCAGAATCACACCGCTTTGACCCTACTTGGGCTCTGTGGGTAACTAACCCTGCGTGGGTGCCGCGTTAGCGTTGTACGATACCCGCGTAAGCGTTTGGCAACGGGAGTAGCATGGAACGTCTCACCACTATCCATATCGATAAGGAAAGCCATAAGTTTTCCGTCGCTCACTTCACGGTATTTTCAGAGACTGAGCGCGAGCGGCTGCACGGACATAACTTCAGCGTGTCCGCCAGAGTTGTTGTGCCGGTGGACGAAAACGGGCTTACCGGGGACTACGTGGTGTACAAAAACAAGATTCGAGACCTTTGCGACAGCCTGGACGAGTACACTCTTATCCCCTCTCTGTCCCCGCATCTACACATTGAAGAAGACGGCGACTATTACCGCGTGACCCACCATGAGGACACACTGGTGCTTCTGAAAGCAGACACGCTGATTATCCCGGTGCGCAACACCACCGTCGAAGACCTGAGCCATTACCTGACGGAAAAAGTGATAGAGGATAAAGCATTTCTGGAGAGTCAGGACGTGCGAGAAGTTGAAGTCATGGTGTCCTCAGGCCCCGGTCAGACGGGCTCCGGTTTCTGCCGCATAAAGTAAGATCAATACTACGCCTGTCGTGCCACGCCCCAGTAGTTGAAGCCGGCAAAGCGCGGCGTGCGAGGCAGGTACATTGAGTCCATGGACGCGATGTGGAACCCCGCATTCTGCAGTAATCCGGGAATAGGGCGGTTCAGATTGCAGCCGCCAGCGATACGCCGCCACCAGGGATTGATCCTGTCCTGCCATTTTCGAACGCTGGCATCCGGTGCCTCTCCGTGCTCGCAAAACACCAGATCACCGCCCGATTTCAGGACCCGCTGCATGCCCGCTAGCGCCGCCGCCGGGTCGGGGATGGTGCACAGAGCGTAGGTTACCAGCACGCAGTCCACGCTGTTGTCCTCAAGGGGGATTTGCTCACCCGGTAGTCCAATAAAGTCCAGCTCAAAGTCGAGGGTTGGGTTGTTCCGACGAGCGATATCCCAGGACGCTTCTGAGGGATCAAGGCCGATCACCCGCGTGACTCGCGCAGGATCGTAGTAGCGAAGGTTTAAACCAGTACCAATACCAATCTCCAGCACCGTGCCCCGTGCCAGCGGAACGACCTTCTCACGCTGCCGCATAATGGGCCTGCTGCCGCAGGCGCAGTTGATACAGCGCGGTAGGATGACATCGTCGTAGAAACTCATAGCGCACCTCCTTGTGCATCAGTATAGGCCCAGCAGTCGCCCCGTGCGGCATTCCCTGTGCTATATTTTCGCGCTCGCTAAACGCAGGGAAAGCCCATGGCGCCACACAAGCACTGCCTGCTCGTCGCAGGTTTTCTGATTAGCAGTTTGGTATTGCCGACGCCCCTGACGGCGGAGCCGGTGCGACTGCTGGCCAATACGTCGCCGCCGTATGCTGACCAGCGCCTTCCGGAGAAAGGCCTTGCTCTTGAACTCGTCGCGCATCTGATGAGTGAGGCAGGTTACGAATCTGAGCTGTCTATTGAGACCTGGAGTCGCGCATTGGAAGGCGTGCGCATCGGCGTTTACGACGCCCTCGCCACAGCCTGGTATTCCGAAGAGCGAGCTGCAGACTTCCTGTTTTCAGAACCCTATCTGGACAGTCGCCTGATCATTTTGAAACTACGATCTGCGCCTGGCGACTACTATGCGCTGGAAGATCTGGCGGGTAAGCGACTGGGGGTGCGAGCAGATTATGCTTACGGTCTGGATTTTGCGGCGGTACCTGAGCTGACACTGGTACAGGAAAACCACCTTATTCAAAACCTGATGAATCTATTAAATGGCAAAGTCGATATGGTGATTGGTGACCAGCGCACGGTTGCGCTGCAGCTACAGGAGTATCTGCCTACTCAGCGCCACAAACTGGAGGTGCTGCCGATCGAATTGCCTGGGCGAAGTCGCCATGTAGCGGCTTCACGCGCGCTGGAAGGCAGCGAAAAAATGATTGAGGCATTTAATCGTGCGCTTGCGGAAGGCAGGCGTGATGGCAGCGTGGCTGCCATCATTAAAAAGTGGGATGCGCGCTACAAGATTGCCACTGAGTAAGCGGCAGCGTCGTGTCAGGCGGGTATAGCCTGCACCATTTCATTGTCGCTAAAGCGACCTTCAAACATGGGTGCTGACAGGTAGCGCTCACCGGAATCCGGCAGTATCACCACAATCGTTTTGCCCGCATGTTCTGGTTGCTGAGAGATGCGATCGGCAGCGGCCATTGCGGCGCCGCAGCTAACCCCTGCCAGGATGCCTTCTTCCTGCATCAGTCGGTGGGCCCAGGCCATCGCATCTTCTGAGCTCACGGCCTCTACTTGATCGACCATGCTGAGATCCAGATTACCTGGCACAAAGCCTGCACCGATGCCCTGAATCTTGTGTGGAGCGTGCGTCGGCTCTTCACCCGCCATGGCCGCCCGGATCATGGTGGAACTGTCGGGCTCAACGGCAACCGTGGTAATAGCCTTTCCCTGTGTTTGCTTGATGTACCGAGAGATTCCGGTAAGGGTGCCGCCGGTACCCACACCGCTCACAAGAATGTCGATGCCGCCGTCGGTGTCCTCCCAGATTTCCGGCCCGGTGGTCTTCTCGTGTATGGCCGGATTCGCGGGGTTTTCAAACTGTTTGGGCATGAAGTAGTGGTCGGGATTCTCTGCCACAATCTCTTCGACTTTTGCCATCGATCCAGGAATGCCCAGGGCGCCATCGGTCAGAATAATATTGGCGCCCAATGCGACCATCAGCTTGCGGCGCTCCAGACTCATGGTATGTGGCATAACAAGGGTGCAGTCATAGCCGCGAGCTGCAGCAACGAACGCTAGCGCGATCCCGGTGTTGCCGCTGGTCGGCTCAATAATTTCCATGCCGGGCTTGAGAATGCCATCTTCCTCTGCGGCGAGCACCATACTGGTACCGATGCGACACTTTACTGACATGGCGGGATTGCGATTCTCCAGCTTGGCGAGGATGTTGCCCTGGCTGATGCGATTGATTTTGACCAGTGGTGTCTTGCCAATGGTGACAGCGATGTCGTCGTAGATATGAGACATGAAAACAGACCTCCAAATGGGATAGCGCAGAGTATAGGTGGGTGCGACACAAACGCCATTTATTTTTGCTGCCCGTGGAACTCTTGCGCGATAACCCGGTCTACTGAGTCATTGCAAGCAAATGTCCCCTGACGCTCTTGGAAGAGAGTTGCATCGCCGGCCCACAATGGGCCGGCATTTTTTTGCCTGCAATCCGTTCAGAGAATTTCTGTTAGCCCGGCCACTGTTGAATTCCGGTGCAGCTCGCACCGAAGGCGTGCAAATCCCGGAATCCTGCGTCAGATATCCGCCATTTTCACCACGCGGGTTTCCAGCTCTGGATGCTCGTCTGCGCCGATCCAGCGCCAGCACATAGTGCCGTCTTTGTGACCGGCTGTATCTATCCAGTTGCCTTTGCCCGGCTTGGAGTGGGCCACGTAGAGCACCACACTGCCGTCGTCTTCATACTTCGCTGTGTGGCGATTTACCGTAATGGTGTGATATCGGTAGTCCAGCGACTCCATCCAGTAGTTGTCGAGCTGAAAATTCCAGGTCTGGCATTCCGGAATGCGGGGCGCGCGTATTTCCAGGGCCTCGTCGTCCGCCAGCGCCCAGTGGGCATGGAAGTAAAAAATGTTGGGGTCGCCGCCGATGGATTGACAGTACTCCTGGTCTGCTGGTGGCAGCGAGTTGATGTTCTCCTTCAGGCTGTGGGTCCAGTCGGCGAACAGCTTGACCGTGCCGTGCAGGTTGGCATTAATGCGCTGCAA
>JBCDKJ010000018.1:0-61241 GCA_038746745.1 Pseudomonadota bacterium
AGGACCCACCATGGAGATGCCAAAGGGCATCAGTGCCTGAGCACCAGCCATAGCGCGTTCAGTTTCGAAGATGAACTTCTGGGTGCTGGTCCAGCCAGTGCCACCGTATTCAGCGGGCCAGTTGGGCGCCGCCCAACCCTTTGCGTGCAGCTTCTTATGCCACGCCGTCATGTACTCACGGAAGGTATCCGGATTGCGGAGGCCATCTCGAATCGAATCGTGCCACTCTGTTGCAAAAAATTCACGAACCTCCGCCTGAAAGGCGAGATCTTCGGCAGAAAAACTTGTGTCCATAAGGTCCTCCTATTGGGGCGTTTGAACCTACAGTATGTTTTTAACGCATTCAAGTATTGACGCCGTAAACATACGCTGAAGTTTAGCTCACTGCTCAGCGCTGTACCCATTTTGTGCAGGCTTTTACCCCTCAGCTATTCTCGGCGTAGGCCTGCTGCAGAGACAGTCCGACTATGCTCTCTATAACCGGACCAACCAGGGGAGAATTCATGGCAGCAGCGCGACCCAGGCGCAGTGCGCGACCGGACCGCATAGAGGTGCACCTCACCGGCGTGCCCGAAACCATGCTCTGGCCGTTGTGGAATCGGGCCGCGGAGGCCGACCGCAGTGCACCTCTGATCGATGATCCACTCGCGCGCGATCTGGTGCAGCGTATACGCTACGACTTTCGGCGCAAATTTGGCCGCCCCAACCGGCTGTTTGCCGTCCGCGCTCGGGTGTGCGATGACTGCTTGCAGGATTACCTGAACCGGTGCGACAAGGCAGCAACGGTGATAGCACTGGGCGAAGGGCTCGAGACCCAGCTATATCGGTTCAAACAGCGCTCTTTGCAGTGGTTCAGCGTGGACGTCTACGAAGCTATAGAGCTGCGACGCAAGCTGTTGGCAAACGATAAACGACAGACCTTACTCGCCTGTTCGGCACTGGACACGACATGGATGGACCGCCTGCCAGACGGGGCCATGCCTTTTATCAGTGCCGCGGGGTTATTTATGTACTTTAAGGCGCGCGACGTCAGGCATCTGCTGCGTGCTATCGCGGACCGATTCCCCGGGGCAGAGTTGTTCTTCGACACCATTCCTCCGCTGGTGTCTCGATCTTCCACCCTGGGCTTGCCTGTTACACGCCACTACCGCGCGCCGCGAATGCCCTGGGGCATCCGGATCGATGATATCGCGAAGTTTGCTCGGGATGCCGGCGGCTGGGAGGCGCAGCAGGTTCTCCATTACGGCCAGGCCTACCCGGAAATGACACCGGCATACAGCCTGATGGCCAGCGTTACGCCGCTGCGACGGACGTTATCCGGGGCGCTGGTATTGCTGAAGGCGCCGCACTGACAAATCCTCTCCCCGCAGCGACACAGCATCGCTACACGTCACGTAAATAGCGTAAGCAAATGTCATCGAAAAATCGCATTGCTTTGTGCAGGCTTGCACAATTGGACTATTCTGAAATCGGGCCTTCAAAAGAACCGTTATGTACACCACCAGGCGTTCAACCCCGGCAGATATCCCGCTCATCCTCCATTTTGTGCGGGAGCTCGCCCGTTATGAAAGCGTCGAAAACCATGTGATGGCAACCGAGCAGGATCTTGAGGAAGCACTGTTCGGCGACAACGCCATCGCCGGTGCACTGCTATGTGAGCTGGAGGGGCAAGCGGTGGGCTTTGGTCTCTACGTTTATAACTTCAGTACCTGGACGGGAAAGCGTGGCATCTTTCTGGAAAGTCTCTACGTTGATGCCGAGCAGCGAGGCAAAGGCGCTGGCAAAGCGATTCTGCAGCAGATAGCGGAGTTGGCCATCGCCCAGGATTGCGCCCGCCTCGAGTGGAGCGTGCTGGACTGGAACGAATCCTCGATCAAGTTCCTGGAGTCAATGGGCGCCAGGGCGCTGCCCGATCTGGTGGGTTATCGAATCACCGGTGACGCCATCCGTGCTCTGGCGGAAAGCAAGGCGTCATGATGCTCGCGACGCTGGACATCCGGCGCGCCGTACCTACCGATGCTGCACGGCTCGCAGAACTGGCCAGGCGCAGCTTTGTGGCGGTGTTTGAAGATGAGCAACAGGCTGAAAATGCTGCTCTAGCTGCCGCTGAAATTTTTAGCGACGCGCAGATTCGCGCAGAGCTTGCAGATTCAACCAGCACGTTCATCTGGGCCGAGCAGGCAGGCATCCCGGCAGGGTATGCCAAACTGCGCCGGGATACGGATGTGGACTGCATCAGCTCACCGCGCCCGGTGCAGCTTGAGCGAATGTACGCGGAAACCGATCAGATCGGGCTCGGTATCGGCAAACTGCTACTCCACACAGCCATCAAGATTGTGCAATCAGAGGGGTACCAGACCCTGTGGGGCAGCGTTTGGGAGCACAATGACCGCGCCATAGAGTTTTATCGTCGGCAGGGCTTTGTCGAAGTCGGCAGCAACGAGTTTATGCTGGGCCGCGAGCGCCAAACAGACGTCATTATGCAGCTGGATCTGCGCCGCTAGGGGCACTTTATTCGGCATGCTAACCTTTGGGCGGTGTTTACGCAGGCGCCCTGCCATGTCTCTACAGAATGCTTCAGCCTCTTGCCATCCCTCCGCTGACGCGACACCGTCCGAACCCACAACATCATCGGCCGCTGAGAGCTGGCAGACAGCACTGGCAGATCTGGTTACTGACCCGGCAGAACTTATCGCATTGCTCGGGCTCAACCCTGCACAGAAGACAGTAGGCCTGGCCGCTCAGCAGGCCTTCCCGCTGCGGGTCCCGAGAGCCTTCGTGGAACGCATGCAGCCAGGCAACTGGAACGACCCTTTGTTGCGACAAGTCTGGCCCGCGCAGGAAGAAACAGAGCAGCATCCAGATCTAATCGCTGATCCGCTGCAGGAGCAGTCATTCAATGCAGCGCCGGGCCTGCTGCAGAAGTATGCCGGCCGCGTGCTGCTGATGGCAGCACCACATTGCGCGATCCACTGTCGCTACTGCTTTCGCCGTCACTTTGACTACGACAGCAACAGTCCTGGCCGGGCCGAATGGCAACCGGCGCTCGACCATATTTGCGGGGATACGAGTATCCACGAAGTCATCCTGAGTGGAGGCGACCCGCTCGCGAACAGTGACCGACAGCTCCGCTGGCTGCTGCAACAGCTTGAGCGTATTGCCCACCTGTCCACCCTGCGCATCCATACGCGTTTGCCCGTGGTGATCCCTGAGCGCGTAACACCCAGCCTATGCAATCTTCTGCAGGCTTCGCGCTTCAACATAGTGATGGTAATTCACAGCAATCACGCACAGGAACTTGATATGTCCTGCGCCACCGCCTTACAAACCCTGCGGCAGGCTGGCGCGACAGTACTGAATCAGTCCGTGATACTGCGAGGCGTCAATGATGAAGTTGCCACTCTGATCTCACTCAGCGAACGCCTGTTTGAGGCTGGCGTCCTGCCCTATTACCTGCATCTACCCGATGCTGTAGATGGCACGGCGCATTTTCAGGTGAGTGATCAGCGTGCCATGCAGTTGGTGCAGGGCATGCGCGGATGTTTGCCGGGTTATCTGGTGCCGCGCCTGGTGCGGGAGATTCCCGGGCGGGATGCCAAGACCATTCTCGCTTGAACCCTAGTCCGGCATGAGTGCAGTCTCACCCAAGCAAGCCAGCACTTCTATGGCGCTACCGCACAAACGTGCCAGCTGGTCGTTAAGCATAACGTAAGGCGGCATGGTATAGACCAGCTTGCCGAACGGTCGCAGCCAGATACCCGCCTCTACCAGGGCAGGCTGCAGGACCGCCATATGCGTAGGTCGCTGCATTTCGATCACACCAATAGCCCCCAGAACGCGCACGTCAGCCACGGTGGGTAGGTCTCGTGCCGGAGCCAGCCCACGCTGCAGGGCCGCTTCGATGCGCTGAATATTGGCTGGCCAGTCCTCCGCCAGCAGAATATCGAGGCTCGCGTTGGCAGCGGCGCATCCCAAAGGATTCCCCATAAACGTAGGACCGTGCATTAATACCCCAGCCTCGCCGTCGCAGATGCCGCGGGCAACAACTTCGTTGCATAGCGTTGCGGCCATGGTCATATAGCCGCCGGTCAGCGCCTTGCCGAGACAAAGAATGTCCGGGCTGATGCTGGCGTGTTCACAGGCAAACAGGCGCCCGGTGCGCCCGAACCCGGTGGCTATCTCGTCGGCAATCAGCAACACCTCAAATTCATCACAGAGGTCACGCAGCACCCGCAGATACTCAGGTGCGTAAAACCACATGCCGCCTGCGCCCTGTACTACAGGCTCAAGAATAAACGCCGCCAGCGATGTGTGGTGTTGCTCAAACAACGCGCGCAGCGCGCTGATCTCCTCCTCGGGGACCTCTTCGCCGTAGCGCGCACTGGGTCGCGGCGCAAAGTGCTGCTGGGCCATGGCGCCGCTGAACAGATGGTGCATGCCATTCACGGGGTCACACACCGACATCGCCATAAAAGTGTCGCCGTGGTAACCGCCTGCCAGACTCAGCAGGCGAGACTTCTCTCCCTGGCCCTGCGACTGCCAGTACTGCAGCGCCATTTTCACTGCCACTTCGACGGCCACCGAGCCGCTGTCACTGAGAAACACGCGGGTGAGCCCCGCCGGACTCAGCTCCACCAGGCGCTGACACAGCCGCACCGCGCCTGGATGGGTTAGCCCCCCAAACATCACATGGGACATGGTGTCGATTTGCGCCTTCAGAGCTGCGTCCATCTGCGGATGCCGGTAGCCGTGAATGGCTGACCACCAGGAAGACATACCGTCGAGCAGACGACGACCATCGGCCAACTCAAGTTCGACGCCGCTGGCACCAATCACTGGGAACAGTGGATAGGCTGGCTCTACTCCGGAATACGGGTGCCAAACATGCGCCGCATCCAGGTCGAGGAGGCGTTCGGCGCTTAGCGCGAGTGTGGGTTCAGCGGGCTGGTTCACAGGTACTAAGTCAACTTGTCGGGCGATTTCAGGTTGACAAAGTACGCACGAGAACTAGCATCGTCAATTCCACTGTTTCCCTCGGGATTGAAACATGCAGCAAGCCTATCCGACCCGCCACGACTGGAGCCGCCAGGAAGTCGCTGAACTGATGGCGATGCCCTTCAACGATCTCATCTTCGAAGCGCAGCAAGTGCACCGCGCCCATTTTGATCCCAATGAGGTGCAGGTCAGCACGCTGCTGTCGATCAAAACCGGCAAGTGTCCTGAGGATTGTGCCTACTGCCCGCAAAGCACGCGTTTTGATACCGGTCTAACCCCCGAAGCGCTGATGGAGATACAGCAGGTGGTAGATGCGGCGAAGGCAGCCAAAGACGCTGGCTCCAGCCGTTTCTGCATGGGCGCAGCCTGGCGCTCCCCGAAAGATCGCGACCTGCCCGTGCTCACTGAAATGATTACTCAGGTCAAAGGTCTGGGCCTGGAAACCTGTATGACACTGGGCATGCTCACCGACCATCAGGCCACCACACTGGCTGAAGCGGGTCTCGATTACTACAACCACAATCTGGATACCTCGCCGGAGTACTATGGCGACATCATTACCACGCGCACCTACCAGGATAGGCTGGATACACTGGCGCGCGTGCGGGACGCCGGTATGAAGGTCTGTGCAGGAGGTATCCTGGGCATGGGCGAGCGTCCGGACGATCGCATCGGGCTGCTGGTAGAGCTGGCGAATCTGCCCACCCACCCGGAAAGCGTTCCCATCAATATGTTGGTACGCGTCGCTGGCACGCCTTTGCAGGACGAAGAAGACATGGACCCAATCGACTTCATCCGCGCCATCGCGGTGGCGCGCATCATGATGCCAAGGTCTATGGTTCGCCTGTCTGCCGGTCGCGAAACCATGACCGAGGAAATGCAGGCGCTGGCCTTTCTGGCGGGTGCCAATTCTATTTTCTACGGCGAAAAGCTGCTCACTACGCCCAACCCCAGCGAAAACCGGGACATAGAGCTGTTTGGCAAGCTCGGCGTCAGGCCAATGGATATCTCCACCGCCGCGCCGGAAGAAGACCGCAGCGCGTTTTACAACGCCGCATCCTGAGGGCGGCCTAGCGCGTGAAACACTGGGGCCTCGAAGCTGCCCTGCAGACGCGCCGGGAGCAGGATCTCTACCGCCAGCGCCTTACGGTCAACAGCCCCCAGGGGGCGGTACTGCAGCTTGACGGCCAGCAGGTGCTGGCATTCTGCAGCAATGACTACCTGGGACTGGCTAATCATCCCGCGGTAATAGACGCCTTTACGGAAGGTGCCCGCCGCTACGGTGCCGGGGCAGGCGCCTCGCATCTGGTGAGCGGTCACCAAAGCCCCCATCAAGACCTGGAAGTCGCACTTGCAGCCTTCACCGGGCGCGAGAGCGCTCTGCTGTTCTCCAGTGGGTTTATGGCCAACCTGGGCACCATCGACGCTTTAACCGGAGACGGTGACAGGGTTTTCCAGGATCGGCTCAACCACGCTTCTTTGCTGGATGGCGCCCGCTTGTCTGGCGCGCGCTATCGGCGCTACCAACATAATGCGCCTGACGCTCTGGGCAAGCTTTTAAAGAAACCATCAGAAGGTCGGACGCTGGTAGTAACCGATGGGGTGTTCAGCATGGACGGAGACATCGCGCCTCTGCCAGAGCTGGCAGCCCTGTGCAGAGAGCACAACGCGCTGCTCATGGTGGACGATGCTCATGGACTGGGTGTCCTGGGAGAGAACGGCGGCGGTTGCCTGGAACACTTCGGTTTGAGCACCGCTGACGTGCCGCTGCTGATGGGCACACTGGGGAAGTCTTTGGGAGTGATGGGTGCCTTTGTCGCAGGCCCGGCAGCGATCATCGACACGCTGATTCAGTCTGCGCGCAGCTATATCTACACCACAGCGCTGCCTCCGGCCGCCGCCTGCGCCGTTACTACCAGCTTGACGCTGGCCGGAGCGGGCAGCGAGTTGCGCGAAAAACTACACAGCAATATTCGCCAGTTTCGCGAGGGCGCTGTCGCGCGTAATCTGACACTGCTTGACTCACAAACCGCAATTCAGCCGCTGGTATTGGGCAGTGCTGAGCGGGCGCTGAGCTGGTCTGAGGCGCTTCGCGCAAAGGGCATACTCGTGCCCGCGATTCGCCCTCCCACGGTGCCGGAAGGCAGCTCGCGACTTAGAATCGCCCTCAGCGCTGCCCACAGCGCCGCCCAGATCGAACAACTGCTGGATGCGCTGGCCCAGGTGCAGAGCGGACATGCAGACCGCGATTAAAGCGCAGCCCGTGAGCGACGCACAGTCACCTATGGACCTGGTACTCATCCATGGCTGGGGCAGCAATGAGAACATATGGGCGCCATTGATCACTGCACTAGGCTCGGCGTTTCAAATACACACGCTGGAGCTGCCTGGGCATGGGAACAATGCCGAAACCTGGCCCTCGCGCACCGAGCGCCTGCTGGAAGCGTGGTCACAGAGCTTACCGCCACAAGCGGCCTATATGGGATGGTCGCTGGGGGGCAGCCTGGCTCTGTGCTTTGCTCAGCGCTATCCGGAACGGGTCAGTGCGTTGATAACGCTGGCCAGCACGCCCTGCTTTGTGGCCCGGCCAGACTGGACGCTGGGTATGTCGGAACGTGAGTTCACCGAGTTTCAAGCTCGATTGGCGTTGGATACCTCAAGCTGCCTGCAGTACTTCAGCGGGTTGCAGGCCATGGGTGATACCCAGTTGAAAGAAGTGCGTCGCACACTCACCCAATGTGCAGAGTCCGCTCCCGCCGACGCCAGTGGCCTTGCCAGTGGTCTGGAAACACTGGCGCAGCTTGATCTGCGTGACAGTCTGGAAGAGTTAAACACGCCCCATCTGGCGCTGTTTGGCGCAGAGGACAAACTGGTGCCCGCGGGTGTTGCCCACGCGCTACCAGCGCGGAGCAGCCACTGGACACTAGCAGGCTGCGGCCACGCGCCCCACCTGAGCAGGCCTAAGGCGGTCGCGGCGCGGGTCACGGACTTCTTAATACAACAGAATAAAGGCTGCAGCCGCTCGCGTAATAAGCAACAGGTGGCCGCCTCATTTGGGCGTGCCGACGAATACGATCGGGCTGCAGAGCTGCAACAGGCGACAGGTCATACCCTGCTGAATTCTCTGCCAGAGCACCAGACGGACCGCTTGCTGGACCTGGGCTGCGGTACCGGCTTTTTCACGCAGGCCCTGGCTGAACGCGCTGACACGGTGCTGGGTGTCGATATCTCAGAGGGGATGCTGAAACGAGCGCAGCAGACGGGAGCAGTCGCCCATTGGTTGTGTGGCGATGCTGAAGCGCTGCCGATTGCCGACAGCAGCATTGATCAGATCTTCTCCAGCCTTGCGATTCAGTGGTGTGAGAATCTGGCGCAGTTGAGCACGGAACTGGCGAGGGTATTGCGACCCGGCGGCGAAGCGGCACTAGCAACTCTGGGCCCGGATACTTTATGGGAGCTGCGCGCGGCCTGGCGTGCCGTCGATAGTAAGGTCCACGTCAACCGGTTTGCGTCGCCGAGCCAACTGTGTACGGCGTTTGCCGAGGCGGGGCTGCAGGTCATCTGTGCCACACATGAGCTCCAGACGCGACGCGCGAGCACGGTTATCGCGCTGGCCCGTGAATTGCGCGCCATTGGCGCCCACAATCTCAACCCCGGTCGGCAGACGGGACTGACCGGGAAAGCCCGCTGGCAACAACTGGACGCTGCCTATCGCACGCTCTGTGATGGTAAATCCGACTTGCCTGTGACCTGGGCCATCGACATCTATCGCCTGCGGAAACCGCACTAGCCGCGCGGTGGGAACTGGAAACGGAGTACGACATGCCTGCCTTTTTTGTGACCGGCACAGATACTGAAGTCGGTAAGACTTTTTGCAGCGCCGCCCTGTTGACGGCAGCACGCCTGGCAGGGATACCAGGCCTGGGCCTCAAACCGATCGCGGCAGGCTGCGAGAAAACACCCGAGGGATGGCGCAACGAAGATGCTTTGGCGCTTATCGAGGCCGCGGGAACCGACCTCGCATACGACCTTATCAACCCCTATGCCCTGGCACCCGCAATTGCGCCGCATATTGCCGCTGCAGAAGCGGGGGTCACGCTGGATGCCAGCACCGTGGCGGCGCACTGCCGAGCGCATCTGCCCGCTGAAGGACTGAATATTGTTGAAGGCGCCGGCGGTTGGTTGGTGCCTTTGAACGACCGCGAAAGCTTTGCCGATATTGCGACCGCATTGAGCCTGCCGGTTATTCTGGTGGTGCGACTGCAGCTCGGATGCATCAACCATGCGCTACTGACGGCGCAGGCGGTTGCGCAAGCTGGTCTGCCGCTGGCGGGCTGGATCGCTAATGCGGGGCCGGATGGTATGAACCGACAGCAGCAGAATATCGATACGCTGACGGCACGGTTGCCCTGCACACGTCTGGGATGCATGCCCTGGCTGGGAGATACACCGAATATGCAAGCTGCAGCAGCGCAGCTCGACATCCAACCCCTGCTGGCTATCCCGTAATGGACACACGCCAGGCTCTGACCATTCTCGCTGACGGTGAATTTCACTCCGGTGAGGACATCGGCCGCGCCCTCGGCATCAGTCGCGCCGCCGTATGGAAAAACCTCTCGCAGCTACAGGAGCACGGCCTGGCATTGGAATCAAAGCATCGACGCGGCTACCGCGTACCGGGCGGACTGGACCTGCTGGACCGGGAAAAGATTCTTGCCTGCATGCAGACACCGGAGCGTATTGACGCGCTGGACGTCCTGCTGGAAACGGACTCCACCAATCGCATTGCCATGGAAAGAGACAGCATTCCGGACAAAGCCTATGTCTGCACCGCTGAGTGGCAGCGCCAGGGCAGAGGCAGATTGGGGCGGACCTGGGTCAGTCCTATCGCGAACAGCATCTATCTTTCCGCAGGCTGGCAGTTTGCCAACGGTGTCGCCGACATGCAGGGTTTGAGCCTGGCAGTGGGTGTGGTCGTTGCGCAAACACTGGAGCAAATAGGTATCGAAGGCGTGGGGCTGAAATGGCCCAACGATCTGGTGGCGGACGGCAAGCTGGGCGGGATTCTCATCGAACTCAAAGGCGATCTGGCCGGGCCCTGTACCGCAGTGATTGGGATTGGATTGAACGGCGCTGTGCCAGAGCACAGCGCAGAAGATATTGATATCCCGTTTACCGATTTGCGACGCCTGAGTGGCGGCACCCTGCCCGACCGCAATCGGCTGGTTGGCACGCTGCTGGATAATCTGATGGCACTGCTGGTGCGTTACCCCAAGGAAGGACTGTCCGCCTGCCAGCAGGAATGGGACAGACTGGATCAGCTCTCAGGCCAGCCAGTGACCGTTCACACCGGGTGCGATTCCGTCAGCGGTGTAGCACGAGGTATCGACACACGCGGCGCTCTGCAGCTTGAAACTGCGCAAGGGATTCAGTCTTTTGAAGGTGGCGAGGTCAGCCTGAAAGCTGGCTAGCGTTAGCTGACCGATGTCAGTACATCAGGCCAAATAGCTTGCGCTGATATTCCGCCGCAAGCGGGTCGCCCTTACCGAGGCTGGCAATCATGTCCAGCAGCGCCTTACGCGTGCCGCCCTCCTGATGCTCACGGTCTTTCTGCAGGATGGAAAACAGAGCCTCCAGTGCTTCGCCGTGCATGCCTGCGTCAGCGTATTGAATGGCGAGCTGGTGACGCAGGTCTAAATCCTCAGGGTTTTGCTCTGCCTGCGCTTCCAGAGCATCTAACTCCGGTGAGCGCGCCGCCTCGCGCTTAAGCGTTACCTGCGCCAACAACTGCTCCCAGGCAGCATCCTGGTCCGCCATGCGCACCTCATTCAGCACCCTTTCGGCATCATCGAGCCGGTTGCACTCAATTAACGCGCTGGCATAAGCCAGCGTGATGTTGTGCTGCTGATTAGAGTCTTCCCACGCCTGCCGCAGGATAGGCAGCGCTTCCGCGACATTGCCTGCCGTCATTTTCTCCTGGGCATCCTCCAGTAAGGCATCCCAGGGTTTGGGCAAATACTTCTCGAGGATTTCTCGTACCTGGGTCTCAGGCTGTGCGCCTACAAAGCCATCTACCGGCTGACCGTCCTTGATCACCATGACCGTTGGCAGGCTACGCACTCCTAACTGCTGAGCGATCATCTGCTGTTCGTCGGCGTTCACCTTGGCCAGCAGGAATGCTCCCTGGTATTCGTTCGCAAGCTTTTCCAATAGCGGCATCAGCGTCTTGCAGGGCTCGCACCAGTCTGCCCAGAAATCCACCACCACCGGTCGCGTATTGGACTCTTCAATCAGGTACTGCTGGGCATTACCCTCATTGATGTCGACGATAAAGTCACTCATGTCGTTTCCTTAAGCCCGAGAACGTCCTGCATGTCGTAAAGCCCTGGTTCGCGTCCCACGATCCAGGCTGCGGCCCGCAGTGCGCCGCGGGCAAACGCCATGCGCGACGATGCCTTGTGGGTAATCTCCACTCGCTCACCCTCTGCGGCAAAGGTCACAGTGTGATCGCCAACAATATCGCCTGCCCGAACCGTGGCAAAGCCGATGGTCTCTTTATCCCGCGCACCGGTCTGACCTTGACGTCCATAGACTGCCACCTTCGACAAATCGCGATTCAGCGCGCTGGCAATCACCTCGCCCATGCTCAGTGCGGTGCCCGATGGTGCGTCCACTTTGTGCCGGTGGTGGGCTTCGTAGATTTCAATATCTGAGTCGTCGCCGATCACCTGAGCCGCCATCTCCAGCAGCTTGAAACAGAGATTCACACCGGTAGAAAAGTTGGAAGCCTTGCAAATGGGAATGGAGACCGCGGCCGCGTCGATGCGCGCCTGCTCTTCAGCGGTGAAACCCGTAGTGCCAATTACCATGCCGCGTCCGGCGGCAACGCAGGCATCAATGTTCGCCAGGGTCGCGGCGGGCAAGCTGAAATCCACCAACACGTCGCAATCGATTGCAGTAATGTCCCCACCCAGTGCAACGCCCAGTTGGCCAAGACCTGCCAGTTCGCCAGCGTCAGCGCCCAACGCACTGCTGTCAGGACGTTCCAGCGCAGCACTGAGGGTCAATCCATCGATTGCCTCAATAGCTTCAATCAGCGTACGGCCCATGCGGCCGCCTGCGCCGGTAATGCCTACCTGCGTGCTCATGCGCTAGATTTTCATATCGTCGAAGAAGTTTTTCACTCCTTCAAACCAGCTACTCTGACGCGGAGAGTGCCGATCACCGCCATCAGACATGGTGCTCTGCAATTCCTCCAGCAGTTCTTTTTGCCGTTTGGACAGGTTGACCGGGGTTTCCACCACCACTCGGCACATCAGATCACCCTCGGGGCCACCGCGCACCGGCTTTACGCCTTTGCCACGCAGGCGGAACAGCTTGCCGGTTTGAGTTTCGGCGGGAATCTTTAGCTTCACGCGCCCGTCCAGCGTCGGTACTTCCAGTTCTCCACCCAGTGCGGCGTCGGCGTAGTTAATAGGCACCTCGCAAAAAAGATGGCGTCCATCGCGTTCAAAAATTGGGTGATCCTGCACCGACATCTGCACAAACAGGTCGCCGGGCGGTCCACCCTCGGGCCCCGCCTCGCCCTCGCCGGTCAGCCGGATGCGATCGCCGGTATCGACACCGGGCGGAACCTTAACGGACAGCGTTTTGGTTTCCTCAACACGTCCCGCGCCGTAACAGGTTGGGCAAGGCTCCGCGATGATTTGCCCTCGACCGCGGCATTTCGGGCAGGTTTGCTCCACCTGGAAAAACCCCTGCTGCATACGCACCCGACCGCTGCCACCGCAGGTCGTACAGGTGACTGGAGATGTGCCGGGCTTGGCACCACTGCCATCGCAGGTATCACAAGTGACTAGCGTAGGCACGCGGATTTTTACGGTGGCGCCACGCACGGCGTCTTCCAGCGAGATATCGAGGGTATAGCGCAGATCAGCCCCACGTTGCGGACCACCACGGCTGCGGCCACCGCCACCACCGCCGAATATGTCGCCGAACACATCGCCAAAGATATCGCTGAAACTACCCTGGAATCCGCCCGCGCCGCCACCCATCTGTGGATCAACACCGGCGTGACCAAACTGATCGTAAGCAGCGCGTTTCTCACTGTCGGACAGGATCTCGTAGGCCTCGCTGGCCTCTTTGAACTTATCCTCGGCATCGGGCGCATCCGGATTGCGATCCGGATGGTATTTCATCGCAACGCGACGATAGGCCTTTTTGATGTCCTTCTCGTCCGCGCCGCGTTCAACACCCAGCACTTCGTAGTAATCGCGTTTCGACATTGGGTTTCTCGTTACTCTCGCTGACATTGCCGCTGAGATTGCGCCGTCAGCCAAAGATCCAGTGTTCCAAACAGCAACACCCCCACGACAGTGGGGGCGTGACCTCGTGCCAGCTTCTAAAGGCCGGCGAGTATAGCTCGAAAACCAGCGCCCCTGCGGAGATCAGGGCGCCTGGCCTCAGGACGCTTTCTTGTCTTCGTCCCGTACTTCCTCGAACTCCGCATCGACCACATCATCGGCAGGCTCCGCCGCTGCTTCAGGATCAGCACCACCGGCGGCTTCTGCCTGAGCAGCCTGCTCGGCATAAAGCTTCTGTGCCAGACTGCCAGAAGCCTCTGTCAGCTTGGTCGTTGCCGCCTCCATGGCCTCCTTGTCATCACCTTTGACTGCTTCTTCGGCTTCAGCCAGCGCAGCTTCGATAGCGGACTTCTCTTCATCAGTCGCTTTATCGCCCGCTTCCTCCAACGTCTTGCGAGTTGCGTTGATCAAGCCCTCACAGGTGTTGCGTGTGGTAACCAGCTCTTCAAAACGCGCATCCGCTTCAGCGTTGGCCTCTGCGTCCTGCATCATCTTTTCGATCTCGTCTTCGCTGAGACCGCCAGACGCAGTAATGCGGATTGACTGCTCTTTACCGGTGGCCTTGTCCTTCGCTGACACGTTCAGAATGCCATTGGCGTCCAAATCGAACGTCACTTCGATCTGCGGCATGCCGCGCGGCGCAGGCGGAATATCTGCCAGGTCAAATCGACCCAGTGACTTGTTGCCCGTCGCCTGCTTGCGCTCACCCTGCACCACGTGAATGGTTACAGCCGTCTGGTTGTCTTCCGCCGTAGAGAAGATTTGCGACTTCTTGGTCGGAATCGTAGTGTTTTTCTCAATCAGCGGCGTCGCTACACCACCCATGGTTTCGATACCCAGTGTCAGTGGGGTCACGTCCAGCAGCAGCACGTCTTTAACGTCACCAGACAGGACCGCACCCTGCAGGGCCGCACCCATGGCAACAGCCTCATCTGGGTTTACATCTTTGCGCGGCTCTTTACCAAAGAACTCTGCCACCTTGGATTGCACCAGCGGCATACGAGTCTGACCACCTACCAGGATGACCTCATCAATTTCACTGGGGCTTAGATCAGCATCTTTCAGCGCGACCTTAACCGGCTCCAGTGAACGTGCCACCAGTTCTTCCACCAGCGATTCCAGCTTGGCGCGAGACAGTTTCACCACCAGGTGCTTCGGTCCGGTCGAATCTGCCGTAATGTACGGCAGGTTCACTTCCGTCTGCTGGCTGGAGGACAGTTCGATCTTGGCTTTCTCAGCCGCCTCCTTCAGACGCTGCAGTGCCAGCGGATCATTGTGCAGATCGATGCCCTGCTCCTTCTTGAACTCATCTGCCAGGTACTCGATCAGGCGCAGGTCAAAGTCCTCACCACCGAGGAAGGTATCTCCGTTGGTCGCCAGTACTTCAAACTGATGTTCACCGTCGACCTCGGCGATTTCGATAATCGATAAGTCAAAGGTGCCGCCGCCCAGATCGTAGACGGCAATCGTCTTGTCGCCCTGCGCCTTGTCCATGCCATAGGCCAACGCGGCCGCAGTGGGCTCATTGATGATGCGCTTGACCTCAAGACCGGCGATCTTGCCAGCATCCTTGGTGGCCTGACGCTGTGAGTCGTTAAAGTATGCAGGGACTGTGATCACAGCTTCTGTGACCGGCTCGCCGAGATACTCTTCGGCGGTTTTCTTCATCTTTGCCAGCACCTGTGCAGACACCTGCGGCGGTGCCAGCTTTTCATCCTTTACGGATACCCAGGCGTCACCGTTGTCAGCCTCAACAATCTTGTAGGGGACCATGCTGATGTCTTTCTGAACAACGTCGTCTTTGAACTTGCGTCCAATCAGCCGCTTCACCGCAAACAGTGTGTTGTTAGGATTTGTGACCGCCTGGCGCTTGGCCGACTGGCCTACCAGAATTTCGCCATCGTCCGTGTAAGCGACGATAGACGGCGTAGTGCGGTCACCCTCTGCGTTCTCGATGACCTTGGTCTTGTCACCGTCAAGCACGGCCACGCAGGAGTTGGTCGTACCCAGGTCGATACCAATTATCTTGCCCATCATTTCTCTCCAGATTAGCGGATGACGCGGCCACCCGGGGCCATCACCGCATTGCTCTCAAACTGTTCTCTATATTGGCGCTAATCCGCGCAATTCAAGGGGACTTACCAGCAGTAGGCGCGATCTAACGCAGCCTCTGGGAGTGACCCCATTTTTTTACTCCGGTGCCTTGCTCACCACCACCATCGCAGGGCGCAGCAGTCGACCGTTCAGGGTGTAGCCTTTCTGCATCACGTCCATCACCGTATTCGGCTCCATGTCCGGGTTAGGCACCATTGTCATCGCCTGATGCAGCTGCGGATCAAAGGGCTCGCCGACAGGGTTCAGCGCCTCGATGCTGTGCTTAGTAAGTACGTCGCTAAAGCTCCGCAGGGTCAGATCAACTCCCTCGGTAATTGCAGCAGCCTCCGTGGCCTCGCCTGCGGCCTCCAAAGCGCGCTCCAGGTTATCCACGACGGGCAGCAAGTCGCTCGCCATGCGCTCCAGCGCAAACTTGCGCGCTTTTTCCACATCCTGCTCTGCGCGCCGACGCGCATTTTGAGCCTCTGCGGCTGCACGCAGCGCTGCGTCCCGGGCCTCATCCAGCTGCGACTGTAGCTGCTCCAGAGACGCACCCGCCTCTTCGATGTCATGGGCCGCTTCCTCGGCGTCCGCGGCCGCATCCTGCGCCGCGGTGTGTTCGCCGTCAGCCGGTGCTGCCGCTTCCACTGCTACCTCAGGCTCGATGCTCTCAGGCTTTTCATCGGCTGATTTTGCTTCGGTCGCTGCAGCCGCGCCGGTGTCCGCTTCGGTCTCTGCCTGCTGGTCCTTGTTCACTACTGGGCGCTCCTGTTGATCATTTTTTGCGCAATCTATTCCGGTAAGCCACAGATTTGCCCGGAACATCGTCCAATATCGGAGATATTGCGACAGTGATGGCGAATTCAAGGGCACACGCGAAGAAAAACCGCATGCCCTGTCAGGTACTTATGCTGCGTTTTAGAGCCATAGGGCTGGAGCTTTGCGTCTGTAAGCTGGATAAAAAATTCTCCAGCGGAAGCTGTTTTTAGCAGACGCGTGACCCGCCACCACTATCGGACCCTTGATCAAGATTCAGGAAGGCGGCTCCTTGACTGCCAAGATTCGCCGCGGCTTGCTTGGTGCCGTGAAAACTTTTTCCACGGGAAAAATTTTCACGTCCCCTCATAACCGGCAGAATCCGAGAGGTGAATGAACCACTGGATTGAGTTTCTCTGCTACAGCGCGGGGGTTTCACAGTCTATGAACCGGATAAAAAGTTTTCCCTTGGAAAATGTTTTTAGCCGGTCCACAACCCGCGACAGCGCTGGGCCCAAACCATATTCATAAGGACGATGCCTACTATGCGGGGATTCGCCGAAGCCTGCTTGGCGCCATGAACAATTCCCCCGTGGGAAATGCTTTTAGCTGGCCCAACAAACCCTGAAGGCGCTTATAGATCAGGAGATGCAAGCGCTGACGACAGCACGCGGGCGGTGACGTCGACGATAGGGATGACGCGATCGTAGGCCATTCGGGTGGGGCCGATAACTCCCAGTACGCCGAGCGTGTCGGCACCGTCGCTGTAGGGGGCCGTAATCACGCTGTAACCGCCGAGTCCGTCAAAGCCCGCTTCATCGCCGATAAAAATCTGGATGCCCTCGGCACGAGTGCAACGCTCCAGCAGGTGCAGCAGATCCTTTTTGCGCTGAAATGCTTCAAAAAGCTCCTGTAGCCGCTCCAGTTCCTCGGGTGAGGCGCTACCTACCAGCTTGGATTCACCCGCAACAACGTATTCATCCTCTTCCGACTCGCTGTCTTCAAAGACCTGGCTCGCCAGATCCAGGGTTGCCTGCATATAAGTATCGATAGAGCGCCGGTCGGCTTCCATCTCTGTGACCACCTGGCGTTTGATCTCATGCAGGCGCGAGCCGGCAAAGCGCTGGTTCACCAGGGTCGTCGACAGCCGCAGTTCTTCTTCGGTGTAGCGGCGCTGGGTATGAATAATGCGGTTTTGCACTTCACGCTCGTCCACCACCATGATGACCAATACCCGATCACCGTCGAGTGGCAGAAACTCCACCTGTCGCAGCTGGCTGGAATTCTTTCGCGGCACGGTAACAAGGCCAGCGTGGGCGGTAATACTGGACACCAGCTGGGATGCGGAGTGCACAAGCTGGCGGGCGGGAAGATCCGGATTCAGCTCCTCGCTAAGCTCCTGACGCAGCGTTGTGATGCCAGAGAGATCGATAGGCTGGACCTGCAGCAGGGTGTCAACAAACAGACGGTAGCCTGCGGAAGTGGGGATACGGCCGGCGGAGGTGTGCGGCGATGCCAGATAGCCCCGATCCTCCAGGTCTGACATGACGTTGCGCACTGTGGCCGCAGAGACCGGCAGACCAGCCTCTTCCAGCAGGGTTTTGGACCCCACTGGCTGACCGTCCCGAATATGCCGCTCCACCAACGTTTTCAGAAGGATTCGCGCGCGCTGGGACAAGTCCGTGTTCGACATGCTTTAGATTCTACCAACGCGTTTGCAGAAAATTCCATCCCCTGTGGCCAGGGCGGTTTTCGCCTCTGCACAACTGCGGTATAAAGTGCCCATGCTCGCCCATATGCTCGTCAACAACTACACCATTGTGGAACAACTCGATCTCGAGTTGGCATCTGGCATGACTGTAATCACCGGCGAAACCGGTGCCGGAAAATCCATCATGCTGGACGCGTTGGGACTGTGCCTGGGTGACCGTGCCGATCCCGCCGCTGTTCGCGCAGGTTGCGAACGAGCCGAGGTGACCGCCACCTTCGACATCTCCAATATTCCAGCCGCGCAGCGCTGGTTGAGCGATCGTGAATTAAGTGTGGGTGATGAATGCATTCTGCGCAGGGTGATCACACGCGAAGGTCGCTCGCGCGCCTTTATCAATGGCAACGCCAGCACGCTGCAGGACTGTGCCCAGCTCGGTGAATTGCTGATCGATATTCATAGCCAGCATGCGCACCAATCCCTGTTGCGCCGAGACACCCAGCGTCGCTTACTGGACGACTACGCCGGACAATCCAAAGCCGCCCGCGACCTCGAGCAAACCGCCTCAGATTGGCTGCGCAGGCAGCGCGAGCTGGAAACTCTGACAGCCGCGCGGGATGAACAATCTGCGCGGGCCCAGTTACTCAGTTACCAGGTGGAAGAACTTGAGCAGCTGGCGCTGGGAGAGGGAGAGCTGGACGCGCTGGAGCAGGAGCACCGCCAGTTGGCCAATGCCGATCGCATTCTGGCCCAATGCCAGCAGGCTATGGAGATAGGTGAGAGTCAGGAAAGCACAACGCGATCTGCGCTGGCCCTACTGCAGGACGACGCGATGTCAGGTGCCGCAATCGATAACGTTCGCGAGATGCTCGACAGCGCTGCGATACAACTGCAGGAAGCGCAGGCTGAACTGCGCCGCTACGTCGACCAGCAGGAGCTTAACCCCGCGCGTCTGGCAGAGGTGGAGCAGCGCCTGGATAAGCTTCATGACATCGCGCGCAAACACCGCGTGCAGGCGCGAGACCTGCCCGAGCTGTATACGAACCTTAGCGAGGACCTGGCCAGCCTGACGGGCAGCGGCGACCGCATCGAGACCCTGCAAAGTGAACTTGCAGAACTCGCACAGCGCTACGACGCCCAGGCCAGCGCACTCAGCAAAGCCCGAGACAAGGCCGCCAAAAAGCTTAAGAAGGCGGTAGAAAAACAGCTTAGCGAACTGGCCATGGAGCGGTGCACCCTGGATCTGGCGCTGGTTCCTCGAGAATCCGACAACCCACACCCTCTGGGCCGGGAAGACATCGAAATTCTGATCAGCACCAACCCCGGACAATCACCTCGCCCTCTCGGCAAAATTGCCTCCGGCGGGGAACTGTCGCGTATCAGCCTCGCGATTCAGGTGGTTTCTGCCAGCGTTAACACGGTGCCCAGCATGGTCTTCGACGAGGTCGATGTGGGCATAGGCGGCGCCGTTGCCGAGGTGGTTGGCAAGCTGCTTCGAGCCATGGCCAGCAACAGCCAGGTCATCTGTGTCACCCATCTGCCCCAGGTCGCCGCCCAGGGTGAAAACCATCTGCGCGTCAGCAAAACTGCCGATAAAGAGCGCACGAGAGCGGAACTCAAAACCCTGTCCGAAGGCGACAAGGTGGAGGAGATTGCCCGGATGCTGGGCGGCATCGATATCACCGACAAAACCCGGGAAGCAGCTCGGGAAATGCTGGGGTAATTCCCACCATTTCTAATTCTAAGCGGAGATTCGCTTGAGCTTGCTTGGCGCCGTGAAAACTTTTTCCACAGGAAAAATTTTCACGCCCCCTGATGAAGTCAGGATGTGAGAGGTAACCGAGGAAGGCAGGAATTAGCTTTACGGCTATAGCGCCAGAACTCTCAGCCTATGAGCCGGATAAAAAATTTTCCCGTGGAATT
The DNA here is from genome assembly GCA_038746745.1 of Pseudomonadota bacterium. GTDB lineage: Bacteria > Pseudomonadota > Gammaproteobacteria > Pseudomonadales > Halieaceae > JANQIO01. The sequence continues at coordinate 19,840 of JBCDKJ010000018.1, forward strand.
AGCCGGCCCACGATCCGCTAGAGGCACTGGCATGAGGTACACATTTACGAGAGCGCGCAGGCCCAGCTCGGCAGAAGGCCGCGTGCTTGAGGGTGGAAAGGGTTAGTCTTTCTTACGAACGTAAAGCACCAGGGAATGGTCGACCAACTCGTAGCCGTGTTCCTCAGCGAGTTGATGTTGTCGCTTCTCGATAACAGGATCGACGAACTCAATAACCTCGCCGGACTCCATGCAGACCATGTGGTCGTGGTGCTCGCCCTTGGCGAGTTCGAAGACCGAGTGGCCCGTTTCGAAGTTGTGCCGTGCGACCAGACCCGCAGTCTCAAACTGGGTCAAAACGCGGTACACCGTCGCCAGGCCCACGTCTTCACCAGCATCCAAAAGCGCGCGATACACATCCTCAGCGCTCATGTGCTGATCGTCGGTGTGCGCGGTTTCAAGGATCTGCAGGATCTTTACCCGCGGGAGTGTGACTTTCAGCCCTGCTTTGCGCAGCTCGTTGTTCTCAGAGGCCATCCGGTAGCGTTCCTGTATTCAGCCCTACGGCTGGGGTATGATGCCACCCCTTCTCTGGAAGTGAAAGCCTGACACCATGGGCCCGTCAAACCAACGCTGCAAGCATCTCTCGCAATGGCGCCCGCGCCTGCATCGGCTCATGCTATTGCTGGCGATTACGAGTATCGCGGGCTGCAACAGCTATGGCTTTCCCGGGGTGTACCGGATCAATGTCGAGCAGGGCAACATTGTGACCATGGATATGCTGGACCAGCTTAAGCCCGGTATGACCACACGCCAGGTTCGCTACATCCTTGGCACGCCGCTCATCGAAGACCCCTTCCGCACTGATCGGTGGGAGTATCTGTACATGATCCGCAATGGGGAGAACACGCTGGCGGAATCGCGTCTGTCGGTGTATTTCGAAAACGACAAGCTCACCCATTTCACCAGCTCTGTGCCGCCATCAGGCCAGGAAACGGCTGAGGAAGAGACAGCATCAGAGAATACTGACGAGGACAATGGCGCCGCGTAAAGCGCTAGTCGCCTTCACGGCGACTCCTGGCTTCTGCAGCGCGACGCTTGCGCACTTCTTTCGGGTCGGCAATTAAGGGTCGGTAGACTTCCACCCTGTCGCCGGTCTTCAACACCTGACTGTCTTTAATCGCCTTGCCAAAGATCCCCAGCTTGGCGTTAGCGAGATCTAGGCCTGGAAACTGCCGCTCCAGGCCAGACTGCAACACGGCTTCACGCGCTGTCGTGCCATCGCTGACCGTCAGGCCAACAATCTGCTGTTTCTCTGGCAGGGCGTAGGCCACTTCTACGGCAACGGCGCTGCAATCAGTCATCTTGCTGCTACTTTTTCATCCCGGTCTGCGTGCTGCAAGCATACTAGTAGAGCGCCTGCGCACGCGAACTAATGGCATCCACCAGATGCGAGGCCACTGACTCAAACAGTTTTCCTGCCGCTGCACCCAACACTGAGCTGCGCAGTGTAAATTCCAATTCCAGGCTGACTTTACACGCGTCATCGCCAAGCGCACGAAACTGCCAGCAGCCGGCAAACTGGTCAAAGGGACCTTCCACCAGCGTCAGTTCGATACGCTCCGGCGGTACAAGCTGATTGCGGGTGGCGAAGCTCTGCCGAATACCGGCGCGCGCGAGGTCTAGCCTCGCTTCCACCAGCGCCCCGTCGCGTTTCAGGATTTCAGCACCAACGCAGCCATCCATGAAGTCCGGGTAGGCCTCGATATCGTTCACCAACGCAAACAACTTGTCTGCTGGATAGGGCAACAGCACACAGCGATCAATGCGCGTCACGCGGCGGAAAACCTGTCAAAAAGGGCAGTAACCATCACCAGCATAATGACCGGCGGCACCACGTAGCGCAGGCAGGCGCGCCAGAATTTCACCAGCTTCCGACTCTCACGGTACAACTCCACCCGCAGAATTTCGGGTCGCATCTGATAGCCCACCAGCAGCGCGGTAGCGAGCGTGACCACGGGCAGTAATATCGCCGTGGTTACCGTTTCCAGGAGCGCAAAGAAGGATTTGTCTCCTGCCATCGTGGCGTCCTGCCAGACATTGAAAGAGAGCGCGCAGACCATTGCCACCGCCCAGGTCGCGGTTCCCAGCAGCGCCGCCGACAGCGGTCGGGCCAGCCGCATGCGCTCAACCAAATAGGCCATGGCGGGCTCCGCCAGCGCTATCGCCGACGCCAGTGATATCAAAGACACCGTGAGAAAAAACAGGGTGCCCAGCCACTCCCCCTGCGCAATATTGCCAAAGGCATAAGGCAATCCGACATAAAACAGGCTTGGGCCCATCGCGGGCTCCAGGTTACTCGCAAAGGCGAGTGAAAAAATCACCACGCCGCCGGCAAATGCCAACACTACATCCAGCAGCGCCACTGCTAACACCACGCGCCCCAGCGGCGTCTTCTCCGGTGCATAGGCCCCAAATGCCAGTCCGACACCGGCACCAACACCGAGCGTGTAAAAGGCCTGGCTCAGGGCAATCAACACAGACCGCGCGCTGAAGTCATACCAGTTCACGGAAAACAGGAATTCTCCCGCCCGCTGCACATTGCCGTACTCCAGTGCGAAACCCAGCAGCATGGCAAACGCGACCAGCAGCAGCGGGCCGAGCAGCCAAAACAGCGGTCCCAGCCCGCGATGAACGCCCAGTGCCGAGATCGCAAACACCCCGGCCACAAACAGACTTTGCCATTTCACCATAGCAACCGGGTCGGCCAACAGGTCAGAGAATTCACGGCCCGCATCTGCGGCGCTGGCATCAGCAAAGGTGCCTGCCTGTATCAGCTCGATATAGGCCAGCGACCACCCTGCCACCACGCAGTGATAGCCCAGCACCAAAAAGCCCGTCAGCCCCGCCAGCCAGCCCAGCACCGTCCAGGCCTTTGACAGGCCGGAACGCCGCGCCGCGTACAGCAGGCTGCCGACGGGATTGGCACGACCATGGCTGCCCAGCATCACCTCCGCCAGCAGCAAAGGTGCAGACACCAGTAACAGACATAGAAGATACGTGATAAGGAAAGGCGCGCCGCCCTGCTCACCAAGCAGCGTTGAGAAACGCCAGAGATTACCCAGGCCTATCGCAGACGCGGTCAGGGCAAACACAAAGGTGGTCCGGCTACCCCAGACGCCTGTCGCGGGTCGCGCAGCGATGCTCATGCGCAGATTGTGCTGCATTACCAACATCTGTCGCAATACGAGGCTGACATCCCGATGTTTTCCGGCATACTGCGCGCCATGAGCAAGAAGAAGCCCAAAGTTGCAGACAACACCATCGCGTTGAACAAGCGCGCCCGCTTTGACTATCACATCGACGATACTTTTGAAGCGGGCATTGCGCTGGCGGGCTGGGAAGTGAAGAGTCTCCGCGCCGGTAAGGCACAGATCACGGATACCTATGTGCTGGTCAAAAACGGTGAAGCGTTTCTGATGGGCGCACAAATTACACCGCTGCAAACCGCATCTACCCATGTGGTCGCAGACCCTATCCGTACTCGCAAGTTACTGCTTAACAAAAAGGAGCTGGCGAAGATTGTGCAGGCCACCCAGGCCAAAGGCATGACCTGTGTGTGTACGGCGCTGTATTGGAAAAAGCATCTGGTGAAAGCCAAGATCGGGCTGGCCCGCGGTAAACAGGATCACGACAAACGGCAGGATCAGCGCGATCGCGACTGGAATCGAACCAAGCAGCGGGTCGTTCGCGAGGCTGTTAAGCAGTAGTAACAAGAACCACGCCTTAGCCTGGCAACCCTCTTCCTTGCAACACTAACCCCGCGAACCTTGCGGCTTTCAGGCTTCCAACAGCGCCCGCACGGAAATAGCGACGCCAATCAACAGGCATAATCCGATAGCAACCGGACGATACCGAGCCGCGCCAAAGCGCAGAAAGGCGGCATAGCCCAAACGATCACCCAGATACATCGCAGGGTATGCCAACAGCGCCGGTAATACGGACCTGACATCCACCAGCCCCAGGACAGTGAAAGCGCACAGTGCCAGCACGGCAGTAAATGAAAAGTAGCCAATCATCAGCCCACGACAGGTCGCGGGATCTTTCTCTGTCGCCATGACATAGACGATGATAGGCGGGCCGGGAACTGCGAAGGCGCCGTTGCAGATGCCTGCCAGCAGTCCAACAAAGCTGGCAATGCGAGGCCGGGAGATGACCTGTCGCGGCCGAAACCGTGCCAGGAACACGCTGGCCACAATCGTTAACACGCCCAGACTGAGCCGAAACTGGTTAGGTTCAAACCACAGCAGCAATACCACCCCCAGGGCCGTGCCCGGTATGGCGGCCGCAAACATCGGCCAACGCTTCGGCAAGTCCAGCGCCTGCCGGTAGATGGGAAAGGTTTGAATACCTAACAGGAATACCAGAGTTGTACAGAGCACAACGACCTGAGTGGGTTCAAAGAACAGGGCGAACACCGGCACGGCGGTTAGCGCGAAGCCAAACCCGGTAAAGGCGCGCAGCAGGGATGCAGCCGCCGTGATACTCCAGATAAGCACCAGTTCCAGCGGCGTGATGTCGAGAATGCCTGGCAGCAAGTGCGCACCTCTTTCGGCAAAGGCAGCATTTTAGGGAGGCAGCCCCTGCGGCGCAAAAACGCTGTCGCACATCTGCAAAAATCCGCCCGGCAGAGCGGCACGTATCTGGCATATGCTTAAACCACTCACCCGACATCTCTACCTGTTTCGCAACGATCTGCGACTGGCTGACAACCCTGGCCTCGCAGCGCATAGCAGCGGAGACGCCCTGCTTTGTGTGTACTGTTGGCCCAGCGCTCCCGCCTGGTGCAACACCCATGGCATGGGCGAACAGCGCGAGCGCTTTCTGCGGGAAAGCCTGCAAGCGCTGCATGAAGAGCTGACTACCCTGGGCCAGGGCTTGCTGGTGCTGCACCGCGACCCTCGCGCCGCCATTCCACGTCTGGTCGAGCTCTTCGATATCGAATGTGTTGGCACCAGCCGCGCTCCGGGCGTGTACGAAACCCAGCAGATAAATGAACTGCAGGGAACGCTGCGAGTACCGTTGGCGATTCATGAAACAGGCACTCTCTATAATGAAGCGCAGCTGCCGGGCGCGCTGGATACGCTACCCAAGCAGTTCACTCCCTTCAGATGCAAAGTGGAAAACCTGCAGGTCGAGGCACCGCTGCCCGCCCCAGAGACGCTGCCGCCACCCCCGGCCAATGCCGGGTTTCGGCCATTGCCTGAAATAAAGACTCGTCCCCATCCGGCATTCCCGGTGCGCGGCGGCAGTCAGGAGGGAGGGCGGCGGCTTCGCACCTGGATGTTGGAACGCGGACTGGTGCTCCAGTACAAGCAGACTCGCAACTACCTGGACGGTATGGACAGTTCCAGCGTGCTGTCACCCTGGCTGGCAACCGGAGCGCTGTCTGCACGAGAGGCGGCACAGGCGCTCTTTGAGGTAGAAGCTCGCGATGGGCGCAATGAATCAACAGCGCACCTGTTTATGGAGCTTTTGTGGCGAGAGTTCTTTCACTGGCGTGCCCTCGCGGATGGCGGTAAGTTATTCCGCCTGCGGGGCCTGCGTGGCAAAAAAGTTCTGCGGTATTTTGAAGCCCGCGACTTCGCGCGCTGGAGTCAGGGTAATACCGATAGCCCGCTGGTCAACGCGCTGATGCATCAGCTCGTTGCGACCGGATGGATGAGCAACCGAGGTCGACAAATCGCCGCCAGCTATTTGATTAACGAACTCGAGCACGACTGGCGTTACGGTGCCGCGTTTTTCGAGAAGCATCTGATCGACTACGACGTCGGCAGCAACTATGGCAACTGGCAGTATATTGCCGGGGTCGGCACCGACCCGCGCGGTGGCCGTCACTTCAACATCGAGAAACAGGCCGCCCAGTATGATCCCGACGGCCAGTTCGCTACCAAATGGGATGGCTACCGGGAAGCGCAGCCGCGCTATGTCAACGACGCTGCGGACTGGCCCCTGGACACCAGAACATAGGGCTTTTATGTGAAGAAGTCGGAGCTACCCGAGAAGACCTGCCCGGTGTGTGAGCGGCCCTTTACGTGGCGAGCCAAGTGGAAGAAAAACTGGGACAGTGTGATCTACTGTTCAGAGCGCTGCCGCCGCACACGCAAGCAACAGCGTAACCGGTAGTCGCCTACTACCAGGGAATTTCTGCACCGTCCCAGGCGTAGAAGCGCCCGGAATGGGTAACGTCCAGCCTGGCGACAACATTGAGCATGGCCTCGGCACTCTCGGCCGGTGTCAGCACCCGCTTGTTGTAATTCGGTGGGGTATAGGGCTTGGACAGCTCTGTGGCCACTGTTCCCGGGTGTAATGCCACTACCGCGCAGTGCTTGTGACTGACGCGCCATTCCCTGGACAGCGTTTTCAACAGCATATTGTGAGCAGCCTTGCTGGCACGATAGCTGTACCAGCCACCCATGTCGTTATCGGCGATGGAGCCTACGCGCGCCGACACTGATGCCAGAACAGACGGTTCACTATGCCGTAGTGCAGGCGCCAGACCTGCAGCCAGCTGTGGCAGCAGAAAAGCATTCACCGCCGCCAGGTGCATCATGGCCTCTGCACTGACATCTTTTAGGCGCTTTTCAGGCCGAAAACCGTCGCCGTGCAGCATACCCACGGCATTAAATACCAGATGTAGGGGTATGGCGTGATCACAGACTGCGGCAGTCGCGGCAGCTATCGAAGCGGGTTCCGTGGCATCCAGCGCCAGGCTCGTCACGCGATCATCGTCGAAAGTGCGTGCGGTCCGCTGCAAAACAAACAATTGGTTGATGGGATATTCCGACAGCAGCCGCGCGGCCACTGCCGTACCAATGCCGCCCGAGCCAACGACCACGGCGTTCAGCGGCGATTGCCCCAGCGCGTTATTCATGGGTGAGTCCCATCGCTAGGTGGGTTTCGTGCCCTGTCTTAGCGTTCAATCTGACAGAGCGACGTCAGGACCTGGCCGCGACGCGTGGCATTGCGTCTTCGAGGTCAGATGTGTGATCGTCTACGTGAGCTGGCTCTAATACTGCGTCCAGGGTCTGGTCGGCCCAGCGCACGATAGCTTCACGCTCGCCAGCGTCGCGCTTTTTCCAGTTATTAAGAATGAGCCCCATGCGGCCATTGCCTTCCAGCTTGTCCAGATGCCCATTAATAAAGCCCCAGTACATCGCGTTAAACGGGCAGGCGCCCTCGCCCGTCATCTTGGCGGGGTTATAGCGGCACTCGCCACAGTGATTGCCCTGCCGCTGGATATATTTGCCGCTGGCCGCGTAAGGTTTACTCGCCATCAGGCCACCGTCTGCGTGCAGCGCCATGCCGAGGGTATTGGGTAGTTCCACCCACTCAAAGGCATCCACATAGACGGCGAGATACCAGTCGCAGACCTCTTCCACATTCAGGCCCGCCAGCAGGGCAAAGTTGCCGATCACCATCAAGCGTTGGATATGGTGGCCGTACCCCAGATCCAGTGTTTGCTTCAGTGCCCGTGACAGGCAGCGCATGTCGGTATCACCGCTCCAGAACCAGTCCGGCAGTGGTCGGGTGGCATTGAAGTGGTTCTTTGTCTTGTACTCAGGCATGAAGCGCCAGTAAACACCTCGAATGTACTCGCGCCAGCCCAGCACCTGCCGGATAAAGCCCTCGGCGGCGGCCAGCTCACACTTGCCGTCACGCCAGGCGCGCTCCACCTGCTGGCAGACGTCAAGCGGCTCCAGCAATCCGATATTGATATACATGGAGACCAGGCTGTGGAACATCCAGGGCGACTCTTCGGCCAGCGCATCCTGGTAGGTGCCAAAGTCTCTGAGACCGTACTCGCAGAACCAGTCCAGTGCCGCCTGGGCATCCTGTCCGGTGACGGCGTAGTTGAACTGAGAAAGGTCGCCTGGGTTGTTGGGGAATTCTGCCTCGACCAGTGCCAGTACATCGGCTGTTGTCTGGTCCTGTGTCAGCGCAGGCCGCGCTGGTACATCAACCTGATTGCGCCAGCCCTTTCTGTTTTCCTGATCATAGTTCCATTTGTCGCCGCAGGGTTTGCCGTCGGCTTCCAGCAACAAACCGTAACGCTTGCGCATACGGCGGTAGAAAAACTCCATGCGCAGGCCTTTCTGAGTGTCGGCCCACGCGTTGAAGTCGTCGATGCTGCACAGAAAGCGAGTGTCCGATAGTAAGCTGACGTTCAGCCCTAGCGTTTCCGTCCAGCCCCGCATGCTTTCAAGCAACCGGTATTCGCCAGGCTCACAGGCGATGACTTGGCAGATGCCGCTTTCCTTAGCTGCTTTGGCGACCGCGCTCTCGAGTGACGCTACCCGATCTTCATAGGGGTAATAGATGACCGTAAATCCTGCAGCCTGAAGCGCATCTCGAAAGTGACGCATGGCAGCAAAAATTAATGCGATCTTATGACGGTTATGGCGCACATAGCTCGCCTCTTCGTGCACCTCGGCCATGACAATAACGTCGGTGCCCGGGCGGGCCTCTGCGAGTGAAGGGTTTTGCATTGAGAGCTGGTCGCCCAGCACCAGAATCAGATTGGCCTCTTTCATGCGTTGTTATACGGCCTGGGACCAAAGGTAGACCCCAGTAATACATAACAGAAGTCGGTCAGACGGCTTCGAAGGCCAGAATAATGGCGGCATAGCGCGCAGCTTTGCCTGCCCCGACCAGCAGCAGAAACAACCACAGCCGCACCCGCATGATGCCGCCTAGAAAGGTTAACGCGTCCCCGCCTACCGGTGCCCAGGCCAGCAACAGCGTCCAAACACCCCAGCGGGAAAACCAGGCCTGCGCCCGCGCCATCTGGTCTTCGGTAGCAGGCAACCAGCGAGAGCCTGCCAGAGCGCCATACTTCAAACCAATGAACCAGTTCACTACCGCACCCAGCGTGTTGCCCACGCTGGCCACCAGCCACAGAATGCCCGGGTTGAGGTCAGTCGCCAGCAGACCCAGCAAAACCACTTCTGAGTAAAACGGCAGAATCGTGGCCGCGCCAAAGGCGGTACCAAACATCAACAGGTAGCTGAGAACCGCGTCCATGCTGCAAGAGGAAGGTAAGTGAATCGCCAGTGTACCCGAGCATTCAACTCCAGCGCGGGAAAGGCTGCTTTCAGGTATACTGCACGGTCCTTGGGGGCGATATGGATTCGACGACGGATACAAAACCTGATGTGCATGCCGTGATGACAGCCAATCACGTTAATCCAAAGCTGTAACTTAATAGTTGCCAACGACGACAACTACGCTCTGGCGGCATAAACCCCGCTAGCGGTCTTTAGCAAGGTGCCAGTACCGCGCTACTGACCGTCATATAGAACTGGATCGCAGCAACGCTTGTCCGGGGCTGCGCTGTTAGATTCTTACCGGAATCGCCAATCACGTCCTGCCCGTCGGGCTGTGTGCGGCTAAAGCAATAGACGGAATCTAAGCATGTAGAGCTGAAGGCAGAGGTCTGACGGACGCGGGTTCAATTCCCGCCGCCTCCACCAATTAAACACGAAGGCCACCCAACGGGTGGCCTTCGTGTTTAATGCAGGCACGCGCGAATTGGGCCCGCGCCCAAAGGGCGCGGGTGGCCGAGCGCAGCGAGGTCTGTCGAGGTAGCCCAAAGGGCTACCGAGACGCAATTCCAGTCGCCCGCAGGGAGACCCATGCTAGAACCATTGTTTTTCTATGAAACCACGCCTATCGTAATCAATAACTACTTGCGTGATGTCGGTATGAAGCAAGCACTCTCAATAGCCGCTGGAATCGCCATAGCGGCTCTCCTAATCAGAATTATTGATATCGCGTACTTCGAATACACCCTGCATCGAATCGTCGACACAGTTAATGAATTCACCGGACAGTTGTTGGCGGAGAACGAACAGCGGAAGAAAGAAGCCGAACAGCAGCTCCTCCAAGCAAAACGTGCGCAGGCACTCAAGGCTCGCGAGGCAGCTCTGCATGAGGCAGCCCGTCAGAAACGAGAGCGTGCAAAGCAGCAGTACATTCAAGAAGCAGATGCAGCCTTCAACGCTGAGTACGTTGCACCACAAGGCTGTGACAGGCCGATGGGTGAAGCCATGCTAATCCAGTGCACTGATCACAGAGGGCGAGCAAAGCGTCAGTTTTTGAAGACTTACGAAGAGATTGAATGGGTGCCGATAGAAGTTAAGTAACCTGTCTCCGGAATCCCATTAAGAACAGTATGGCTGTCGAGGATCACGTGATCTTTGATTCCGCGGTGCTGGCGCCTGCTTAGGACAGCTACTGCTCTCAGATTCGCGTACGTTCCCTTCCCCGAGCAGAAATGGATCCCCAACACGTGCAATGGGAAAGCCACATCGCATGGGAAAGTCTGTTGCGACTGCCACGGCGGAACCTTTCTGAGCTATTGAAGCGCCCCTTGAACATCGCAAATGTAGTTTCCCGCAGTGCTATCTCGTATTCGAATTAGAAGCATCCATTGCGCAGCAGTTCGCGCGAATATCAGGGCATCCCCGCTAAGCGACTGCACGTGGACCAGTGACTCTAGATCAAGCCCTTGAACTACGCAGGTAGCAGAACACGCTAACGGCTTGACCCAACCCCTTGGGCAGGCATGATGTTCTCGCAATGAAGATTGAAACGAATACACCGGTGCTGGTCGGCGCGGCTGCCGTGCAACAGCGAGTTGAAGACCCGACCAGAGCAAAGGAAGCCTACCGACTCATGTCGGACGCGGTCAGAGCGGCAGCGGCCGATGCGGGCAGCGTCCACCTGCTGGAAGAAACAGACGTGATTGCCGTACCCCAGGGTATGTGGAGTTACACCGACCCGGCTCGCCTGGTAGCGCATGAAACAGGCGCCACTCAGGCCTCCACCGTCTTCGCCGAGATCGGCATACTGCAACAGAGTTTGATTGCAGATGCCTGTGAAAAAATAAGCCAGGGTGACGTAAGCGTCGCCGTTGTTACGGGTGGCGAGGCAAAGTACCGACAGCTCCGCGCACGCATCACGGGCGTTGAAGCACCGGAGTTGGACCAGCAGAACGTCACCGCAGACGCGGTCCTCAAACCTGCAGACGAGATTTGGCTGCAAGCCGAATCAAAAGCCGGGCTTGCGATGCCAGTCGGCTTCTATGCGATAGCAGCATCCGCGTATCGGGCTGCCAGGGGAATGACGCTTGAGGCATACGATGCCGAGGTAGCGGCCATGTATGAGCGCTTCAGTGACATTGCCGCGAATAACCCCGATGCCTGGTCACAACACAAGGTCTCTGCCGAAGCGATCCGGACATCGGGGCCCAAAAACCCTATGCTGGCCTTGCCCTACAACAAATCTCACAACACCTCCTGGAATGTTGATCAGGCAGCAGGGCTGATTTTTACCTCCGCCGCAAAAGCAGTCGAAATTGGCGTACCCAGAGAGCAATGGGTTTTCCCCCTGGCCTCTGCAGAATCGAATCATATGGTGCCCCTCTCGCTGCGTCGACGACTCGACCGTCTTCCTGGCGCAGAAGCCTGCGCACGAGCTGCGTTAGCAGCAGGCAGTCTTTCTGCCGACGACATCGACTTCTGGGAACTCTACAGTTGCTTCCCCGTCGCCGTGCAGATGTACGCCAGAGAAGCCGCCGTTCCGAGCGGCGCTGACCTGACAGTTACCGGCGGCATGCCCTTCGCCGGTGGCCCACTGAACAACTATGTATTACAGGCCACTGTCAAAATGACTGAGAACCTACGGCAGAAGGCAGGCAGCAAAGGCATGGTGAGTTCCGTGTCAGGAATGTTAACCAAACAAGCCTACGGCCTATGGTCGCGCAATCCCGGTGAACGCGGCTTCGTCTGCCTGGATCTCACGGCCGAGGTCAGCCTTTCCTCGAAGCCCAAAGAACTGCTGGAAGACTATGAGGGGCAGGCCACCATCGCGGGATACACCGTTTTGTTTGAGCAGAATGAGCCCCAGCGAGGCATCGCGGTTGTCGATGTTGACGCCGAAAGGCGCAGTGTTGTCTTCAGCGAGGAGCCTGCTGATGTCGACATGATGCTGTCATCGGAATGCGTGGGTCGAAAGATTCACGTGCAGGCAGGCCGGTTCAGAATCATCGCGGGGAGCGGTACCTCGGATTCCTGATACGCGCAGACAACACGAAGAGACACTGACACATGCAAGACACAGGCTTTTGGTTCCTCTCACGTGGCACTGGACCCAGGCCTCCATACCCACCCTGAGGTGCATAATGAGCAGCGTATTGTTTGAAAAACGGGGACAGCAGGCCTGGATCACCCTGAACCGACCAGACCACAAGAACCTGATGAATGGTGAGATGTTCGTCGAGCTTGCCGACGCCTGGGACACCGTTCGCGAGGATGATGACATTCGCGTAGCGGTGCTCACCGCGGCTGGCGACGAAGACTTTTCCTGCGGCGGTGATCTGGGCAGCGTGATCCCATTGTGGACTGGCGCGCGTGAACCCTCCACGGACTATGAACATAGACTGGTGTCCGATCCCATGATTGTCAGCAAGGTCATGTTAAAAGATGCCCCACTCGTGAAGCCAGTAATATCGGCAATAAACGGTAGAGCCTTCGGCGGCGGCACGGAAATCTTGTTGGCAACGGATATACGAATAGCCGCCGACCACGCAAGCTTTGCCCTACCAGAGCCCAAGATAGGCTCCGTTCCCGGAGCGGGCTCAATGGTGCGGCTTACCAGACAAGTGCCCTGGGCCAGGGCCATGAAGATTCTGCTGGGCGGCGTTCCCATATCGGCCGGCGAAGCCCTGGAGATTGGCATTGTTTCGGAAGTCGTGCCCATGTCGAAGCTGCTGGAGCGTGCAGCATTTTATGCAGACAACATTTGCAAACAGGCGCCACTGGCGCTGCAAGCGATAAAGCGAACTGCACTGGAGACACACACCGCCGCCTGGGATGAGGCGTTCCAATATGAAATGGAGCAGGCGGGTCTGGTCATGATGTCCAGGGACGCCAGGGAAGGGCCTAAAGCCTTCAAGGAAAAGCGAATGCCTGATTTTCGAGGGGAATAGCCGATGGCTGAATCCATCTTGCAAGCGGCCCTTGCCCGTGCCTCTGAAGGCATGGAGATCGCTGCTGTGGCCGCGCGCGCGCCAGATAGGCCAGCCGTCTATTCCGATGTTGGCAACCTGAGCTTTGGCGAACTCAATGCGCAGGTGAATCAGATCGCCAATCGGCTTCTAGAGGCCGGTTTACAGCCTGGTGACGCGATTGCTCTGGCCTGCGGGAATCGACCAGAGTTTGTGGTTGTCAGGTTCGCCGCCCACAGACTTGGGCTTCGGTTAACCACGGTTAACTGGCATCTCGCGGCAGATGAGGTGGCGTACATTGTCGACAATTGTGATGCTTTGGCATTGTTCATGGATATTCGGCTGGGTGACGCGGCGCACAGGGCAAAAACTGCGAGCAGCCAGCTCCGGCTCCTGGTTGCCATCGGCGGCGAGCTTGATGGCTATGAAGACTGGTTGAGCTGTCTTTGGGGCAGAAGTTCAGCAGATATAGAGCGCCCGAGGCTGGGCACAACCATGCTCTATACCTCTGGCACCACGGGCAGACCCAAGGGTGTTTTAAGAAAACAGCCTGATCCAGCGAAAGCCGCAACGATGCAGGCGCTGCTTACTGCCGTTTTCCAATTCGAACCAGAGTCCGGCACTGATCTGGTGCTTGCAACCGGGCCGCTGTACCACTCCGGCCCATTCAACTTGTGTATGACCGCGCCGCTGACGGCCGGCGTCGGCTGCGTGCTCATGGACAAGTGGAGCCCTGAGGAAACACTGGCACTGATAACGCGCTACCGCATTACCCACACCTATTTTGTTCCAACGATGATGAACCGGCTACTGGATCTCGATTCAGACGTGCGTGATGCGGCCGACGTGTCAACGTTGCGTTTTGTTATTCACGGTGGCGCGCCCTGCCCCATCGATGTGAAGCAGCGCATGATGGATTGGCTTGGCCCAATCATCTGGGAAATTTTTGCCGGAACTGAAGGCCACGGGACAATCGTATCCCCGCAAGACTGGCTATCAAAACCCGGGACGGTAGGAAAGCCAGGCGAAGGTCAGATACAAATCCTTGACGACAAACTGTCGCCGGTAGAAGCAAACGTCGTGGGAACGCTGTACCTTGCAAATCCCGCGGAATCCTCGTTTTCCTACTACAAGGACGAGGAAAAAACAGCGAATGCTCAGAAGGATGGATACTTCACCGCTGGCGACATGGGATACCTGGACCAGGACGGATTCTTGTTTCTGACAGGCCGAAGTGCTGAGGTGATTGTTTCCGGGGGCGTAAACATCTACCCCCAGGAAATTGACAACGTACTCATACAACACTCCGCTGTCGCTGATGTCGCCTGTGTGGGTGTACCCGACAGTGATCTGGGTGAGGTCGTGAAAGCCGTTGTAGTAGTAAAAGAAGGGCTTGCTGCTTCGGGCACGTTGGAGGCCGAGTTACTGGCGCTTTGTGAAGGCAAGATTGCCAAACAGAAATGGCCACGATCGTTCGATTTCCGTGAGGCACTGCCTCGCAGTAAAGCAGGAAAGGTACAGCGAAAGGCACTGCGGGACAGCTATTGGGAAAGCGCCTCGCGCCAAATTTAGTGACACGATCGAAGTCTCTATTTGATAACGACTGGCTATTTAGAACGTGCGACTAGGGTCCGCGGTCCGTGGACGAAAACACGTCCTAAAAAAACGCGGCTACAAATCGACGTATGCAAAAAGCCGGCACCCTGGTTCACCAGGCACTCGTAGAATTAAGGCACCTCTGATTAATTCCATAGCACCTCAGGCTTTCCGGCTGGTCCGTGATCAAGGCAGGGTTTCGAAGGCATGCGGGTGGCACGTCGAGAAAGCCTAACGCCGAGCACGGATCAGCCGGAAAGCCCCGTAGGGCGTAGCCTAAAGCGCACTCTCAGCGCGTTGCGAGCCTCGCCAGGGACAACCCGCCTTGGCCTTCGGCTCGCGCCTTCTGCGAGCACGCTTTAGGTCACGCTGAGGTACTATGGAATTAATCAGAGGTGCCTTAAGAGCAGCAAATTGACCTTAATCTAGCGGCAAAATAAAATAAGGTCAGCTGGCTGACTCTAACAGGTTGATGCGTGATTCCAATATCAGAAGATGAGATCCAAGAAAAGCTGCGGTTTGACAACCCTTGGTGGGAATCTGGCGAAACGGAAAAACGGTTTTCTCAACTACCCCGGAGATCCTACTTTGATCCTTTCTTCGAGCTCTTGGCCAACCGCTCACTAAACCGTGCAGTAATCCTAATGGGCCCAAGAAGGGTCGGAAAAACTGTTCTTGTGTACCACGCTATTGAGAAGCTTCTTGGAGAAAACATTCCCAGGGATCAGATACTTTACTTATCTCTTGAAACGCCCCTATACACCGGACTGACCCTCGAGCGCGTTGTCAGCTTGTTCGTTGACATCCACGCGCATAACCGAAACTCCGCTCTTTACATCTTCTTTGATGAAATTCAATACCACAAAAATTGGGAGGTCCATCTAAAATCCCTTGTTGATTCGTATCCAGAATACAAGTTCATTGCTACTGGGTCAGCGGCCGCAGCACTGAAACTCAAGAGTCAAGAGTCTGGCGCCGGAAGGTTTACGGATTTTCTTTTGCCCCCACTGACATTCGCCGAGTATCTGCGTTTCACGGAGATTGAGCCAAAGCTGATTAAGAAGACAGGAACCGAGGAGGCTGGCTATGACTATGACACGAGGAATATAAACGAACTAAACCTAAGCTTCATTGACTACCTAAACTTCGGTGGCTATCCAGAAGCTGTCTTTTCTGAGTCCGTAAGGAGCGATGCGGCTCGTTATATAAAAAGCGACATCATAGACAAGGTACTTCTGCGCGACCTTCCTGCTCTGTATGGCATAAGCGATATTCAAGAACTCAATAAACTATTCACCACCCTTGCTTACAACTCCGCTCAAGAAATCAGCCTAGAGCAGCTATCCCAGGGCGCTGGTATCTCGAAAAACACGCTAAAGCGATATCTCGAGTACCTAGAAGCAGCATTTTTAATCAAGATTGTTCACCGCGTTGACGACAACGCAAAGAAGCTCAAGCGAGCGACAACATTTAAGGTTTATCTCACTAACCC
Source organism: Pseudomonadota bacterium (assembly GCA_038746745.1). Lineage (GTDB taxonomy): Bacteria > Pseudomonadota > Gammaproteobacteria > Pseudomonadales > Halieaceae > JANQIO01. Next base: position 35,976 of record JBCDKJ010000018.1, read on the forward strand.
ATCTATGCGCGCTGCTCTATTTGGACCAATCGATATGGATAGCGATGCGATGGGAGCTCTTACTGAAACAGCTATCTATGCTCAGTGGTTTCACAGCAGCAACATTGACAAGTTGCACTATGCTCGCTGGAAGGGTGGTGAAGTCGACATAGTGTACGTGACCAGTGCCGAGATGATTCCCGGTTGGTGCGTTGAAGTTAAGTGGTCGGATTTGCCCTACACAGACACCAGAAAACTTTCTGGTGTTCTCGATTTCATTGAGAACAATCACATTGATGGTTCTCTCGTCACGACAAAGACCATGGCTGGAACAAAAATAATCAGAAACCGTGAGATCGAGTATGTTCCCTCGGCGCTGTATGCATACTGCCTAGGCGCAAATATCCAAGCAGCGAAAGCAGAGCGTCAGTTCGAAACATAGTTATTCTGGGCCACAATTATAGACGCCAGTCACATGTTATGACGCCCAAAGTCCTTTCCCCTGCACATTGCTTGGATCAAACTATTGTTTGATGCTCGTTCCATCACTCGCTCATCAAGAGAGGTCACTTTGTGGAGTTGCTCATTTGGGTTACGTCAGAACAAAGGTCGCTGTGCCCGCGTCCATCAGAGCGTAAGCTTCCCCGTCAAGTGGACAGTTCGAAAGTAGAGTTTCTGGCGGATTGCTCCCTCGCTTCCTGAGGTATCAGGTCGCCCAGAGAGTCGTGTGGTCTTTCCTCGTTGTACTCCAGCATCCACCACCAGGTGGCCTCCCTGGCGTGATCGAGCGACATGAACAGGTATTGATCTAGCACCTCTTCCCGATAGGTTCGATTGAACCGCTCGATGTAGGCGTTCTGGTTTGGCTTACCTGGTTGGATGTATTGGATCGCCATACTGGCGTCTTTGGCCCAGGCCGTAAATGTTTCACCCAGGAACTCTGGGCCGTAGTACATACGGAACAACGATTTCTCCGTTGTCTCTAGTGATGTAGGAGGCCACAGCGGCAATCAGTTCTCTTAAAGAATGAAGGCGATTTCTTACCGTAGGAGAGTGCCGCCATGCCACCGTACTTGGACTTCCACGAGTAGTAGGTGGGTGAGGAAATGCCTTGCTTGCGACAGATGTCCTTCACCATCACCCCGGCATCAGCCTCCTTGAGAATCGCGATGATCTGACTCTCGGTGAACTTCGACTTCTTCATGTGAACCTCCTGGCTATAAAATGCCAGAAAGCTCTACCGATTACCTGTCTTCGAATTGGGGAAGCTTACGGGGTGGCCGAGCGCAGCGAGGTCTGTCGAGGCAGCCCATAGGGCTACCGAGACGCAATTCCAGTCGCCCACAGGGCGACCATTTCCCACAACGTCCAAGTTAGCCCGACCAATGACGCCCAGACTGACAAGCCTGACACAGTCTCGCTAAAACTGCTCCACGTGCGTGCGCAGGTCCAGCTCTAAGGTCCAGGCATTCCTAGGTTGTCGATACAAAAACATAAACGACTGGGCAATACCCTCCAGCCCAATCAGGCCCTCCTCCCCCAGTTGCTGGTAAAACTCCGGGAAGGCAGCTTCGATCTTTTCACCGTAGATGCCGCCGTCGACAATCACATGACCGACGTGCACGCCCTGGGGTTGAAACTCTCTGGCCAGGCTCTGGACCAGATTTCTTAAGCCCCCTTTGGCCGCAGTAAAAGCTGCAAAGCCTGGCTTGCCACGCATGGACGCGCTGGCGCCGGTCACCAGCAGGCAACCACTGCCCCGGGGCGTCATGTGTCTGAGTGCTTCCCGACAAAACAGGAAGCCGCCAAACAGACCCACGCGGTAACACTTGTCAAAGTGCTCTGCACTGGTGTCGAGAAACATGCTGGGCATGTTGTTTCCAGCGTTGTAGATCGCCAGATCAACCGGGCCGATGGCCTCAGCCTGCTGCAGCAGGGCTTCTACCTGGGACTCCTCCGTGGTGTCGCAACGAATCGCTGTGGCAGACCCGCCTGCGTCCTCGATTGCGCTAACTACCGCCTGGAGTTTTTCCAGACTGCGGCCCGCTACCACCGTGTGCAGCCCCTCCTGCGCTGCGGCCAGACAAAGCGTAGCGCCCAGACCCTGCAGGGGGCCGACACCCATAACTACAGCTGTTTTTAACATGGTATGAATTAGCCCCGGATCAGAAGCGGATGAGTGTCCAGAGTACCAAATGCGTGACGAGACCGTTGTAAAAGCTGCAGCTTCTTTCAGACGAAAGTGCTGCGAAAGTCTCTTTCAAAACACGCGTTGTTGCTCTGATTCCACCGCCAATGTCCTCTCCAGCGTCAAAGCCGATACGACTCCCAGCAGCACGGCAAACCAGAGTGTACAGAGTCTGGTGATGACTACAGCAATGGTGGCGCTGCCCGCGTCCAGGCCGGAGCCCGTCAGCAGCAAATACATGGCTGCTTCTGCCCCGCCTAGCCCTCCAGGCAGAAAAGAGACTGCGCCGGCAATAAGGCTGATCGCAAAGATACCCATAAGCATGAGGAAGCTCGCATCGCTGCCAAGAAGGATGACGAGCCAAGCGAATCCAATCGCCTCGGCTGACCAGGAAACAACGCCCATCAAGGTACCTGGAAGCAGACGGGAAGCCGTTAGCTGTGCAGTTAGCGTCTCGAAAGTCGACTCGACAAAGGTGTAAAGCCTGCTGGCACCTTCAAAAGGCGAGCGGTCTGACAGCCAACGCGCGATACCGAGGCAGACCCAAGGATACCTGGTGGTCAAAAACACCAGCGCAACAATCCCGAGGCTTAGCCAGATCGCCATTTGCAGACTGGCCAGGACAGAAAGCGCGAGGCTCGCTATCAGCAACCCAGACAAAATATCAAGAACGCGCTCCGTCAGCAGAGTCGCCACGATACGGTCGTGATCGATGTGAAGCAGCGCCTTGTAATAGCGGCACCGTATCAGCTCTCCCGCCTTTACTGGCGTGGTCACCAGGGCGAAGCCTGCTATGTAGGCGTACAGATTCCTGGAATCGCACGCAGCGCTTGCAGGCAAGCCCAATAACCACGTCCAGCGCGCGTATCTGACTCCATAGTTGACCAGGGAAAGGCCGAGCAAACCCATCAACACGGGAACGCCAAGCGCGTCCAGGCCAGCGACAAGCACCTCAAGGTCCTGCACACTCAGCCAAAACCCATAGACAGCAAGGGCGCAGATGGTGATCAGCAGCAACGATTTGAGCTTGACCACTCTAGAGTTCCTCTGGCGCGCTGGCACCGCGCATCAAACAGAACAACAACATCGAAGCCATCAGCTAGTAGCCAAAGCGGCGTCCGTGCTGGCGACCCTACGCGCGAGAACAACGAATGCCAGACAAGCACTGACGCTGACCGCCAATGCCCAGGGATTTATATCCGCCAACCCCATAAACATCGCCGTATCCTTATATCTCGAATAGCCCACCACAAAGTAGAGTAAGAAATAGTAGCAGTGGGCCGCCAGCAGACTACAGCTTAACCATTCTGGTAAACGGGTCAGCAGTGCTCCCAGGCTGGCGAAGAACAACAGCATCGTGGCAAAGGTGTTGATGTGTACCGTGTGTAGGGCAAATACCAGCAATAACCATAAGCCCCAGGCCACGCATGCGAGGCTAAGCGTCCACACCTCTGCCCGGACAGACTGGCGCCGCAGCAGGCAGTAAAGGCCACCCAGCAAACCGCCCAGGGGCAGAAAACCCAGGCTTGTGAAGGTCTGCTTGAAATTGTCGCGCCTCACCGCAGATAGCTGCTCCAGAGCGATGTCCGGACTCACCAGCACCGCCTTGATGCCATGGCTGAGCATCTGCTGCAAACCCTGGTTCTGCAACGCGTAGGATTTTTGCGATAGCCAGCCACCCCAACTGAACCGCGCTTTGCGCATCTCAAAGGCTTCGGCCAGGCTGCGCCTCTCGGGCTGTCGATCGTTCAGTAGATGGATTCGCAGCAAGCGGTTACCCGGGGGGTCGATGAATGTCTGGTAAGCAGACCAACTCCCGTACAGGCAGAAAAAGATGACGGCAGCGCTACTTGCGCGCATCAATCCGGGAAAGACGCCGGGGTGCAAGAGCAGAAGCAGTGCCGGCAGCAGCAGGAAAAATGAGCCACTGTGGGCAAGCATAGCAAGCCCCGCGCTGGTGGCGATGAGCAGCATCTGTCCGGTGCCGCAGGAAGCTCTCTGGCACAGTGCCTGCACAATCACCGACAGGCATAGCAGGCAAAGGCTGGCGGCCAGCAGCTTCGGCCAGACATACAGGCTGTGCAGCACAAAGAAGCCGGACAGCGCGCAAAAGGTCAGTACAAACATAGAACGGCGCGCGCTGACACCGATACTCCGCAACAGCAGCAGAACCGCAGGTACCCAGGCCATTTGCAAGCTAACGCCGATAGCCAGTTGCCTGAACCCGTGGCTTATGCCATCGGGAAAGCGTGGCAACAGCAGCAGAATACCGGCTTGTAATGGTGGCCGGTCGCTGAATTGTCGCTGCCCCTCGAGCTTTAGAGGCTCCATGCCAGCAAGCGCTCTCGCGAAGTCCCAGGGGATGTAGTTGTCGATGGGCAACTGATGGGTAAACCGGAAGCGGGCATACCTTGCCGGGAATAGATCTTGCCACTGCAGGACCGACAGGTAGGCAAGGCCCAGCACAAACATCAGTGCGAGGGGCGACCAGACTTCGATACACCGATAGTCACACAGCCTGAGCATCGGCGGATGCCGTCGCCACAGCACAAGGGCCAGCAGCACCGGCGCGACATAAAGCGCCGATGACGCCATCCAGCCCATGTCGCGCAGCCCGTAATGGGCCCAAAAACTGGCATAGCCCAGCAGGCCGAGTACTATAAAACTCGTGAGAGGGATGTAGTGCCGAGGCAGGCCAGCCCACTGCACCAGCAAAGGTGCAACTAGCAGGCCGGGTAACAAGGTGAGCGCGAAGTACCAGGCAAAGCGGCTTGTTTCAATGAGCACCTTGATGAGCCTGAGAGAAGCCGAGTAGACAAAGGGCTCACTGAGGCCAATGGCCCCACCCAATGACTGCTCTGCATCCAGACGCATACGAGCGGCTTGGCCCACCAGTTGTCGCGGCACCCGCCAGTTCATCAGCATCCAGGTACCGGGCGACGGCACATGGACATCCAGCGGGTGCCTCCGTCCATCCACTTCGAGAGCTAGGCGAATACTTTTATGGTGGACCTGCCCGAACACATACAGACCAAGCTCATCAGGCAAGATAAAGTCTCCTGAGGTCTGGTGGAACGCTGCGCCAGCCTGCGCATTGAAGGAGAACAGCCGCAAATCCGACGGAATATAGTAGGCACGGTCAGGGGAGGGAGCCGCCGCGCGCAGCTTGATAGTCCCGGTCCAAAGGTCGGGCTGCTGCGCTGGTATCAGTGTCTGTACGGACGGAGACATCTGAAAAGCGGCCAAAAGAGCAAGCACGCTGGCCGCGATCAGTATCCAAAGTTGCGGCATACGGCCTGGACGTTGGGGCATCGAAGGAATTGTTGTAGCGCCTTTTTGTGTGGACTAGTGCTGAATAGAGGCCTGGCAGAGGCGTTAGTGTACTTAATTCCCAGCGCCAGGGTTTCCCCGTCAGCGCGGTTCGCGCATGGTGAAGCGCCTCTGTGTACAAAGCGGCTCGCACAATGACCACCATCGCCGAGACAGTCAGAATGCCACCAACGGCTACCCCCCGCGCAGAGCCTATCGAAACTCCACTTCAGGTTGCCGAAGAGTGTTTGTCAAAAACCCTCGGCAATTAGAGAGGGACGGTGCGCTGGAGGAGCTTCAGCAGCCTTCAACATTGTGTAGACTGCACAGTGTGAAAGAACGATTGATACCGCCATACTGATCCAGCGCACAGATTATAGCGGCGGTGTCACAACGTCCTTTTGCAGGTTTACAAACGGGTTAAATGGTCACCTTTTGAAGTTACATTCTCTGTCCTCGGAAACTTGGCGCGGCGTTGTACCGCTTCTCTTCGTGTTCGTGTCAAACGCTGTTGCATTCCCTTCGCAGGAGGTCCTGTACGGCCAGCTTTACGAGGAGCTTAGCCCAGCCTTGTTCGTGGTGGAGACTGTTGAACGCACCAGCCAAAGCAAAAGCTCAGTAGGCAGTGGCTTCACAGTCGGCGGCGCTGGATTCATTGCCACCAACTACCATGTGGTCGCCAGCGCCCTTCTCAAGCCGGATCAGTATCAGCTGCGCACGCAGCATCAGGACGGTAGTGAACTGGAAGTAGAGATAGCCGCGGTCGATCCAATCCACGATCTGGCGGTGTTGCGCTCGCTGCCCTTGGCCCAACCCGATAAGGCTACGTCGACGCAGGTGCCAAACGCGACACCCAAGCGAGGTTTGCACTTCGCCGCGCTGCGGCCTGCCGTTGGAGATCCCCTGCTGGCTTTGGGCAACCCCCTGGACATCGGCCTAAGCCTGGTTCCGGGCACCTACAACGGAAATATGAAGAAGGACTACCGCTCCCGCATTCACTTCACGGGTGCACTGAATCCTGGCATGAGCGGTGGACCCGCGGTCAACACTGCCGGTGAGGTGGTGGGCATCAACGTGGCAGGGGCCGGCAACTCAGTGGGATTTTTGGTTCCCGCCACTCATCTGGAGGCGCTGATCTCCCGCGCAGAAAGCGGTTCGCAGAGCCTTGCAGAACAGAAGGCTCAGTTCGGAGACATGGTACGCGCACACCAGGCGGCGCTAGTGGATGACCTGCTGGCCGGTAACTGGGAACTGCAGCCGTTCGGTCCGCTAAAGATTCCCAAGGAAGTCCGGGACTACGTCAACTGCACTGGCGCCGCCAATGAGCTGGACGCGGACGCGAAATGGCGGCAAAGCGTGTCGAACTGCACCGTCAACGACAGGGTGTTCCTGTCTCGGCGGCTGGACACCGGGCCAGTGGAGATGTATTTCGCCGTCTATGAAAGCGATGATCTGTCGGCCATCCAATTTGCCAACTTGTTTGCCGGCGGCACTTTCTCGCCCAACAATCGAGGCAGTACAGATGACCTGACTACCTATGACTGCGTAGAGCGCTGGACGCGCTTACCCAAGCTGGGTGAACAGCGATTTAAGGCCAGCTATTGTTTGCGCGCCTACCTCGACTACCCCGATTTGTACGACGTGCTCTACGTCGCGCGTGCCATGCCTTCGGCAACGCAGGGACTGTACGTGCATTACACGCTGGCAGGCGTCGGTCGCGAGTCGGCTCAGCGTTTTCATGACAAGCTACTAGGATCGCTGGAATGGAACTAGTGCTTGAACTGTTGGGCACCACCAACAATGTGTTGGAACGGCAGCGATTCAATCAGAGTGTCATTCGTATCGGCAGAGGTTTTGGCAACGACCTGATAGTGGCCGACGAGCATGCCGATGTCGATCATGCCGAGTTGTACGCAGACGCCGATGGGCAGCTGTGGCTGCGCGACCTCGACAGCGTGAACGGCACACGGCGGGCAAAAAGCCGCCAGCGCGTGAATACCGAAATGGTAGACAGTGGTGATGTATTTCTCATTGGAAGAAACAAACTGCGCGTGTACCGTCACGATCACGCAATGCCTCCAGCTGTGGCAATACGCTCAGTGGAATCGCTGCTGCTGGTATTAGGCCGACCGGCTGTCATAGCCGCGTTGCTGGTGTGCTATCTCAGCATGACGCTCTACACGGCCTGGCAAGCAACGCTGGATGAGTTCAGCTGGTCAGCTTTTTTTGGGGAGAATCTGGTGTCCGCGCTGATGTTCGTGGGCTTTGCCGCGGGAGTGTATCTGTTATCAGTACTATTCCGTCGCAGCGGCAATTTCCCCTCGCATCTCAGCGTGCTGCTGACGGTGGGCGTGCTCTCTACTGGCGTAGATTTCCTGGTGCAAATAGTCCGCTTCAACAGCGGAGACAACGGCTACGCGGCCATCGCATTTCTGGAGTCGGCCCTGGGGTACATCCTGTTGTTTCTCTACCTGTGGAGTGTGCTGTATCTGGCGTTCAACTTTTCGGTGAAGCAGCGCACTTCAGTCAGTGCAACCGTAGTCGGGCTGCTATTTGTTGTGGTGCTGCTGTTCGACAGTGCGCAGGAACAGCAGATACCACGGCTGTCCTTTCCGCTGCAGGCGGTGTTCCTGCCACCTGCCCTGCAGCTAGTGCCGCCATTAGACGATCAGGAGTTTTCGCTGGAGGCCAGGCTTCTGTTCGACAAGCTTGATTCAGTGCGGGAGGAACGGCTAACGGAGCGAGCAGCGGAAGGCTAAGCGGGATCCCTTGGAGGCGCCTGTCGCGCGCTGAAGACACTTCTACGCTAACGGCTTTACGTCTCACAAGCCCTCAGCCTGCTTCATCCGCGCCACTTAATCGCTCTGCCCGGCCTGCGAAATAGCGCAATCCCAGAATATAGGCCATCCCCGCCGCAGGTAAAGCAATAACGCAACCGCCGGCAATCAGCACAATCACAGCATCCACTCCCACTTCAGTAAACGCGGCGATAGCACTAGAAATACTCTCGGCCCCCTGAATACGGTCCAGCATGCCTCTCACCCTCTCCCAGGTGACACCGGTTTCCACCAACAGATTGCCGCAGGCCAGGGCCGCAGAGTACCAAATAGGAATAGCCAATGGGTTGCCTACCGTGTGCCCTAGAACAAAGGCGGCCAGCAGGTTGGCGCGAGCGGGCGCAGCCAGCAGTAGTATCAGCGCGGATCGAAGAGGAATTACCGGCGCGATGCCCATAAAAACACCCAAGGCGCAGCCTCGGGCCAGCGAAGGGGGTGAACCCTGCAGGCCGCGAAGGCGTTGCAGGTTGTATCTTAGGCGTCGATAAAGCGGGATAGCGCATGCCCGTCCGAGAGCGTCACAAAAGACTACCACGACCCGAGAGCTCCAAGATGCTTAACTCGCGTTACGGGTCTTTAGTCTTTACAGGTGGTTGAGTCTGCTCGCCTAAAGGTCGATGGTGACCTCTCTACTGCCGCCGTCAAAAACTGCGCTGCGCACCCGGTCGCCCTGCTCCACATTGACCAGATTGACCTGCTCAGGCCATACCTCACGAAGCGCTTCATGGGTCAAGCGGAGGCTGCGAAGGTTCGAAGGTATTGGCGCCTCTGCATAGACCCACAGAAAGCGTCCCTCGATCTCGTGGCCCACGGGCTGGAGTCGGATTTGGTGCTGATCCTGATCAAACATCGAGAAGCCCTCGTGTACATAGGCCGCAAACCTTTCTCGGTCAGCAGCTCTGGCCAGAAGGTCGGTGGAGTCTTTGAATAACGCACTCGCGGCATGCTCGGCATCGTGGAGCAGAAACCGGTGCATAACTTCGATATTCCCCGTGTGGGCATTGAACAACACTCGGGTGACCGCTTCTTTCTGCTGATGCGCGACCGCAGGTGCTGCAAGCTGCAGGGCCGTCAGCAGCAACAGGACGCGAACTACAACAGTGCTCACTTCTAATCCTCGGTCTCGAGCTCGGCCTTTATGTCCTGCATGATGTCGCGATCCTCAAAGGCACCGCCATCCTGCGCTTTATAAACCTCTACCCGCGATGGGATGATGCGGCGTGGGTAATGGTTGTTCTCCACGTCGGTATCAGCAGTCTCCCAATTCGGGTCAATGACGATTTGCGTAACCTCCCGGTCAGTGACAATGAGCTTGCTGACTGCGCGCGCATTGCGGCGCCAGATTTCTGCAGGAATGTCCAGCCGCTCACTGCTGCCGTCGGCATACGTGAGTTGCAAGAGAATGGGCATCACCAGGCCACCGTGGTTGCTGAATTCCAGCACGTAGTAGTTCTTGTCTTCAGCGAGCGCACGCTCCAGAGTACGGCGTTCCCAGTCTTCCAAATCGTCCAGAAACTCCTGATAGTCGTTGCGGTCTTCGTTGGTGACCGTGAAGCGATCGTTCTTATCGTAGAAGTCACGAACACCAGGGTTTTGCTCGACCCAGGTTCGGCGCTCTGTGCGATTGCGTTCAACGATCACGGAAGCCGGCTTGTCCTTCTCTTCCTCGCGCCGTCTGTCAAAGTCGATGTCTGGGTTCATGGTATCCAGGCGCAACTTCCAGACCCGGTCAATGCTGATGTCAACGTGATCAGTGGTGTAAAACCAGCCGCGCCAGAACCAGTCCAGGTCTACCCCAGAGGCCTCTTCCATGGTCCGGAAAAAGTCTGCGGGCGCGGGCCGCTTGAACATCCAGCGCCGGGAGTATTCACGGAACGCAAAATCAAACAGCTCACGTCCAAGAATGGTCTCCCGCAGAATCATCAAGGCTGCCGCAGGCTTGGAGTACGCGTTGGGCCCCAGCCGGAGCACCGAGTCAGACTGCGTCATAATCGGTACCTGTCGATCCGATTTCATGTAGTCGACGATATCGCGGGGCTGATTGTTCCAGGGGATTTCAGAATCCCACTCCCAACCAGCCATGCCATCCAGGAAGCTGTTGATACCCTCGTCCATCCAGGTCCACTGGCGTTCATCTGAGTTCACGATCATCGGGAAATAGTTGTGGCCAATCTCGTGGATAATGACCGCAACAGCGAATCGTTTCTCCGCCAGTGAATAGGTTCGTTCCCCGTCGTCCTGCAATTCAGTGCGCGGCCCATTAAAGGTGATCATGGGGTACTCCATGCCGCCCACTGGACCATTCACCGACTGCGCCACAGGATAGGGCCAGTCAAAGGAATACCGGGAGTACACTTTCATCGTGTGAATCACGGCCGCCGTGGAGTACTTCGACCACAGGGGCTCGCCCTCCTTCGGGTAGAAGGACATGGCCATGACTTCAGGCTGCACGTCGCCACCCTGCTGGTAGCCCTGGGCGTCCCAGATAAACTTGCGCGACGACGCCCAGGCAAAGTCACGTACTTTGTCGGCTTTGAAACGCCATGTCTTAGTGCCCCTTGAGGTCTCGCGTTCGTTTTCCAGGGCTTCCTCTGGGGTGACGATAAACACCGGAGCGTCGGCTTTGCGCGCGGATTCAAGCCTGCCTCGCTGTTTACGTGTCAGGACATCTTTGGGGTTTTGCAGCGCACCGGTGGACGACACGATGTGATCCGTCGGCACCGTGATATCGACCGTGTAATCACCGAATTCCAGCGTGAATTCGCCGCGACCAAGAAACTCCTTGTTCGTCCACCCCTCATAGTCCGTGTACGCGTGCAGCCGGGGAAACCACTGCGCCAGTAAAAAAATATCATTGCCGCCTTCACGGGCGTCATCAGGGAAATGCTCGTAACCCGCACGAGCATTCACCGCATCTTCTTCGAGAATGTTGAAGGCAAACTCGATCTCGAACTCTGCCGTTTCACCGGGCTTAAGCGGACGGCGCAGGTCAATGCGCAAATTGGAACTGACCACCGTATGCTCCAGGGGACCGCGAGCATCCCGCACCGACGGCAACTCAAACCCCAACACCGTGTCTTCCATAAACTGCTGACGGCGCAATTCGTCCAGACTGATCTGAGGTGGCTCGCCGCCACTTGCCGCTTTCGATTGGGGACCACGGCGGCTGCTGTCGGTAAAGGCAACACTGCGTTCCGCTACCGAATCGTTACGGAATCGGTTCTGGTCCAGCTGTAGCCACAGAAACCAAAGCGTGTCCGGGCTGTTGTTGGTGTAACGGATGCGCTCCTTGGCTTGGATGCGACGGCGATCCTCTATCAGCGTCACATCAATGTCGTAGTCCACTTTTTGCTGCCAGTAAGCATGGCCCGGCTCGCCACCGGCGGTGCGATAAACATTGGCCGTGGGCAGGGTTTCTTCCAGCTGACGAAACTTGTCCTGAAAATCACCCTTGGTCTGCTCAACGGAAGAAAACACGGGGACAGCAAACAGCAGCGTTGCCAGAGACAGCCATCGACGGGAACAGTTCATACGGAACCACGCTATCAGTAGTAGAAAGAAAACGCAGGAGCATACCCCAGCCAATCCCGGTGCGAAATGGCCGCTCTATCGGGCGCGACGATTGAGGTAGCGTTGCCGAGTGGGCTGCTGACCTTTCTGGCTAATGCCACCAGCACTAGCTTCCGCAGGGCGACCGGCGTTTCTGCAGGCACCACGTACTTATTGTTCGCCTGCCGAGCATGAGATACCGTTGTTGCAAACGGTTCTTACTCTCATTTAATCGTGCCCATTCGGACTCAGCAAAGCACTCACATAGCGACTTCCCACGCTGCGAACACGTCGCTGGCGTGCGCTGCGGCCCAATGAGTCACGACGATGATGACTTTTCGCCGCCCTCCACTCCCGGCGAGGTCAGCGACTACACTGATTCGCGCGGTGCTGAACGCGAGGAACTAACACACCTCTACAAAAGCTTCGCCCCCTTCCTTACCAACGCGCTAAGAAAATCCTTCGGCGACGGCCCACCTGATCCCGAAGACGCCGCGCAGCAAGCTTTTGAGAGAATGTTAGAACGCACAGATCTATCGGCGATACGCGATGTAAAAGCATTCCTCTGGGGTACCGCCAGGAACTTTATGCTAACCGGTAATCGCAGTGTCAGAGTCGCGGCCAAGTACCAGCAGGATGTCGAGCAGAGATTTTTTGCACCGCAAAGTTACGGAACGGATCCTCAAAGAGTCATCAATGCAGGAGAGATCGTCGGGCTGATCAATGCGGCCTTGATGAATATGCCGCTCAGGCGACGCAGGGCCTTCTATCTGAGGCGCGTAGAGGGCCTGCCAGTGCGAGAGATCGCCCAGCGCCTGGGAATTAGCTCCGCGGCAGTGAGTAAGCATGTCGCAATCGCGAGCGCTGAGTTAGATGTACTGCTGGCAGATGAAAATGACTGACAACGCTGAAACAGCCATGCAAGAACGCGAACGCAGCACGCTGATGCAGACAGCGCACTGGTGGCGCGAGCGATGCTCCCAAGCGGATATGTCCGCCGCTGATCACAGCGAATTCGAGCATTGGCTTCAGTCGGATATCCAGCACGCAGCAGCTTTTGAAAGAGCCAGCCTGGTGTGGGAGGCGTTGGGCGCGATTCCCGCGGAAGACTATGGCGCCGAGATACGACGAGAGACCTGGTTTGAGCGCTTGCACGCGTGGATTCTGCAGCCCGTCCAACCAAACTGGTTACCGTTCTCCATAGGCAAGACGATTCCTGTCGCTGGCCTGGCAGCTATCCTTAGCATTGGTATTGTTTTGCTTGGGCAACAGCACCACCGTGGAGACAGCCATAGTACAGCCATGAGCTACGCTACCGCTGTGGGTGCTAAAGATGCGGTTACCCTGAGTGACGGCTCCCTGCTAACGCTTGGCCCGGGGTCCTACGTCGACATCAGATTCGACCAGAACTTTCGCGACATACATCTTAAGCGCGGCGCGGTCATGGTCGAGGTTGCATCCGATACAGATCGCCCTCTGCAGGTAATCGCCGGTGACTTGCGGGCTCGCGCCGTAGGAACACACTTTGCTGTCAAACGCGCTACTGAGATCTCCAGGGTCGAGGTCGCCGAAGGTACAGTACGGGTCTCATTTCCTGTGATTGTCGCAGGCAAGCCTGGCGCTGTAAGGAATGTGGAAAAAATTGGCCAGGGTGAGCAAATCGCGGCGCTCCACCACGAGGGGCTACAACAAATCGAACCGATACGCCCGGCATCCGTAGGCGCCTGGCGAGATAACAGGTTGGACTACGTCAGGGCCACCGTCACAGAGCTAGTTGACGATCTTTCCCGGATGTCGGATACGCAGGTCTCGATTGAAGACCCTGAGCACGTCCTTGCTGAGACAACATTCAGCGCATACTTCGACGCCAGCGACGTTGCCGCGCTGGTGAAAAAGCTTCCGGCGGTGCTTCCCGTCGAAGTGCACACAGACGCGGGCGGGGCGTTAACCATTCGCCCTATAAAAACACACAACTAATTCGCCACGAGGGTTAACAAAACACCACCCAAAGCAACTATCCCTAAAGCATGTCCCGGATATCCCGTGGCACGCGTTTACTTGCGAGGAGAAGCAATGACGGTTAGTCGCTATTTGGCACTGGGTGCTGGCGTATTTCTCATATTAGTAAACCTCACATTAGGCTGCGGCGCCTACGCGGCAGACACCGAGCGTACAGTCAAAGATCTTCAGATGCCGGGAGAAGATCTACGAACCAGCCTTCGCATGATTGCCACAGAATACGAGGTCAACGTGCTTTTCGCAGACAGCGTTGTGGAGGGGAAAGTAAGCCAGGCTATCAACGGCTCCTTCACCGCCGAAGAAGCACTTCAAGCTGCGCTGAAAGGCTCAGGTCTGGTATTGGAGTCTGACAATAGCGGAAACTTTGTGGTGCGCGCTGTAGGCAACGCCTCAGAGGCGCAAACCAGTACAGCGATATCGAGTTCAGATCAGCCAAGAGGCCGGTTGGAAGAAGTGATCGTAACGGGCACCAAAATCCCGCGTTCACTGCAGAACACGACAACCAGCGTAAGCGTCTGGGACATAGACACCATCGATAAGCAGAACTTTGTGACGCTGGCTGACATCCTCAACCAAACCGCTAACGTTTCCACATCTAATAACGAAAGCATTATTACCATACGCGGCCTGCGAAATGAGGGGGCTGGCAGCTTTGAAAATACCAGTGACGTGTCTTCGGTTTACGTGGACGGGGTATTCTTGCCCAGCGCACTGTTCGGGTCTGGCGCGCTAAACCTGTGGGATATCGAAACGGCAGAGATTTTTCGCGGTCCACAGTCCACCGTTCAGGGGCGCAACGCCCTCGCCGGCGCTGTGGTGCTTAACACCAAGGATCCCGATAACGAGTTTTCCTTAGACGCTCAGGTGCAGATCGCCGACTATGACACGCAGCGGCTGTCCGCCGCAGCAACACTGCCAATCTCAGACACCTTTAGCCTGAGGCTGGCGATAGACGACACCAGCAGCGATGGCTTCATCTCCAATCCAACGCTGGACACTGACGCGTCAGACCGCAGCGAGGCCAGGACCATTCGGGCCAAGGCGCGCTGGCAACCGACAGACAGGCTGGACATAAAGCTTAACTACACCAACGTCGATAGCTATCGAGGTGATGGTCGAATCGTCGCCAACCGGTTCCCCTCAGAGCGCGTCACCTTGGAAAATATACAAAGCCGCAGTGAAGTCGAGGCTGATATCACATCGCTAAATATCGACTACGTACTCAACGATGTGTGGACACTGACGTCGGTAACTGCGCGCAACGAATCTCCGTTCAGCCTTTTTCTTGACACCACAAATGACGAAACCGGCGGGGATAGCGTGCTGGATGCCACGGGGGAGGACGAGATACTGAGTCAGGAGCTGCGCGCCAGCTTTCAAACAGAGCGCACGCGCGGCGTGCTAGGTGCCTACCTCTACGACCAGACGAGCGAGAACACCTCGGTATCCCAAGTAATACTGACCACCGATGACGTGCTGCCCGATGCGACCACGTTTGCCTCCATTTTCTTCGGAACGGGAAGCCCGACGCCTCCCCAGATTGACCAGGGTGCATCGATAAGAAACCGGGTCGTGACCACCCTACCCTCATTTCCACTGGTCTTTAATCGTGCCAGTGACCTGCAGATTCAGAATTGGGCATTATTTGGAGAAATCGACATCGACCTGAGCGATCGATGGAGCGCTACTTTGGGGTTGCGCTACGACAGCGAAAGCGTTGACCAGAACGTGTTCGATGCCAATGTGATTCCACCCATAGAAACCGGTGATGGTCTTGTCGACGCCGTTGTCACTGTGCTGGCCGGGCAGTTCAGCGAAGCGCTTGCTGTCGAAAACGTCGATAATGACTACGGCGTCTGGCTGCCAAAAGCTGTCCTGAGCTACGCCTGGAATGACAGTGTTTCCACGTCCTTCAGCTATCAGCGCGGTTATCGGGCCGGCGGACTGTCGGTCAATCTGTTCCGGGCTGCCTTGGCACCACAAGGTTCGTCGCAGAATGATCTTGAGTCTCTTGGGATCGTTAATCGCTACGGGGAGGAATTTACAGATAACTATGAGCTGGCGCTGCGGTCACGTCTGTTAGAGGATCAACTCCAGCTCAATGCGAACCTGTATTTTATTGACTACAAAGATCAGCAAATCCGCGTGCAGTTGTCGCCAAACCCTCTCGACGAGCTCACGGCAAACGTCGGTGCATCCGAAATGTATGGTTTCGAGGTTGACGCCGCCTTCACTGTAAACGAGCGGCTTAGCCTGGGCGCGAACCTGGGCCTCGCAAACACGGAATTCACTGACGGCGTCGGTGTCCTGGATGGCGTAGTAAGCGGCGGCCTGGACCTGACCGGCCTGGAGTTCAGCTTTGCCCCACGCTGGACGGCCGGCGCGTTCGCGCGTTACCAGTGGCTATCTGGATGGTTCGTGAACGGGCGCCTGCGCTATACCGATGAGAGCTTCGCAGAGCCCGACAACGACCCTCTTCAGGTCAATGACAGCTTCACTGTCTGTGACTTTATCGCAGGCTATGAAGCCAGCAGCTGGCGTGCAGAGCTTTTCGTCAACAATGCATTTGATGAAGACTATCTGACACTCAACAATGGTCCGGACAACGCAGCATCCAGTGTGGCGGGAGCTCCGCGTCTGTACGGCGGGCGCTTGGTAGTTCACCTATAGGCAGTGTAACCATAGCGTCTTCCCGATGATGCTTTGACACGCTGTACCCAAACCTCGCGCTAGCTGACTAAGCTGGCGCGCGATCGCCTGACCCTGCGTGCATGGCCGTTGTCCTAAGCGCAGGCCTCACTCCGGTTTTGTCATAAAAACGTGCGAAAACTGTCATGTCTCCTTAGCGCCAGCGCTCTACATTCCGCGCAGTTAATCAAAGAATCCCTGCGAGGAAACGCCCGTGACAGCATCACCCGGTAAGCGCACTGCGCTCTACACGTCACTTCAAGTTCAATACAGCCTGAGAGCCAAGGCTGGTAGCGCCGCAGGCATGCTGCTGATCTCCAGCCTGGTGGCGCCAATGGATGCCAGCGCTCAAAGCCCGGCAGCGATTGAGGAAGTCATCGTCTACTCACAGCGGCGAGAGCAATCTGCACGGGATGTGCCTATTAGCATCAGTGCGGTGGAAGGTGACTTTCTTAACCGAACCGGCATCGTCGAACTGGATGCCCTGTCAGACCTAACCCCTGGCCTGGTGATACAAGAGCAGAGCCCCAACAACCCCGGCTTCGTCATTCGCGGGATCACCTCCGACAGCGGCAACTCCCAGGCGGCGCCCCGGGTATCGGTGTATTACAACGGCGTCGATGTGTCACGCTCACGCGGCTCCTACTTCGAGCTGTATGACATTGAGCGCATTGAGGTCGTAAAGGGCCCCCAGGCGACGTTGTTTGGCACAGCCTCCTCGGTGGGCGCGGTCAGCGTTTACACCAACAAGCCGCAGCAAGAGCTCGCTGGCATGGTCACCGCCAGCGTAGGCAACTACTCGGCGACTGAGTTGCGCGGTTTCATTACCGGGGGAAACGAGTGGGTACAAGGGCGCTTTGCCGCCAGCTTCCGCGAGCGCGACGGCTTTATCGACAACATCGCTGGCAGCGATCGCTCACAGAACCCTGACAGGTTGCGCCAGGACGACATGCAGGCGATTGAACGCACCTCGTTCAGGCCCTCTATTCGCTTTACGCCCCGGGACGATCTCACCATCGACCTGGTGTACACCTACGAGGAAAACAAAGATTCAGGCACCTCGTTTAAAAGCGGCATATACGCCCCCACCGGCGGCAGCACCAGCCCTTACAGTTTTGTCGAGATGGCCGGCGCGCAGGATTCTGCACAAACCCTGGGTGCAGCAGCGCTGGGCATTGATCGGGAAGTGGAAGACCTCAATCTCCGCATCGAGTGGGCGATTAATGACAGCCTGACCTTAACCTCGATCACCGCTGGCCGTTCCTTTGAGTCTCTGGAAATCTTTGACGCCGATGGCACACAGGCCTGGTGGCTGGAGTTTGCCGAAGACGCAGAAGGTGACCAGTTCAATCAGGAACTGCGCCTGGTGGGAACCACAGACCGATTCACTTACATCGTCGGCGCCAACTATTTTGAAGAAGACGGTAGCCAGGGTGTGCCCTTCTCTACAGAAGAATCCATCTATCTGAACTGCGCGGGCGTGCTGGCCGATTTCATTCCCGCCAACTGCATTAACCCAGACGGCTCTGTGCCACTGCTTACCCCCATCCTGGCAGAGGCTGTAGGCGCTGACTTTGAGATTCTCCCCTACCAGTCCCAGTTTACGAACTTCGGCGAAAACACCATTTACTCGTTCTTTGCTGACGTCACGTTTGCCGTGAATGATCGTCTGGAGCTGGCTGCCGGTGCGCGCTATGTCGCCGAGGACAGAACCAGTGGCTTCAGCGCTATTGCACCCAATTCTGTCATTCTGACCTTCCTCGGCACGCCCGTACCACTGCTGCCCGGGCTGGTCGATACCAATGGCGCCGTGGTGGAAGCCTCTGACGATTTTGATGACATACTGCCGCGTTTCAACGCACTGTACCGTTTTAACGATGACATCAATGCTTATGTCACGGTCTCCAAAGGTCGCCGCGCCGACGTCATCGACGTGGTAGCCGCTGTCGGCACAGATGGCAATCCGATTGCCGATGTGACGGAGGTTCCCGAAGAAATCGTCTGGAACTATGAGACAGGCATCAAAGGCGTGGCTGCCGACAATCGTATCAGCTACAACGCCTCGGTGTTCTATCAGGACTACTCAGACTTTCAGGTCACGCTGCAGGACGACGCTGGCAACTTCTTCACCGCCAACGCAGGCTCCGCCACCAATATCGGCGTAGAAGCGGACGTTCGCGCCTTGCTGGGTAATTCCTTTGAGGTCTTTGCCAATGTCGCCTACATCGAAGCGGAAATTGATAACGACAGTGATAATGGCGACCTCGCCGGCAATCGCTTCCGTCTGCAGCCAGAATGGACCACCAGCGCCGGCGTGTTCTACAACACCTTGCTGGTCGGCGATATTGGTCTCACAGGCTCCATCATCTACAGCTACCGCACCGACGTCTTTTTCGAGCCGGAGAATGAGCCCATTAACGGGCTGGACATCAGCGAGGATTCCTACGGCTTACTGAATCTGCGGCTGGGTATCGAAAACCTGTCCCAGGGTTGGAGCATCATCGCGTTCGCTAACAACGCTCTGGATGAGGAATACCTGGTGGACGCAGGCAACACAGGGGGCTCCTTCGGCAACCCCACGTTCGTTGCGGGGCCGCCTGCTTTTTACGGGGTGCAGCTAAACTACAGCTTTGGGCAGTAATTTGTTAGCCAAAAAACGGTGAGCTACGCCGGGTCAGAGTCAGTAGCACTGTCTTTCCGTCTGAGCCTGGTACTAATGAGTCATACCACGCTGAGAATCATGGGAAGAGAAGCCCAGTATGAGCACGGCAGCTGCCATCCCGATGTTCATGATATTCACGCCCTACACCAGCCTCGTGCGCCACATACACAAGCGTAGCAATCGCTGCCCTGCCATGTCAGTGACGTATCACAGAACGGTGTTACCATTGTGAAGGTCCATGGCTCAGAGCCAATGACGGCAGTACTAGGTAAACTGAGTGAGTAAGAACACGCAAACCCCTCTAGCGCTCATAGTGGTGAACGCCTGACGCGCCTCCTAAAAGTTAGTCAGTATTACTCTACACAGTCAGCACGCGCGTGCAGTTGATTAGCAAATAGAATATTCTGCGAAGGCGGACAAACGCGGCCCAGAATCACCTGACCAATAGGTATCTTTATGAAATCAACAGCATTGGCAATCGTCTGTTCTTTTATTGCGCTCACCGGTCTGAACCCTGCTGAGGCACAAGCAACAGATTATGTGGCGACGGTAATAATGGACGGAACAGGTAACACGGTCACCGTTTTTACCAACGCATCAGGCGAACTGGTCGCGCAATTTGACGGAAATACTCTAAACCTCCCACCCGGATTGTCTGTTGAGATCAGTGCGACGCGCCAAGTGAGCAACACCGGTGACGTGACCTACAATATCAACGCCGTCGGTACACCGAGGCCAGCAACCGCAAGCGAAATTGAAATCGCCGCAATGGCAGTTTCGGAATCCTCGTCGAGCAACACTAGCAATGCTATGCTTTCGTCAACTCCGCCTCCTGACGAAGACTACAGCCTGCAAATCGATATCAATGCGGCGCTAACGTTTAATAGCGCTTGTGGCAACACAGACACTGCAGGGCAGTCTGCATCTTGTTAAAGATGCCTCTGCCAGCGGCATTGCAAAGAAGGTTTCGAGACCTGCATTGGGCAGGGCGGTAGTGCCGGCAAGTAGACGCAGGCAACACAGGGGGCTCCTTCGGCAACCCCACGTTCGTTGCGGGCCCGCCTGCTTTTTACGGGGTGCAGCTCAATTACGCCTTTGGCGAATAAAGCGCTCGTTGCCGCATACGGATCACGGGTTTGCAGCGGCTGGGCCAGTGTCAGCGGGCGCGCCGCTCAGCCGCATTTTACCGACCAGCAGGAAGCCAACGCCCAGGCCAACCGGCAACAATCCCCAGGCTGCATGATCGGACCCCGTGGCAATCCCTACTGACACCACAATCGCCACGCCAAGCGCCACCAGGATCAAACCACACTTGTAGTCGGTCTTGTAACTACTGGCAACACCCACCATCCTGCGGATAGTCTCAGCATCCAGCGCAGTGCCTGTGTTAGCAAGCTGAAGAAGCGCATCGATCTGGCGAAGACGCAACCGATAAAAATACAGCGCCAATGTGACGGGAATAACGCCGAACATCAGTACGGTTGCAACCATGCCAATATGTATTCCGTTCATAAGACTTCCCTCTTGAAGCAAACCGGGGCACGCCCGTGTCGATTGACGTGCGCCGCAGCGCGGCTTAGGTTTACCGCGACGTCATACTACCCCGCAAGAACGGCGGTGTGGCAGCACCGCACAGGAACCTCCGTTAAAAAACCGTAGAGAAGCAGCGTGAACGAGTCGCCAACAGAAGAGAACACAACACCGTCCAGTGAATCCCAACCCACGGCAGGTGCTATCGCCGGCATCGAGAGGACGTTCCTGCGTTTGACCTTCTGGCAGACCATATTGTCGGTGGCAGGCGTTTTCACTGGCGCGGTTGCGCTCTACGCCGCCCTAAATGAGAGCCAGGCAGTGAGGGAGCAAACCGCCGCCTCTGTCTGGCCTTACGTGCAACTCATCATCAGCGATACCAGCGACGATGACTCCGCCTCCTTTGAGTTTTCCCTGAACAACGTGGGCGTAGGCCCGGCTCGTATGCAGGGGGCGGTGGTCACACTGAACGGACGCGCCATGCCTGACTGGCAGTCGGTAACCGATGCGATACTGCCCAGTGGCGCGCGATTAGGCATCGATTACGGCAAGAGTTCCGTTGCGCAGAGAGTACTGGCACCGGGCGAATCACTGGTCGCATTCCAGACCCAAAACCGAGAGCTGGCGCTGGGAATACAGGCGGCCGCCTTTAGCGGCGCGCTTTCACTCACGTACTGCTATTGCTCTATCTTCGACAATTGCTGGATCAAATCCAGTGAGTCAGAGGGCAGTGGCCAACCCAATGAAGCCGTGGCGCAGTGTCCCAAGCTCGGTGCAGACCGCTTCCAGGACTGAAGCCACAGCGCGCATTAACGCCCTGGCGTCCAGGGCACTCTGGCAGCATCCATCGCCGACTTTAGCGCTTGGTACTCCTCTGCGACCAGCGTGAGCTGAGCAGCGATGTCATCGTGCAACGCGCGTCCAATTCGATAGGACTCGCGCTGCGCGGGCGTGGGCCCATAAACGCTTCGGTAGGTTCTGAAGCGCGCATGGGACAACCTTTTGTCTACAGCCATCTTTTCCCAGGCGTGATAATCGCTGCGTGTTGCATTGGCCGTGAGCCTTTCTCTCTGGTTCAGCAGGCGATCCTGCAGAGTGACTGCGGTGGCGTACAGCGATGTATCGGCAGTGGAGCGCTTTAGCGCTGATAGAGCGGCACCGAGCTCTTCACTGAGCCGGTCAATGGCCTTTAGCGTGCCGTCGTACACCCGCTGCATCTCGTCAAGCTGTCGTTCGAATTGCACCCGCTCCGCCTGGCTGGACCCGGCAAGCACCGGCTCTGGGCGAATAGACACCACGTCAACGGTCTGGGTTTGGTCAATCGCCTGCAGCACACCGTCTTTGCGGATGGCCATGCTCACTGAGTAAGTACCAGGCGCCACTAAGACGCCGAAGCCCGCTTCGAAGTCCTCGCTCTCTTCCTCTGGCGTCCATGCCTTCATAGGTGGATAGCGTAAATCCCAGGCGACACGATGGAAGCCCGCCTCTGCGGAGCCCTCTATGTGCCGGATAACCTCCCCTTCGCTATCTGTCACAGTAAAGACTACCGCCGGGTCATCTTCGCGCGCTTCATCAATGATCACATCGAAGGATGGGAAACGAACGTCCTCGTTGGTTTGCTCAAGCACCTTCTCTGCATCTCGACGGGCAGCCTTGTCCGTAAGGATTTCCTCTGCCAGGTAATAGGTCAGGATGGCGCCAAATTCAGGATTTTTTGCGACGTAAAAACTGTCACCGTGATATGCCTGACAGCCGTTCCTGTTACAGCCGAGGTCTCGACGTGGCAGATACCAGGGTGCCTGCCGCACGGGAAACAGAACCTGCGCTGATTTAAGCATGCCCGGTGTCACGTCTCGCAGTGCTGAGTAATCATCTAGCACATAGAAACTGCGCCCGAAGGTAGCGCCGACCAGGTCGTTTTCTCTTTTCTGTATAGCTAGATCACGAAAAGGAATGTTCGGGACGCCGCCCTTCATTTTGGTCCAGCGCGCACCGCCGTCAACAGTAAAGAACACACCGAATTCCGACCCCAGAAACAGTAGCTCGGGCTTTACATGGTCCTGCACGACGCGCCAGAGAATGTGCCGCTCGGGCAGGTTCGCAGCAATGCTCTTCCAGCGGCGGCCACGGTCTACGCTCTTCAGAATATAGGGAGAGAAATCCCCGTTTTTATGGTCATCGACCACCACGTAGACGGTATCGGGGTCATGCAGATCCGCCTTGATGTCGTTGACAAAAAAGCGACCCGGCACACCAGGTAGCTTGTCGATGCGACGCCAGGTTTTGCCGCCGTTTTCGGTGACCTGGATCAGACCGTCGTCTGTGCCGACATAGATCAGATTGTCGTCCAGCGGCGACTGGGAAAGGTTCACGATGGTATTAAACTCTGACATAGCGAATAGATCCCAGGGCGCATCGTAACTCCAGGTGCGCCCCATTAACGGCGCGTCAACGCGACGCTCATTGCGAGTTAGGTCTCCCGAGATCGCCGTCCAGGTATCTCCATAGTCATCGCTGCGCCAGACGCGCTGCGTACCCACAAACAGCGTTTTCGAGTCATGGGGGCTGATCAGAATGGGGGCATCCCAGTTGTGGCGCTCCGGCGGCTCCCCTTCGCCAGCCTGAGGGCGGATATAGACCTGTTCGCCCGTGCGCCGGTCGTAGCGCGTCAAATTTCCTTGCTGCCACTCCGCATAAACAATGTCAGGATTGTTTGGATCCACGGCGGACTGATGGCCATCACCGAACAAGGTGACAAACCAGTCTTCATTGGTAATGCCATGCGCGTTCATCGTGCGGGAGGGGCCACCCAGAGAGTAGTTGTCCTGAGTTCCGCCATAAATATTGTAAAACGGCCTGTCGTAATCGACCGCCACTTTGTAGAACTGGGTTACTGGCAGATTGCGAATGTGCCGCCAGGACTTGCCCTGGTCATAGCTCTCGTAGATGCCACCATCGGTGCCCAGTAACAGGTAGTCTGGATCACTGAAATCGAAAGCCACCGCGTGATGGTCGGTATGCCGGGTCGCATGCTCTAGCTTTTCGAAGCTATCACCACCATCATCAGTCACGTGCAGGAACACGTCCGCCTGGTATACCCGGTCAAATTTGTGGGGACTGGCAAAGATCTCCTGATAGTAATGCGGGCCAGTACCCCCTGAGAGATAGTCGTTCTTCTTATCCCAGGTTTCGCCTCCATCCTCTGAACGCCAAAAACCGCCTGTGCGGTTGGCAAGCTCAATCGTGGCATAAACGACATCCGGGTTTTGTGGCGAAATCGCGAGGCCTGTCTTCCCCATTACTTCTTCCGGCAGACCCTCTGTCAGTTCTCGCCAGGTTTCGCCGCCGTCAGTCGATTTATGAATACCGGTGCCCGGCCCGCCGTCCATCAGCGCCGCCACCGTGCGCAGTCGCTGCCAGGAAACCGCATACATCACGTCCGGGTTGCGGGGGTCCATATGCACCTCCGACACCCCGGTGTACTTATCATCCTTGCCGGTGTCGCCCAGCCCATTCCCCAGCACTTTCTTCCAGGTCTCGCCGCCATCGGTAGTTTTGTATAGCCCGCGATCTCCGCCGCCCGACCAGAGCGGGCCCTGCGCCGCGACAAAGACCGTGTTGGAGTCGCGCGGATCGACGCGAATCATGCCGATGCGCTCCGAGGCCGCCAGACCCATTTTCTGCCAGTTTCTGCCACCATCTCTGGAACGGAAAACACCTGAACCATAGCCCGCGTGTCGGCCCGAAACGTTCTCTCCGGTACCCACCCAAATCGTGCTGGGGGTGTTGGGATCAACAGCGATACTGCCAATAGAGTAGCTGTCTTCGTCTTCGAAAATCGATGTCCAGGTGGTACCGCGGTTCTCTGTTTTCCATACGCCACCAGAGCCGACAGCCACGTACCACGTACTCTGCCGCTGCGGATGTATCGCGATATCGGCAATGCGCCCGGACTTGGTAGCAGGTCCAATAGCGCGCCACTCCAGACCTTTGAACGTTGCCTCGTTAAAGCCAGGCGCGTGTTCCTTGTGATTATTTGCCAGCGCTGCAATTGGAAGCAGCAGGCCGTAACAGATTAGAAGAAAAACACGCATAAAATCGCTATATCCTGTCAGCTTTTCGGGCGGTGCAGACATCGCCCGCGATAAATCGTCCGCAATGATGTAACAGCCATCCGGCAAACACCTGTGCGCATCGATAGCCCCGAGCGTCCATCACTGCAATATTAATTTCATGTTAACGCAAACATAGCTTCATTAGATCGCCACGATAGTTTCACGGCGCGGCGCCATGCTGCTCTGTTGTCTGTTTCCGGGTCGAGGCCGGATGCAGGCGTGTTTTGTTCGGCAGCGTTTCAGCAAGGAGCTTCTTCAGCATGGTGTTCAAGAAAACAAATCACGGTCTGATGATCGCAGCAGTTACTTTAACAGCCTTTCTCTCTGCCTGTGATGGCGATGACGGGAATGATGGGGCAGCGGGTGTACCTGGGGCTCCGGGTGCAGACG
>JBCDKJ010000019.1:0-59365 GCA_038746745.1 Pseudomonadota bacterium
GGTATCGGCTACGGGGGCCAGCGGCCCATCGTGGTTCCAGAGCATGATGTAGTGGTAGTGTTCAATGCCTGGGATATACGGGGTGACCACGCCAAGCGCGCCCAGCAGGACTTTCTCAGTAAGGTGTTGCCTGCGGCCCTGGGCGAGGCTGGCCGCTAGGACGTGTTTGGATTACATCGGGCCCAGGCGGCCTGTTATGAGAGGATGCAGAATCATGAATAAATCACCCCTGTTCGGTAACAGCCTGCGCACGGTCGCAGTCGCCGTGTCTGCTTTTTCGCTGTCGCTGGCAGCATGTGCCCAGGATGTCCCCATCGTACAGCCCGGTGCACCCGGTCAGTCGTCCAGGCTGCTGAATGCGGACGAGGCTATTGCTATTGCGGAGACCAGCTTCTCGGAATACGACGTGAGGTTTATGCAGGATATGATTCCGCACCACTTTCAAGCGGTGCAGATGTCAGCATTGGTCAAGGAGCGGACCAATTCGCGCGAGCTGATAGATATAGCTGGACGCATTGATGCCGCGCAGGCGGACGAGATAGCGTTTATGAAACAGTGGCTTCAGTCACGGGGTTTTGATGCGCCTGATCCAGCGGATCATCACGCTATGCACATGTCCCATACCATGGCGGGAATGGCCTCGCCGGAACAGATGAAAGCGCTGGCTGCCTCTGAGGGCGTGGCGTTCGATCGCCTGTTTCTGGAACTCATGATTCCTCACCACGAGGGCGCGATTGCTATGGTTGATGGCCTGCTCGGCAAGCCGGGTTCTGCCTACGAGCCGACCCTCTATCAGTTTGCTAATGACATTACGAATAGCCAGTCAGCGGAAATTGAGAGAATGAATACCCTTCTGGCCGGACTGTCGGAGGACCCGCGGGCCAGCCTCGGAGCAGGCTTTAGCGATGCCGGGGAAGCCATCCTCAATCTGGAAAAAGTCATCACCCTGCCCAAGCCCGCGGGCTTCTTCGATGCAGACAACCCAGCGGGTTTGCGTCCTGCTTATCTCAGTGAGGAAGAAGCTGGCGACAAGCCTACGGTCAGACCAGCGGAGTTTCGCCGCTCGGAGGGAACCGAGTGGGATGAGCGTTCGCCGCTATTGAGCTTTTCCAACACTGACATGGCCTTTGACCGGGATTTGATGATTGTTGGCAACTACCATGGTTTTAACGCTTATAAGCTGGATAAAGAGGGTATTCCTGCGCTGTTGAGTTCTGTGGTCTGTCCTGGTGGGCAGGGCGATGTGTCTATTGTAGGAGAGCTGCTGATTATGTCGGTGGAGCAGCAGCGCGGTCGCATCGACTGTGGGCTGCAGGGCATCAGTGAAGATGTTAGCGAGGAGCGCTTCCGTGGAATTCGTATCTTTAACATCGCTGACCCTCGCCAGCCGAAGCAGGTGGGTCTGGTGCAAACCTGCCGCGGTTCCCACACCCATTCCGTTGTATCCCAGGGTGAGGAAGACGGCAAAATCATCGTGTACAACTCCGGTATCTCCAGCGTCCGCGACGGCGAGGAGCTTGAGGGCTGCGTTGGTGATGAGCCCGGCGATGAGCGCACTGCCTTGTTTCGCATTGATGTGATCGAGATTCCCATCGATGATCCTGCCAAATCTCGGGTTATCGACAGCCCGGCCGTGTTCGCCGATCCGGAGACAGGCCGGCTCGCCGGCCTGTGGCAGGGCGGTGATCACGGTGAGGGCACTCAGGAGAGCGACCCGACTGATCAGTGCCACGACATCACGGTATTTCCAGAGGAAAATATTGCTGCTGGTGCCTGCTCTGGCAACGGCATCATTTTCGATATCTCCGACCCTCGCAAGCCGGCGCGCATTGATGCTGTGGTCGACCAGGGTTTTGCCTACTGGCATTCCGCGACATTCAATAACGATGCCACCAAGGTGCTGTTTACTGACGAGTGGGGCGAGGGTTCGCGTCCGCGCTGTCGCACTTTCGATTCTCAGGAGTGGGGCGCCAATGCAATCTACGACCTCGACGATGGCAAGCTGACCTTTCAGGGTTACTACAAGTTGCCCGTACCCCAGGTAGCACAGGAAAACTGTGTTGCCCACAACGGCTCGGTGGTGCCGGTTCCAGGCCGGGACATTTTTGCCCAGGCCTGGTATCAGGGCGGATTATCGATTTCTGATTTCACAGACTCCGCTAACCCGGTTGAGATCGCCTATTTTGATCGTGGTCCTATCGACGCCGAGCAGCTGATTCTGGGCGGCTACTGGTCTACTTACTGGTATAACGGCCGTATTTATGGAACCGAAATCGCACGCGGCCTCGATGTATTCGCTCTCACGCCCAGCGAGCATTTGACCAGTAACGAAATAGCGGCTGCGGAATTGGCTACTCAGGGGCCGGTCTTTAACCCACAGCAACAGCTCCGCTTTACCTGGCCCGACGAACCTGTAGTGGCCAGGGCCTACATCGATCAACTGATGCGGACGGAATCCTTAGCAGAAGCACTTTTAGCACAGTTGCAGAAAGCGCTGTCTGACGCGGAGAGCGTGTCGGTCTCTGGCGGTCGGTCGCCAGCGGTGGCAGAAGTGCTCAGGTCACTCGTGTTCGATTTGGACATCAATACCGACGACGAGGCTAGCCTGCGCCGTCTGGCCGCACTGCGTGAGACGCTGGAAGGCATAGCAAATCGACTCGCTGAAGACGCCGTCGCAGGGCTTAACGCCCTGTAGCGGCGCCAGCAACACCGTTAGCTGACGCTATAAGCCAAACGTAAATCCGGCACCGATCACCCGGGGGTCGCCGACGATAACGTTGCCAGCCAGGGCGTCCGCGTTGATCAGGTATTCCTCATCAAACAGATTCGAGCCGAATACAAACGCGGTAAATCGATCCCAGCGATACGAGAGTCTCGCATTAGTAAGCACCACGTCATCATTCTTCAAGCCGG
The DNA here is from genome assembly GCA_038746745.1 of Pseudomonadota bacterium. Classification (GTDB taxonomy): domain Bacteria; phylum Pseudomonadota; class Gammaproteobacteria; order Pseudomonadales; family Halieaceae; genus JANQIO01. The sequence goes on from JBCDKJ010000019.1 coordinate 2,914, forward strand.
AACCGAAGATCGGGTTCGAGCCAGAGTTATTCGGAAGTAAAGGTTCCGATTCACCCAGGAAGCTGGCATCCACAGTGGCGCCAAAGCCTGAGGGATGCTGATAGGTAAAACCAACAGAGCCGCTATAGGAAGGGGCGAAAGGGAATTCGTCACCTTCCAAATCTGCGTTACTCTCATCGGTACCGGTGATTTCTGTCTCAACAAAGCCCACTGAAGAAAATAGCTGCAGATTGTCGGTGACGTTATATACGCCTTGCACCTCGATGCCGTACAGTTCGCTCTCGCCGACATTCTGAGTGGCAGAATCCTGTGGGGTCTCGGAAAGCTGTACCTCGATTTGCTGATCTTCCCAGTCGATCCAGAACAGGTTGGCATTTATCAGCAATTTTCCATTCATGGAAATAGAGCGAAGCGCCAGCTCGTAATTCCAGGAAAACTCCTGGTCAAAGATAAACGCTTCCGAGCGCACTGGATTGATGCCTATGCCGCCTGGCCGGTAGGCGCGTTGCACCGACGCCGCCAGTGAGACGCTATCGCTCAGATTCCAGGTGGCTACGAGCTTCGGCAGAAATACTCCAAAGGATTGGTCCTCATCCAGTGATATGGGTTCCAGCGCGTTTTCATCGCCACCGTTGACGGCGATGAGTACGCCTTCCAGAGTCTCTGCGTAGGCCGGGGTAATACTCGGCGTTGCCGCCGCCGCGGCAGCGGCCGCTTGATCAGCACCCAGCAGGGGTGTCAGGTCGGTAACCAGTGCCTCCTCGATAGCGGGAGCCAGCCCCGAGTTGCCCTCGGGTGTCAGAGCCTGTATGTCGGAGGGTTCAAGCAGCCGGTTTACCTGAAACGCTTCGTAGCTCGCGTCCTCACGCTCGTAGCGAAAACCTGCGGTTACCGTGAAGGCCGGAGTGATATCCCAACTGGCTTCGCCAAAAATCGCAAAGGTGTCGAACTCGGGCTGAAACACAAAATCGCTGCCGAGGGTCACACTGTCCCCCACCAACAGCGGATCGTTGAGGCGTCGCGGCGCCGATGCCGGCGTGTTGATAGAGGCTGCGCCGCCGGTCACTGCTGAGGTGACATTGCGGTAGGTTGGGTCCAGGCCAGGAAGGCCGAGGAAAAATACATTGCCCAAATCGAGTCCGGGTGCTGTCAGCCCCTGCGCGACCTGCGTGTCGTCGTCGTTACCGCGGAAGGCATAGAGCAGCCCTCCCAGCGCCTGGAAGCCGCTGCCGTTGTCATAGAGAAATCTGAACTCCTGCAGAAAGTCTTCGTTTTCGCGTTGATTCAGTCGCACTGGAGACACCGGGGCGCCGGTATCCTCCTGGCCGTCAAAGTCCTGAATTTCATCGGTTTCCAACCGTGCGTAGTTCGTCACGGAGGTGAACTCGAGGCGCTCGTTAATTTCATAACTGAGGGTACTGCCAAACGTCAGGATTTCACGCTCGGTGATCGATGCGATATCCGCTACCTGAATGCGCTCATAGGGGTCATCGGCTGAGACCAGCACATTGCCATCCTCCTCTTCGGAGTAGGTGGCGACGAGATCCCAGTGCAGGTCTGGCAGAGCATCGGGTTCAAATCGTAGTTTGCCGCGAATCAGTGTGCTCTCCTCGGCGTCACCGTCAGTGCCATCGAGCCGCTCTATAAAGCCATCGGTCTCGGTTCGCTGCGCCGCGATGCGGAACATGAGTTGATCGTCAACGATAGGCCCCCCGAATGCGATCGAGGTCTCCCAGGTGTTTTGTTCTGCATAGGTCGCGCGTCCGCGAAAATCCCATTCCGCTGTGGGTTCTTCCGTGTTCACGACAATGGCACCAATCAGCGAGTTACGACCCTGCAGAGTTGACTGTGCGCCGCGTAGAACTTCGATCTGACGCACGTCCCAGGCGTTTGAAATGGTGGCACCGGCAGCCTGGTTGGGAATAAATGCACCGTCGACAATCAGCGTGGCCACCGGCGTGGTGCCGGGCGTGACCCCACCGGACTGCACGCCTCGCAGGACGAACTGTTCATTGCTGCCGCTCCCCACCGAGGTGAAACCCGCATTACCTACGCGCAGCAGTGCGTCGTCGAGATTGACGATATTCAGTTCGTTAATGCGCTCTGGGGTGACGATGACCATACTGGTGGCAGTATCCTGCAGAGATTGTCCGCGCTTCTCGGCGGTCACGATGACCTCTTCCATCAGGTCTTGCTGCGCAAAAGCTCCTGTGGTGCCTGCCGCCATACTGACCGCGATAGCCAGGGTCTTGAGCGGCCCTGGCGCACGGCGTGATTGGGATTCATGCATGGTCTTCTCCTCTCAGGTTCTGTCAGCTATCCGTCGGCACTGTGTCTGGTTCCGACGCGTGGCTGGTTTGCAATGTGTTTCGAAGTTCACCAACGTCTGTCTCAACGCGGTCGTGACTGTTAATGAAATACACCAGCGCCGCCGCAGTGAGCACAATATTCACGATAAAAAATCCTACCCACCCGACCGCACCGGCCAGCAGCCCTGATAAGGCCCCGGAGGCGGCGTAGCCTAAAAACCATACCGATTGCTGGATTGTCATATCAGTGCCCACCTGGTGGTCAGAGGTCCAGCCAATGCGCGCGGCATAGAGCACCATCCGAATCGGAGCGGTGCAAATGGTTGCCCACAGTACGATGCCAACGACGACGCTCAAGCTGATGCTGTCGTGAATCGCGATCCAGAAGAACCCTGGGCTCGCCAGAGGCGCAACAAAGATAAGCAGAATCGCCGTGCGTTTGGGTCCCAGTCTCGTAATCACCACTGACGCGATTGACAGCGAAATAATCGCGCCCAGGCTGGCGGCAATCCCGAGAATCACGCCAATCTCAGAGATGGTAAACCCTTTGGCACCCAGAAACGGGCCGATAATGGCGACCGGCATTTGCAGGGTAAAAGCCATAGCAAAAACGATGGAGACAATGCGCCAGTTCACCCGGTGGCGAAAGAATGCCAGAGGCTCTGCCCTCGGCATGACGTCCTGCACTGGGCGCGGCGGTTCTTCGCGCAACAGCGCTGGCAGGTTAAAGAGTGCAAACAGTATGGCGACGCCGGTGAAAGCAGCGCTCCAGCCATAGTGATCGGCGACATACAGTAGCCCGGCAAAGCCTATAACCTGGCCGAACTCCTTGCCCAGCCATACCACGCTGGCACCAATGCCGCGCTCCTCAGGTGCCAGGTTTTCCACCACGTAAGCGTCGGCAGCGATCTCCTGCGTCGCAAAGAACACCTGCTTCACCACCAGCAGACTAATGATCACGTAGAGCGTATCCAGACTGGGCTCTACCGAAGCGATCAATAGAAATGACACGCTGACCATCACCGTCAACGGTGCCAGCCACGATTTCCGATGGCTTAATCCCGCCAGGCTGTGGTTGTCGACCACAGGCGCCCAGGTCCATTTGAGCGCTGTTACGATGAAGGGTATGAAAAACAGACCAATGTATTCCAGCGGCATGCCGAACTGTTTAACAAACAGAGTGGGGGCCATGGTGGCCGTTAGTGCGCCGGGCAAATCGTGGGCAATCTGTAATGAAAACAGCGTGCCGAGCTTGCGCCAGTTGCGTAGCCCATCTTTGAAGGACGCGGTGACGGATGTGTCGGTCATAAGCTCGTTGTGTCTCCCGTCACCGAATCCATGTGACCAGGGGCACCCAGCCAAAGCATAACGGTACCAACCAAGCGAGCAGCATTGTCCCGGCGATAGTGCCGTGGAAGGCGCTGCCACCCCGGCGAAAATAGGTGAATAATCCCGCGCCGGCGGCGACGGGCCCGAGCAGGCTCAGTGCCAGTAATAGAAGTGACCATACGCCAACGCGGCCCAGCTCGCCGCTGAGGTCAAGCGGGCCCAACATGCCGACGTAGAGGAAGAGCATAGCAAGCCCGACAAAGGCCAAGGCAGACAGCGCATTTTGCAGTAGCAGTGGTGGTACTGGCTCTCTCTTCAGTACTCGCCGCAGGCTGCGGTACAGGACGTTCACCAGCGCCAGCAGGCTGCCGATCACGCCTGCAATCAATGGCAAACGAGTCGAATAAACCCATAGCGCGCTGACCGGACGGTACGCGGCTCCAATAACCAGCGCCGGCAATCCGTTGCTGTCTTCAACCAGACCGTAGCGCGCCGACGCGCTGCTCTCATCCCGGAACCGATTCTGTCCGGTATGCACCAGCGTCTGTTCGGGTACCCCCGGCCAGCCGTGATCGACGGTGATGTTTTCTTCGCCCGCTGTCAGCCTGGCCGCGCCAAAGACGCGCCACAGCCAGTCGCGCAACAACATGGAGTGGCTTGATGGCGACCACCAGCCTGTCAGTTGCGTTTCCGAGTTGATTGCCGCCGGTTCCTGCACCTCGGGTGCGGGCACTTGCCGGGTAAGATACGTGCCAATGGCCTGTTGCAGGCGGTAGCGGGCACTGTCTTCTCCGCCATTTACAACGACCGCGAAGCCAGCACGCAGCGCCGGCTGGTAGCCGAACCAGGAAAGAAATCCGTCCGTGGAACCGGTGTGGCCCTGAAACTGGGCATTGCCTGACTGAAAGTTAAAGTTACCCAGGGCGTAACCACCTGCTACTACGCCCTGCTGCGCCAGCGCTGTCTGGGCCGGCGTCTCCATGCGCGTAAAGCCGGCTTCAGTGAGCACGGAGGGTGCAAGCTCACCGCGCGTGGCATAGAACAGTACCAGTGCCTGCAGGTCAGCAGAGCTCAGCAACAGAGAACCTGAGGGTCTGATCGCCATCTCCCAATGTTGTGACAGCGTGCGGCCGTCAGGGTGATAGCTCGAGGCCAGCGCAGTTCGCTCAGTCTCATTCGGGGTGAAGGTAGCCGTTGTCATGCCCAGCGGCAGGAAGACCTTTTCGTGCATATAGTCGTCGAAGCGGCAGTCACACGCTGCTTCCAGAGCCGCGGCGGCCAGCGTATGACCGGGATTGGCATAGGAGAAAAAATCCCCCGGCGTCCAGCGCAGGGCAATGCGCCCCTGCATCCTCTCTGCGTACGCTGTTGGGGACAGGCCCGGCATATTCAAACCGTACTCTTCGTAAGTAGACCCTTCGATGCCAGCGGTGTGAGAGAGCAGGTGCATCAGAGTGACGTTGTTGGAGAAAGCGTCGGGGTCGTCAAAGCGAAACGCTGGCAACCATTTTTGCAACGGGTCGGACAGGCTTAGTAACCCGGTCTCGTCTGCGTGCAGCAGGGCCAGCGAGGTCAGATTCTTAGACATGGAACCGACGGCTACCAGGTGTTCTGGGGTCATCCGCTCGTTGCGCTCGCGGCTGGCCATGCCCCAGCTAAGGTTCATCACTGGCGCGCCGTCTTCGATCACCACAATGGTCGCGCCCGGTACCTGCGATGCTTGCAGAATAGCCTCAAGCTGCTGCCGTAGTTCTGTAGTGAGTTCTGTGGTGAGTTCTGTGGTGAGGTCTACGGTGAGTTCTGTGGTGAGTTCTGTAGTGACGTCTGTAGCGTCGCCCGCTACCAAGGCTGTGGCGTTGCTTCCAATCGGCAGGCTCGCTAGCAACATCAGTCCGACGAGAACGCCAGCTCGGCAAAAGGTTTTGAACGCGTCTTTGATGGCGTGCATCGAGTAAATTTATACACAAACACATCGATTGTATACAAACCTTTGAGCTGCCCGTTACACTGCGGCAATGCAGAACACGACACACAGCCAGCGTATTGCTGACGGCATTCAGGCGGAGATTACCAGCGGTCATCGGCCTCCCGGATCGCATCTCAACGAACAGGAGATCGCCGACCGCTATCACGTGTCGCGCACGCCAGTGCGTGAGGCTGTGCGTCAGCTTGCCTCGGCGGGTCTGGTCGAGGTGCTGCCGCGCCGCGGTGCTTTCGTGACGCAGTTGCCAGCAGAACGACTGGTCGAGATGTTTGAGGCAATGTCTGTCATGGAGGGTGCCTGCGCCCGGCTGGCAGCGACGCGCATGACAGAGGCGGAAAAGAGAGAATTGGTCAGGGTGCACGAAGCCTACGCCGTCTTTACCCAGCAGGGGGAATGGGCGGCTTATTACGATGCCAGTCTCGAATTCCATCGGCTGATGATCCGCGGTTCGAGAAACTCCGTGCTGGAGGAAACCGCGGCCAGAATGTTCACACAGCTAACGCCTTACCGACGCAGCCAGGTGAACTCTGCACACCGTGCGAAGAAGTCGTTTCAGGAGCATCAGGCGGTGCTGGAGGCAATACTCGAAGGCGACGGTGAGCTGGCAGAGGCCAGAATGCGTGAGCATACCGGTGTAGTAGGGGATAACGCTGTCGACCTGCTGCGCGTTCTGCGCAATACGGCAAGCTAGCGCGGGACGAAGCGCCCGCTATCCAGATCTTTGGTGACGGTATGGGGGCGCCAGAGTTTATCCTCCATTGCCACCCATACTCCTGGCTCTGCGGTCAATAGCGCATTGATGGCGAATTTCAGGCGATGAGGTGCATCCGAATCCTCCGCGCCTAGTGGATATCTGGCGCCAACCAGCACGATCCGCTTTTGCGATGCACCAGCAGTTGGCTCCGCTTGCAGCGCGTGCGCGATATATTCCCCCGTTGTCGCCAGCGTAAAGGTACCGTGAGGCACTAGCAGCGCATCTTCTTCACTGCGTCGAATCGCTCCTAACAATGCGTCGCGATCGGCGTCCGTTACGGCGCGGGAGTCTTTCATAACGATCTGCTGACCACGAATGTGAATGCCGAAAGACTCGGCCTTGGCGGCCACATAGTCGATAACCAGACTGTGCGACGGGGGTGCGTCGTCGGGGTCGAGGATGCCGTTGATGGTCCCGCCCATGTCAAGAATAGCAATGTGTTGCATCTGGTATGTCTGCACCGAGAAGCCTTTGCTACAGTCTATCGCAGGAGCGATGGCGGATTAGTCGCAGATGAGTCCATCATCCTCGATGAGGTGCTCATAGCGCGCATCAGTGAGCGTGCGAAGAAAGCATACCAGGGCATCAATCTCAAAATCGTCCAGCGTGCGTCCGTCGCGTAGTTCTTCTGAAGCCAGCGTCTCTGGGAAAGGCCCCTCGCGCCAATGATCACCGGTCTCCGGGTTGATCGCGTTGCTGGATCCTGCGAGAAACTGATCGTAGAAACGAATTACCGTATCGAGGCGTCGAAAGACGCCGTTGTGCATGTAGGGTCCGGTAACAGCAACGTTGCGCAGCGTCGGAACCTTAAACTTTCCCCTTTGCGCAGGGTCATTGACGAGTGGGTTGTTGAGTAAACCTTCATCAGGTGCATCCAGCGGAATGTTCGCAGCAAGACGCGCTGCTTCATTTATAGGAACACCTACATTGTGGTATTCGTGCCGGGTAAAGGGCTCTCTGCGGTTGCTGTTTGGATGTAATTGGTGGCAGGTAGCGCAGTTGGTGAATTGCTGCGAGAAGAATAGCGCTCTGCCCAAAGCCGCTGGTGTGCCGGGTATATAAACGTATTCACCGTGTAGCGACCTATCGTACTTGGACGTAAAGGGCGAGAAAACCTCGGTGCGCTCATAGGCTCCGATGGCGTCTGCCATGGCGATAAAGGCCGCATCCGCGTTATCAAAGATATCCTCCCCGTATAGAAGTGGAAAAGACGCGGCGTAGTCCGGGTTCTCCAGCAGACGCTCCATGACGGCTGCTGTGTCGGGCATACCCATCTCCCCGGGTGCAAGCGGCGGACCCATAGCCTGATCAGAGAGTTCTGATGCTCTACCGTCCCAGAACTGACCGCCAAAAAAACCGACGTAGTCCGACTGCTGACTGTTAAAGCGTGGCAGTGTTCCTGTTTGGAAGCCAGGCGTAAAAGCTGCATAGCCAGCCGAAGGCGCATTGCGCCCCCCCTCCGAGAACCCGTCATCGCCTACTGAAAATGCGCCGACTTCGCCAAAGGCATTGAGCCTGCCATCGGTAAATCCGCGTTCGGGGTCGTGGCAGGTGGCGCAGGCCTGGGTTCTGTTCAGAGAGAGGTTGGTATCAAAGAACAGGCGCTCACCCAGTGCCTCGGGCGTTTCAAATACCTGTCGCGGCGGGTCCGGCTCGGGTTCCGGCGCAGGTTCAGGCTCCGGCGTAGGAGCGGAAGGCCCGGTTGCTGGGGAAAAGCTGTCCCTGCCATCGCTACAGCCAGTCGTCAGAAACAGAGCCAGCAGTGCACAGCGTAATACAGTCACATACCGTGGCTGCCGCTTTGTTGCTTTGCGTTGTGTTCTTACTCTGAGTTCGAGCCAGTACCGCATGCGTATATCAGCAGCCTTTTCTAACCATGTGCGGCCTCCAGAACAGCCTAACAGGTGCTAGGTATGGAGTCGGCAGCGTTCACAGTTTGTTGACCTATTGGTAATGGAAAACATTTGCATACGCAAACGAGAATCATTATTGTTTGAGAGAGGTCAAAATTAGAATATACCCGGGGGGTGTCATGAAGCTAAATACGATTGCGGCCACTTTTGCGGCTGCTCTACTTGTCGGTGGTTGTAAGATTCAGATAGTCGTTCCCGAAGGCGGCTCAGTCGCCAGCCAGTCAAACACCTATACCTGCAGCGCTGGAAGTACCTGTGAGGTGGATATCGTCGACGGCACCTTTGACGAAGTATTCGTCGCCACGCCAGCAGACGGCTTTGAATTCGCTGGCTGGAAAGCGAGAGCAGCAGGACTCTGCGGGGGCCCATCTTTCAGCAGCCAGCCCTGCCGAGTGGCTACTACAAGCCTGATGGGTGATCTTCTGGCATTCGTGCTCGGAGACTTCACGGTGTTCCTCGAACCTGAATTCGTGGTATTCGATGAAACCGGTGTAGCCGCGCTTTTGGAAACCAATGCGGATATCGCATTGGCCGCATACTCCGACTCGCTGGAAACAGCCCAGGCACTACAAACTGCTATTGAAGCATTTGCGCAGAACCCAACCCAGGCGAATTTGGACGCGGCAAAGCAAGCGTGGCTTGTGGCACGTGAGCCCTACGGGCAGACGGAAGTCTACCGATTCCGGTTGAGTCCGATCGACTCCACGGACTACACCGAGGAAAACGGTCCCGAAGGCGAGATCAATGCCTGGCCGCTGGGTGAGGCCCTGATTGACTACGTTACGGTGGCGGAGCCCGACTTCGGCTTCGATCAAATTGGTATTGTTGAGAGCAGCACGCCGGTTAATGATGGCGGCCAGGTTGATGGCTTGGATTCCTCAAATAACATTATCGGCAATGCCAACATCGTTATTGACCGGGCTCTGCTGGACAGTACTTTTACGGCTGAGGATGAGCGTGACGTTATCGCGGGCTACCACGCAATTGAGTTCATGCTGTGGGGCCAGGACCTGAATGGCAACGCCATGGTGACCAATGGCACAGACCGCATTGAAGCGGTTAAGACGCTCGCAGCCAGTAATATCGCGGCGGGCGGGCAACGTCCGTTAACTGACTTCACCAGTGATCCGTTTGCATCACGACGGCTGACTTTCCTGCAGGTTGCTGCGCAAAAGCTAATAGACGATCTACAGTCAGTCGTAGACGGCTGGCAGGACGGTGTTGAAGGTAATTACCGTGATCAGTTCACCAGCTTTGCGACTCGGGACGAAGCGGTGCAAAGGATCACAGAAATCCTGACTGGCATGGGTACGCTTTCTGAAGGCGAACTGGCGGGTGAACGTATGCAAATTGCCTACAGCGCTAATTCGCAGGAAGACGAGCATTCCTGCTTCTCAGATAATACCCACAGAGATATGTTGCTTAACGCGCTGGGGATCTCAAACAGCTACTTTGGCGCCTACGCGGGTTACGACAGCGACCTTGACGGCATGGTGGACGAAACTGCTCGCGCTGTGGATGGCTTCGGGTTTGACGACTATGCCACAGAGCTCAATGTAGCTACGCTTACCGAGATTGTGACTACGCTGGAAGCACGTTTGTCCGAGACCAGCACTAACATGGACGAGCTGGACGCTATGGCGCGCAACGGTATGCCCTTTGATGTTCTGATCCAGGACGCCGAGCGTGACCAGGACAGCCCGATCTTTAAGGCCATCATCTCGTTGAATCAGCAGTCTATCTCGATTGCTGACCTAGCAGAGCGTCTGGCTATTGATGTGGACGTGGTGGACGACGATGCATCTGAGTGTGACACCACGAATCCTGATCAGACCTGCGGTTAATACCGCATAAGCAGCGGGCCGCGTCCTCGGCACTCTGTCGTGTATGCGGCCCGTATTCGTCTCAGTGCAGTGAAGAGTTACAGCAGCGGCACCAAGTGGCAACGGCGTTTGACGCTAGGGTTGCTGACCGCGCTCCTTATGGCTTGCTTGGACGATGCTGTCCCCGTCGCTTCTTTTGATATTGCTGAGATGCTGCCCGGCGGCGAGGGTAGCGTTAAATTCAGACCCTTTGCTTCCTATGAGTTGCCTGCGGCAAATCTGCCGGTAAGTGCGCGGCCTAAGTTTCACGCGGGCAAAGCGCTGGCTAATCAGGCCTGGATTAAAGCGCCAACGATCACCGATGCGCGGGATGGTCTGGGCCCTCTTTACAACGCGCGGACCTGTCTTGCCTGTCATGTCAATGGCGGGAGGGGTCAGCTACCAGACAATCCCGATCAGCCGTTGTTTAGTGGCGTTCTGCGACTAAGTCTGCCTGGTCGAGATTCAATACGCGGCGCAGTCCCTGATCCCGTTTACGGGGAGCAGTTACAAGTACAATCGGTGGCCCTATCCCATCAGTTCCGAGGGCGTATTCGCCGAGTGACCGCTCTGAATAATCCGGAGCCTCCGCCGGAGGCGCAGGTCTATATAGACTGGCAGGAACATGTATTCGAGTACCCGGACGGCCAGCACAAAACCCTGCGGCGCCCCAGACCGCGTATAGATGAACTTGGTTACGGACCGCTGCCCGCTGAGCTGCAAATCAGCCTGCGCGCGGCGCCTGCCATTCATGGCATGGGGTTGATTGAAGCTATCCCCCAGGCCGCGATAGATGCATTGGCAGATGCGCACGATGAGGACGACGACGGTATCAGTGGACGCGTAAATCGAGTCTGGGACCCGGCGTTGGGACATAGTGCTCCAGGACGCTTCGGTTGGAAAGCTAATCGCTCGAGTTTGCGAGTGACCGTAGCCGCCGCGTTTCAGGGAGATGTTGGTATCAGCAACCCTCTGTTTGCTGCCCAGCCGTGCACCGCGGCTCAATCACGCTGTCGGCGCCAGGTCTCCGGTGCAGGTACAGACGGTTTTGAGTTACCGGAAGGTTTACTCGACCTGACCACCGAATTCGTAAGAAATATTGGCGTTCCAGTCGCTCGGCCGGCTTTGGCGCAGGAGGATAGCGGCCGTCAGTATTTCTACGAAGTTGGTTGTGTAGCTTGCCATCATCCGTCCTTCCAGACAGGTGCGCAAGCGGGAGATCGGAAACATCTTGGTAATCAGCGTATTTGGCCTTACAGCGATCTATTGCTGCACGATATGGGTGAGGGGCTTGCCGATGGACGACCTGACTATGAGGCGAACGGCAGGGAGTGGCGCACGCCGCCGCTATGGGGCATTGGTCTGAGCAAAAGCGTGAATGGGACGCTGCAGTTTCTGCATGATGGCCGGGCCAAGGATCTTGAGGAAGCCATTCTATGGCATGCGGGTGAGGCGACTGCCGCACAGCAGGCTTTTGTAATGCTGGATGTGAGTGCTCGTCAAGAACTCCTTCGCTTTTTGGAATCCCTGTGATGGAGTCACATCTATACCGAGCTAAGCAAGCGATTACTCGACGCCGCGCCATTGGGTTGCTGGCTGCGTTCTTACCCGGCTCGCTACCCTCGGTCGCGTGCGAGGAAAAGAGGTCGGAGCGCTGGGTCGCGGCGCAAGGAGACAAGGCTGGCAGCTATGGCGTGGGTTGGGTTGCGCCTGCTCAAGTTGCACCGGCGTCTGCGGCGCTTACCGGTTTTCGTGGCCACGACGTTTTGCAGCACCCCTTGCGCAAAAACAGCGTACTGGTAATAGCTCGAAGGCCAGGGACCCGTGGGCTGGAGATTGATCTACTCTCCGGTCGCGAGGTCAGCGGATTTAGTTGTGCCACTGATCGACACCTGTTTGGCCATGCCTGTTTTAGCGCCGATGGCCGAGTGCTGTACACGACGGAGTCAGCGATCAGTGAGGGGCTGGGTCGCATTGCGGTGCGCGATGCCGCCAGTTATCAGCTTCTGGATGAATGGTCGAGTCACGGTATAGGGCCCCATGAACTGAGGCTTATGCCCGACGGTTTGTCTTTGGCAGTGGCAAATAGTGGAATTCTCACCCGCCCGGCATCCGGTCGTCGGGGTTTGAATCTGGCCTCCATGCGCTCCAACGTTAGCTACCTTAGTGCCGCTAACGGAGGGCTGGAAGACGCTTTTGAGCTCGCTGAACCCAAAGCCAGTCTACGACATCTGGCGGTAGCCGCGGACGGCAGTGTTGCCTTTGCTATACAGATGCAGCGCGATGCAGCGGGCCATACCAATACGGTGCCGCTGGCGGGCGTTCACCGTCTGGGGTCTCCTCCGCAGCTCTTTGATGACCCGCCGACACTGATTGACCAACTGAAAGACTATGTGGGAAGTGTCGCGATCTGCGATCAGAGTCGCACGGCGGGATTCACCAGCCCCAGGGGTAGTCTTGCCGCCTTCTGGAATATTGATACGGGTATGTTGGTCGGCGCACATGCGCTGCGTGATGTCTGCGGCATTGCCAGCACACCCGGGCGCGCAGGCTTTCTGTTGAGTAGCTCGCTGGGTGAGATTCGCGAGCTGGATAGCTTTTGTCTGCAAGAGTATCGCGCCAAACGCGTCAAGCTGCCAGGGCAGCGTTGGGACAATCACCTGCATGTTGTGGTGGATGTATGAGGTGTTGCTATACGTTCATGCGCAGTCTCACCGATACTGGTGGTATACACGCGCTGGTGTGTCTCTTTATGACGATAGTGTTGGCAGGCTGCGTCAACGACGGTCAGGGCCCCGAGCCGCCGGTCCCCGAAAACCCAGCGCTAAATCTGCGCCAGACCCTGGAACGCTCGCTAGAGGGCGCCATACTACCTGCGGTGAATGCCTTCCTTGCTGAAGCGCAAGCACTGGATACTGCGGCGGAGGGTTTTTGCGCCGTGCAGGACGCCATCGCTCTGGAAGAACTGCAGCGACGCTGGAAGTCAACTTTTGAGCAGTGGTACCGGTTGGTGCTTTATAAGTTCGGGCCATTGGATGACAACTTTGTGTTCCCGGCCTTCACCTTTATTGATGGGCTCCGACTACGCGGCACCAATTACCTGGAGACCGTGCGCGCAGAGATAGTGGACGACCTCGATGACGTCCGTGTACTTGATGACGCCTATTTCGGTAGCAAGACATTCCAGCGTGTGGGCCTGTTGGCACTGGAGTCAGCCATCTTTGAAACCAGCACCCCAGAACACAGCACCGATGCCGCAGCTATTCTGTCTGAGTATGGGTTTCAGCCGCGCAAGTGCGATGTGCTGCTGGGCTTATCTGGTCAGCTTCTGTCGCAAGCTCAGTATGTTGAAAATGGCTGGACCACAGAGCATCTCGACACTGGCAGGCCGTTTCGCGAGCTGTTTTTGGCGGGAGAGCTTGAAGACGGCACCGAGCCACTAAGCCAGGTGATTATTTCGTCGCAGGAGTTTCTCGATTACCTGCAGGCCCGCAATGTGGTGATTACGGCGGCACAGGTGTCTCAGCATGCCTGGCAAGCCATTGCTGCGAGCATTGATGAAGTTGAATTGCTGTTGCGAGGCGAGCGCGGTGAAGCCGGCAGCATCTTCGATTTCATGGAGTCTGTCGGTCGGCTTAACGAGATAGCAGCCGTTGAAGACAGCTTGCGTCAGGTGCGACAGTCGATTGCCGATAGAGATCCCGCGATGCTGGAAATCACGCTGGGCTTTCTGGATGGCAACTTTAAGCGAGAAATTCCCGACAGCCTCGACATAGATCTTGGCATTAACTTTACCGATGGGGATTAAGTGAGGTGAAGATCATGCAGCAGACAGAGCTATCCCCTCAATACGGATATTTGCTTCGATCGACTCCTTGCTTTCTGCTTGCGACCATGTTGGCCTGCTTCAGCCTGCAGTCGGCGTTTGGCCAGGAAGAAAGTGGTACCGATCGAATCTACGAGGAAGTCTATGTAACCGGCGGTCGGGAGCAAATTTCTACCCTCGCCGGTTCCGCATCTCTGCTTGATGAAGAGCAGATCCTGCAGTTCGATAGCACCGATATCAATAGTCTGCTCCAGCAGGTACCTGGCGTATATCTTCGTATCGAAGATGGCTATGGGTTGCGGCCAAATATAGGGCTGCGGGGGGCGACGTCAGAGCGCAGCCAGAAACTGACGCTGATGGAGGATGGCATTTTGATTGCCCCGGCGCCGTACTCCGCGCCTGCGGCTTACTATATGCCAAACATCAATCGCATGAGCGCTATTGAGGTATTTAAGGGTCCATCCGCGATCCAGCACGGTCCGCACACGGTCGGCGGTGCGCTTAACATGGTCACAGCACCGACGGCCGGGGAAGCCGGCGGGCGGCTGGAGGCAACGCTCGGCAATGATAGTTACCATAAATACCGGGCTTTTTATGGTGGTGCACTGGGTCCGGTGAATTTCTGGATCGATGGCCTTCGATACGGGTCAGACGGCTTCAAGGAACTGGATGGGGGTGGAGACACAGGTTTTGAGCGCAACGACATCAATGCCAAGTTGCAATGGAGTTCTTCGGCTGATGCACGCGTGGACCAGCAGTTACAGCTCAAAATGGGATATGCCGATGAGCGGTCCGATGAAACCTATCTGGGGCTTACAGACGAGGACTTCGGAAAGAGCCCCAATCGACGCTATGTTGGCAGTCAGTTGGACCAGTTCAATACCGAGCACTGGCAGGCGCACCTGATTCATAACCTTGCGCTTCCTGCGAATTGGCGACTTACGACGCGGCTCTACTACAACCAGTTTGAGCGCGCCTGGTTCAAATATGATGGATTTATTGATCCGCGTGCACCGGCGGCTGCAGTGGTGTTGGCGAATCCGGAGGAGTTCCCACGTGAGATCGCGTTGCTACGGGGGGAAGTGGATTCAGACGGCAGCGATTTTGAGTTACTGGATGTTACTGATTTTGATCGTGCCTTTGAATCGATGGGCATTGATCTGCGTGCCAGTCACTTCTTCTCGGCTGCGGGCATCGACCATAGTGTTGATGTCGGCCTGCGATACCACTACGACTATGTGGAGCGCGACCATGACGTATTTGGCTATTCGGTCGAGGCAGGTACGCTGGTGTTCGATGGCGAAGACAGGGACCCCAGTCTGGTCAACGAATGGGAGACGGATGCACTCGCTTTATTTCTCAGTGACAAGCTGGAGTTCGGCAACTGGACGGTTGACCTGGGGCTGCGCTACGAGATGATCGAGGGCGATGCCGAAGATCTGATCGCTGTCACGCGCGAGGTTAGAGACCAGGAAGTGCTGCTGCCGGGCCTTGGCCTCTATTATGCGCTTTCTGATAGTTGGGGCGTGCTGGCAGGCGTGCATAAGGGTTTTTCCCCGGCAAGCCCGGGTGCGGGCGAGAGCGTCGATCCTGAGGAATCCATCAATTATGAATACGGTGTCCGTTATCAGCGCGGAAGCCTGACTTTTGACCTGATTGGCTTTTTTAGCGACTACGAAAACCTCCTTGGCCGCTGTCGTGTATCGGATGTGGGCTGTGAGGTGGGTGAAGAGTTTAATGGCGGTGAGGTGGAAGTTGCTGGCGCCGAGTTCACGAGTAATTACACTGTGCAACTCGGGACCGGGTTGTGGATGCCCATCAGCCTCGTCTATACCTACACAGAGTCAGCGTTTCAGACGTCGTTTACCTCGAACTTCTCCCAGTGGAATCCAGGCCACTTCCAAGGCGTGTCTCTGGCAGTGCGAGAGGGAGATGAGTTGCCCTATACACCCGACCATCAGGCTCGTCTTCAGATCGGGCTGGATTCACCGGATTGGCGCGTAAGTCTCGCGCTGAAGCACATTAGTGAGATGCGCGAGGTCCCCGGGCGAGGCAGTTATAGCGATGGCGAGTTTACCGAGGCTTATACCACAATAGACGTGGCGGCTTCTTATACCTTTTCCAGTGGGCTGACCCTGCGCGTCATTGGTGAAAATCTGACCGATGAGCAAGTCATCGTTTCGCGTAGACCCTTTGGTGCCAGGCCCAATATCTCTCGACAGCTTCGAATCGGCCTGAGCTACACCTTCTGATCTGCACAGGCACACGGCATACTTCATCCCCCGTTCAGGGGGGGGTAAAGCGCCTGCAGCCGTTGTAGCATACCGGCAACGTCAGTCATCATCGAGACAGGCTTGCACAGTCGGAAGCTAGGGCCCACGACCGCTATCGTAGCTGCGGTCGGCATTTTGCTGGGTGCGGGGCTCAGTCATTTTTTCCCAGCGACAGTGGTGCTGGCAGCGGCAGTCGTTATCCTGCCCTGCCTGACATTTGTGGCGCTTATCTGGGGCCAGCGAGGGCGCCATCAGGAGTCTCTGACACTGTCCAGAAAAATAGAGGAAGCGGTGCACCAGGAGCGAGAGCGTATCTATAGAAATCTGCACGATGACCTGGGGTCTCAGCTGCTTAGCCTTGTGTATCAGGCACCTGATGAAACGGTGGCAGACCAGGCCCGCGTCGCCTTGCAGTCGCTGCGCGAAGACATCGCGCGCACCCTCGACAAGCGTTTAACGCTGCTGGAGCTGCTGGGTGATCTCCGCTCTGAAATGGAAATGCGCCTCACGGCACACAACATCGCTCTGCAGTGGGATGTGCCAGTAGATATGCCGGACTCCCCAGTGCAAGTGCAGAATGTGATTACTATCAGTCGCATACTCAGGGAAGCCGTGAGTAACGTGATCAAACATGCCGATGCCAGCGAAGTCGTCTTTAGCGTGAGCTCGCTGGAAGAATCCATTGAAATCGCCGTGCGCGACAACGGGAGCGGGCTAGGCGGCCCAACCTCATCAGGCAGAGGGCTTGAATCAATGAACACACGTGCACAACAGCTCGGCGGTGAGTTGGTGTTTGAAGAGACAGGCAGCGGCTGTCGTGTCGGCCTCATGCTGCCGAGATGACGCTGATGCAACTGGCGCCGATTAAAGATCCACAAACAGCCCTGGTCCTGGAGGATCATGCCGATGCGAGGCGCTGGCTGGTTGAGGCTTTGTATGCAAGCTTTCCCGGCATTGGTGTGTTTGAAGCTGACTGCATTCACAGCGCCATGCAGGTCATTCAGCAAAGTCACCCCGACCTGGCTCTTATTGATCTCAATCTTCCGGATGGGAGCGGTATGGAGGTGATTCGAGAGCTCTCTGTGACGGAGCCCGACTGCGCCCGTATTGTTGCTACTGCATTCAGCGATGAGGAACATATCTTCGCCGCGTTGCGCGCCGGTGCTCAGGGGTACGTGCTAAAAGAAGGGCAGCAAGCAACGATTGTGCAGATGCTTCGCGATACCGTGCATGGAGCGCCGCCGCTATCTGCTGCCGTTGCGAGAAAAATCCTGAGCCAGTTTCAGCCGGTCGAATCAGCGGAGATTCGTCTGACACCCAGGCAGGTGGAGGTGTTACAACTGATTTCACGGGGCTACAAGACACAGGAAGTGGCTGATCTCCTGCAGTTAAGCTCGCATACGGTTCACGACTACATCAAGGACATATACCGCGAGCTTGGCATCAATAGTCGTGCAGAAGCGACCATGGTAGCGTCACGCATGGGTCTGATAAATCGCGACTGTAGCTAGGCTTGTGCGTTTCCGATGGCCTGCAGCAGGCGCTGTCGCGCCTTGGACGCCTTTGCATAAAACGGATGCTCTTCGCCCAGGTGAAAGCTGATGTCTCGCAACGCGACTTCGTATTGCGCCAGCGCCTCTGTATGTCGGCCTGCCGCCGCCAGCATGTTTCCATAGTCTCGTCGCGCCAGCAGCATGCGCGCGATGGGTTTTTCTTTCAGAGCGTCCAGATAGTCCATGATTTCGGCGAACAACCGCTCCGCATCAGCCCAGCGCTGCTCGGCCGTAGCAAAGTTAGCGAGTTGTTGGTTCACACTGAGCCTTAACACCTGAACGCCGTCCAGCAGGTAGGCATTAGCTGCCAGTACGCCCGCCGCTGACGAGGCTGTTTCCATGTCTTCGCCAAGCAGCGCTGCCTCCAGTATATCTCTGTGGCCCAACAGGGTCTGACGGTGTTCAGGCCCATAGGCCTCTGCCCGCGCTGCAGTGACTTGTTGGGCAATGTCTACCGCCTCCTCGAAGCGGCCCTGCTCTCGGCGGACGTAGCCCAGATACGCCAGTGAAAACAGGGTTTGAGGGTGTGAGGCAGAGAACTTTTCCGTTCGAAGCCGAACAGACTCTGTTAGAACCTCGGCAGCTTCCTGGAAGCGGTTGGTGCTGTACAGACTCACGCCATACTCATGTATGCCATACAAGCGGTACTCGTCGTCTTCTGGCAGCACTTCAAACGGCGTCTCTACCAGGGCTTTCATTCGTTCGTACGCGGCCTGATGCTGACCGTCGTAGTTATCGGCGATCGCGATGTTCAGTTCGGCTTTGGTGAGCACTTCTGTAGAAAAGCGTGCTTTTCGCGTGTGTGCAAGCAGGTCGGTGAGAGTAGCTCGGGCTGCGTCACGATCCAGCCGGTAGAACTGTGCCTGACCCAGCGCAAGTCGGCACTCCTCCCAGGCGTCTGTTCCCGCTGCGTCTGCCACCAGTTCGTTGCCGCGCGTCGCTTGTTTCTCGGAAGCCTCCTGATCGCCTAACACCAGCAAGGAGACCCCCAGCGTGCAGCGAATCGTCGCTTCAATGCGCGGGTCGTCGCTGATCTTATTTCGCACGTCGCCCGCCGCCTTCAGCATGACGTCCTTGACCGTTAAGGCCTCGCTGCCGCCGCGTTCCGGATTTGAGCTCTGCAGCATTTCTACCAGAAATGTCGACAGCCCCTGCGTTCTGGCCAACTGGATTTCTGCCTGCTGCCGCGCCACATTTTCGCGCCAGGCGAACCAGGTAGAGATACTTGCGGCAATCAGCGTGATGCTAAAAATGGCCGTAATGCTGCCAGTCAGTAATTGGTTGCGCCCAATAAACTGCAGGACCTCTTCTCGCAGGCTGGGTACCTGTGCCAGGACAAGACGTCCATCCAGCCAGCGCTGCAGGTCGTCGGCAACTTCGGCCAGCGAGTTGTAGCGTGCCGCCGGATCCTTCTGGAGCATTTTGTTAATAACCGCATCAAGCTGATGGTCTCCGCGCCCGGCGTGCATAGATGCAGGTGTAGCGGACTGCGTCTGGATTGCTTCAAGTGCTGATTGAATCGGTAAGCCTGCCAGCGGTATTGGCAGCACACTGGTGAGCAATTCATAGGCGACAACTCCGAGGCTATAGGTATCTGTTGCGCTGGTAAGCTGCTCAGATTCCGCTGTTACCTGCTCGGGGCTCATATAGGGTAACGTCCCTAGAAACTGCCCCTGTTCCGTCATCGGAGCTCCACCTTCGGACAGCCTTATGCCGGTGGCGACGCCAAAGTCCAGTACCTTTAATGCGTCTTGTCTATCAACCAGCAGATTGGCAGGCTTCACATCGCGATGAACCACGCCGCGAAGGTGCGCAAAATGTAGCACCTTACAACACTCTATAAGAAGCTCGACTCGACTGCGTGTGTCCAGTGATTGGTCCAGCGCGTACTGAGTGATAGGAACGCCTTCGAAGTAGCGCGTTGTGAGAAAAGGGTGACCGGCCTCAGTTAGGCCGGCGTCGAGAAACTCAGCGATACCCGGGTGACGCAGCCGCTGCAGGAATAGGCTTTCGTACTCAAAGCGACGCCGTGCAGCGCCGTCGACCTCTGCCCGAAGTACTTTGACGGCAACAGTCGTGCCTTGAAACTCGCCTTTGTAAACGTCGCTGCTGCCACCGCCAATGCGATAGTCGAGCCGATATCCGGGAATGGCGTCCTGCGTGATCACTTTACCGCACTCGAAACGTGGAGTGAGAAATCATAGCAATGCGGGCAAAAGGCTCAAAAAAAGAGACCTGCAGCGTGCTGCAGGTCTCACTTTGTCTGCATCCATGGCCTGAAGTTAGGGTTCTGTGCCCCATTGACCGAAGAATGGCGAGCGATCAACACCGAGCACATTAACCTCTTTGAACTCGCCGTCCAGTACGAACAGTGCATACTCGAAACCGTCGACGCTGTCGATCCAGATGTACTCACTACCCTGAACGACAAATGTCGAGGAGATGACTGAACCGTCGATCAGGAGCTCGCCGGCGCTGCTGAAGGTAAATGTCGCGGTATCTCCGTTACTGTAGGGTGACCCCGTATTCTCACAGCAATAAATCAGATCAAACGACTCCCCGACAACGACGTCGGGCAGGCCTGTGGTGTTGGTATCACCGCCATTATTCATGTCGGTGGAATCGTCACTGCCAGTGTCGCCCGTATCGCCCATGTCGATATAGACGTAATCCAGGTCGTAGGTGACAGCTCCGAGGCCTGGCAGCGTTGTCTCGAACGACACTACCAGCACCACCCGGTCGGGCATGTCAGTGGTGATGTTTACTACCACGTTAGTGACTTCGCCACCGCCGGACTCCTCGACCAGATCGTCGATGGAAGCACGAATGACCTCAGTGTCGCCGGTGCGCGGTACCTGATCCTCCCTGACGGCAATGACGGTCGCGGGCACTGCGACGGTGAGTGTTCCGGTTATCTGACCACTAATGGTGAGCTCCCAGTCGCCTTCTCCGGCCACGGGCTCTTCCGCTATCAATCGGTCAAGGAATGCCAGAGCTTCATCATCATCGATGCCGCCGCGTACGCCACTGAGATATTCCTCATAGCTGTCACCGCCGACCTCAAAGTCCTCTTCCCCCAGCCAGAAGCCCCAGTCCGCCAGATCGTCATAGTCGACGTCGCCATCATCGTCGATGTCCCGTACCAGAGATGAGGCAATGCTTGCCAGGTTGGCCAGTATGGCGGAATCGTCAAGCCCTGATATGCTGCTGCGAACGCTTTGGTAAGCAAGCTCTGTCAGGGGATTTACACGAATATCGCCGCCCATCAGCTCTCGCCCGGTTAGCACCGTTCGCAGCTGACCGCTGACAGGAGATGGCGTACCGTCCACCTGCTGGTTGCGATCCGCATCATAGTCAGAACCACCCGTCGCCGTTACCAGGTACAGTGCATCTGGTTCCAGCATGCCTACATCGATGCTGGCTGTGCCAATCAGCAGTAGTTTGGCTCTGTCGTCGAGGCCGTCCCAGGATGCTTGCCCGAGCGCACTTATCCAGTCTTCGGGCGTATTGGAGCTGCCCATAGCAAGCACATTACCTTCATCCCTAAGCGGTGACACGGTGATTACCGCGCCGCCGATGGAGCCACTGAGCTGAACGTAGAAGCATCCACTCAGGCAAGTACATGCTGCCAGCAGCAGACACACTTTTAGCTGTTTCACCTTTGTTCCTCCCCAAGCTGTCTGAAAAACCTGACCAGGGCACAGACCCATAGTCGAGAGTTTTCACCGTAGCGCGGCTGCGGCAGCTTGGGTCCCCCCAGAACAGGGGGGCTAAGACGTTAGTGACTATTCGCTAAAAGAGGTGCGCTAAAGAAGAAGTGCTAAAAGATAGGCATTTGGAGCCGCCATGCGGTCGCGGTACGCGAATGCAGGTCTAGCCGATGCCTTCTTCAGCGGAGGCTATGGCCGCGAATTCCTCTTCAGGTGCTTGCGCGACCAGATGGTGTCTGGAGTAGAACAGGAAGTAGGCGAACAGTACGGCATAAAAGATCGCGGCGTATATCGCGGCCTGTAGATTAACAACAAAGGTAGAGGCCAGTGCCAGTAGCGACAGCACAAAGGCGAGGCCTGAGGTAAAAACGCCACCGGGCGTTTTGTAGGGTCTGGGTAATTCAGGTGCAGTGCGGCGCAGAACGATATGGGATAGCGTCATTAGCGCATAGGAAATGGTTGCACCAAAGACGGCCATAGCAATCATCAGATCGCCCTCACCGGTGAGCGATAGGAGAAACCCGATCACACCAGGAATGACAAGGGCGAGAGTCGGTACCTTGCGTGAACTGGTGACCGAGAGAAATCTCGGCAGGTAACCGGCACGCGACAACGCAAAGACCTGACGTGAATAGGCAAAGATGATCGAGAAGAAGCTGGCAATTAGCCCGGCCAGGCCCACTGCATTCACGAACAAGGCTGCCAGGGAGGACTCGCCATAAACCGCTTGCAGTGCACCCACCAGCGGCGCGCCGTGATCTTGCATAGCGGCAGCACCGGCACCTCCTGGCACTAGGAAAAGCACGGAAGCCCCGAGCACCAGCAATACCAGCATTGCGCAAATGATGCCACGCGGCATATCGCGGCCAGGGTCGGCGCATTCCTCAGCCGCCAGCGGAACACCTTCGACTGCAAGAAACAGCCACATAGCAAAGGGCAGTGCGGCCCATACGCCGATATAACCATGGGGCAAAAATGTACTGGCTCCCAAGGCCTGCTCGTTAACTGGGATGTCGAAAAGACGCGCCGGATCGAAATGCGGCAGCATGCCAGCAATAAACACGAGCAGGGCCAGGACCGCCAGGGCGGTGATCGCCAGCATGATCTTCAAGGCTTCACCCACGCCGAGCAGATGCAGACCGACAAACACGAGATAAAAGGCCGCGTACACGACAGGCCCATCAAGCCCGATCAGTTCACCGGTATAGGCGCCTATAAACACAGCGATGGCGGCGGGTGCAATCATGTACTCGAGCAAAATGGCGGTACCGGTCAGGAACCCGCCTGTGGGGCCCAAAGCCCGCCGCGCGTAGCTATAGCCGCCACCTGCCGTCGGCAGGCTGGCGGACAGCTCCGCCAGCGCCAGTACCATGCAGGTGTACATCGCGCCCATGATGATGGTTGCAAGCAGCATCCCGCCAAAGCCACCCTGAGCAAGGCCAAAGTTCCAGCCGGCAAAATCGCCCGAGATAACGTAGGACACACCCAGCCCGGCCAGCAGAATCCAGCCTGCTGCACCTTGTTTTAGAGTTCTGGCGTTGAGGTAGTCCTCGTCTACATTGTCGTAATGAATGCTTTCCTTGCTCACAGTCTTTCCAATGGGATAAAACGGTCGAGTATAGGGCGAAATGGCCCGACCACAAGTACAGTGGCAATAGACTTGGCGATGGGTCGGGTCGCCTTTTGACGATGGCGCAGTAGAGGATTGATTTTTGCAGCTACCTGGCTTTGTACCCGCCGAACTTCGTCAGCTACTGCAGTTTGTTCCTGGCAGAGGCTGGGATGCCGTGGAGTGGCGTCCGCTGCTAAGTTCGCTGCGGCAGGTCAGCACGCGTTACGTCACCGGGCAAGGGGCCAGTGCACTGCGGCGCTCGCTAGCACTTGAGCTCACAGATGTTGATCTGCAGCGCAAGCTTACCGTCGAGCCTTTGCACGCGCTCACCGGGAAACGGGACCAGCAACGCGCCGGTGACCTGCTACTGCATTTGTATTTCGCTCAGTGGCGCGTCGAGGAGGGCTTGTTTATCGACCTGCGCCCGCGGTTTCTGGGTCTTGCTGAGGGTGGCGTGCTGCAGTTTGCGCCCAATGGCCTGTGGATGCAGCTGCGACCAGAGTTTCGCGCAGGGATGTTGGCGCTGTATCGATCCTTTTACAGTGATGATGCCAGAGCCTTTGAATCGGCGCTTTACAGCATGGGCATGCTGCGAGATGACTTGCCAGACCCAGCCAAACAGGAGTTAAAGACGCTGCTGCGCCGACATTTTGGAATCGATCAGTCTGCGCAGCGCTTTTCTATCGAAGCCTTCAAGCAGTCTTTCGACGAGCTGTTCGGATTTTTCCTGCAATACAGCTACAAGCTACACAGTGACTTCGTAGTTGCGGGATTCTGTCTTATAACTTTGTACATCACGCTGGAATCTCTCGGGCAGTGCCATAACGTGCGCGATATCTGTAAGTCCACGCTGATCACTTCTTAACTTTGTTTTTAAGCCTCTGCGTTTTGAGAGATCGGTCACAGTGACGACAATCCGGCGCGGCGGAATCGGTCGCAGTTACGGGTGGACTCGTATACTGCGTTGAGCGAACACCGCTGGCGCTAGCTGCGCCGGCGTAGGGGCAAACTACGGGTGAAGGATAAAGGCCCACTATGCACCTACCCAAAAGCTTTCTCATTGCCGAGATGCCCTTGTTCGACACGCTCGACGTTCCCGAAGTCAGCGAGATAGAAAAGCTCATGGTTTATCGGGATCTGCAAAAGGGCAGCGTTATTTACAAGCAGGGCACCTGCGGGAAGTCCGTGTGTTTTGTGGTTGAGGGCGAGCTTTCCGTTGTGCATCGGGGTGAGCGCGAAGACGTGCAGATCGCTACCGTGCAGCGCGGTGAGGCGGTAGGGGAATTGGCGATCATAGACGGCCTGACCCGATCGGCCGATGTGATTGCTGCAACAGACTCCTCGGTTCTGATTTTAAAGCAGAGCGACTTTGATCAGTTGGTTGAAGACAAGCCGGAAATTGGTGTGAAGGTTTTGCGCTCGCTTGCTAGAGCGATGAGCCTCACGCTGAGAGACCGCTCCGAGACGCTGGCGCGATTGATGCACGTCTAGCCTGAAGAAGAGTGGCGTTGACTCTGTAGACGCTTTCCCTATAGTTGGGGCTAAGGAGCTATCTGGGAGTGTCTTATGCCAGTGGACGTTGGGCAGGAGCCCATCACCGAAACCTCTTTATCCGTCTACTTCAAAGAGCGCCTCACCGACTGCGCTCAACGCCTTAAACCTCCCCCTCAAGAAGATACCTGCTGGTATCTCGGCAGCCTTCTCGACCGTTTTGTCCGCACAGAACACCTCTACAGCTACGATGAAAGTAATGGCTGGGGCCTGCGCCCACTCGCGTTGCTGTACGGTGACGCGCTGGAGGCACGCAGCGAGCGTGAGCGCTGCCTGCTGCTGCAACAATTAGGTGACATGGCCTTGTTCATGGGGGCACTGTTTCCACAGCGTTTTTCCCGTCGCGGCATTCAACAGGACTACGTTATTGGCATGGGCGGCAGCGCCTACGACTACTTGTCCAGCAGCGCCAGAGTTAATCGGCATATCTATGCGGAGCTTGCGGCCACCTTCGCCGCAATGCTGGCCTTGATTGCTGATGCCTGCTCGCGCACCGAACAGCTTGAAGAGAAAGACATTGTTGCTTTGTACCAACGCTGGCTGGAGACCGGTGATCCCGCTGCGGCCGCGCGTTTGCAAGGGCTGGGTATAGAGCTTTCACCCTCAACGGCAATGCAATAGCGCAGCCTGGCAATGTGACACTACTGGCTCAGGTGGCATCGGCCAGGGCAGGAATGGCTCGACGCAGGGCCAGGTACATACCTCCGTAGATTAAAAACGCTACTACGGACGCGCCCGCACACATTACAAACACGCTGCCGTAGCCCTGACCCAGCGCAACAATGCTGGCCGCAATGTTAGGCCCCAGAATCTGACCCAGCCCCTGAGATGCCGGAACCAGCGCTGAAAACCGCCCGGAGGGATCAATATTTGCCACGGTCCCCATCTGGTACACGTCGATAAATATCCACAAAAAGTTGAAACTGAAGACGCTAATCAGGGCCCGCGTGTCAGTAATGCCAGAAGCCAGCATGCCTACGATGGTGGCCTGGCATAACAGCGTAATAAGCAGGGGCTTGGCCAGCCCAAAGCGGTTGCTGATAAAGGTTGCAACCAGGCAGCCGACGATGGAGCAGAACGAGGCCCATACCAACACCTGACTAATCCACTCGGGGTCAGCCTCAGAATCGAGACTGGCCAGCTCAATGTAGGTCCAATAGGCACCGATATTGATGTAGGTGGCCAGTATCGCCAACAGCACCAGCCACGGCGCCCAGCCAGGCACAGTGACGTGCTGCAGCTCCTGTTCGTGACTGGGTGTTTCAACCTCCAGTGCCATTTCCAGCGCGGGCCTCACCGGATGCGCTGGAAGCCAATGCAGCGCAGCGAAGGTGAGCAGATACAGGACAATAAATACCGTGTAGATTCCATTCATGGAGAGCAACGGAAGAAAGTGCAGTTCCAACGCCTGGGAAAAAGCGAAGGCGAACAACAGCATGTTGAAGGCCCGCGCCGGTTTCGCAGTGGCTCCCAGAGTGGCGACAGCGACTGCGGTGTAGATGCCGCTGCCCACGCCGGCGACAACGCGCAGCCAGAGAACGCTGTCGTAATCCACCAGCAGCATGCACAGGCCATTCCCCAGTAGTGACAGCGCGATACCCAGTACAGTCAGCAGGCGTCGATTCACCCTGGCAATAATTGTTGCCGTTAATGCAGCACCCAGTGATAGGCCGCCGAGATCGGCACCGGCGACGCGGCCGACCTCGACCTCCGAAAAGCCCAGCAGTGTGACCCAGGCGGTACTGATCACCGGAATGCCTACCAGTACGCTGTAGCCCACCAGACCCATGTACAGGGCAATACCCAAAGTGCGCCAGCTATCAAATTCAGTTTGTTGGGGTGTGCTCATAACATTCCTGTGAGTGCCTCCGGGCCGTGGTAACGAAGCTATGAACCTGGTTCGTGCCGCGTTTCATCGCACTTTGCGGGGCTGTCGTCTTCGCTGCCAGCTTACACCGCCTGCGAGCCTTAGATGCAAATCCTATGCCTGCCCTGTTACTGGATTACGCTGGCAGGGGTATGCTTATGTCTGACGCTGCGGAATAGGCTTTATGAGCAAGATGGCAGACATTGTTGGGGGTGGCCCCAAAAAAGTCCTGTATACGCTGAGCACCTTAAAGCGCATCGGCCTGATGGACAGCGCCAAGGCCCTCAATGCCAAGAATGCCTGCAAGGCCTGCGGTTTGGGCATGGGTGGTCAGCGCGGAGGCATGACCAATGAGCAGGATGACTTTCCGTCGGTCTGTAACAAAAGTATTCAAGCCCAGTCCACTGACATTCAGCCGCCTATTCCTAATGAGCTTTTCCAACATACCCTGACGGACTTTCAGGCGCTGTCTGGGCGAGAGATGGAGCAGCTAGGACGCCTCAATTCGCCACTGCATCTTGCACCCGGGAGCAATCGCTTCGAACCGGTTAGCTGGGATTGGGCCATAGAGCGGGCGGCGTCCCGATTGGCAGAGGTGCAGGCAGACCGCAGTTTCTTTTACTCCTCGGGCCGCTCCTCCAACGAGGCGGGATTCGTGCTGCAACTGCTCGCCAGGCTCTATGGCACAAACAACGTTAACAACTGCTCTTTCTACTGCCACCAGGCCACGGGTGAGGCACTCAAGCGCACTATTGGGACAGGCACTGCCACGGTAGAGCTTGAAGATCTGGATCAGTGCGACCTGGTGTTCATCATCGGTGCCAATCCCGCCTCCAACCATCCGCGTCTGCTGCACAAGTTACAGCACTGCAGGGAGCGTGGCGGACACGTTGTAGTGATCAACCCGGCCCGGGAACCCGGGCTGGTGCGCTTTGCCGTGCCCAAGAGCGCCCGCTCCATGTTGTCTGGTGGTAGTTGGATAGCATCGGAATACCTGCAGCCGAATATTGGTTCTGATATTGCCGTTTTCCAGGGCATCGCCAAATCGCTGCTTGAGCACGGTGCCGTTGACCACGACTTCATGGCGGCACACACGCGTGATGCAGAAGACTACATCACCTGCGTCAAAGCGCTGGCGTGGTCAGATATTACTAACGCTACAGGGCTAGTCCGGTCGGACATCGAGCGCGTGGCTAGTTTGTATGCCAGCGCCGACCGTGCGGTGTTCGCCTGGGGTATGGGCATGACCCACCACCTGCATGGTGTGCAGAACATTGAAGAAATCAGCAATCTTGCCCTGCTACGGGGCATGGTGGGCAAACGTGGCGCAGGTTTGTTACCGCTGCGCGGACACAGCAATGTTCAGGGCATCGGCACCATTGGTGTAAAGCCAGTACTGGCTAAATCTGTATTTGAACGCATGGAACAACAGCTCGGTGTCTCGCTACCCGAGACGCCGGGCATGGATACTCTTGCGTGCCTGAAAGCGGCGCACCGGGGTGATATGGATGCTGCGCTAATCATGGGTGGCAATCTTTACGAGGCGACACCCGACTCCACGTGGGCGAAAGAGGCCTTCGAGAGAATTGGTTTCAAGCTATATCTGACCACGACCCTGAACAGAGGCCATGTTCGAGGCCTCTCCGGCGGGGAAGCGATCATACTGCCGGTTACCGCAAGGGATGAGGAGTGGCAGCCAACGACTCAAGAGTCCATGTTCAACTACGTGCGCCTCAGTGACGGTGGTATCCAGCGACTAGCGCACCCCAGACCGGAGGTTAAGGTTCTCTGCGATCTGGGCAAGCGATTGATGCCTGGCAGTGCCGTGGATTTTGACGCCTTCCAATCCCATCGCACCATCCGGGAAGCCATTGCAACGGTGGTGCCGGGGATGGAGGAGCTGGCAGATATTGACGTGGCGCGCAAAGAGTTCCATATCCGCAATCGTCTGCTCCATGCGCCGCGCTTTAACACGGAGGACGGTCGCGCCCGGTTCCAGGTTCATCGTTTAAGTGAAGTGTTTCAGTCCGACGAGTCGATGCCGTTTCGCCTCATGACGGTCCGCAGTGAAGGGCAATTTAACTCCATTATCTATGAGGAAAAAGACAGCTACCGCGGTGTCGAGCATCGCAACGTACTGTTTATCGGTGAGGCGGATAGCATCCAGCTCCAGCTAGCGGAGGGCGACCGTGTGAATGTGATTTCCCGTGTTGGTGTGCTGGAGAACCTGGAAATAAAAGTCTTTGATTTGCCCGCGGGAAACGTCAGTACTTACTATCCGGAAGCCAACGTGCTGGTAGGAAGAGACAACGATCCGCGTAGCAAGACGCCGGCGTTCAAGTCGGTACCAGTGAAAATAGAGAGGGCGACTGATTAGCAGCCGCCCTGTCGACGCGAGAAGATACGCTTTACGCGGCGCGTTGGGGTGCTGTCTGTAGCAGTGCCTGCGTGGGATCTGACAGCTCTTTGCCCAGAGCTTCCGCTACCGCTTTGTGGGTGAGCGCGCCAGCACAGACGTTGAGCCCCGCCAGCATGTGGGCGTCCTCCGTAAGCTCCTGAATACTGCGCATAGCCGCCAGCTTCAAAACGTAGGGCAGGGTAGCGTGACCCAGAGCCATGGTGGAGGTGCGAGCGACGCCGCCCGGCATATTGGCAACGCAGTAGTGCACCACGTCATCAACGAAGTAGGTCGGATCCTGATGGGTGGTGGGCCGGCTGGTTTCAAAGCAGCCCCCCTGGTCAATCGCAACGTCTACCAGCACTGAGCCCGCTTTCATTCGACTAATGACATCGCGTGTCATCAGTTTTGGCGCTGCTGCACCGGGAATGAGTACCGCGCCGACTACGAGGTCGGATTCAAGCGCGCATTTCTCGATGGCGTCGGCGGTGGAGAATAAGGTCTTAACACGACCGCCGAACAGTTCGTCCAGTTCGCGCAGGCGCGGAATGGAGCGGTCCAGAATTGTGACGTCAGCTCCCATGCCAACTGCCATATGGGCAGCGTTAGTGCCCACGATGCCGCCGCCGATGATAAGCACTTGGGCCGGTGCAACACCTGGCACACCGCCCAGCAGCATGCCGTTGCCGCCCTGCGCCTTTTCCAGGTGGTGTGCGCCAGCTTGGATGGACATGCGTCCTGCAACTTCACTCATCGGCGTTAGCAGTGGCAGGCTGCCATCCTCGGCGGTAATGGTTTCATAGGCGATGCAGGTAGCACCGGATGCCTGCAGCGCATCGGTCTGCGCGGGGTCTGCCGCCAGGTGCAGATAGGTGAACAGTATCTGACCCTCACGCAGCATGGCGCACTCCTGCGGCTGAGGCTCTTTCACTTTCACAATCATGTCTGCTGCCGCAAATATGCTGGGAGCATCAGGGAAAATTTCTGCCCCTGCGGCTTCATATTGCTCGTTGTCAAAGCCGATCGCCTTTCCGCCGTCCTTCTCAACCGCGACGCGGTGGCCGTGGCGTACCAATTCGCTCACGGCTTCGGGGGTCAGCCCAATGCGGTACTCATGGTTTTTAATCTCTCTAGGTACACCAATAAACATCACTTTACCTCGCAGTATGTGCGTGCTGGCACGGTTGGAGACGAATAGTTAATTCGCGTAGAATACGCGCCGTTAGTAGATTTATCCTATATTTATTAGTCATAAAAACAGTTGAATCGACTTAATCAATCCCTTTATAGGTCGAAATGACTTCTCCCTATCAGGCTGCACAGGGCGCAGCCTGATGGGACAGCGCGCAGTCTGATAGGAGTTGATGCCGGTGAGCCGGCTGGTAATGAATGGCCAGGATTTGGAGTGAATATGCTGGATAAGATGCTCAGCACACTCGGCAAGATAGACCGCAATATTTTGCGCACGCTTCAGCAGGAGGGGCGCATCAGCTACGCGGAATTGGCGCGTCGCGTGGGTCTCAGCACCACGCCCTGCAAAGAGCGGGTGAAGCGACTGGAGAGGGACGGGGTGATAAAGGGCTTTCAGGCAATTCTGGAGCCTGCCTACCTGGACGCCGCACTAGTGGTCTTCGTACAAATTCGACTGCAGCGGACTTCACAGGAGGTTTTTGAGGACTTCACGCGCAGCGTTTACGACCTTCCTCAGGTGCAGGAGTGCTATCTGGTATCGGGTAATTTCGATTACCTGATCAAAGCGCGGGTTGCAGATATGAACGCTTACAGAGCGTTCCTCGGTGAAACGCTGCTGAGTCTGCCCGGCGTCCACGAATCAACCAGCTACGTGGTCATGGAGCAGGTGAAGGAAACGCTTGCTATCCCGGTGCCTTACCCATGATCTTTGAGTATGCGCTGCGCGGCATTGTGTCCCGGCGCGCCCGTGACACCGCCACCTGGATGCGCGCCTGAACCGCACAGATACAAGCCCGGTACAGGTGTAGCGTACTGCGCTGCGTCAGGATGGGGGCGCATGCTGAAGAGCTGATCCGGCTCAAGACGACCGTGGCAGATATCGCCTCGGGTCATACCGAAAGTGCGTTCAATGTCGAGCGGCGTCAGACACTGCACGGCCGCGGTAATGTCTGGCAGGTTGGGGATGAACTTCGCCACGTGATCAAGGATGTTGGTTATCACGGCCTCCTTTTCCTGGTCCCAGTGTTTGCCATCTGCAAGCTCGTAAGGCATGTATTTGCAAAGCAAACTCATTACGTGGCTACCCGGCGCATCAGTCAGGCTGTCATCCATGGTGCTGGGGATGATCGCTTCAATGATGGGCGGATCTGCGGGGAAACCGCTGCGCGATGCGCGGTACGCACGCTCAACATGATCTTTGTTCTCGATTAGCGTAATGCTGGCGCGGTGCTGGGGCCCTGGAGAGTCGCCAGGCAGCGCAGCGAATTGAGGAAGTGCAGTAAGCGCCAGATTCATGCGCAGCGATGCTGACTCCTGCCGGAACGCGCCGATATCAGCGGCGAAGCTTTCCGGCAGGTGTTCCTTACCAAGCAGCTTCAGGAAAGTGCGATTGGGGTCTGTGTTGGCGGCAACGACTTTTGCGTGCAGGGTTTCGCCGCTGGCCAGTTCTACGCCGGTGACTGAACCCTGATTAACCAGAATGCGGGCTACCGGGCTGTCGGTACGAATATCTGCGCCTTTGTCCCTTGCCGAGGCCGCCATCGCCTGGGTAATAGTGCCCATACCGCCGCGCACCAGGCCCCAGGCACCTTTGCGTCCATCGATCTCTCCCACTGCGTGATGCAACATGGCAAGGCTTGCGCCGGGCTGCTGCAGGGAGGCGTAATTTGCCGGCAGGATATGCGCAGCGATCATGGATTTGACCTTTTCGCTGTCAAACCAGCGTTCGATGATGGAATCCGGTGCGCCGATAAAAAACTGCACCAGACGCCAGCGCGTGTCGTCGTCAAGTTTGTAGACGTCCATGCCCAGCTTGGCAGCGGACAGCAGGTCGCTCAGGCCGCCGTCTGCGAGTTTAGGTGGCGTTTGCAGCCACTGCTTGGCCAGGATGTCGCCAACTTTTTCGATGCTGTCCTCAAAGGCAAGGTAGGCGTCGTAGTCTGTCGCAGAGAACTTGGCAAACTGCTCGCGATTGTGTGCCTCGTCCCCATTCAGCAACAGGTAGTCGCCCGCTGAATCCAGATACAGGGAGTTGTCCAGCAGAATCGGTGCGTAGCCAAAGCGTTCCAGATCCAGATCCTTTACGACTTCAGGACGCAGCAGGCTGACAACATAGGAGGCCACGGAATTGCGGTAACCGGGATGAAATTCCTCGCTCACGGCAGCACCGCCTACCACATGCCGCGCTTCCAGCACGCAGACGTTCATACCGCCGCGCACCAGATAATTTGCTGTGGTCAGGCCATTATGTCCGGCGCCGATAATGATGGCGTCGAAGCGTGTATCAGCCATGAACAGGTAGCTCCTTGCTGCTATCAGTGGCCTCGCCAGTGCGCAGTGCAGTCTCGCCAGGGGGTCGATAGCGTTGTCGAATGACGCGCATGGCGATCACTCCAAGCGGTATCCAGATAAGCGGCGAGCCCAGTGTTGCTATCGCCTCGCCCGAGGCCCAGTTTATAGAACCATCGGCACTGAGTTCTCCACGACTCGCCTGGTAGGGGTAGACGTAGAGGTTCAGCATGATCACAGGCATTAAGCATCCATAGGCGATCAGGCAGGCCGGCGCTTTGAGGGTAGTACGTAGCTTCTCCGCGTTGCGATCTTCCGCAGGAGTAATATGGAGCTGCGCGCGATAGGCTCGCTCTTCAGCGCTGGGCTGTTCCTGGCCGGCGCAGTAGTAGATCGCGAGCAAACTCAGCCCGGTACCAATAATGACCGGCGGCATCAGCACCGGCCAGTGCACCCAGCCCAGATACTCCAGCCCCGCTGGCAGCATGTTGCCCACAAAGCCAGCAACGATGCCCCAAAACGCGCCTTTCGCAGTGATGCGAGCACTCCACACGCTCATGAAAGCAACCGGACCCCAGGAGGACGCAAACACGGTGCCGATAAACAGCATCAGCCAGAACACATTGGGGGGAACGAAAAAGCTGGCTCCCAGGGCAACCAGGCCCGTTCCCAGCATGGCTAGGCGCGTGCTACCGAGAGACAGTTCAGCTTTTTGTGGCCCGATGTCATTGCTCACGCTGAAACCTACCAGTGACAAAAATGTCGAGGCGGACGACAGCGCCGCTGCGACGATACCTGCGACCAGCATCGCACCCAGCAGCTCCGGGACGAGATTTCTGGCAGCCCAAAGCATCACGGTTTCCGGGGGTGAGATACTCGGGTTGGCCAGATTGATCAGGCCGCCACCGCCGTAGATCAGAATCTGCATGAGAATCACGGCGAAGCAGGCGTAGATCGCCGAACGCAGCACCACGTGTTCGTCCTTCGCCATAAGGTGCCGACTTGCCTGCCAGGGACTCACTGCATACACGATGCCCCAGGCGCTATCGACAATTATCGTCCATACCAGGTAGTCCATAGGCGTTGGCCATTCCGTGCCCGGACCCACTACGCCATGCCAGGAGGCTATTTCTGGCTTACCCTCCAGTACCGCAAGGCGGCCTATCGCGGTGGTAACGCCGCCGACGTTGTCCGTGATGTAGCTAATGAACAGAATGGTGGCAGCGGTAAATAGCAGAAACATCAAAGTATCGGTGATCACCACTCCGCGTGAGCCCGCGTACAGGGTAAACACGGTATAGCTCAGCCAGGTGAGGACCAGGCCAGCGCTGTAGCTGATGCCAAACAGGTCTGACAACAGAATGGCGGCGCCTTGGGTTACTACCAGCAGATAGCCACCCAGTCCCAAAATAATCGTTATTCCCGCCGCCCGTTGAACGCGGCGGCTGTTGAAGCGCTGGCCCAGGAAGTCAGCAACTGTCGGCGCGCGGCTTCGCCGCAAAAAGGTGCCGAACAACAAAGCGCCGTAGACATAGCCTGCTACCGCAATTCCTGGCAGCAGCATATACGGCCCCAGCTGGCCGCTGTAGGTAAAGCCGGCCTCACCGAGAAAGATAGAAGTGCTGAACACGCTGGCTACAAGACTGCCGACAATCAGCAGGGTTGGTGCGCGCCGACCCGCCACGTAATAGTCGTCCAGTTCGCGAACGCCGCGACCGGACCAGGTGCCGATTGCAACAAATGTCAGCACACTCAAAACCACCAGCCAGGTGTAGATATCCATCAAAAGAAACACCTCCGATGCACGCTATGCACAGGTGCCAGCGCCATTGCAGCACCCGAGTGTAATGCCTAAACGAGCCCTGCCGAGTCGCACCCTATACGGTCGGACAGGGCGAAGCTGCGCTTCCGCGCCTTCCCGCGAGGATGCTCATAAACTGCGACGCTGTGTACAGTGACGCTCGAAAACTATCGGTATTTCCCATGACTGAGACGCTGAAACATTCCTACACCCTGGTAACGTCCTGTCCCGATCAGGTTGGTCTGGTTGCGGCTGTCGCGTCCTTTGTAGCGGAGCGCGGAGCAACCTTGCTTGAGTCCAGCAACCACACGGACCAACAGCAGGCTTGGTTTTTCATGCGTAATCACTTCGCAGGCACAGAAGGCACCGACGGTGCGGTCGACGCTGAAGAGTTTCGGAAGGACTTCGCGAGCGTCGCTGAGCGTTATGGAATGCAATGGTACCTGCGTGACAACAGTGAGCGTCGTCGCGTCGTCATTCTTGCCAGTCACGCATCACACTGCCTGTCGGACATTCTGCATCGCTGGAAAATCGGGGAGTTCGCAATCGATATACCCTGCGTGGTTTCCAATCACGAGAATCTGCGCAGCATGGTCGAGTGGCACGGCATTCCGTTTCACCATGTCCCTGTGCCCAGGGAAGACAAGCAGGCGGCCTTTGCTGCAACCGATGAGATCATTGAGCGGCATAACGCCCACACGGTTGTGCTGGCGCGCTACATGCAGATATTACCGCCTACCCTGTGCCAGAAATACGCGGGGCAGGTCATTAATATTCACCACAGCTTTCTGCCGTCCTTTATCGGAGCAAATCCCTATCAGAAAGCATATGACCGAGGTGTGAAGCTAATTGGCGCGACCTGTCACTACGTGACGGAGGACCTGGATGAAGGCCCCATCATTGAGCAGGATGTGGTGCGGGTAAACCACGGCTGCACTCGGGACGACATGGTGCGTTTAGGTCGTGACGTAGAGCGGTCGGTGCTGTCCCGCGGACTGCGCTTTCATTTGGAAGACCGTGTGCTTATACACGGCAATAAGACCGTCGTGTTCGAAGGCTAAGGCGCTGGTTCAGACGGATCTCAGGTACCAGCCGTAGTCGATATCGCTGACCTGTTTCTGAAACAGATTGCACTCGTCCATCCTGGCTTTGTGGTAAAGCGTCCAGTAGTTCTTGCCGATATAGGGTTGCAATGCCGTGCCTGATTCAAGCGCATCCAGCGCCTGATGCCAGCTGGTGGCCAGCGTGACTGGCTGCTCATCGAGAACTTCCCCTTCTGCTACTGCATCGATCGGTTCCTTACCGCGCTCCATGCCGTAATGTATGCCGGCAAGTACGCATGCCATCACCAGATAGGGATTGGCATCGGCGCCGGCAACTCGATGTTCAATGCGCAGATTGTCAGCGCTGCTAACGGGGATTCGCAAGGCGACGTCACGGTGATTGTATCCCCAGTTGGGTGTGAGTGGCGCAAAGTATCCAGGCTGAAGCCGCCGATAGGAATTGGCGTTGGGTGCAAACATCGCCTGGGCTTCCGCCATCGTGTCGGCGAGGCCAGCGATCGCGTGACGCATGCGCGGACCCACTGGCGGAGTCGCTGATGAGTCCGGATCGACAAAAATGTTGTTGCCGTCGGAATCATAGACGCTGCCATGAATATGAAGACCGCTTCCCGGCAGCTCAGCGAAGGGTTTTGCCATAAACGTCACGCCCATGTTGTGCTGCCAGGCCACCCCTTTAATGGCACGCTTCAGAAGCACCGCGTGATCACAGGCCGCCACTACATCATCGGTGTGATGCAAGTTAATTTCGAACTGCCCGGGCGCGAATTCCAAATGCGCTGTTGTTGCGGGAATCGACTGCGCTTCACAGGCGAGGCGTATCGCTTCGAGAAAGCCGTCGTATTCCGCCATGTCTTCGGGGTTGCAGTACTGCGTCCCCTGCTGGGTGCGATTTGTTCCCAGCACCTTCCCCAGTCTGGGTTGCGGCGTTTCGCTGTCGCCATCTGCCAGTGCATAAAACTCAAGCTCAGTGGCTACAACAATCTTGTAGCCCTGTTGCTGCAATGGTGCGGCGGCTCTGCGCAACACGTCCCGAGGATTCCAATATAGGGGTGTGCCGTCCAGCTCGGTCCAGTGGGCAAGGATCTGATGCGTGGCAGGTGTGAGCCAGGGGATGGGCGACAGTGTTTCCGGTACCGGGTGGATGGATTTGTCGGGATCCCCGTCGAACTGCCCATCACCGAAGATATCACCGCAGTCGCCCAGGCTGTTCATGATGCAGGTAGTGCCCGGGCCGGTCAGGCCGCCGTCAAAAAAGCTGTGCAGCTCCGCCCTCGGCACCCGTTTCGCACGCAGAATGCCGCACATATCGGGCGTGAGAATCTCCAGCGTCGCAAGATCAGGATGCGCGGCCAGATAGGCGTCCAGTATTTCGACCTGCGGCTTGGTCGCTGTCATGTTATCCCCCAAGTGTTTTTGCCGGCGCAGTCTGTCACATGCGCGTGCTGCGCTGGAATCATGAATTTTGGGTAGCGTGCCTGGATGCCGGTTCCTGCCAGAGCGTGGGTCCAGATCTGGCGCTCGCGCCAGGAGCTAATCCGTCTCTCAGATATAGTCCAGGCTTTTAAAGTAGAGCATTCCCAGCGCCATGCCAGGTCGACGCAAATACCTGCCACCCGGCCAGGCCATGTGTTTGATGCTGCTCATCATGTCGAAGCGTTTGCTGTTTCCGTCAATCGCCTCGGCTACCACTCTCGCCATAATGTGGGTGGGTGCCACACCGTGCCCCGAGAAGGCCTGGATAAAGTACGTGTTGTCATCGAGCTTGCCCGTTTGCGGCATCCGATTGATGCCGATGCCAAGTTGGCCATCCCAGGCATAGTCGATCTTTACCCCCTCCAACTGCGGGAACACTTTGAGCATTTTGCGTGTCATGACTTGCTCGTAGTTGGTGGGTACCAGACCGGTGTAGTTGGACAGGCCGCCAAACAACATTCGGTTATCGGCACTAAGTCGGTAGTAATCCAGTGCTGTGCGTGGGTCGCAAACGGCCACGTCTTTGGGCAAGCAGGATTTCGCCGTTGCTTCGTCCAGGGGTTCTGTACCGATGATGCAACTGCTAGCTGGCAAGACGCGCCGGGATAGAAAGGGAATGAGGCGCTCCATGTACGCGTTGCCGGCAAAAATCACCGTGCCCGCCTCTACCGCCCCTTTTTCTGTGTATACGGTCGGCCGCGCACCGGGTTGCAGTCGAGTGACTCTGGACTGCTCAAATACTCTGGCACCCATACCGACTGCAGCTTTGGCTTCACCCTGGCAGAGATTCATAGGATGCAGGTGACCGCCGCCGTTGGCGTTGTAGAGCCCGCCGACGTACGCATCAGAGCCAACGAATTCCTTAACTTCATCGCGGTCTAGTAAGACCAGCTCATGGGGATAGCCAGCCGCTTTCTGTTCTTCCAGGGTTTCGCGGAACCAGCCCATGTGCTTGGAGCGCAGTGCGACATCACAGTAACCCCATTTGATATCGCACTTGATGTCGTACTTCTCGACGCGTTCTCGCAGGATATCGACGCACTCTATTCCCATTCGATAAATGGCTTCCACGCCTTCATCACCAATCGTCGCCTTGAATTTTGTCGCGTCGTGACCAAGGCCTCCGATGATCTGTCCACCGTTGCGACCGCTGGCGCCCCAGGCGATGCGATTGGCTTCCAGTAGCGTCACCTCAAAGCCACGCTCACAGAGTTCAACTGCCAGATTTACGCCGGAAAAACCGCCTCCAACAATCACGATGTCGCTGCTGATATTGTCTTCAAGGGTAGGGTAGGGACCATCCGGGTTGGCCGTGGCCGCGTAGTAAGACCCAGTGTGTTCCCGCGTATCCCGCGGCAAGCGCAAACCAAACATAATGTGATTCCAGAAACGTCCGGTGCGAATGGTATCAAGCTGCTCAGCGTCCGTGCTCTTGTCGTATAGGCTCGGTTGTGACTGTAAAGACGCGCTGGATAGACTGATTTTTTGCGTAAAAAGCAGCATGAGGCAGCTTTGGCAGACTACGAAATAAACTACGACACCATCATCGTAGGAGGTGGCCACAACGGACTGGTGTGCGCCTGCTACCTGGCACGGGCAGGGCAGCGCGTGCTGGTGCTGGAAGCCACTGATGCACTGGGTGGTCTCGCCAGCTCCCGAGAATTCCATCCTGGTTTTAAAGCAGCGGTTGCTCACAGTCTGCAGCACTTTCCCGAAGAAATTCTTAACGAGCTGCGGCTGTCCGAGCATGGATTCAGCGGCATCGGTGCAGAATTGCCTACCGTGGGTCTGGATGCGGAAGGTGCTCACGTGATCGTGAAATCTAACAGCGTTAGCGGCGTTAGCCAGGAAGATATTAACCAGTACGCTGCTTACAGGCGCCTGTTGGAAAAATGTGCCAAGGCGTTGAAACCTTCCTGGTTGAAAATGATGCCGCGGGTCGGTGCCAAAAGCCTCAAAGAGCTGCTTACCTTTGCTCAGGTAGGTATCAAGCTGCGGCTGCTGGGCACCGATGACATGCGTGAATTCTTTCGCATCGCCTCGCTGCCGTCTCGAGACCTGATGGACGAGCGTTTCGAAAGTGAACTGCTGAAGGCGACGCTGTGCTGGGACGCTCTGGTAGGCTCTACCCAGGCGCCTCGTTCCCCCAACAATACCGTATTAACAGTGTTATACCGGATGATCGGGAAGCACGAGGGCGGGCATAGTTTGCCTGCCGGGAATGTGGAATCTCTTATCTCTGCACTGGTGGCTGCCGCCGAGAGGGCAGGCGCGGAGGTTCGCACGGGCAGCCCGGTAAAGCAGGTAATCGTCAGCGGCGATGAAAACGGCCAGCGCACGGAAGGTGTAGAGCTTGCGAGTGGCGAGACGATTAGCGCTACGCGGGTAGTCTCGTCCGCAGATCCCAAGAATAGTTTCTTTAAGCTGATCGGTGCGCGCCACCTGGAAATTGGCTTTAGTAATCGGGTCAACCGCCTGCGAAGCAAGGGCTATGTTGCGAAGCTGCATCTGGCCCTGTCTGGCCTCCCAGCATTCACTGGCGTAGACAACGCCGCCAGCCGAATGATCATTGCGCCAAGCATGGACGCCATGGAGTTTGCCTGGGACGACGCCAAATATGGACGCTGCCCGGAGCAGCCCGTTATGGAGTGTTTAATTCCCAGCGCGACCTGTTCGGGTATGGCACCGGCAGGTCAGCATGTCCTGTCAGCTAACGTTATGTACATTCCTCCAGAAATCGAGGGCGGCTGGACCGACGCGGCCAGGGCTGCCCTGACTGACAAGCTGCTGGAGTTGCTTGAGTCCTACGCCCCAGGTATCCGCGAGCAAGTCCTGCATGCTGAACTGCTGACGCCACAGGATTTGGAAAACACCTTCCACTTGAGTGGTGGCCACTGGCACCACGGCGAAATCGCCATGGATCAGATGTTGATGATGCGACCTACCTATGAAGCAGCGCAGTATGCGACTCCTGTACCCGGGTTCTTTCTTTGCGGAGCCGGCACTCATCCTGGCGGTGGGCTGGTAGGTGCCGCCGGTCGAAACGCAGCACAGGCCATCCTGCAATGAATAAGTATGATGCCATTATCGTTGGCGCTGGCCATAACGGCCTGACTAACGCCGCTTATCTGGCGAAGGCAGGCCTGGATGTGCTGGTTGTCGAAAAAAACGACTATATCGGCGGTGCTGCGGTTTCTCGAGAGATGCACGAGGGCTGGTGGTATTCGAGCTGCTCATACGTTTGCTCAATGATGCGGCAGTCGATTCATCGCGATCTTGATCTTACGCGACATGGCCTAATCCTTGTGCCTTATATAGGCACTGCCAGTTTTGGCGATCGGGTTGGCGACACGTTGATGAGTTATCACGCAGAGGGCCCTGCTTATAACGCATTGCGAGAGCGTTCACCCCACGACGCAGATGCAATGTTCCGGTTCCAGGCAGACTTGAATCGCTATGCTCAGCTGATTCGGAAAACCCTGATGCGCACACCACCAGATCCTGCTCGCATGCGCATCCGTGACATTCAGGAATTGCTATTTCTTGCCAAGGAGTTCTGGTCTCTGGGTGAGCGTGAGCTGTATGAGTACATCCGCTTTTTCACGATGAGTGCGGCGGAGTTTCTCGAGGACTACTTTGAGGACGAGTTGATCAGCGCCTCTATGGCTACGCCGGGCATTATTGGTACTGCCCTGGGCGTTCGCTCTCCTGGCTCCGCCTATATTCTTCTTCACCACGTTATGGGCGATGTAGATGGCAGCATTGGCGCCTGGGGCTTGGCGCGCGGCGGCATGGGCGCGATTTCAAACGCTATAGCCAGCTCACTAAAGGAAATGGGTGGCGAGATTCGCACCGAAGCCGGTGTTGAGCAAATTCTGGTGAAGGATGGTAAAGCCAGTGGCGTGGCGCTGGAGAACGGAGACGAGCTTCACGCCGACATTGTCGTGTCAAATCTCGATGCGAAGCGCACTTTTACTCGCATTATGGATAAAAACGATCTGCCCGACGGAATCTATGAGAAAGCCAAAAATTTCAAAATTCGCGGCTCCTCCGGCAAGGTCAACATCGCTCTGTCGGGCTTGCCCAAGTGGATAGGAGTGCCCGAGGGCAACCGCTACATAAACCGGGGCGGCCAGGGTTTCTGCGGCTCCATGGATACGCTGGAAAAGGCCTACGACTGCTGGAAGCGTGGCACCTGGTCGGATGATCCGTTTATTGAATCAGTGATCCCCTCAGCCTGGGACCCGACCGTAGCACCGCCCGGGCAGCACTGGATGTCAAATTTTATTCAATACTGTCCTCCGAAACTGGCCGACGGTGAGTGGACGCCCGAGAAGCGAGATGCCTTTGGCCAGACAGTAGTAAACAAGATTGAGCGCTACGCTCCAGGCTTCAAAGACCTCATCGTTCATATGGAAGTTCGTACTCCCCACGAAATTGAAAACGAGGTGGGTCTTACCGAGGGTAATATTTTCCAGGGCGAGCTCACTATCGATCAGCTGCTGTTCAACCGGCCCTTTCCCGGTTACGCGCAATACCGTATGCCAGTTAAACAACTGTACATGTGTGGGTCTTCCACGCACCCCGGTGGTGGCGTTTCCTCCGCCTGTGGTGCCAATGCGGCTCGAGAGATACTCATGGACTTACGCAAGCCCAACACCGTTCCCGAAGACGATTGCTATGACGAGTAAGCTGCCATGACCGCCTACGAACAACAGTTTGCACAGCAACAGGACCCGTTCGCCGAAGAGCGGCTCAAGCTCTCGCATTTTCACGAGCGTCAGTCGCTGTTGAACATTCGAGAGGCCTGGTCAGAGTGGAACGGATACAAGTTCGCTGACTATTACTATGACGTGGAGTACGAGTACTTCTGCATTCGCAACACCTGCGGCACCTACGATATATGCCCCATGCAGAAGTACTACATTGAAGGCCCCGATGCTGAGGCCATGCTGGACCGAATGGTCACCCGCAACGTGACCAAGCTGGGCGAGCACCGCGTGACTTACGTAGTGTGGTGTACCGATGAGGGCCGCATGATTGACGATGGCACGATATTTCGTCTCGGTCCGCAAAAGTTCATGCTGACCTGTGGCAGCCCCAGCCTGGCATGGTTAAAAAAGGCGAGCTTCGGCTTTCCGGATCTGACCATTGAGGATATGTCTGACCGCGTTGCGGCGCTGTCTTTGCAGGGGCCAACCTCTTGCGCTGTTCTGAAAAAAATGGGTCTGGACGGCATCGATACGCTCAAGCCATTCAATATCGCCTTATTCCCGTTTGGCAGCACAGAGCTGATGGTGTCGCGCACGGGCTTCACGGGCGATCTGGGTTATGAGCTCTGGATAGACCCGGCCGAGGCGCTGGCACTCTGGGACAAGCTGTACGCCGCCGGGGAAGACTACGGCATACAGCCCTACGGCGAGAGCGCGACCAATATGGCGCGCCTGGAAGCCGGCTTCATCATGCCGGACATGGAGTTCAACGAAGCGTTAAAGACGGTGCATTATCAGCATGACCAGACCCCCTTCGAACTGGGCCTTGGCTGGCTGGTGGATTTTAACAAGCCGCACTTCAATGGACGTCTTGCGCTTCTGGAGGAGCAGCAGAGGGGCTCTCGCTACACCCTGACCAAACTGGATATTGAGGGCAACAAGGTAGCTGAAGGGTCCTGGATATACAGCGACAAGGGCTGCCGCAAGGATGTGGGTTATGTTACGTCCGCCATGTGGTCACCGGCGGTTAAAGCC
Source organism: Pseudomonadota bacterium (assembly GCA_038746745.1). Classification (GTDB taxonomy): domain Bacteria; phylum Pseudomonadota; class Gammaproteobacteria; order Pseudomonadales; family Halieaceae; genus JANQIO01. The sequence goes on from JBCDKJ010000019.1 coordinate 45,420, forward strand.
AATATCGCTCTGGCGATGATCGAAACCGAATATCTTACGGGTGAGCTCTGGGCTGAAATCCATTACGAGAAAGAGCTGCGACAGTACGACAAGATTGCCCGTTGTACGGTTGTAGAAAAGCCTTTCTGGGCGCCGCCGCGCGCCCGGGCGACGCCGCCGGCTGACTTCTGACTCTGGTTTCTGGCTCTAACTTCTGACTCTGGCTTCTGGCTCTAACTCCTGAAAAGAAAAGCAGGGAAATCGCTGTCGCGTGAGGCGAGCCAGGGCTATTGACGTAACCACTTGGGCAGGCGTTCCCGTGCAATCTCAACGTCATCGCCAACGCGAATTATTCCCGGCACTTCAACGATACCTACCACGCCACGGCTGAACTTTGCGGCCTGCGAAAATGCATTGCTATCTAAGGAGTCACCACTGGCGCTGGCGTATTCCGCCGCCACCTTGGCGCCCATCTCACTGCAGGGCGGGTTGTACTCTTCGATCATCAGCACAGCGCCCGACGGGAAGCTCAGCAGTGTTCCGCGAGGTAGTCTGGATAGGTCGGGCACCCCATCAAGACATAGGTTGATGCCGAGGGTAGATGCCAGCAGCGGGGTCGACAGACCCATGTCCCTGGTTATGGCGTCCAACTCCTCAGTGGAGATCGCAGACCACTGACGTTCGTTGCGACGCTGCGTGCCCTCGGCCTGTTTGTCCCCCTCCCAGCACTCCCGCAAAGGTCCGCGATGGCGATCGCCGACAATGCCGTCGATCGCCATTTCGAGGGTCTCGCAGGCACGTTTTTCCATGACGCCTTCAGCGCCTACGTGAAGCGATGCCACGGTAACGTCACTCATACGGCTGCCTTAAGCCAGCGATGCTGTGACGCTACTCCGCCACAATCATCATGTAGACCTTGCGAACTTTTTCTTTCACTTCGGCTCGTCCTTTCCAACCTTTAGGAAAGACCCAACTGTCGCCCGCTTTGACTTCGGTCACCTGGCCTGATTCGGAGGTAAACACCCAGTGTCCCTCCAGCAGGTGGCAGAACTCAGTCAGATCCAGGTCGAGCTCCAGTATGCCGGGCTCGCATTCCCAGGTGCCGGCGTACATGGTCCCTTCCTGAAAGAAGTTTGCATCGGTCTGCTTTGGTAACTCGCCTACCGGTTCGCCGAAGGATTCGGCGGGTATCAGGTCAGTGACACTGGCGGCGCTTTTCTGGACTAGAATTTCTGGCATAGGTTTATCCTTGCTGGTTAGTTTGAACAGTGGCTTGTTTCGAGAAAGGCAGTCATGTGATTCAGCGTATCGGCCTAGCAGCGACAGTGGCAGCAGGTTCATTTGCGACCGCCTGTTGTCTCGCCGCTTCAATCTCGCGTTTCCAGGCCTGCATATTCGACTCAATGGTGATAAAGCCCAGAATCCAGAGGCTTTCGTCGTAGGCGAAACGGTAGTGCCCAAGGGTCAGCCAGTAAGCGGCGATCCCCCAGAGCAGTGTGTAGCACAGTACCTTGCAGGTTTTGATTGCATTGATGAGCATGCCGCGGGTTCTGCCCCTGTCCTGCAGCCGCACCATGACTTCAATGGTTAGCAGAATCAGCAGCCAGATAATCACCTCTGCCCAGTCGGCCAGAGCGAGTCGAGTTTCAAGTGCCAACCCTGCGGCGTCACTGACGACCAGCCCAGGCTCAGTAAAGAAAAACTGTGAGCCCTGGGATAAGGCACTGCAGTTTGCGAGGCTGAGGTCGGTGTATTCGAGGTTTCGAACGAAAGAGATATCGGGCGCGACCAGCTGGCACAGATCAGTCGCCCCTGCGATGGCCGTTGCATGGCTGAGATCCAAGTATATTTTGCCGAAGCTATAGACCGAGTGAGCCAGGAAGCTGTAACACAGCAGACGCACGCCCTGCATGCCTACGGCGACCACTTTGCGTGCCTGCGTTTCGTCGGAGAGCACCCAGGTTTCCAGCTCAAACAAAAACAGCAATACGAACCAGCCAGTGAGGTCAATCGTCGTCGTGAAGGACGCTAGCCACTGCAAAAGACTGCCGCCGTTGCGCATCGTATAAGCAACAATGCGCAGATCATCCATCAGGTAAAGAATGAAATTGATAAACAACAGTGAGTACACGGCAATCTTGAAGATCTGCCGCTGATCGACTCTGCCAACCAGCGGTACTGGCAGCGTGTTCACCTTATGCTTTCTCCTGCATGCAACTCATTACACTGGTTTGGAAATGCCAGTTCTTCCTAGCGTGACCGCTAGGAGCGGGACGAAATACTGCATGCGTATACTGGTAAAAGTCGAAGGGTTTTGCAGGACATAACGGGCATGGCCAACAACGCAGATACGGACATTATTGTTATTGGCGGCGGCCATAACGGACTCACCTGCGCGGGTTATCTGGCCAGAGCGGGCCGCAGGGTGACTGTGCTGGAGGCGCGCAACCAGGTGGGCGGCGCCGCTGTCACTGAGGAATTTCATCCCGGGTTCCGCAACTCCGTATATTCCTACTCTGTCAGTCTGCTACACCCGAAAGTGATTGCTGAACTGGAGCTTGAGAAGCACGGGCTGGAAATTATGGAACGGCCAGCGGGGACTTTGAGTCTGTTGGAAAATGACAAGTTGCTTCTGACCCGGGACGGTGCGCAGGCCAGGCAGGAGATCGCCCGCTTCTCTGCGCAGGACGCGGAACGCATCGATGAATTTGAAGCCCAGATTGAAACCGTTGCCATGGCGCTGCGCGCGATGGCCTCAGAGGCGCCGCCGAATATCGGAGGTGGCTGGCGCGACGCTGTCTCGTTGCTGAAATCCGGCAAGCTAATGTATCGCCTGGGCAAGAAGCACCAGGCGGTACTGGTGGACCTGATGACAAAGTCGCTGGGAGACTACCTGGACATGTGGTTTGAGGGCGAAGCCCTAAAAGGCGTGCTCGGGCTGGAGGGTGTCATAGGCAATTTTGCCGAGCCCTATCAAGCGGGAACAGCCTATGTGCTGTTGCATCACGCCTTCGGTGAAGTAAAAGGTAAGGCTGGGGCCTGGGGCATTGCTCGCGGCGGTATGGGGGCTATTACACAGTCGATGGCTAACTATGCGACCAGTCGTGGCGCGACCATCGAAACGCAGTGCCCGGTAGAAAAAATTCTGGTAGAGAACGGTAAGGTCGTAGGCGTAAAAACAGCAGACGGCAGAGAGATCCGTGCCCGCGCTGTCGCGGCGAACGTTCATCCGCAAACCCTGTTGCAGAGGATGCTGGGAGAGGAGTATCTCGACGCAGAGCAACAGCGTCGTATTAAGGCCTATCGTAGCCACTCTGCGACCTTTCGCATGAATGTCGCCCTGTCCGAGCTGCCACAGTTCACTGCGATGGCAGGGCGAGGCGAAGAACACTTCAAGGGGGCTATCGAAGTATGCCCGTCACTGGGTTATATCGAGCGGGCCTATACCGACGCAAAAACGCTGGGCTGGTCGCGCCAGCCCGTAATATCTATGCAGGTGCCCAGCACCCAGGATGACTCACTGGCACCGCCAGGCGGACACGTGGCGAGCCTGTTCTGCCAGCACTTCCAGCGACATCTGCCCGATGGCCGTAGCTGGGATGACGTGGCAGATGAGGTTGCCGATCAAGTCATTCAAACCATCGATGCCCATGCACCGAACTTTGCAGCTTCGGTTGTGGGTCGCCAGATCAAAACCCCGCTGGATATTGAGCGGGACCTGGGCATGTTGGGAGGCGATATTTTTCACGGCGCCCTGCATCTGGACCAGTTCTATTCCATGCGGCCCGTCCCCGGTCTGGCGGACCATCGCATGCCCGTAGAGGGCGTGTATTTGTGTGGCTCTGGCGCGCATCCCGGGGGCGGCGTTAGCGGCTTGCCTGGCCATAATGCCGCCGCGCAGATTCTGCGCGATCGGGCCTGACGGTCAACCGTCCTCGCATTCCTCCCAATAACTGAAGATCTGATTACATGACATCCGCTGCAGTGCCAGATGTAGCGCACCTACGGCACCGTCTGGGTTGGCCAGGGCGCGAATAGCGCGATCTGCCTGAGCCCTGTCCTGAAACCGCATTACGAACATATAGCCTTGCTGTCGTTCATCGGTATCCAGCAGCGTGTTGGTGTAGCGCTGACTGAGAGCGCTGCACTCCTGTAGCAGCCCCGCCCGCTGCAAAGCGGTTGCGCACTCGTCAAGAGCTTCGGCGAAGCAAGCCGCAGTAACGCCCTCAGCCAGGTCCATGGTTGTGAGCATGGACGTGCTCATGCGGAACGTACCTGCCTGCAAACGCGCACTGCTTCTTGAACCCAAACGTGTTGCATTAGACAGATGCGCCGGCTTTCGATTTTCATACTGGGAGCATAGAACTACTTTTTGATTGAGGCGATACTGTCAATTACAGTTGACACACAAGATGTAAGAAAGGGTCTTGTGTGATTGACAGCCTTGGGGCAGTATCGGGGTATTCAGGAAAGCAGCATTCCAAATGAGCGCCAAATCCAACCGCTTTAACGCGCGAGAATTTGTTGCGACGTACATAGAAGCCTGGAATTGCCAAGACTCTGAAGCCGTGCTTTCTCACATGGCGGACGAGGGCACTTACCGGGACATTACTCATCAGCAGCAGCTCTCGCGGCAACAGTTCAGTCACCACCTGGACGATGAATTCGTGGGTGCACAGTACGCGTATGCGCTGGTCGGGGATGTCTGTACTGGCGGCGATTCTATCGCTTTTCAATACAAGGCTCTCCCACTCTCAGGTTCAGGCGTGAGCTGGTATGGCTCTGAGTTCATTACCTTAAAAGATGGCTCTGCAGTTGAAATAGCCGACTACTATGAGGCGCGGGAAGAATTCGCGCCCCGCAGGCCGGTGGTGAGTGCCACCTCTCTGGTGCGCGCGCAGCGTTACGCAAAGTCGGGCCTGAGCCCAGAGCAGCTCGAGGAAATCAAGTCTCGATTGATTGCGCTGATGGAAAACGAAAAACTGTTCCTAACGCCAGACCTTACTCTCCCAATGCTGGCTGAGCAGTTGGGGGCGTCGGTGAATCACGTCTCCCAGGTGATCAATGCGGGCTTTGGAACCAGCTTCTTCGACTTTATTAACAACTATCGCATCCGCGAAGCCACACGCATGCTGGATGACGACGTGGCCAGTTGCCCCACGGTTCTTACCGTTGCTCTGGACGTTGGTTTTAATAGCACTTCGACGTTTTACGTCGCCTTCAAAAAGGTCACGGGCAGAACGCCCGCCCAATATCGACGGTCTGCCCAGCAAACCCACGTGAGTTAAGTTAAAACGTAGGCGGCGTGCAGGCGGAAATCAGCTCACAGGGCTGTCGACCAGGGTTTTCGAAACTGTGTGGCTGGTTACTTTTAAAGTAGTAGGCGTCACCCGGCCCCAGCACCTGCGATTCCCCGTTGATGGTCACTCTGAGTTTCCCCGACAGGATCAAGCCACACTCTTCGCCGTCGTGAGAGATAGCATGACTGCCCGTGCCCGCTCCGGGCTCGTAGCGTTCCTTCAAAAACTGAATGCCCTTATCCCGGAGATTAGCGCCCACCTGCTGGTAGGACACGCCGCCCTCTGCGATGCCGGTGAGTTCGTCCGCTTTGTAAAACACTTTTTCCGGCATGTCGCCATCATCGCTGAAAAACTCTGTGAGACTGATTGGCACGCCTTCCAGCACCTTTTTCAACATGCTGACGGTGGGGTTGAGCTTGCCGTTTTCAATCAGAGAGATGGTTGCGTTAGCAACACCAGCCTCCTTCGCCAGCTCGCGCTGTGACAGACCGTGACGCTGGCGTACACGGCGCAGGCGCTCTCCGGTAGGAATCGCCATCGGCATGATCGGGAATGCTCCAAGTGTTTAGTAAAGTAAACATTTTTTACGGCATTCCTCTAAAAATCAAGGACTTAACTTTTACGAGTTAACATATTGTTTAACGCAAAGCAGCAGGCCTACACTGGAGGCCGCATTCAGGGAGAAGCCGATCCATGAACCAAGTCGCCAGCAGCGTACCAGATCCCCTCGCAGCAGACAGTAGCCATCTCGACGCCTACTGGATGCCGTTTACCGCCAACCGCGATTTTAAGAAAGCACCCCGCATCATTACTGGCGCACAGGGGCATCACTACACAACGGATACCGGCGAGCAGGTCTACGATTTATTTGCCGGTCTGTGGACCTGCGGTATTGGTCACTGCCATCCCAAAATTGTGGAAGCGGTGCAAACCCAGGTGGCAGAACTGGATTACGCCATTGGCTTCCAGGTAAGTAACCGTCGTGCCTTTGAGTTAGCCAAGCGGGTGACGGATATGGCACCGGAGGGTATCAACCACTGCTTCTTCACCAACTCGGGATCTGAGTCTGTAGAGACAGCATTGAAAATCGCCCTGGCTTATCATCGCGCCAAGGGCGAGGGACAACGCACCCGTTTGATTGGTCGCGAGCGCGGTTACCACGGGGTCAACTTTGGCGGCATCTCTGTGGGCGGCATGGTGGCCAATCGCAATGCCTTCAGCGCTAATCTCATTCCCGGTGTAGACCATATTCGCACCACCATAGATTTGGAACACACGGCATTTTCTCGTGGACAACCGGAATGGGGTGCACATCTGGCCGATGATCTGGAGCGTCTCTGTGCCCTGCACGGGGGCGGAAATATCGCCGCTGTGATCGTTGAGCCCGTAGCCGGGTCTACCGGTGTGCTTCCACCGCCCGTGGGCTATCTGGAGCGTTTGCGCGAGATCTGCGATCGCCACGGCATCCTGCTGATTTTTGACGAAGTCATCACAGCCTTCGGCCGCCTGGGTGCACCTTTTGCCGCAGAGCGCTTTGGCGTGACGCCGGACATCATCACAACCGCCAAGGGCATTACCAATGGTGTCATCCCCATGGGCGGTGTTTTGGTACAGGAAAAAATCTACGACGCCTTTATGCAGGGCGCGGAATCTGCGATTGAGTTGTTTCACGGCTACACCTACTCAGGGCACCCCATTGCGGCGGCAGCCGGTATTGCCTGTATGGACGTTTACGAAGATGAGGGCCTGTTCGAGCAAGCGCGTGAATTGGAGGCGCCGTTTCAGGATCTGCTGCACAGCTTCGCAGCGCACGACAAAGTGATCGACGTGCGCAACATGGGCCTGATGGGTGCTATCGAGCTTGCACCGCGAGAGGGTGCGCCCGGGGCGCGTGGTCTGGAAGTGCACAAGCGCTGCTTCTGGGATGAAAAAGTTGTCGTACGCAACGGCATGGATGTGCTGCAGTTCTCGCCGTTCCTGAATGCACAGCAGGACGACCTGGAGCGCGCCTTCGATGGCGTGCGCCGCGTCATCGACGCCATCGAGTAGACGGACTTCACTCAGCTGGCATATGGCGCCAGCTAACGCGGGAACAGGGGTAGTAGGGAGTCAGAACATGGATACGCCAGAAACAGCATCGCCAGCGAGTACCGTTGGCATCGAGAACGAAATACTGGGTCACTATATCGATGGTGCCTTCACAGTAGAGTCAGCACGCACGCTGCCAGTGACCAACCCTGCCACCGGTGGCATTGCTCGCGCGGTATCGGTAGCGAGTGCAGACACTGTAAATACAGCGGTGGCTGCGGCGGCCAGGGCTTTCCCGGCGTGGCGAGATACGCCACCGGCGAAGCGCGCCGCGGTGATGTTCCGATTTCGTGCTTTACTGGAAGATCACGCCGAGCAAATTGCTACGCTGATCACCGAAGAACACGGCAAGGTCATTGATGACGCCCTGGGGGAGTTTCGCCGTGGGCTTGAGGTCGTGGAGTACTGTTGCGGTATTGCTGAGACATTAAAAGGTGAGCACTCGCGCAACGCGGGCCCTGCAATTGATAGCTGGTCTGAATTCCATCCGCTAGGAGTTGTCGCAGGCATCACACCTTACAATTTTCCCGCGATGGTCCCTATGTGGATGTATCCGCTGGCGATTGCCTGCGGTAACACCTTCGTCCTGAAACCTTCTGAGAAGGTGCCAACAGCCTCTCTGTATTGTGCTCGCCTGTTGCAGGAGGCGGGTTTACCGGACGGAGTATTCAATATTGTAAATGGCGACCGTGAAACGGTTGACGCTTTGTTGGCACACCCCACCGTGCAGGCAGTTAGCTTTGTGGGGTCAACGCCGGTGGCTCAGTCGATCTATCAGACGGCAAGCGCCAATGGTAAACGTGTGCAAGCTCTGGGCGGTGCCAAGAATCACGCGATAGTGATGCCGGACGCCGATATCGACAATGCCGTCAATGCGCTAATGGGTGCAGCCTTCGGGTCCTGTGGCCAACGCTGCATGGCGATTTCAGTAGCGGTGTGCGTGGGCGATGACGTAGCGGACGCTTTGGTGGATGGCCTGGCCAGCAGGATTGCCGAAATGCAGGTTGGTGTGGGTACCGATGCGGCCAGTGACATGGGCCCGTTAATTAGCGCCGAACATCGAGAGAAGGTATCGGGTTACATTAGCTCTGCGGTCGAGCAGGGCGCCGAACTGCGCGCAGACGGCCGTGGTCTGTCTGTTCCAGGCTTTGAAAGGGGATTCTTCATTGGTCCCTGCCTGGTTGATCACGTACTGCCCGAGATGCGGGTGTACCTGGAGGAAATTTTTGGCCCGGTGCTTTGCGTGGTTCGCGTTGATAGCGCGGATGAAGCGCTCGAGCTTGTCAATGCACACGAGTATGGCAATGGCACCTGTATTTTTACCCGAGACGGCGGGGCTGCAAGAAGTTTTGCCAACTCGGTGCAGGCCGGTATGGTCGGCATCAACGTGCCGCTGCCGGTACCGGTGTCTAACCACAGCTTCGGCGGTTGGAAGCGCTCCATCTTCGGCGACTTGAGTATTTATGGTCCAGACGGCGTGCGCTTTTACACCCGTCGAAAAACGGTCACGCAGCGTTGGCCGCAGAGTGACGTCAACGAGCGGGCAGTGTTCACTTTTCCGAGTAATTAAGCGGGAACAAAAAACAATCAAACCCACGCCGCCTGAGAGGATGTAGCTGAGAGCTATGCTGCATCTTCTTGAGGTTGCGCATCCTTTCCCAAACCGCAGTACTGCTTGAAGCGCGGAATCAATGGTCAGACAGGCTGTTCGAGATGAGCGCGACCGCGTAGTAGCGTCTTCATGACGTAGCCTGTCTTCCCATTGTAGGCCGTTGCTACTCAGGCGAGACGAAGATGACGCGATGCCTGCGATTTCGCAGTCGCTGAGCCGACTCTATGTCTCTCAACTGTTACAAATAGACCCGGACTCTGTTTGACGGTCGTGATTACTTTCGCAGGGTGATGAGTAATCGGTGCGCCTGTGATTGTTACCGATACAACCGCGCCAGAGTACGTATAGGCGTAGATGTGACAGCCGTCAGATTTTTTGAATAAGCGTCACTCTGAGAAATGACGGTAAAGAAGAAAAGTGCTAGCGTGGGGTCAAGATAAGGTCAACGCGATTCGCGAGCCGACAAAGTTCTGACTTTTGACATCGAGGTTTCATGTCCAATGTCTGCTAGATTCAGTTTTTATTTTAACGACTTCTGCTACCACTTTCGCCACAGCGTTTGTGGTCGATCCATTCGGGTGGCTCTACTTCTTGGTATTTCTCTATTCGCTTTAACAGGGGAAGCAGAGCAAGCCACACTGTATTGGGCGGGCTCCTGGACGGGCGTCCCAACTGGCAACCATGCGACCGTTGACCCAGCCTGTCAGCATTCAATAGCGGGTCGAAATATCGTCATACCTTACAACACGTGCGTCTATACGCATTATCTTGCAGGGTTTTGTCGGGGTAACTGCACGCGATCTGGCAACAACGTTAGAGTGTCCAACTACTTCGCGATCACACACGATGACGACTATTACGTTTCTGAGGAAGAGTCGCAACCATCGTCAAGCTGCGAGGGCAATCCCTGTGATGTGGTCACAGGACGAAAACGGCAAACAGAAACAGATCTTTCAGCGGGCCAACTAGAATTTGTTCGCTATTACGACTCTGGTTCCGCCAGCCCCGGTGTGATGATGGGCATGAGATGGCGGCATAGTTATGACGCTCGCATAGACGATCTCGGGCCTCAGAGCGAAAACCAAGGGTCACTATTTCCGCCGAAGAATCCGCCTCCATCGCCAAATCGATCCTTGAACTATAGCACTCGCTCTAGCGCATGCTTGAATGGCTGGAATGATATTAAATCGACGTTCCGAGGAGGCAGCCTTTCCACTGCTTCAGCGATATTTACGAGCGAGGGAGTCTGTAAGGTTGTTTTCGGTGGAGATACAAAAGCCGTTCTACCAATCCGTACGCAATCTGGTTGGGGCTACTCTTTTTTCTCAAGTGGCGCGGCAGGTGGGTCTACATGGGGCAGCATCAACGCGCCAATACATACTGTCAGCAGCCCGAGTGGTGCTCATTACACCTTCGTCGAATCTTCTCCAGGGGTCTTCGTGGAGGCCAGTGGAGCGCCTGTGAGCTTTGCGATTTCTGGCGTAGATTTCCTGTTTACAAGTGAGTCCAATATTGTCGACAGATTTAGTGATGGTCGGCTCGTAGAGCGCACTGGTGTGGATGGTCGCTCCGTGCAACTTGCATACGATGGCTTTGGCAGGCTGGTCACGGTTATAGATGATGATGGTAATACGTTGACATTTGCCTATAACTCAGATGACCAGATTTCTACCATCACGCACCCGGCTGGACAGTTACAGTATACGTACGACAGCAACAATAATCTGGTGAGCGTCACTCGTGAGGATGCCGCGGTACGCCATTATCACTACGAGGACAGCGCATTTCCACACCATCTAACTGGCATAACGAATGAGCTCAGCAACCGGTTTGCCACGTGGACATATGATTCCAGTGGACGTGCAATCTCGAGCGAACATGCTGGCAGCACAGACCTTGTAACCCTGAGCTACTCTTCCGGCTATACCGAGGTAACCGATGCAAGCGGTGGAGTACGGCAGTACAACATAGGCAATGCAGGACAAAGCGCTGTTGTGACAAGTGTCACTGGAGACAAGTGCATTGACTGTCCCCACAGTGGAGCCGCTAGTCGCACATATGACAGCAATGGCTACCTCGATGAGGTCACTGACTGGAATGGCAATATTACAGATTATGACCACGATTCCAGAGGACTGGAAACTCAGCGAATAGAAGCGAAAGGGACAGCCCTGGAAAGAACCATAACAACAATCTGGCATGCGAGCCTTCGCTTGCCGCTGCAGATCGTTGAGCCTGAACGCATTACGAATTTCACCTATACGTCGAGCGGGGCATTGTTGTCTAAACAGGTTCTGCCAAATCCGGGAACTCCATGATGATCTTCTTGGCAAGTCCATTCAGCGCGTCGACAACAAAAAGGAGAACTCGGCCTACTGCGGACGTACAGCTTTCGTTGCGGGCGCTTTGTCTAACTCTAGTAGCGTCTATGGCGCTCTCTGCGGCGTCACTCTCGGTTGCAGCACCCACAGAGAGAACCACGACTTACACCTACCATACGGCTGGAATGAACGGAGCGGGGCAAATCGCGTCTATGGAAGGCCCCTTGCCTGGCGCGGGAGACACCACTAATTACACCTACGATACCGACGGAAATCTGTCGGCAATCACGAACCCGCTGGGGCACGTGACCCAGCTATTGGACTACACGTTGAGGCGCAGGCCAGGCCGCATCATTGACGCCAACGGCGTGGAGACACTCCTGGGATATCACGCGCGCGGTTGGGTAAACAGCGTCACAGTGGTTTCTCCCGGCGGTGGAGCGAATGCTGTAACGTTGATGACCTATGACGCCGTTGGGCAACTCACGCGTATGACTTTGCCAGATGGGTCCTTCCTCGATTTCGAATATGACAACGCGCAACGGCTAACTGCGATACAGAATGGATTAGCTGAGCGCATCGAGTACACGCTCGATAATGCTGGGAACCGCACCACTGAGGTCATCAAAAACAGCATCGGCGCTATCGTAAAGACACAAACGCGCGTCTTTAATCAGATGAGCCAGCTTATAAAGAACGTTGGCGCCAGCGCGCAGGAAACCGTGTACGGCTATGACAGCCAGCATAACCTTACCAGCGTGACTGATCACAACACGAATCTCACCGCTTATGGTTTTGACGCGCTGAATCGGCTGGTAAGTCAAACGGATCCCTACACAGCCAACGTACAATATAGCTACGATAGTCGCGATCGAATCAAGACGGTGACCGATCAGCGTGGGCTGGTTACGACATATAGCTACGATGCCTTCGATAATCTGATCTCTCAGAGCAGTCCAGATACAGGCGTGACTGACTACGAGTACGACAATGCGGGCAATCGTATCCAGCAGACTGATGCTCGTGGTGTTGTCGTGAATTTTAGCTACGACAATCTCAATAGGCTCACTAGCGCGACGTATCCGGCGTCGACCTCTGAAAACGTTACCTACACCTATGACAGTACATCAGGCGGAAACTATGGCGTAGGGCGACTCACAGGCATCATAGATGAGAGCGGTCAGACGAATCTCTTCTATGACCATAGAGGGAACCTGGTTCAGAAGAGCTACACAGTCGCATCTACAATCTACTCCCTGAGCTATAGCTACGACGTCGCCGACAACCTGATCCAGGTAACGTATCCCAGTGGCAGAATCGTTGACTATTCGCGGGATACGGAAGGGCGAGTCAGTGGTATCACGACTAAAGACACGGCCGGATCACCTGCAGAGACGGTGCTTTCAAATGTCACATATCTGCCGTTTGGGCCACTAAGTGGCTACGTCTACGGCAATGGGCTTACTCATACCATGGCCTATGACCAGGACTACCGCGTGGACGCTATTAGCACGGGCGCTAGCCCCAGCGTGATCGACCTGGATTACGGCTACGACAACAACAGCAACATAACGGTTATTGATAACCTCAGCGACGCCTCCAGGAACCAGGATTTCCAGTACGACGACGTCAACCGACTGACTCAGGCGATTGGCGTTTACGGACAAGTGGACTACGCCTACGACGACGTGGGGAATCGCACTCAGCGCACCATCGCTCTGGGCGGTGCGACAACAGTGGAGGACTATAATTATAGTGGCACCAGCAACAGACTCAGTTCTGTGGATGTCGACGACGGCGCAACTATCACGACCCGCGCACTGACGTATGACGCCGCTGGTAACAGCACACGAGATGATCGCGCCAGCGGTGATATCTATGACCTTGACTACAACAGTGCGAATCGATACGCGGCTGTTGACTTGAACAGCGGCACTTCGCCTCGCGCTGAGTATGTGTATAACGCCTTCGGGCAGCGGGTGTCGAAGGTGGCGAGAGGGCTGCTCCGCGACATCCACAGCCACTATCACTACGATGAGCAAGGCCTGTTAATTGCCATTACAACTGATTCAGGTGCACTGAAGCGGGAGTATATTTACCTGGAAGGCCAGAAAGTCGCTACGCTCATGGACGATGACTACGCAGGCGAAGAGCTGGAAACCGGGCCTGTTGATAACAACGTAGTACAGGGCAGTAGCTCTGCAGAAACGCTTGCCGGCACCTCCGGCGACGATACCGTTATCGGCCTCGAGGACAATGACGTACTAAGTGGAGACGCGGGCAACGATATTCTAGTCAGCGGCCCAGGCAACGATAGTATGGCTGGAGACGCCGGTGACGACACTTACCACTGGGGGCGTGGTGAAGGCAACGATAGCATTGACGACAGCAACAGCGTTGATGCCGTCAACCCGTCACACGTTGACCGCGTCCTTTTCGGCTATGGGATCACGCAAGCGGACCTCAATTGGCAGCGGCAGGGAAACAACCTGCTGTTCACACTCCCGGATACTGGCGAGACACTGCAGGTCACCGACTATTACCTGTCAGTGGATCACCGCGTGGAGCAGTTCCAGCTTCGAGATGGGACGGTACTGAGTACAGCGCTGTGGGATTCGTTGTGATGCGGTTTTATGCGACAGGGGA
>JBCDKJ010000020.1:0-53866 GCA_038746745.1 Pseudomonadota bacterium
CTGGCAGTTGCGGCGCTTTTTTCATGGCGGCTGACGGTGTTTCACTACGTGCACCCGGTTTCTGCAACGTCAACCAACTGTTTGATGCCAACACCGAGCAGGCAGAACGCATTGAAGTTCTCAAAGGCCCTGGCACAGCTTTATACGGCTCTGGAGCCATGCACGGCACCATTAATATAATAACACCGCGCCCCACCGAAGACTGGCAGCAGCGCATAGGCCTGGAAGCGGGACCGAACAGTTACCGGCGCGGACGCTATGAAGTCAGCGGCACACGGGGTCGACATGGCCTGTCATTTGCCGGCAACCTGGCCAGGGATGGCGGCTACAAGTTCAGCAGCGGTTTCGATCAGGGCAAAGGTAACCTGCGGTATCTCTACAACGGCAAGTCACTGGACGTGGACACCATCCTGCGCGCCACTCGACTACGACAGGAGACCGCAGGTTTTATTGAAGATTTCGAAGCGTATCGGGATTCGGATCGCCAACAGGAAAATCCCAATCCGGACGCATACCGCAATGCAGACTCCCTGAGCCTGCAGTCCACGGTAACGATCAAGCTCGACGAGTTTTCGCGGCTGCAGCTCACGCCTTATATGCGCGACAACCAGATGGAGTTTCTACAACATTTTTTGCCTTGGCAGCCAGTAGAAGACAACGGCCACCGCAGCCTGGGCCTCAGCGCCCGCTACTATCGTGACGGTAGCTGGTTGAACCTCATCACCGGCCTGGACGTGGATGTCACAGAGGGATTTCTGAAGGAGACCCAGGCGCTGCCTTTCAGCCCCAATCAACCGGAAGGCATCCACTATGACTACCAGGTCGATGCGCTTGTGCTGGCTCCCTGGGTGCAACTGGATTGGGAACTCGCCTCAGGTTTTCGAGTGAGTGGCGGCCTGCGCTATGAACTGACTGACTATGACTACAGCAACAAGACGGGCGACGGCTCCGCCTGTGGACCTGACGCGACAGCCTGCCGCTTTTTCAGACCCTCAGACCGGAAGGATAGCTTTGATAACCTGTCCCTGAACGCTGGCCTGGTATGGGATTGGTATCCGGGGCACACCACCTACTGGCGTATCTCCCGGGGCTTTCGCGCGCCGCAGGCGACGGAGTTGTATCGACTCCAGGGCGATCAGGCCTTGGCGAATCTGAACAGTGAGTCACTGGACAGTGTTGAGTGGGGCCTGCGCGGAAGTCACCGTAGCCTGAGCTACGATGTCGGTCTCTATGCCATGCGCAAGCAGGACGTCATATTTCAAGATGCAAATCGACGCAACGTCAGTGACGCACGCACACTGCATTATGGTATTGATGTCAGCGCGCGCTGGCAGATCTCAAACGCCTTGAGTCTGTCGCTGGACGGCACGCTGGCTCAGCATGAGTACGACAGTGCGATCAACCTGCTGGGTAGCACTGGAGACATCGAGGGCAATCAGATCGATACCGCTCCAGAGCACTTCGGCAGCGTGCGCCTGGCGTGGCAGTTAAGGCCATCGCTGCGCGCCGAGTTGGAGTGGGCGCACCTGGGCGACTATTATCTGGAGCCTGATAATGAATTCAAATACGACGGCCACAATCTGTTGCATTTGCGCCTGAACGCAAGCATCGGGCAGCAGATGGAGCTGGCTGTGCGCGCGACAAACCTGACCGACAAAGACTACGCGGAACGGGCAGATTTCGGCTTCGGCAGCTATCGCTACTTTGTGGGTGAGCCGCGCTCGCTTTTTGTCGAGTTCGCCTACCGGTTCTAGCTCAATCGTCCGCGCACTAGCGAACCGGGCCGATACCCACCGCTTCGCGCACGGCTTGCATCAGGGGAGCCGCCACAGCACGCGCCTTCTCTGCCCCCGCGCGCAGCCTCGCCTCAATGTGATCGGGGTCATCCATCAGCGCATGGTAGCGCTCTCGGGCGGGGCCGATTTCCGCATTGATCAGGGCAAATAGTGCCTTCTTGGCATCGCCCCAAGCAATGCCATCGGCGAACTGCTGCCGCATATCCTGCGCCTGTTCAGAAGTCGCAAAAGCTTCCCAGATCTGAAATACGGTGGAGTCATCCGGGTCCTTGGGTTGGCCGGGTTCCAGCAGGTTAGTCTTGATTTTGTTGATGCTCTTTTGCAGGCGCTTCTCCGTGTCAAACAGCGGGATAGTGTTGTTATAACTCTTGCTCATTTTGCGCCCGTCCAAGCCTTGCAGCACGGCAACCGTGTCATCCACCACTGCCTCAGGCAGTACGAAGAGGTCATCAAAATGATGATTGAAGCGCTGCGCAATATCGCGCGCCATCTCCACATGTTGAATCTGGTCACGCCCCACAGGTATACGACTGGCATTGAACATGAGAATGTCGGCGGCCATTAATATGGGATAACTGAACAAGCCCATAGTGACGCCGAAATCCGGGTCTTCACCCGCTTCTTCATTAGTCTGCACTGCGGCCTTGTAGGCGTGTGCGCGATTCATCAGGCCTTTGGCAGCGTTACAGGTAAGTACCCAGGCGAGTTCGGTAATTTCGGGCACATCACTCTGCCGATAGAACACCGCTTTATCAGAATCGAGCCCCAGCGCCAGCCAGGTGGCCGCAATCTCTTTGCTGGACTGCCGTACGCGCTCCGGGTCTTCGCTTTTTATCAACGCATGATAGTCCGCCAGGAAGTAGAAACTCTCGACGTCGTCGCTGCGACAGGCCGCAATGGCGGGCCGGATGGCTCCAACATAGTTACCCAGGTGCGGCGTGCCAGTGGTGGTGATCCCGGTTAGAACCCGTTTTGCGGTCATATAAGGGCTAATCCTGCGGCAGAAGAACGGGCGCCATCATACTGAGTTGCCTACAGGCTGGCTATCCAAGCGCCTGCAGTCGCGATACACCTACTGCGACGCTATTTGCTTTAAGCGCGCCAGCAGACTGGAGGTGTCCCAGCGACCGCCACCCATTTTCTGCACGTCGGCGTAATACCCGTCCACCAGTGAGGTAAGCTCCAGCGTGATCCCCAGACGCTCCGCCTCGGCCAGCACCATCGCCAGGTCTTTGCGCATCCAATCCACGGCAAACCCATGATCGTAGTGACCGCTTAGCATAGTCTGGTAGCGATTCTGCATCTGCCAACTCTGCGCCGCACCGCGCGAGATGACCTCGACCACGGCTGCGGCATCCAGTCCCGCGTGCTCAGCAAAGTGAAGACCCTCCGCAAGACCTTGCACCACGCCCGCGATACAGATCTGGTTCACCATCTTCGCAAGTTGCCCGCTACCGCTGGCCCCCAGCAGCTGACTGTGCGCTGCGTAGTTGGAGAACACGGGTGCAGCGCGCTCATAGGCCTCCCGGCCGCCGCCCACCATAATCGTAAGCGCGCCGTTTTCTGCGCCCGCCTGGCCACCGGATACAGGCGCATCAAGGAAAGCAACACCCCGCGCCTCAGCCTTTTGAGAAAGCGTTCGCGCAAGGTCTGCCGATGCGGTGGTATGGTCGACCAGCACGCTGCCTGCTGCCAGGGTGGAGAGCGCCCCCTCAGGGCCCGCGATGACCTCTTCTACGTCGCGATCATTACCCACGCAGACCAAGACCATCTCAGCACCCGCTGCAGCCGCCGCAGGACTATCGGCGCTTTGACCGGAGTAATCCCGACACCAGGCCTGTGCTTTGGCGGCTGTACGGTTGTAAACCGTGACGTCCAGGCCTGCCCTAGCGAGATGCCCCGCCATCGGATACCCCATCACACCCAGGCCCAAAAAACTGACTCGATTCAAAATGCCCTCCCTGACGCAAGCTTCAGCCCGCGAACCAGACCATCCACAACACTATGCCCAACACACACCGATAGAGAACAAACGGCATAAACCCGACCCGATTGACCCAGGCTATAAACCCATGGATCGTCGCATAGGCGGTAGCCGCCGACACGGCAATACCCAGCAACATCAAGCCAGGGTTCACTGGTGTCGCTGTCACCAGCAATTCGGCGCTGGTCAATACGCTCGCCGCCAGAATCACCGGAATAGACAACAGAAAAGAGAACCGCACCGCGCGCTCTCGATCCAGACCCAAAAACAGGCCTGCTGTCATAGTAATGCCTGAGCGCGAAGTGCCTGGCACCAGAGCCAACACTTGCGCACAGCCGATCAACAGCGCCGCCCGGCAGCTCATCAGGGCCTGCCCGCGGCGCCGGTCGGCCAGAGCGAGTAAAACCCCAAATAGAATGGTTGTGGTAGCGATCACCGGGACACTGCGCAACTGCCCGGAGATGGCATCTTTCAACAACACGCCAGCGACCACCACGGGCAGCGTTCCAATTATCAGATAGACGACCATGTAAGCGTCTGCATTCATGCATCGCTTAGACGCCGCCCTAAGACTGCCGTTGAGCAGGTTAAGGCAGTCACGATAAAAGTAGCTGAGAACAGCCAACAGACTGCCCAAATGTACGGCTACATCGAAAGCTACGCCCTGGTCAGGCCAGCCCAGCAACTGCGCTGGCAGAATTAAATGGGCAGAACTCGAAATGGGTAGAAACTCTGTCAGCCCCTGCAGCAATGCCAATGCGACGGCACGAAAGTATTCATCCACGCTGCGGACCCTGTTCTGGCAGCTTTTTCCAGTTCACTTCATTGCGCAGGTACACCGGCTGAATCTCGGCTGCTGTCAGCAGAGCACCCTGGTCCGCCGACGCCCTTGCCAGCGGCAACAGATCAACGCTGTCTGGCCACTGGTCTGCCAGAACACGGAGGATTGACCGCCTGACCTCAACCGGCAGCGTATCCAGGTATTTCAAACCGCTGCCCATGGCTACAACATCTTCGTGTTCTCTCAGGTAGTCATGCGGCAGAGCGTCGGGTGCCACCACCTGATCCGGGCAACAAGCCACCGCCAGACCGTCCTGGAACCGATACAGACCGACGTATATCTCGTTAATACGCGCATCAAGCATCACCAGGGCCTTGTCAGCGCTGGTCAAAAGGCCCCGGCGCAGGCTGCCCTGAGCCAGGCATGCCAGGGAGGAGAGTCCTACAGCCGGCACATCCAGCGTATAAGCCAGACCCTGCGCAGCACTAGCAGCCACGCGCAGACCGGTGAAGGAGCCCGGCCCCTGCGCAAAGGCAATGAGTTCAATACACGACGCTTGCGGGGTCGACGGTAAGACCTCGCGTAACATGCTGAACAGACGATGGTTATGTTCGCGTGGCACCAGCTCAAAAACCGATGTCGTAGCCCCAGACTGCGCCAGCGCGACAGAGCAGGCGTCAGTGGAGGCATCCAGCGCAAGTATGGTGTTCATGCAGGCTCATCTATCCAGGCAGTTCGCATTGTATGTAGCGGCACTCGCCCCGTGCAATAATCCAGCAATGGACTGCACCGCCATCATACTCTGTGGAGGCAAGGCTCTCCGGGCTGGGGGTCGCGACAAGGGGCTGGTGCGCGTTTATGGCAGACCGCTGGTCCAACAGGCTCTGGACACGGTCTCCGGTCTCGCCTCAAACGCTGTCATCAGCGCCAATCGAAACCTGGATCGCTACGCGGAATTCGGTCACCCCATCGTTGCTGACACGCTGACAGGATTTCAGGGTCCCCTGGCGGGATTGCAGGCGGGCCTCGCCTATTGTGAGACATCCGTAGCGTTGGTGTTGCCTTGTGATATGCCCTTCCTCACCGAGGCCATACTGGCCCGCGTACTCGACGGCCTTGGATCCAAAGCATTATGTTGCGCCCATGACGGACAGCGCGATCAGTATCTGGTTGCCGCCCTGCGTACTGACTTGCAGACCCATTTGGCACATTTTCTAGCCCGCGGTGAACGGGCGGTGCAACGGTGGTATGCGGAGTTGGATAGCGTTACGGTGGATTGCTCAGATGCAGCCGTGAGCTTTCAACACTTCAACGCGCCACAGCGTTATGGCTTTTAACGTGGGTTTAAGGCTGTAGTTTTAGCTCAAGGCTGTAGTTTTAGCTCAAGGCTGTAGCTCTAGCCAAGAGCTGTAAGGACTTTCGCAGTGATGTCCTCTACGCTGCCAATGCCCTCGACCTGGTGGCACGTCGGCGCTGATGGTCCCTCCATCGACTGATAGAAGCCTACCAGTGGAGCGGTTTGCTCGTGGTACACGCGCAGGCGATTACGTACCGTCTCCTCCTGATCATCATCGCGCTGCACCAGCGCCTCACCCGTCTCGTCGTCGACGCCCTCGGTCTGCGGCGGGTTGTGCGTTACGTGATAGATACGCCCTGATCCAGGGTGCACCCGACGGCCACTCAGGCGCTCGACAATCTGCTCATCGTCGACGGCGATCTCAAGTACATGGTCGATGGAAACGTCGGCATCCACGATGGCCTGCGCCTGCGGGATGGTGCGTGGGAAGCCATCAAACAGAAAACCGTTGGCGCAATCGTCGGCGGTGATTCGTTCTTTCACCAGCGCGATAATCAGATCGTCGGACACCAAACCACCCGAGGCCATAATCTCTTTCGCCTCAAGACCCAAGGGCGTACCGGCCTTGACCGCGGCTCGTAACATGTCACCGGTGGAGATCTGAGGAATCGAGAAGTGCTTGCAGATAAATTGAGCCTGGGTGCCCTTACCTGCGCCTGGGGCGCCAAGCAGAATCAATCGCATAGTGATAGAACCGGATGAACAAGGTGGCAAACCATACAGGGGCGTGCGAGGCAGTTCAAGCGGCCCGTCCAAAGCCCTGAGCACCCCGCGCTCAGCCCTTTTTGGCAGCTTCCCAGGCCTTGTTCAGGGTCTCACTATCGACTTCTTCAACGCGCTGACCTGCCTGCGTGATGCGGGCCTCCATGGTGTTAAAGCGCGCCTCAAATTTGCTGCTGGCACGTCGCAGCGCGGCTTCAGAGTCCACACCCAGGTGGCGGCCAAGGTTAATGCAGGTAAAGATCAAATCACCCAGTTCTTCTTCGCGCGCAGCGGCCGAGTCGGCCTCCTGCAACTCAGCGATCTCTTCGTGCAGCTTATCCATAACGCCATCGACATCTGACCAGTCAAAGCCAACCGTCGCGGCCCGCTTCTGCAATTTCTGAGCGCGGCTGATAGCGGGCAGCGCCACTGGCACATCATCAAGCGCACCGTGCTGGGCACGTGCTGCGCGCTCTTCGCGTTTAATCGCCTCCCAGCTCTGCTTGACCTCCGCCACGCTGGCGTCCGCATCGACGATGCCTTCGATATTACCGCCGGCAAACACGTGGGGATGCCGGCGCAATAGCTTATCGACCAGTGTGTCGATCACCTGATGCAAGTCGAACAGGCCCCGTTCACGTCCCATCTGGGTATAAAAAATCACCTGAAACAGCAGGTCGCCCAGTTCCTCCGCGACATGAGGGAAGTCTTCATGCTCAATGGCTTCCACGAGTTCGTAGGCCTCCTCCAGAGTCGAGGGGGCGATAGTGCGGAAGTCTTGCTTCAGGTCCCAGGGGCAGCCGTGTTCAGGGTCACGCAAGCGCTCCATAACGCGCAGCAAATCTTCCAGACCGTAGGCCTGCTCAGCCGGCACGTTCTACTCCGTCGTCGCTCAGGCGTCGAGCCGTGATGACATTGCTTAAGCGACCGATTCGCGACAGCAGTCTGCCCAGGCTGGACAGATCCCGCACCTCCACCCGCAGGCGCATTGTGGCCAGGTGCTCACGACGATCTGTCTGCGTGTTTACTGTAAGTACATTGACGCGGGCTGCAGCGAGCAGCTCGGTAATGTCTCGTAACAGGCCGGATCGATCGTAAGCCTCAATGCCGATATCCACTTCATAACCCTGACCCTGGTCTTCACCCCAGCTCACTTCAATAGTGCGCTCGGGATGCTCTGACTGCAGGTTGAGCAGCCTGCTGCAATCTCGTCGATGTACGCTGACGCCGCGGCCCTGGGTGATAAACCCTACGATCGCGTCACCGGGCAATGGTTTGCAACAGCCCGCCATATGACTGAGCAGGTTGCCCACACCCTGTACCTGAATGGCCCCCGCCTCGGCACCTTTCTGGCGAGCTTTTTTGCGCAGGGTAACCGCCGGTGCCTCGTCCGGCTGCACATCAGCAAACAGTTGTGTCGCCGCGCTCAGTACCTGCGCCGCGCTAAGTTCGCCGCTACCCACCGCGGCATACATATCCTCAACGCTATTGAGCTGCACTCGGTGCGCAAGGCGCTTGTAGTCGACACTGGTCATCGCCAGTCGCTTGAATTCCTTGTCGAGCAAGCGGCGCCCTGCATCGATATTGTCTTCGCGAGCCTGGGCCCGGAACCAGTGCAATACCTTGGCACGCGCCCTGGACGTGCGCAGATAGCCAAGCCCGGGTTGCAGCCAATCGCGCTTAGGCTGCGCCTGATTGCCGGTGAGAATGTGTACCTGTTCGCCCGTTTGCAGGGGATAGGTTAGCGGTACGATAGAGCCATTGACCTTCGCGCCGCGACAGCTGTGCCCCACTTCCGTATGCACGTGGTAGGCAAAATCCAGCGGCGTTGCGCCGCTGGCGAGATTGACAACATCACCCTCCGGCGTAAACACATAGACGCGGTCCTGGGCGACATCAGCACTGAACTGTTCGGCAAGATTGTGCACGTCACCGGTCTCTTCATGCCAGTCCAACACCTGCCGCAGCCAGGCGATCTTCTCTTCGTAGCTGCTGGACAGGCCATCCTCGCGATCAGAACCCTTGTAGCGCCAGTGCGCACATACGCCCAGCTCCGCCTCTTCATCCATATCATAGGTACGGATCTGGATTTCCAGAATTTTGCCCTCCGGACCCACCACTGCGGTATGCAGAGAGCGGTAACCATTCTCCTTGGGGTTGGCGACGTAATCGTCGAACTCGTTGGGAATATTGCGCCACAGGCCATGCACCATACCGAGCGCGGCGTAGCAGTCCTTTACCTCAGGCACCAGAATACGCACTGCACGAATATCGTAGACCTGGGAAAAGCCAATACCCTTGCGCTGCATCTTTCGCCAGATACTGTAAATGTGCTTGGAGCGACCCTGCAGCTCTGCCTCAATACCTTCCCGCGCCAGGGTCATACTGATCTGCCGCTTCACGCGCTCGATAAACTGATCGCGCTCCAGCCGCTTTCCATCCAGCAGCTTGGCAATGCGGTGGTATGCGTCCTGATATAGGTAGCGGAAGGAAAGATCCTCCAACTCCCACTTCAAATGGCCGATACCCAGTCGGTGAGCAAGCGGCGCGTACACATCAAAGACCTCACGCGCCACGGCTTCCCGATGATGATTGTCATTCTTAACGGCTCGAATCGCACAGGTGCGCTCGGCAAGCTTGATCAGCGCCACACGCACATCATCCACCAGTGCGATCAACATCTTGCGGATATTGTCCTTCTGCGCGTCCGCCTGACCCAGTACCGGCAGCTCCTGATCAATGTTGAGATTGCTGATTGCGGACATTCGCTCTACGCCCGCCAGCAGCGTCGCTACCCCACTGCCAAAGCTCGCCTCAATCTGCTCGATCGTGATGCGGCCTTCCGCCAGCGTTCGATACAGCATGGCTGCTTCGAGACTCTCAGCGCCCATGTGCAGATCGCAGAGAATATCCACCATATCGAGGCCGGTGCTTACACAGTTACCCTCGCCGTACCACTGGCTGTCGCCTTCGCTACCTGACTCACTGGCTTCTCGCGCACGTGCGTAGGCGAGGCCCACTCGCGCGCGCTCCTCTTCCGGAAACATCGCCAGCCGTTCGATCAACCAGCGCCCGGCTTCCGTTGAGCGCTCTGCACGCACCCGTACCATGTCAGCCGACCCCGTAAACGCCGGTAGAGAGGTAGCGGTCGCCGCGGTCGCAGATGATCACGACGATCACAGCATCCTCCACCTCAGAGGCGACTCGCAGAGCACCGGCCACGCACCCGCCGGAGGACACCCCTGCGAAAATTCCCTCGCGGCGCGCCAGTTCGCGCATGGTAGATTCTGATTCGGCCTGACTGATATCAATCACGCGATCAACCCGCGCCGCATCATAGATGCTGGGCAGATACGCTTCGGGCCAGCGCCGTATACCCGGAATGCTGGAGCCGTCCTCGGGCTGTAAGCCCACGATCTGGATCTCGGGGTTTAGAGATTTGAGAAAGCGGGAGGTGCCCATAATGGTACCAGTAGTCCCCATGGAGCTTACAAAGTGCGTGACTGTACCCTCGGTGTCCCGCCAAATTTCCGGGCCCGTACCGGCAAAATGCGCCTCAGGATTGTCAGGATTGCCAAACTGGTCCAACACCCTGCCCTCACCCTGAGCTTGCATAGCCAGCGCCATATCTCGAGCGCCCTCCATGCCCTCGGCCTGAGACACTTCGATCAGCTCAGCGCCGTAAGCCGCCATCGCCTGCTTGCGCTCGTCGCTCATGTGCGATGGCATGATCAGGACCATGCGATAGCCTTTGATAGCGGCAGCCATCGCCAGTGCAATGCCGGTATTACCGCTGGTAGCTTCAATCAGCGTATCACCGGGCTTGATTTCGCCGCGTGCCTCGGCGCGCTGAATCATGCTCATTGCCGGCCTGTCCTTGACCGAGCCAGCGGGATTATTCCCCTCGAGTTTGAGCAGGATCGTGTTGCTGGATTCGCCACCCATGCGCTGCAGGCGCACCAATGGCGTATTGCCTACGCAATCTTCAATCGTGGAGTAAACGGGCATATGCGTGAGTATACCTTGACCGCCGCTACGCTGCTAAAACCGGCCCGCGCAGGCGCGCCACTAGTCCGACTGGCGAAACAGATCGCGACTGTTCAAGGGTTTGTCTCCCAAATGCGCCGCAAGTGCCTGCCGCATGAGACGTTTCGCGCAGAGCCTGGCGCCGCCGCTGTAGTCGCCTTTGCTTAGAGCCAGCAAGTCTGCGCCAAGAAATCGTGCCATCCGATGCTGCGTCCGTGCCTGTGGCTGCCGCTCCGGTGAGGCATCAGCGCCAAGGTGCACCAGGCCATACTCCTCCTGGTAGTGATACCACGCATCCGGGTCCAGCGCCTCGCCACTCAGACCATCACTGGAGAGATCGAAGCCATAACCCAGCTCCTCCAGCAACACCAGTTCGAAGCGTCGAAGTGGTATCTCTTCCGAGTCGGCCACGTCGCCCGCAAGTAAAGCCAGCACCGCCGCGTAGTGATCGAACAGTTTCTGATGAGGGTCATCATGATAGAGCAGGCGCACCAATAACTCATTCATATAAAGCCCGCTGTAAAGGCGGCGCCCTGGCAGGCGCAATGAGGGGCCGAGACTCTCGCAGTGACCGAGATTGCGCAGCTGGCCGCGGCCGCGCCAGGAACACTGCAGCGGGGTGAATGGCTGCAGCAGCGCCGCTACGCTGCCGCCACGGCTGCGGCCCGATTTAGCGCCACGAGCGACCAGCGCCACACGACCCTGGCTGCGGCTGAAAAACTCAACCAGCAGGCTGCTCTCTCGCCAGGGTCTCAAATGCAGCACATAGCCCGGTTCCAGCGTTGCTTTCATTCCTAAGCACTGCCTCTGAGGCTTACTCGTCGTAACCGAGGCTGCGCAATGCTCGCTCGTCGTCAGACCAGCCCGACTTCACTTTTACCCAGAGCCTCAGCATTACCTTACCCTCAAATAGCGCTTCCATATCTTTGCGGGCATCAGCGCCAATTGCTCTAAGTCGGCTGCCGCCTTTGCCAATTAATATGCGCTTCTGTCCATCCCGCTCCACAAAAATGAGGGCGGAGATATGCAGCACTCGGTCACGCTCCGTGAACTCCTCTATCTCTACCGTGATCGCATACGGCAGTTCCTCGCCCAGCTGGCGCATGATTTTTTCCCGCACCACTTCCGCTGCAAGAAAGCGCTGACTGCGGTCGGTCACCTGATCCTCGGGAAAGAAATGAACAGCTTCCGGCAGCAACTCGCGAATGCATGATTCCAGTTCATCCACGTTGTGCCGTCCGAGCGCAGAAATTGGGACAATAGCGCGAAACTCTGCCTGCTCACCTAAAAACTGGAGTTGGGGCAGCAACTGGGCTTTATCTTCCAGCAGGTCCACCTTGTTCACGGCTAGTATCAGCGGCGCACCCGCACTTACCGCCTGCTCCAGCACCCACTCGTCTTCCTCAGTCCAGGCAGTGCGGTCCACTACCATGACAATCGCATCAACATCGGCAATAGCCGTGCTTGCAGCGCGATTCATGTAGCGGTTGATGGCCTTACGGGCACCCAGGTGCAGACCGGGTGTATCTACAAAGACCACCTGATCGTTACCTTCGGTCTTTATGCCAAGCACGCGGTGTCGGGTCGTCTGCGGTTTGCGCGAAGTGATACTGATCTTTTGACCAAGTATGTGATTCAGCAGTGTCGACTTGCCGACGTTGGGACGGCCAATTATGGCGACATAACCGCAGCGTTCAGGTGTCATGGCGAACTCGCATCAAGTATCCAGATGCGCCAGCGCACTGGCGGCCGCCGCCTGCTCGGCGCGGCGACGACTGCTGCCCACGCCAGTAAAAGCCTGGTCGGCGCCCTGCACACTGCAGTCCACCGTAAATACCTGCTGGTGACCCTCACCCGAGACCTCTGCTAACACATAGCTGGGCAACGGCTGTGCTCTGGCCTGCAGCCATTCCTGCAGCCGGGTTTTTGCATCTTTGTCAGCAACCTCGGGGCTTACTGCCTGCAGGCGAGAGGCGAACAGGGCCTGTATTCGGTCACAGGCAACACTGTTACCGCCGTCCAGCGCAATCGCTCCCAGCACGGCTTCAAATGCATCCGCGAGCACAGATCTCCGGTTCCTGACACCACTTTTCCGCTCAGCCTGCCCGAGGCGCAAGACGTCGCCAAGTTGCAATTCTCTCGCCATAGCCGCCAGCGATTCGCCGCTGACCAGCGCCGCTCGCATTCTGCTCAGATCACCCTCGCTGCACGCTGGAAAGCGATGATAGAGGGCCTCGGCAATCACGTTTCCCAACAGGGCATCTCCAAGAAATTCGAGACGCTCATTGTTGTTACCGCCGACCGAACGATGGCTCAATGCCAATTCCAACAAACCCCGATCAGCAAATTCGTAGCCCAGGGCTTGCTGCAGAGCGTCAAGCGTCGATGACACAGGTCGGACGTTTCAGCTGCAGGAGTGTTGAGTGGGGCGTCTGGCGCAAAGTGATTAACGGGAAGACTGGGCGAGAGCCTGATCGATGGAGGATCAGATACTCGTCCCGTCTAATCGATTTCCACGACATTATCGTTGAACATTAAAATGGCATCGACGTTGTTGAATAAGGGCGTGCGCTTTTCATAGCGAGCATCAATGATGATTTTGCCCTGATCGCGATACACCTTAACGTCTGTCGGTTTTATGCCCTCTATCCGGTTGGTGTTGAAGGTATTGGTGAGGCGCCTGGATACGTCGCGCAACGACTCCTTTGAATTGGACGCCTCGGCAACACTGTCGATCGCTGTCTTGACGGAGCGTCCCTCCAGGAAAGTCGGCGCTAGTCGAATGGCCACTGTCAGGAAGAACGACAGCAAGGCCAGAACAATCAATATGCCCAGGATGGAAATTCCACGCTGGCTGTATCTGCGATGTAGAGCGGTTGTCATAATAGCCCTCTTCCCTTTTATTCCCTCGATGATCCCCCATGGCGTCCGGCAACCGGTCGTTGAGCAATACTCTATTCCCTTGCAATAGCGCGATCATACCGCCAGCACGCGCGTATCGACAGCCTCCGCTAGGTGCTAGTTATTAGTGCCAGCTCCACTACTGGATGGCGCCCACCCTTTTGAAGTTGGGCAAACTCAGGAATTCCTCCCAGTGCATCCATATCGCGAAGGCCTTGCCCACGATGTCACGTTCGGGCACCTGACCCCAGTCCCGGCTGTCACTGGAGTTATCTCGATTGTCCCCCATCATCCAGTAGTGCCCGGGCTTCACCGTGACCGAAAAGTTATCTCGCGGGCGCGCCAAATCGGTTTGCACGGTGTGACGAACACCTCCGAGTTCTTCTGCGGTCAGTTTGTATCGCGGTCGAGCGGGCGGAAGCTGCGCCAACAACTCCTGAGGCATCAGCTCGCCATTGATATATAGCTTCTTATCGATATAGCGCACCGTGTCTCCGGGGAGACCGACGACCCGCTTGATGTAGTAGGTATCGTTTTTGTGGGGCGGGAAAAACACCATCACATCGCCGCGCTGCGGCGAGTTGAGTTCCAGCACTTTAGTGCGCAGCACCGGCAGTCGCACGCCGTAGGTAAACTTGTTAACGAGTATGTAATCACCTACCTGTAGCGTAGGGACCATGGAGGCAGAGGGAATCTGGAAAGGCTCAACCAGAAACGAGCGTAAAACAAAGACCAAAAACAGGACGGGGAAAAATGAACGTGCATATTCAACCAGCACGGGCTCGCGGGCGACTTCCTGACTGCGCTCAGCGAACTCCTGTGCCTGGGGACTGGTCGTATTTGACCAGTCTGGGTAATCACGCTGCAGTTGCGCAACAGCAGAGCGGCGGCCCGGAGCCAGGAAGAGCAAGTCGCCCAGCCATATCAGGCCGCTGCCGAACACAAGCACCACCAGTAGCAGCGGGAAATCAATGTTCACCACGCTATGCCTCTGTCTTCAGTACTGCAAGAAATGCTGACTGAGGTATTTCGACACGACCTACCTGCTTCATACGCTTCTTCCCTGCTTTCTGCTTTTCCAGCAGCTTGCGCTTGCGCGTTGCGTCGCCACCGTAACACTTCGCCGTCACGTTTTTACGCAGCGCCTTCACCGTCTGACGGGCGATGATTTTACCGCCAACTGCTGCCTGAATAGCAACATCAAACATCTGACGAGGAATCAGCTCTTTCATCTTCTCGGTCAGAACTCTGCCACGAGACTGTACCGAGGCTTTATGCACGATGACAGCCAAAGCATCCACGCGCTCACCGTTGATCAGCACATCCAGGCGCTGCAAATCGGCTTTCTGGAACCGAACAAACTGATAATCCAGCGACGCGTAGCCACGACTGACTGATTTCAGTCGATCAAAGAAGTCCATTACAACTTCCGCCATCGGCAGTTCGTACACCACAGAGACCTGGGTGCCGAGGAACTGCAGATCTTTCTGCAGGCCACGCTTTTCCTCACACAGGGTGATCACATTGCCAAGATATTCCTGCGGCACCAAAATATTCGCCTGAACGATAGGCTCGCGCATTTCTTCTATATCGGCGAAGTCAGGCAGTGCGGAGGGATTGTCGACATTAATGACCTCGCCATCCTTGGTCACAACCTCATAGATTACAGTGGGCGCTGTTGTGATCAGGTCGAGGTCGTACTCTCGCTCCAGGCGCTCCTGAATGATCTCCATGTGGAGCATGCCAAGGAATCCGCAGCGAAATCCAAAGCCGAGAGCATCGGAGGATTCTGGTTCGTAAAACAGAGAGGCATCGTTGAGGGTCAGCTTGGCCAACGCATCGCGAAAATCTTCGTAGTCGTCGGAGGATATGGTGAAGATACCCGCGTATACCTGCGGCTTAACGGTCTGAAAGCCTGGCAGCGCAACCACCTGGTCATCCCCGGCATGGGTGAGCGTATCACCGACAGGTGCGCCATGGATGTCCTTGATGCCAGCAACAACATAACCGACCTCGCCCGCCTCCAGACACCCGGTACTTCTTCGCTTCGGCGTAAAAATCCCGACATCATCAACACCGTGGGCACGGCCTATGCTCTTGGCAGCAATTTTATCACCTTTGCGTAACACGCCATTCTTCACACGCACCAGCGACACCACGCCGAGGTAGTTATCGAACCAACTATCAATAATCAGAGCCTGTAGTGGCGCCTCTCGATCACCCTCAGGCGGGGGGATGGATGCCACCAGATATTCCAGCGCGTCCTCGATACCAAGTCCGGTCTTGGCCGATACCTGACAGGCGTCATCAGCCGGGATGCCGATGATGTTCTCGATCTCCTGCTGTACGCGTTCAGGTTCCGCCTGGGGCAAATCCATTTTGTTCAGAATCGGTAACACTTCAAGGCCCTGCTCAATGGCGGTGTAGCAATTGGCCACAGACTGCGCCTCCACACCCTGGCCGGCATCAACAACCAGCAAGGCGCCCTCGCAGGCCGCTAAAGAGCGTGAAACCTCGTAGGAAAAGTCGACGTGTCCCGGAGTATCGATGAAATTAAGCTGGTAGCTGCGTCCATCTCGCGCCGTGTACTCCAGGGTTACGCTCTGCGCCTTGATAGTGATGCCGCGTTCCCGCTCAATGTCCATGGAGTCCAGCACCTGCTCCTCCATCTCTCGGTCGCTGAGTCCACCGCATACCTGGATAAAGCGATCCGCGAGCGTAGATTTGCCGTGATCGATATGGGCAATAATTGAGAAATTGCGAATAGCGTCCAGGCTGCTCACAGGCGGGGCGTCCGATAGCGGTGGCTGAAACCGGGGTTTATCCGGCATTTACGAAGGCGCGCGATTGTACCCGATCAGGGGTACAACCGCTATGACGGTGCTACTCTGGCTTGAGCCCACGGAATAATGGTGTGCCCCGGCGGATCATTCGTATCGGTACTGACTTGCCTGGCTCCAGGCCCTCCACGATGCGCAGGAAGCTTTCGACTGAGGTAACGGGAGAGCCGGCCAGCAGAGTGATCACATCACCGGGACGAATCTCTGCGTCCGCTGCTGGTGAACCGGGCACGACCTCGGATACGACAACGCCGCCGGAAATACCCCATCGGGTCTGGAGCTGCTCAGTGATGTCCTCTACCACGAGGCCCAGACGAACCCCCGTGCCATCTTCTGCTTCCTCTGCCGCGACGGTTGCCTCCTCATCGCTATCGAGACTACCGACCTCAACGCGCATGGTCTTGCGTTTACCATCTCGCACCAGCACCACTTTTGCTTTGCTACCTGGTCGCACCAGGCCCACCACATGGGGCAGATCAGACGAGGTGAGAATGTCTTTGCCGTCGAAATTAATGATGACATCACCGGACTTGAGTTCGCCGCGGTCTGCTGGCCCGCCCGGCTGCACCTCGACCACCAGAGCACCCTGCGGGCGGTCCAGACCGAGGGACTCGGCCAACACCTTGTCTACATCCTGAATGCTGACGCCCAGCCAACCGCGACTGACCTCACCGTTTTCGCGTAGCTGGGTCACCACGTTTTCAACGACACTCACTGGGATGGCAAAACTGAGGCCTATTGAGCCGCCGCTCCGAGTAAAAATCTGTGAGTTCACGCCGACCACTTCGCCGCTGAGGTTGAAGAGCGGGCCACCGGAGTTACCCGGGTTGATGGCGACGTCGGTCTGAACAAAGGGCACATAGTTCTCACCATTTTCCGTGGGCAGACTGCGACCCTTGGCGCTAACAATGCCGGCGGTCACCGAATAATCCAGCCCGAAGGGTGAGCCGATCGCGAGCACCCATTCGCCCACTTCCAAGGCGTCAGGTTGCGCCAACTTCAGGACCGGCAGGCCCTTGGCGTCAACTTTAAGCAGTGCGAGGTCAGAGCGCTCGTCAAGGCCAATAATTTCGGCCTCATACTCCTGTCGGTCAGTGAAACGCACGATGACCGTCTCTGCCCCCGCCACGACATGGTTGTTGGTAACGATGTAGCCGTCTTCGCTGATCACAAACCCAGAGCCCATACCCTGCCGTGGCCTGCGCTGCTGCGGCTGGCCCCGAAACTCGAAAAAGCGCCGCAGGTACTCGGGTATCTGCTGCATCTCCTCTTCATAGGGGTTCTGAGCGCCAGGCGCATATTCCGTCAAAATTTTGACCACCGCAGGCGTGTTGTCACGAACCATCGGGGTGAAATCGGGCAGTTCTGCCACGGCGGACTGTGTCAGCATCAGGCTGGCGAGAACAAACAAAAAGGCGGATTGCACAGAGTTACGGATCATCATGCTAGGGGTTTTTATCTATCAAGAGTGAATTGGGGTAAACAGTAATTTCTAAGCTCTGAAAGCTACAGTGAGACGCTGTCTCCTGACTGCCTCCGCGCGTTCTGTGTAGCTATACGTATAGCTATACGATCACTAGCGAAACCAGGACTTGTCTAAGAACTCAGCGGGCGATGCTCAACGCTGGCCCCAGCAAGCGCGGATTGAACGCCGGGTCGCTGCCGCGCCACCAGGCGTGCAAGCGCACCAGACCGAGCCCCACACAGAAGCCGATCGTTGCGCCTGCAATCGTGCCCAAATCAGTGGCCTCAGGCACCATTGCAAACCACGCGCCAGCGACTGCTAATGTGGTCAGCAAAGGCACCATGTAGAGAACGAATGAACCACCCATCACGATATGTTCCGGGATAGCAATACAGACTTCGTCATCGATCTTGAAGCGGCCCTCGGGAAATGCGGCGCAAGATACCTTTAGATAACTGCGACGGCCATCCCCTGCTTGATTCATCAGGCCGTGGCCGCAGCCTTTGGAGGCACTACAGGAACCGCAGGTGGATTGACGAATAGTCTCCACCCACAGCCATTCCGGCTCCACTGCAACGACGCGTCCTGTTTCAGTCAACATGTGCAAAGTCTACTGGTTTCCGAACCGCCATGGCGACCCGCTAGCGAGAGGAAACGGTCGCCGTCCAGGCGACAGAGTCCGCCACTTGTCGCGCAGTCCCTGTGGGAATTTCTCCCAGCACCGTTATCAACACGGGCTGACCAGACAGCTTCAGTCCGCGACTGTATGAGGTAGTGCCACCCTGACGCGCTACGCCGGATCCTGGCAGCTCCATGTCGGGCATCTGCTCCAAGAAAACACTGAAGCTTGCAAGACCGTCGGTAAACGTCTTGTTGTATTCGGAACCTGCGATGTCCTCGGTGAGCCTAAAGCCCTCAGGGAGCCAGCGCACGGTCCAGGGGGTGCTGCCATCTGATGCTGCCGGCCTGTCACCGCCGAGGACATGTGCGGCCTCGTGAATCACCTCTACGTCCGTGCCCGGCTCGGACACGTCGCCGATAGTTAGATCGGCGAACTGGAAGCGCTCCAGAATGCGGCCGTCTTCAGCGACAGTCTGCGTCTTTAGCAACAGTCCCGTGTCCCGGTCCAGCGCCATCTGATAGCCGTAGCGAAAGCGGTCTCTGGGCAGGACGTTGATGATGACTGCGCTACGTCCAGCAATGCGATGCGTTCCTGCCATGCGCAGGTCGTAATGAGCGGCAACGCCACACTGACCATTTTGCCGCCGATAGGTATCTCCCAGCCGCACCAGCCGATGGCCGGTGTGGATGCAGTCGAGCGGATGCGCCATTCGCTGCACTCGAACGTTCTCACCGGAGAGACGCGTAATCTGCTCGTTCTCCATATTACCTGCAACGGAATGGGTAATACGCATCGCCTGCACGGCGTTGCCTTGCTGATAGGTAAATACGCCGGAATAGCTGGTCTCACGCAAGCTATAGGACATTCGGCTCAGCCACCGCAGCGCTTCGGGGTCAGATACTTCGCACTGCGCCAGTGCGCCGGTCGCGCTGCTCAACATAAGCCCGCCCAGAGCAAAAGCCAGAGGTAGCAGACGGCTCAAGTGCTACTCCTCGCCAGCCTGAATGTCCGAGTTTTCATTGCTTTTGCCGTTCTCGCGGGTCTGCTCAACGGCCTGTATGGTGCCAGTTACCTCATCAGCTTCGCTTTCAAAAGTAGCCACGCGTGCATAGGGCATCATGCCCTGGGGTGCATTGAGCGACGCTTCCTCTGCATGCGAGAGGATATAGCGCTGCAGACGCTCACGCGCCAGTGCGTTGTAATCGGCAGCCGCCGAGCGCTGGGGGGCAACGCGCTCTACCGCCGGCGTGGCGTAACCAGCCAGATTCGCAGCGCCACCCAACAGAGTAACCGGTGCGGAGCTATCCGCGACCACTGCCGTACCGGCGGTATCTACCGGTGCTACATCACCCGTACCAATACCTGCGTACTGGGTCCCCAGCACGACTACAGCCGCCACAGAGGCAGCGACAGCGAAACTTGCAAGCGGCCGCACGAACTGTTGCCAGCGGCCGACCGGCTGAATCTGTGGAACAGGTTCTGACACCGCGCTCTCTTCAGTTGGCACAGCGTGGGCAGGTTCCTCTGCTATCGCCGCCATGATGCTGCCGGAGAGATCCGTTGACGAGAGCCCATCGGCACTGCGGCTATCTCTGGCCAGATGGTAGCGACGCCAGGTGCTACGCAGCGACTCATCGTCAATGGCGGCGAGCACTTCGTCGATATCGCTGGCTTCTGCCTCCCCATCCATTAATGCGGATAGGTGTTGGCGTAATTGTTCACTCATATTGGTTGGACCTCCCGGGTACCGCCTGTATTCCAGCGCTTACAGCGCCTCACCTGAATGGCTTTCGCGAACACGTCTTGCGAACATCGTTCGCACACATTGCGTCCATACTTCGCGCTATGTTGCATATTCGGGCGCAGCGAGCGGCTCGCCATCAAGCTGCGCTCGCACCTGTTTGTCAATCGCCTCCCTGGCACGGAATATCCGTGAACGCACTGTGCCCACAGGACAGTCCATGATATCGGCTATGTCCTCATAACTCAGACCATCAAATTCCCGTAAAGTTACAGCGGCCCGTAAATCGTCCGGTAACTCCGTGATGGCTCTATCGACAACCGCTTTCAGCTCCTCTCCGAACAGCTGATTTTCGGGATTCTCCAAGTCGCGCAAATCGCCACCACTTTCAAAATGTTCAGCGTCCTCTATTTCCACGTCGCTGCCCGGTGGTCTGCGCCCGCGCGACACCAGGTGGTTTTTCGCCGTATTAATGGCAATACGATACAGCCAGGTGTAAAACGCACTGTCGCCGCGAAATCGCGGCAGGGCGCGGTAGGCTTTGATAAACGCCTCCTGCGTCACATCCTGCACTTCGTGGCTATCCTTTACATAGCGGGACACCAGCGCGAGGATTTTAGCTTGGTACTTCATTACCAATAAATCGAAGGCACGCTTGTCGCCAGCCTGCACGCGCTCTACCAACTGCTGGTCTGTTTCGGCTGCCGCCAATGCTTTCCCCTCGAATTCGCGCACTGAGACTCTGTGGAAAAGAAAAAGTTCCGTTCCAGTGTTGCCCGCGTATCATGCGCTATATGCGGGCACAGCTACTGGCCGTGTCAGCGGGTTAAAGTACACGAAATCCATCTCACCAGACAGACCCGGAACTCAGCCGTATGCCCCAGCGCTTTGAGCATGACGTACTGATTATTGGAAGTGGCGCCGCAGGGCTGTCTCTCGCGCTCAAACTACCCGAGAGCGTGCGTGCCGCGCTCTTAAGTAAAGGCGAACTAAATCAGGGGTCGACCTACTGGGCGCAGGGCGGCATGGCTGCGGTGCTGGACGAAGATGACACCATCGCATCACATGTCGAAGATACGCTCGCAGCCGGCGATGGCTTGTGCAAACCTGAAGTGGTTGAGTTTGTTGTATCCCAGGGCGCTGCCGTTGTTGACTGGCTTGTCGGCCTGGGCGTGGAATTTGATCGACGCGAGACTCCCAAGCACTCTGAGTATCACCTTACCAGGGAGGGGGGCCACAGCCACCGACGCGTCATCCATGCGGCCGACGCTACCGGCAAGGCTATCTCTCGCGTGCTGGTGGATCGCAGCCTCGCGCGCAGTAACATTGAGATTTTCCCCGACCGGGTTGCTGTAGATCTGGTAGTGCACGATGGGCGTTGTCAGGGCGCTTATGCCTTACATAGTAGCAGCGGACAGGTCGACTTGTTCCAGGCCCGCTGCG
The DNA here is from genome assembly GCA_038746745.1 of Pseudomonadota bacterium. Classification (GTDB taxonomy): domain Bacteria; phylum Pseudomonadota; class Gammaproteobacteria; order Pseudomonadales; family Halieaceae; genus JANQIO01. The sequence continues at coordinate 21,659 of JBCDKJ010000020.1, forward strand.
TCGTTCTCGCCACCGGTGGTGCCAGCAAGGCCTACCTGTACACAAGCAACCCTGATGGCGCCAGTGGTGACGGCATCGCCATGGCCTGGCGGGCAGGTTGTCGCGTCTCAAATCTGGAGTTCAACCAGTTTCACCCAACCTGTCTCTATCACCCGAGAGCCAAGTCGTTTCTAGTGACGGAAGCGCTGCGCGGCGAGGGTGCAAGGCTGCAGCTTCCCGACGGTACTCGCTTCATGGAACAGTTCCATGAACGTGCAGAACTTGCACCTCGGGATGTGGTAGCGCGGGCCATCGATCATGAAATGAAGCGAACTGGCAGCGATTGCGTGTATCTCGACATTTCTCATCAACCAGCCCGATTTCTGCAGTCGCACTTTCCTAACGTGCATCGGCGCTGCCTGGATTTCGGTATCGATATCACGCGGGAGCCTATCCCCGTAGTACCTGCAGCCCACTACACCTGTGGCGGCGTTGTTGTGAACATGTGTGGTCAAACCGACGTCGGCAATCTTTACGCCATCGGCGAGACTGCCTCCACCGGACTGCATGGAGCCAACCGCATGGCCAGCAATTCTCTGCTCGAGTGCCTGGTCTATGCCGATGCCGCAGCGCGAGATATTGTCGAGCGGTTAACCGAAATCCCACCCCCAGAGCCAACATCAGACTGGGACGAAACCCAGGTCACCAACTCCGATGAGGATGTGGTCATCTCGCATAACTGGGACGAGCTGCGCCGCTTTATGTGGGACTACGTCGGCATCGTACGAACCGACAAGCGGTTGCAGCGCGCGTTACGCCGCATTGACATGCTGCGCGAAGAAATAGTCGAGTACTACAGCCATTACCGTGTGAGCAATGACCTGTTGGAGCTGCGCAACCTCGCCAGCGTGTCGGAACTCATGATCCGCTGCGCTATGTCGCGCCGGGAAAGCCGCGGTCTGCATTTCACTCTGGACTACCCCGACCTTGCGGACGTTGCCGTCGATACCGTGTTGACACCGTAGCGGATGGCCAACTGCAAGCGGCGCCAGCTCTCCCGGTTGCACTGCCATCTCCAAACCATCAGCACACAGCCCTGCTGACTGCGGGCCAGCGGACGCACGACCAGGAGTGGTCCTGCGTAGCCCGGACCGCTTGCCTCCAGCGACTTATCACCATCAAACCTGCTTGAGACATCGCCTGATAATGTCGAGGTGCACCACCAGTGCTCACCATCAAAATAGTATGTGCAGGCATGCAGTCTATGCGCGCGCCACAAGCATTGAATCGCGAAGATCCCATGGCACAGAACAACCACTGCGGGCGCGAGCAGCGTAACCAATCCGTGAAACACCGTGTGCCGATGCTGCAGCGCGACCCCTTGATGCAGAACCAGTTCATGCGAGCCTGAATGTGGCGGCCCCTGGTTCACACTGAAAGTCCAGGCCAGCAACAAACAGCATAGTGAGAAGCTGACCAGGAGCAGCCAGCGTTGCGCTGCGCAACAGGTTTGTCCGTCAACGCGGACCGCGGGCAAACGCCAAAATGTCATCGACGATCTTTGCGAGTTCCTCGTCTTCAGGGCGCAGCCTGCCCAGGAACCAGCCAAACAGCTCCGTGTCTTCGCATTCGAGCAAGCGCTGATAGCACTGCTGGTCATCACTGGGGATATCTGGGTAGCGCTGCTTAACGAACGGTTCCAGTACCAGGTCCAGTTCGAGCATGCCGCGCCGACTAGCCCAGATCACTCGGTTGTAATCCATTACTGTATCCATGCCCACAGTATATAAAGCTGACAGTGGCGGCGGCAGTCCCTATTATTGCAAAGGTGTCTACTTACCTGGCCAACATTGATCACCACAGCTGCCTGTTGCTGTCTGGCCAGGACAGCCGCTCCTTCTTGCAGGGGCAAGCCACCTGTGACATAGACGCGCTCGAAACATCTGGTAGCTTGCCAGGAGCGTTCTGCACTCCACAGGGGCGCATGTTTGCCGACTTCCGCGTCTGGCAATTGGCGGAGGACTCACTGGTGTTGAGTCTGGAAAAATCACTGCTAGAACCCTTGCAGTCTACGCTGGCTAAGTACCTGGCCTTCTCCAAAGCCGATATTTCCGCTGCCGACAGTCAGTTCGTCAGATGGGCACTATGGGGCGATGCTGCAGGCACCCTGCTCGGTGACAGCGGCAGCGAGGCGCCTACGGGGTGGGAATTTGAGGGCGCCCTGGTTTCCCCTTCGCTGGTCAGCGGCGCTTATGAGCTGTTGGTGCCGACAGACTGCGTGGCCCAATTGGCAGATGTCCTGGCTGAGACCGAAGCCGCAGACGAAGCCGCCTGGCGATTTCTGGAAATCACGAATGGTGTGGGCCACGTTCACGCTGACACCGCGGGCCTGTTTATTCCACAAATGCTGAACTATCAACTGACTGGCCATGTCAGTTTTAGCAAAGGCTGTTACACCGGCCAGGAAGTTGTGGCTCGAATGCATTATCGAGGCAAGGTCAAACGCCCAATGCAGTACTGTACAATTCCGGCTACTGACGGCTTGGCGTGCCCGCCGCCTGGAACCCCTCTTTATCGCCCTGGCAGTGAGCAGGCCGTTGGCCACGTCGTTGCGGCGGTCGTGAACGCGGACGCGCTGCACCTGCTGGTAAACCTCGCCCTTGATGCAGCAGACAGCGCTACGCTGGGCGTTGCAGGGCCCACCCTGCAACAGCAACCTCTACCCTACACGCTGAGCGAGGCTGGCTAGTTCTGCTCCAGTTATACCGTGAAAGCTATCTGACTATCCGGGCACAAAACCATCAGCGTCAGGCGGCAACTGCCATCCGATCTCTGAACGCCTCTGCGCTGCAAGGTAGGCGTTTGTCTGGCTGAAATGCCTGCAGCCAAAAAAACCGCGGTGTGCGCTCAGGGGTGACGGGTGTGGTGCTTTAAGCACACAGTGTTTTTGGCCATTGATCTTCGCGCCCTTGCGCTGGGCGTGAGAGCCCCACAGCAGAAACACAACGTGTTCACAATGGCGGTCAATAATCTCAATGATCCGATCAGTGAATTGCTCCCAGCCCCGCCCTTGATGGGACGCTGCCTGGCCACGTTCCACGCTTAGTACACTATTGAGCAGAAGCACGCCCTGCCGGGCCCAGGGCAGCAAACATCCGTGCTGAACCGGGACAACTCCCAGATCAGTCTGTAGTTCCTTATAGATGTTTTGCAGCGATGGAGGTACTGCAGTACCGGGGCGGACTGAGAAGCATAATCCATGTGCTTGCCCCGGGCCATGGTAAGGATCCTGCCCGAGGATCACGGCGCGCACGCTCTCAAGAGGTGTTTCGTTGAGTGCCGCGAACATGAGCTTACCCGGGGGATATACCACTTTGCCGGCGTCTTTTTCGCCGCGCAGAAAGGCTTTCAAGCTTTGCATATAAGGCTGGCGAAACTCCTGCTCCAGTTGCGCCAGCCAACCTGCCTCCAGCGCTATTGCGGTGTCAGTCATCCGCTATCACTGGCCCTCGCCGCATCGGTTGCCAGCAGCGCATTCTTAACCAGCGGGCGACCGCTGCGCTCATAGCGGCGTGCCGGCGTATTGATAACCGGCTGGGTTGGGGCAGCGGCCAGCGCCGCAGTTCTACGCTCCCCCTGCGCTCGTTTATAAGCGGTGGTGCGCATCCAGGGTTCTCGTCCCAGGCCGGTAATGAAGGCCTCCATATCTGCAGCAGTCCATTCCTGCCCATGGCTGGCGCCAGCAGCCCGCGTGATCGTTTCATTCATCAGGGTGCCACCGAGATCATTACAGCCCACATTCAGGCAGGCAGCGACACCCTCCTCGCCCATTTTCACCCACGAGGCCTGAATATTGTCGATGAACCCATGCAGCACCAGCCTCGCCACGGCGTGCATCAGCAGCGCTTCTCGAAACGTAGGCCCTGGTCTGGCTTTACCCTTGAGGTACATCGGAGCTTCCATGTGTACAAAGGGAAGAGGCACAAATTCGGTGAAACCACCGGTGCGTCCCTGCAAATCACGCAGGCGCAACAAATGCCTGGCCCAATGCTCCGGTCGTTCAACGTGCCCATACATAATGGTCGCGGTCGTTCTGAAACCGAGCAAATGGGCGGTTTCCATTACCTCCAGCCACTGCTCCGTATTGATCTTGTCAGGGCAGATTACTGCGCGCACCTCGTCGTCCAGGATTTCAGCGGCTGTACCGGGCAGCGTCCCCAGCCCCGCATCCTTAAGGGCGCTCAGAAACTCGGCCAGGGTCATCCCCAGCGTCTGCGCCCCCTGCCACACTTCCAGTGGGGAAAATGCATGCACATGTAATCCTGGCGCGGCGGCCTTTACTGTGGCGATGATGTCCAGATAAGTTTGGCCGGTGTACTCCGGGTGAATACCACCCTGCATACACACTTCAGTAGCGCCGCGAGCCCAGGCTTCGGCGCTGCGGCGGCCTATCTCCTCTGCATCCAGATCGTAGGGTCGACCGCGAAGATTTTCACTGAGCTTACCCTTCGAGAACGCGCAGAACTGGCACTTGAAGTAGCAGATGTTGGTGTAGTTGATATTGCGATTCACCGCATAGGACACGCGATCGCCATGCTGATGCTCCCGGAGCTGGTCTGCTGCCTGGCAGACATAGGCAAGTTCGGGGCCCCTCGCTGCAAAAAGCCGCGTGACATCCTCTTCAGAGAGACTCGCAGCTTGTCGACAACGCGCCACAATATCTCGTAGTACCGCATCAACGCCGGATTCAGCGGGTACCGCTCGCAGTTGCTGCAGCACCTCCACAGGAGGCGAGGTTTCGGCGCCAGGACACCATGCATCTCGGCGACCGAAGCCTTTTGCATCGGCCAGTCTCAACACCGGCTCGTGCAGCGCCTCGTGCAGCCAGCGCTCCGGCTTGGCGATATAGCGCGGATAAATTGTCAGTCGCTGTTCCAGGTACTTGCCAGCCACGGCAGTTTCGCGAGCCAGTTCCTGCAGGTGCGGCCAAGGCGCCTCCGGATTAACGTAATCTGGCGTGACCGGAGACACCCCTCCCCAGTCATTGATGCCAGCGGCGACAATCTGTGGCAGCACGCCCGGGCTCAAATTAGGCGGCGCCTGAATGCTCATGTTTGGTCCAAAGATCACGCGGGCCACGGCTATCGTCCAGAGCAGATCATCCAGGTCGGGCTCTGGAGACGCCGCCATTTTTGTCCCCGCCTTTGCGCGGAAGTTCTGAATGATGACTTCCTGCAGGTGACCGTGGCGATCGTGAATATCCCTAAGCGCCAGCAACGATTCGATGCGCTCCCGACGCGTCTCCCCAATACCAATCAGTATCCCCGACGTGAAAGGCACCCGATGCCGACCTGCGCACTCCAGCGTCTCCAGGCGACGCGCTGGCACCTTGTCCGGTGAGCCATAGTGCGGCATGCCCTTTTCGGACAAGCGATCAGACGCGGACTCCAGCATGATGCCCATGCTCGCGGAGACTTCACGTAAAGCGAGCATTTCATGGCTGTCCATGCAGCCTGCATTGATATGTGGCAACACGCCGGTTTCCGCCAGCACACGGCCCGCAACATGGGTCAGGTAAGCCAGCGTCGATGCAAATCCCATCGCGGCCAGCGCTTCCCACGCCGCGCGATAGCGAAGCTCGGGGCGTTCGCCCAGGGTAAACAATGCTTCTTTGCAGCCCAGTTCTGCCGCCTGCTGTACCTGCTTTACAACCTCATCTGCGGGCAGGTAGGCCTGCGGGATATGCCGTGGCGTTTGTGCAAACGTGCAGTAATGACAAACGTCACGGCAGAGATGCGTGAGTGGAATAAACACTTTAGGCGAATACGTGATGACGTTGCCGAAACCCTGGTCACGCAGCGGAGCAGCGATCTGCGCCAGTCGCGCAGTATCCTCAATGTCTGCCAGAGCCAGCGCCTGGTCGCGATCCGGGCGACCCGACATCAACTGTTTCAGCAGCGCTTCAGCTTGCAGATTTTCGTAACCTGTCACGCGTCGCCCCCTTCCGCATGCAGCGCACTTTGCGCCGCTTCGATCATAACCGCCAAGCGCCTGCGGATACTGTCCTGTGCAAGAAAGCGCGCCGTATACTCGCCTACGCCAGACGCCAGGGATACGTCGAGGAGGTCTGCCGGGTAATCGACATCCAGAGCCACGCTAGGCTCCTGCACACGGATTGCACGCAAACCCTGTGTTGCAGCATTCACCTCATGGCGCTGACAACTGTCAATGCCATAGCACAAAGTTGGATAGCGCGTCGTGCTGGTCAGCAGAACATTGGTGCCCCGTTCTCGACGGTCTGGACTTAAAAGCACATCCACGTCCGGCGCCAAATATTTATCGATCAGTCGACTCACCGCCTCGCCGGTCAGCAGCGGCAGATCGCAGTGCACAATCGCAACATGCTCAACGCCGCGTGCTGCAAGCGCCTGACGTCCTGACGTTAGAACGGCATTGAGCCCACGCGCGTCCAGAGAAGACTCGGGCAGTAAGTCTGCCTGGTACTTTCGTGCCAGAAGATCAGCGCCAGAATCGTCTGACACCAGCAGGGCGCCTGCAATCTGGTCGTGAGCGGATAGCACCGACAGCACGTCTTCCACCATCGCCTGCGCCAGCGCTCGACGCTCGAAAGGGGCCAGGATGCCGGCAAGCCGAGTTTTGGCCTGCACCAGATCCTTCAATGGCAGCAGTGCCCAGATCATACAACCAACCCTGCGTTCACGGTGTTCGGCAGCAAAGCATCAAGCAGCGCTTGTGCCAGTCCAACCTTGTCTTCCAGGCTGTGCATAACCGTCTGCAAACACAAAACGTCCATCCCCAATGCGCGTATGCCTGGTATCAGTGTAGCGTCTGATTGGTCCAGAACAAACGCATCTGCCAGGCCTGCATAGTGAGCTGCTACAGCGGTCGCGCTGCTGTCTTTACCTAACTCTTGCAACATTTTTGCCGCGGGTCCTTTCAAGGCTCGCCCACCTACAATCGGCGAAACCGCGACCACCGCAGCAGCGCTCTGTTCCAGTGCGGCTCTGACGCCGGGTAACGACAGTATGGGATCAACACTGACAAAGGGATTAGAGGGACAAATCACCACCAGTGCCAGCGCAGGGTCCTGCAGCATCGCCAAAAAGCCAGGACTTGGCGGAGCACTCTCTACACCCGAAAAATGAAAGCTGCTGACGCGCGGTTGGCACTGCTCGCGTACGAAATAGGTTTGAAAAGGCAGTGTGCCTGCGTCGGTAATCACTTCCGTGCGGACCGGCTGATCGCTCATAGGTAGCAAATTCGCGGCAATACCGAGGGCGCTGCACAGAGCTGTCGTCACCTCGGACAAAGTCAGCCCCTGCCCAAGCAGGAAGCTGCGCTGCAGGTGTGTCGCCAGGTCGCGGTCTCCCAACTGAAACCAGGTCTCTGCTCCGAGCCGCCCCAGACTCTCAAGGCATTGCCAACTCTCTCCGCTGACCCCCCAGCCGCGCACGGTGTCATTAACACCCGACAGTGCGTACATGACAGAATCCAGATCCGGGCAAATGCTGAGCCCGAGATGCTCAAAATCATCACCTGTATTGGCCACAATAGTGAGCTGTTCTGGGGCCAGTACCTTAGACAGCCCCAGAGCCAATTTTGCACCGCCTACACCACCCGACAGCGCCAGTACCTTTTTGCCGGTAGTGCCCGTCAACGAAACATGTCCATGCCGCGTTCCCGCAGCAACCTGGCGGAACCCTGCTCAGACGACTGATAGCGCGCTCCTTCGATGATCACCACAGGACATGCTTCTGCAGACTGCCCCATCACCAGAGACGCAGCGGCGGCCATTTCGTCTGCGACAGCAACCTCTGTCACTTCCATGCGACGCTGGTACAGATCCTCGACTCCGACCAGATCGACCACGGGCTCAAGACCACTGCAGCCCAGCGCAAACCCCTGGGTGCCGTTACGCCAGGCGCGCCCTGCGCTGTCGTTGATTACCACAGCAATCTCCACCCCGAACGCGTCGCCGAGCTCCCGACGTAGGGCGGCTGCGCTTCGATCCGGATGTTCGGGCAGCAGTAATACCTGAGGGTCGTGTTCATCACTGGGAATATTGGAGCGGTCGATGCCTGCATTCGCATGCACATACCCGTTGCGATGCTCAACGATGATGACACCTGGCCGCACCCGCAGCACTTCTTTGGATTCATCCAATATCAGTTGCGCCAGCGCGGGTTCTTTGTGTGCACGCTCTGCCAACGCTCTGGCATCGGCGCTGACCTTTACGTCAGCCAGCCTGCGATAGCGTCCTTCGGCCTTGCTCACGATCTTCTGTGCAAGCACGACCACGTCTCCCTGCAGCAGAGGTCGACGCATGGTTTCTAACGTCGCCGTAATCATGGTCGCTAGAGAATCACCCGGCTGCACCATGGGAAACGGCACTACAGGTAGCAGCCGGACATCCTGAGTCATTCGCCGGTGTCCGGCCCCGTGATACTGATGCCTGCGTGACATTTGTACTGGCGATTGATGGTGATGAGCACTGAAGTGAGTGCTTCTGCCGCTGCAGCGTTGGCAATGGGTCCCGCATGAAAGCCGCGCATACCCGCCGCTTTGACAAGTGTAATCACTTCTGCTCTCGCTTCTTTGTCGTCACCTGTAACCAGGACATCACAGGCGATGCCATGCCCTTCCTGCAAGTGGTGCGCGGCAACGTTCTGAAAAGCAGAGACCACCCGCACATTTTCGCCCAGCACGCTCTGTGCAATCTGGCCCGCCGAGCCTCCTTCAGGAAGCTGAACTCTGCCGACTTTCGGCGGCACCAGGGGCACCGTGACATCGATGAGTATCTTGCCCTGCAAAGCGGCACTGACCTGCTCCAGCGTGCTTGCCTGGTGCGCGAATGGCACGGTCAGCGTGACCACATCGGCGGCTTCCGCCGCTGCCAGGTTTTCCATGGCTTCTACATCGATGGCGCCAACGCCACGCTCGGCCATTACGTCCTGCAGATCCTGAACCGCCGCTGCAGCCTTTTCCTGGGTGCGGGAGCCGATAATGACCCGGTAGCCAGCCTGCGACCAGCGACGCGCCAGCCCGGTACCTAGATCTCCGGTTCCACCGAGTATTGCCAGCACCGGTAGGGATTCGTTTTCCATAGCGTATTCCTTGAAAATTGCGCCCCGGCTCGCGCCGAGGTTAGGATTGAGATCGGGCATATTATGGAAGTCCTCAGCGCCGCACAACCGAGCCAGGACGGACGTTGGCAGCCCTCACCCCCCCGGTTCAATAAAGGAAGACGCTCATGCAAAACCCGGTTGACCTGTCAGGCACGGTTGCACTTGTCACCGGCGGTACCAAGGGTATAGGCGCCGGCATCAGTGAGCGGTTTTTAGGCGCGGGAGCGGAGGTTGTGGTTTGTGGTCGCTCTGAGCCAGAGCAGCTACCGGAAGTGGATGGCAAGCTGGCAGTATTCGTGCCCTGCGATGTACGTGACCTGGAAGACATCGCCGCGCTCATGCGGTTCATCGAGGACCGCTTCGCGCGACTGGACACGTTGATAAACAACGCTGGCGGGTCACCTCCGGCGGATGCCGCTACGGCGTCACCGCGATTTTCAGAGTCAATCATTCGCCTCAACCTCATAGCGCCGCTGAACATGGCGCAGGCCGCCAACCGCCTGATGCAAACACAGCCACAAGGCGGCAACATCACGAATATTGCAAGTGTCAGCACCCTGCGCCCGTCCCCTGGTACGGCTGCCTATGGCGCAGCCAAAGCTGGCCTGGTCAACCTGGGCAGCTCTCTGGCAGTGGAATGGGCGCCAAGAGTGCGGGTCAATAGCATCATTTGCGGGCTGACCCAGACAGAGCAGTCGCATTTGCACTATGGAGATGATGCAGGCATTGCCGCTGTCGCGAGCACCATTCCCCTGGGGCGCTTGGGCAATCCTGACGATGTTGGGGCTGCCTGCGTATTTCTCGCCTCTTCGATGGCGAGCTATATCAGTGGTGCCAGTCTAGCCGTGCACGGCGGCGGCGAGCGCCCCGCATTTCTGGATGCTGCCAATGCGGAACAGCCCTGAGCGGGTAAACAGCCCTGAGCGGGTAAACAGCCCTGAGCGAATGCACAGCCCTGAGCATGTAGCAACTTCTCGGTGCCGGTTTGTCACCACTGCAGACGATCAGGTTATACTCCAGCGTCCTTGACTTTGGTCGCTCACCACGGCGACTGTAACGCCAAGCTGACACTGAAACGGGAGTTGAAACAGGCAATGGCGAAAGCGGAGAAACTGTCTACAACACATGCGGCAGAGCTGCATATGGACGGCATCCCGCAGTATGCAGGCAACATCGTTACCGTGATGGAGCAGGGCCTGCAGATGGCAGATACCAGGCGCCTGCGCGGAAAGCAGCATGGCAAGACGGTCAGCGTCCACGACGGGGCTAAAGCTGATCTCGTTTTCCTTGACTTGTTCGATGAGGAAGGCGATCAGGTGATCGTTGCGGTAACGATTGTCGGCGCTAAAAGCGACCTGGTGACCCTCGCCTTTCGCAACCAGGTATCCGAGCAGACCGGCACCGTGCTGAGGCTGCTGAAGAGCGAAACGCGGAGTTCACGACAAGGGCCGGTAGATGAGGATACGCTTAGCGAATTCCGCCGTCGAAGCCTGAGGCAACTGGATAAGATGATTGGCGGCTTCGTTATGGCAACGGCAGATCATCTCTTCGACCTGTCCGGCAGACCCCATTCCAGGGACATGCAGGATGCGCTTTACGAGACCATGAGCATCCTCAAGCGTAGCAAAAAAGACATCGTAGAAGCCTTTTGCACGCAGATAGACGCCTATTTTGACGAGCCTTTGAAGCCTGAAAAGCAGGAGACTGTCTCCGCCGATGAGGTGCAATTTGGCGACCTTGATCTGGTGGACATACAAGACTTCGAGGACTCACTCGCCATTGACCGAATGGTGAAAGAAGGTCAGAGCAAGTACGGATTACCAATGGAGGCGCTGACCCTGCGCTTTGCAGAGATTGCCGGCACCGAACCCCTGGATACCCGCCTGCCGGTGCACGTTCAACAGCTCTGTTCCGCATTCAAAGAAGGCATTCGCGACCGCGGCATCGCCACCAGCGTGGCGCCGGAGCTCTATAACTTTTTTGCCGCGCAGGTCATCCGCAAGCTGGATTCTTTTTATACCAGCCTGAATGTGTTCCTGCGCGAACGCAATATCCGTCCAGATATCGACGAAGACCTGAAAAAGCATGGCTCGCTGTTCGAGCGCATGCAGACGCAGAAGCAGCGACAAGCTGCGCCTGCCAAACCGAAACCCAAAAAGCCTGCGCCGGAACCGAAGAAGGAACTCCCCTCGGATGACGATGCGGAAGATCTTTTGGCCGCCGCACGCGAGGCCGGGTTGTCTCCAGATGGGACAGGCGGTCCGGCATCGGCAGCCACCGTACAACGCAGCGGCACTGCACCACCGGCAAGCCCGGCTGCAGGCGGCGGGACAGCAGCGACAGATTCAGCTGTAGCTGGTGCTGGGGCAGGCCATCCTGTGGCAGGCCATCCTGCGGCCGGCGTTCCGGGGGCGGGCCATCCGGCGGCAGCCGATGCGGGGGCAGGCCATCCGGCGGCGGGCGTCCCCGAGGCAGCCGGTGCTGGGGCAGGCCATCCTGCGGCCGGCGTTCCGGCGGCAGCCGGTGCTGGGGCAGGCATTCCCGAGGCAGCCGGTGCTGCGGCTGGCATACCCGCGGCAGCCGGAGCTGTGGCGGGCATACCCGCGGCAGCGCGAGCTGGGACTGGCACTCCAGGCCAAACGCAGCCCGCAGCCGGTGTTGCTGGAGCGGGTCAGGCTGCAAGCGCGGGAAATGCTGGGCAGACGGCTGCCACGGGTCATGACGGACAAGCGGGTATTCCCCAGCAACCACCACCGGACGGTGGCATGGCTGCAGGCCGATTCGACACGCCTACGCTATATCGGTCTGTCATAGACGCGCTTAACTACCGGCGCAGCAATCCGGTCATCGGAGCACCCGGGCAGGCAGCTGACGCAATACCTGTTGGCGGCACTCCCGGCGGCGCACCGGCCACCTCAGACGCCCTGGCGAGCGCACTAACAGCCATTCAGGGAGATGCAGACGCGCGGACCGCGATGCGAGAGCAGCGTTCAGTGCGCGGCTATCTGAGTCAGAACCAGGCCGACCTCGCCGCATTAGAAGGCACGCAGGGTTTCGAACCTGCCAGCATGAACCAGTTAGATCTAGTGGACAATTTGTTCACAGACATCTCCACCGAGGTTGACGTTACACCCGATCTGCGTCCGATAGTCGGAGATTTGCAGATTCCATTGGCGAAGCTGGCGCTGCTGGAGCCGCAGTTTTTCGCCGACAAATCGCACCCTGCTCGGGGCGTTATCGATCAGGTTACTCAGCTGGCATCCTCCAGCAACTATCCGAACAAGGCCCTGGAGCAGAAAGTAACTCGCATCATCGACAATATCGTTGCGAACTACAAAACCGATAGCGGCGTGTTCCAGACGGCGCTGGGCGAACTGGAACAACTGGTCCAACAGCAGCAGAAAGCGCTGGAGCGGAACGTAGAGCGGGTGGTCAAGACCCAGGACGGTCAGGAAAAACTGCGCAAGGCCGAGAAAGCTGTAGAAAAGGTGCTGAAGACCCGCGTTCGTGCCCCGAAAGCACCAAAGCCTATTGTCGACCTGGTGAACAGCGGCTGGCGCGATCTGCTCAAACTTACCTTTGTAAAACAGGGACCAAATAGCCGTGCCTGGAAAGACTACGTTAAAACGCTGGACTTGCTATCGCTGTGGTTGATGCAAAAACAGACCGGCACCGACGACGAGCAGTTGCAGGTTGAGCGGGCACTGGAAGCGGAGCCGCTTCTGGACATGGTGCGCCAGCAGATATCGGAAGCGCTGCCCACGCACGTCGAGCACGAGTCAGTATTGGAAAATCTGAAAGAGGTTCTGGCTGGAAGATCAGAACTCGAGTATGTAGACGTTGAGCCGCCTGCCAAAGACCAGACACCAGCGCCAGCGGAAGTCCGGAAAAAAGTGGAGAAGCTGCCACGCCTGCGGCGCTGGGTGCGCCGGGTAGAAGATCTGGAACGCGGCACCTGGCTGACGTATCGAGATTCCGAGGGTGCGCGCCGTCGCATGCAGCTAGCCTGGATCAGTGATGACCGCGACCGCTTTATTTTCGTGAATGAACGCGGCCAGAAGGTCGCGGACGTCAGCGGTGTAGAACTGGCCCGCAAGCTTTCTCGAGGGGTGCGACCACCCAGTCCTGCCGAAGAACTCCCGCTGGTAGATCAATCGATGTACAAAACGCTGGAGCACGTGCAGAAGTCGCTCAGCTTTGAGCTCAATCACGATAGTCTCACCCGACTTATCAACCGCGAAACGTTCATCGAACAGCTTGAGCAGGCGCTGCAGCACGCTAAAACGAAGCATGCTACGCATGCCCTTCTCTATATCGACATTGACCGTTTTGGCATCGTCAACGATGTTTACGATAAGGAGGTCGGTGACCAGATTCTGATGGAATTTGGTCAGCTGCTCGCACAGCAACATGACCCTCGGGTGTCATCGGCACGCATAGACGGGGATTGCTTTGGCGTACTGTTGCTTGAGCGCAGCCTGGAGCAGGCCATTGCCCATGCCGAGTCTATTCGCTCGGACATTGAGACGGGCTCCGTGGACGTTGAGGGAGAAAAAGTCTCTTTCACGGTCAGCGTCGGCGTGGCTTCAGTACTGGATCACAGTGTTAGCGTCGAAGAGATTCTTGAGCACGGCCGTGAGGCGGCGACAGAGGCCAAGCAGAAAGGTGGCAATCGAGTCAGCCAATACAATGAAGATCGAGCCAGAGCTGATGCCTACAAAGATGAAGAAGCAGAGGCTATTAAGCAAATCGAGGAAACCCTCGATACCAAGAACTTTGTACTCCAGGCACAGCCTATAGCGCGCACGCACCCCGTCGATGATCAGTACGAAATTGAGCACTATGAAATCCTGCTAGCGATTAAGAGTGACTCTGGAGCGTTGCAGTCGCCCGTGGATTTCATCGCCAGTGCGGAAAGGTTCGGCTTTATGACCCAAGTTGATCAGTGGGTGGTGCGCCAGGTTTTCGCCTGGATCAGCCAGATGATGGACGAGCAAAAAAGCGTGCCAAACCTCGCAATTAACCTCTCCGGCAATAGCGTAACGGACGATGAGTTCATGGAGTTCCTGTTCGAAGCCATATCGGAATACGGCGTAGGCACCAGCAAAATCTGCTTTGAAATCACCGAAACCGGCACCATCAACAACATGGTCAAGGCTACGGACTTCGTTAACGAGTTCAAGAATATCGGCTGCAAATTCTCTATCGATGATTTTGGAACCGGTCTCGCCTCACATTCCTATCTGCGCGACCTGCCCGTGGACTATGTGAAGATCGACGGCACCTTCATCAAGCACATTGACACCAACACCAAGGATTTTGCGATGGCAAAGTCCATTAACGATCTCGCCCACTTCCTGGGTCAGGAGACGATCGCTGAGTTCGCTGAGAGCGAGGCCGTAATCGCCAAACTACAAGAGATTGGAGTCGACTACATCCAGGGGTGGGGCATTGGCAAACCAGAGCCACTGGTAGACCTGGCTGAGAAGCTGGAGATGCTGGATAAATAGCGCATGAGCGGCAAGCTGCAGCTGGCCCCAGAGGCAATCGAGAGCTTGCTGGCCCTGGTATACGAGGGCGCCCTGGAAGAAAAACCGTGGCGAAGCCTGTTGCCAGCACTGCGCAAAACTCTGGATGCCCAGGTCGTGTCCCTGGTACTGCGACCTCCGGCAGAGGGCGACCGCGGCGTTATCCTGAATTGCCAACGCAGCGACACTGACGGTGAGGATGAACTGGCAGACCCATCCGACTGGGAGGCAATGAACTATCAGGAGCAGTTTTTCGCCATCGACCCTTTCGTGAACCTTCCCCCTGGTCGAGTGGTTACACAGCAGGAGTTGGTGCCCGACGATGAGTTACTGGAGTCTGAGTATTATCTGAACTACCTAAAGCCCATCGGACTGTTTCATATTCTTGGGGTCGATACGGTGGAGCCCGATGGTATGCAGGCGCGTCTGCGAGTAGCTCGGCGCCCTGACGAGAAACCATTTAATGCATCGCACAAGTTGCTTTGTGAAAGACTGCTGCCGCACCTGCGCAGAGCCATCCAGATTCATGCACGCCTGAGCCGGACAGAGTCGGAGCGAGATCTCTACGCCGATGCTGTCGACCATCTCTCTGTCGCTACACTAATACTCGATGAGCGCGGTCGCGTGCTGAAGACCAACAGTATTGCCGCCGATCTACTGGAAACGCGCGATGGGCTCAGCCTGCAGGACCAGAGTCTGCATATTGACGACAGACGTGCCGACAGCACCTTGCAGGAGATGATAACTGCCGCCATCACGGCGCAGCGAGCCGGCACAACAGGCATGGCACGCGCACTGCGCATTGCCCGCCGCAGCGGCAAGGCAGACTATGGTCTGGTGCTGCGCCCTGTGCCAACGTCAGAGTGGGCAGAGGGTCAGTCCAGCCCCTGCGTGGCAGTATTCATCAGCGATCCAGACCGGCGGGAATCGAGTTCACCCGAGCAGTCTCGCGTCCTTTTGCAGGAGTTGTTCCAGCTCACTCCGGCAGAGGCAGGCCTGGCTCTGAACCTGGCCAAGGGGCTAAGTTTGGCGGAAGTATCCGAGCAACAGAATATTTCTCAGCACACGGCCAGAGCGCAGTTGAAGTCGATATTTGCAAAAACCGGCGCCACCCGTCAGGCGGAGCTGGTGCGCCTGGTGCTGAAGAGTGTCGCCAGCCTGGCATGAACACCCGCCTACAGTGGTTTTAACCGGAGCTTTTCACCGGAGCTTTCAAAAGCAGCCTTCAGCAGCGACCTGCATCAGCGCCCTACTCAGGCATCTGAAATTCATGCCCCCAAACGCTGGGTAAGGCGCTCACGGTGGGCGTGTAACCTTCCCAATCCATCTGTAGCCCCTCACAGCCATACTCCAACGCGAAGCCACCCGGCGTCGCCATGTAAAAAGAAAGCATTCGATCGTTGCTATGACGACCCAGGGTGGAGGTGACAGGAATGTTGCGAGCAAGCACGCGATCCAGGCAATACCCCACCTCGTCCACGTTTGGCACTTCCAGCATCAGGTGCACGCAGCCCGACGGCATCGGCGCCTGATACAGTGCCAGGCTGTGATGACGCGGGTTACTCACATGCATGAAATGAAGACCCTGTCCCGGGTCGTCGGGCTCTTCGCTGAAATGAAAGTGCATGTAATCGGTATCGTCGAAGCCCAGCACGTCACGGTAGAAGCTGTGGGTTTCCGACAGATTGGGTGCAGGCAATACCGCATGGCCAAACCCCATATCGCCGTTAAAGCCGGTGATGAAGCCAGGCACGCCTGCGGGAGAGTTGAAACGTGCATAATCCAATAACGCTCCCCAGTACAGTTCCAGCGTATTACCGGCAGGATCGTCCAGCCGCACTATTTCTTTTACCGCACGTGCGCGACATTCCTCAGGCGTCCCCGGCGTGTAACTCACTCCCGCCGTATCGAGTGCAGCACAGGCAGATTGAAACGCCGCGGCGTCCTGCATCTCCCATCCACAAAGCGTCAGACGATCCGTGTTCCCCGCCACGATCGCAAAGCGAAACGGTCGCTCGTCAGCTTTCAGATACACGGTGCCGTCATCCGGCATGCCGGGGGCAATCATCAGCCCAAGAACCTCCGTGCCAAAGCTGCGCCATTGGTCAGGGTCTGTGGATTCAATGAGCACATAGCCCAGGCTCTGGATTGACATAAATAAAACACCCCCAGTGTTGTACATAATTGTGACGATAGCTGAGTCACGCATTCTGGGCAGCGCGCGGCAGATCGGTCAATGTGGGTGCTCAAACGCGCAAGGCTAGTTCAGGCCTACAAACCGGCGCCCTGCGGCGCTGAATACACCTACTTGATGTGCGTCAACTCGCCTCTGTACGCCCATTGCTATGCTCATCGCCGATACTGAAGCAACATCGGACATGCAGTTGAGCGCACATTCCCAACCAGACCCGGCGCTGGTAAACAAGTACGCAGGCACGGGCCCGCGCTACACGTCGTATCCAACGGCGCCACAGTTCAGCGAATCCTTCGATGTTGCGGCTTACCGCTCGGCAATGCGGCAGGATCGCAGCGACCCTCTGTCGCTCTATCTGCATATCCCGTTCTGTCAGGATATTTGCTACTACTGCGCCTGTAACAAGATCGTGACCCGGGAACCTGGCATCGCCAGCCGCTATCTCAGCGTCCTGCGCCAGGAGATCCAAATGCAGTCCAAGCTGCATGGCAGCCTGCGACCCATCACGCAAATGCACTGGGGCGGTGGCTCCCCCACCTATCTGGAAAACGGTGAAGTCACCGAACTGATGCACGACCTAGCGAAGAACTTTGCGTTGATGGACGCCGGGCACAGGGAGTATTCCATAGAGTTGGACCCTCGCACGACTAACGACGGGGCTATCCCACTGTTTAAAGGGCTGGGATTCAATCGAGTAAGTCTCGGAATACAGGATTTTGATCCCCTGGTGCAGAAGTCGATTAATCGAGTACAGCCCCTCGCCATGGTACGTGCACTAGTGGACGACATCCGCTTGTACGACTACCGGTCTTTAAGTTTCGACCTGATATATGGCTTACCCCATCAGGATGGAAACACCATGGAGACGACGCTTAAACAAGTCATTGAACTGCAGCCCGATCGCGTCGCCTGCTTTAACTACGCGCACCTGCCGGAGCGTTTCAAATCACAGCGAGCGATAGATCGACTGGCCCTGCCGACCGCCTCGGAGAAACTCAAACTGCAGGCGCAGATCTCCGGAACCCTGCAAGCCGCAGGCTACCATCACATTGGCCTCGATCATTACGTGCTACCTGAGGACGACCTGGCCAGGGCCCAGAACGCAGGCACGCTGCAGCGCAATTTCCAGGGCTATTCCGTGCAGCTGGCAGAGGACATTCTTGGTTTAGGCGTGTCCGCTATCAGCCAGATCGACGACTACTATGTACAAAACGCGCGGGACCTGCAGGATTACTATCGAGACATTGAAGTGGGTTCACTAGCGATTCATCGAGGCTATAAATCCAGCACCGAAGATCTGTTGAGACGCCATGTCATTATGGAACTCATCTGCAATATGCACCTTGATGTAGACGCGCTTGAGTTGCCAGAAAGCGCCGACTTCTGGAATTATTTTTCAAGTGAGATCAATGCTTTACAGGATATGGCCGATGACGGTTTGATCGAACTGGATACGGGCGCTATCCGCGTGACTGAGCGTGGACGGCCGTTCCTGCGCAACATTTGTATGGTATTTGACCAGTATCTTGCACCCCAGGGAGAGGCGGCGAATTCACCCCGCTATTCCGCAGTCGTGTAAAGGTCTATACTATATGGAATGTCTACGTCGATAGACACAATGCAGGGAGGGGGGGCTTTATGAACATCCCGGCAAAAGAGGTGAACGCAGAGCAATCACCCAACAAGAAGTGTACACACGACTTTCGAGTCAACTGCGGTAACTGCCGGCTGAGCACACTGTGCCTGCCACTGGCACTCAAGTCCGATGATGTCGAGCGTTTGGACAACATCGTTCAGCGAGGCAGACCACTGCAAAAAGGGGAGCACCTGTACCAGGAAGGTGCCAATTTTGTATCAGTGTTTGCGGTGCGCTCTGGCGCCGTGAAAGCCTATCGCGTGACCGACGATGGCCGCGAGCAGGTGACTGGTTTTTACTTCCCAGGCGAAATCCTGGGCATGGACGGGATTAGCAAAAATTCCCACGCATGCTCGGCTCGCGCTCTGGAGACGTCTGCGGTATGTGAAATCCCGTTTGGTTCGCTCCAGGACCTCAGCAGCCAGATGCCCGAGCTACAGAGGCATTTCTTTCAGCTGATGAGCCGGGAAATCACCGAAGACCAGCAACTCATCACCCTACTGAGCAAAAATACGGCCGAAGAGCGCATCGTGGCCCTGATGCTCAGCATCTCCGAGCGAAACGCACGCCGTAAGCTCAGTGCGACCAAGTTCCGGCTACCAATGTCTCGTATCGACATCGGCAACTATCTGGGGCTTACGGTGGAAACGGTAAGCCGAGTGTTCAGTCGCCTGCAAAAGCTGGGCATTCTCGAAGTCAGTAACAAAGAAATCGAAGTGCTAGACCTGGTAGGTCTCATGGGCATCGCCAACGTTACTATGCGGAATACAGAAGAAGACTGAGCCGGTTCCGACTGCCGCCCAAGAACCCACCGAGGGTTCTTGTGCGGTGCTCTTCACATTGCCGGGATGTCCAACAGTTATCCGTCACTTTTTACTGCTTGCCATAAGAACAAGAACCACCAGTCATATTCACGAGGTCGATGAATGTTTAATCACGCATTTGGATTGTTGACGCACCCCGGTGATCAGTGGGGTCGTCTGGCAGAGTTGCCCGCGCCCAGCATGCGCAACATGGCCGTGTTTCCGGCCATCATGGCAATTTTGCCAGCGGTCGCCTGGTACTATGGAACTACCCGAATTGGGTGGACCGTGGGGGATGGGGAGCCCATACGCCTCACTGAGGACAGCGCGCTCGCGCTAATACTGCTGTTCTATTTCACCATGGTGACCTCAGTTGCCGTCATCGGGTACGCCATCCACTGGATGTCACGCACCTACGGCGCAAACTCCAGCCTGGCCAAGGGCCTCGCAATTGCAGGGTTCACTGCAACGCCCTTATTCATAACTGGGGCAGTAGGTTTTTACCCCATCCTCTGGCTCGATATGCTTATAGGTGTTGTTGCTGTGTGCTGGTCGGTGTATCTGATGTATCTGGGCATACCCATTGTTATGAAGATACCCGAGGAGCGAGGCTTCTTATTCTCCAGCGCAGTGCTCGCCATCTGCCTTGTCATCATGGTGTGCATACTGGTGGGCAGCGTGATTCTCTGGGATTTCGGTTATGCCCCCGCATTTACCGACGCATGAGATACGTCAAGGCATAACGGCAGACAACAGCATTTAATACAAAGACTGCTTTTTATAAACACACTGGTTTTACACACAGACTGATTTAAGCGAGGCAAACCGCCATGACTGCTGGTGAAACAGCCATGGGAGATACTGCTGCAATGCCATTGGGCGCAGCAGGAAACGTAGCTGACAGCCCGGCATCGGGCCGCGGGGCTGACGCATTAAGCACAGCCCTCGAGCATCCTGTTTACAACTACAAAGTAGTGCGGCACTTCGCCGTGATGACCGTCGTCTGGGGTATCGTCGGCATGCTGGTGGGCGTGTGGATCGCGGCGCAGCTGGTTTGGCCTGCACTGAACCTGGACCTTCCGTGGTTTAGTTTTGGCCGTTTGCGACCTCTCCACACGAATGCTGTGATATTTGCTTTCGGTGGATGTGCGCTGTTTGCCTCATCGTTATTTGTTGTTCAACGCACATGCCAGGTGCGCCTGCTGTCAGACACCCTCGCGTCCGTCGTGTTCTGGGGCTGGCAGCTTGTCATTCTTTGCGCCGCTATTTCACTGCCCCTGGGATTCACCAGCGGCAAGGAATATGCCGAGTTAGAGTGGCCAATCGACCTGCTGATAGCGGTCGTATGGGTGCTCTATGCCGTTCTGTTTTTTGGCACCATCATGAAGCGCAAGGTGCAGCATATCTATGTTGCCAACTGGTTCTTTGGCGCTTTCATCATCACGGTGGCGGTACTGCATATCGTGAACAGCCTGGCGATACCCGTTGCGGCGTCCAAGTCCTACTCGATCTACGCCGGTACTGCGGACGCCATGGTGCAATGGTGGTACGGTCACAATGCGGTCGGTTTCTTCCTGACCGCCGGCTTCCTGGGCATCATGTATTACTTCGTGCCGAAGCAGGCCGAACGTCCGGTTTACTCCTACCGACTGTCTATCGTGCACTTCTGGGCACTGATATCTGTCTATATCTGGGCAGGCCCTCATCACCTTCACTACACGGCGCTGCCAGATTGGGCCCAGAGCCTGGGAATGGTGATGTCGCTTATTTTGCTGGCTCCTTCCTGGGGCGGCATGATCAACGGAATGATGACGCTCTCGGGCGCGTGGCATAAGCTGCGAACAGACCCCATTCTGCGTTTCCTGGTGGTATCCCTATCGTTTTACGGAATGTCGACCTTTGAAGGTCCGATGATGTCCATCAAAACCGTGAACGCCATGTCACACTACACCGACTGGACCATTGGTCATGTGCATTCCGGCGCTCTCGGGTGGGTGGCGATGGTGTCCATCGGCGCCATGTATCACCTGCTTCCACTGCTGTTCGGGCGCGCGCGCATGTACAGCATCGACTTGATCAACGTGCATTTCTGGATGTCGACCATTGGCACTGTGCTGTATATCGCATCGATGTGGGTGAACGGTATCCTGCAGGGCCTCATGTGGCGCGCCTATAATCAGGACGGCACCCTGACCTACACCTTCGTAGAGGCACTACAGGCCAGTTATCCCGGCTATGCTGTTCGACTGATCGGCGGCCTCATCTTCTTCCTGGGTATGCTGGTGATGGCATACAACCTGTTTATGACGGTGACTCGCGAGGAGACCGCTGAAGAGAGCGACATCGGCAGCGCGTCACCGGTCGCGAGCGCAGCGTAAGGGGTCGGGCGATGAACCACGAAATTGTCGAAAAAAACATTGGCTTGATGATGGTGTTGATCATCGTAGCGATCAGCTTTGGGGCTATGGTGGAGCTGGTTCCTCTGGTATTCGGGAAGCAGGTGCGTGAGCCCATCGAGGGGCTTAAGCCGCTTGCAGCGCTAGAGCTGGAAGGACGGGATATCTACATCCGGGAGGGCTGCAATGTTTGCCACTCGCAAATGATCCGTCCCCTTCGCGCAGAAACCGAACGCTATGGGCACTATTCCGTCGCCGGAGAGTTTGTCTACGAGCATCCCTTCCTCTGGGGCTCGAAACGCACCGGTCCCGATCTGGCGCGTGTGGGCAAACGCTACAGTGACGACTGGCACCGGGCCCATCTCTACAACCCACGCGACCTGGTGCCGGAATCCAACATGCCGGCATTTCCGTGGTTGTTTACAGCGGATATCAATGGCGAGCGCACCGGCAAAAAGATGTCTGCGCTGCGTATGGTAGGCGTTCCCTATACCGATGACGACATCGCCGGTGCGGCCGCGGCGGTAGACGGCAAGAAAGAAATCGATGCTTTGGTGGCTTACCTGCAGCAGCTGGGCACATTGATCCAGCGGAGGCGCTAGGCGTGGACATCAATACGCTGCGCGGGCTATCAACACTGGTGCTCCTGGTCAGTTTTATTGGCCTGGTATTTTGGGTCTATAGCGGGCGTCGCAAGCAGGGGTACGATGAGGCAGCACAGCTGCCGTTTGCAGATGAAGAGGCTCACTGCCAGACAATAAGGCAGACCGCCGAAGAACGAGAGGCTTAGCATGAACAGTTTTTGGAGCTGGTGGATCATCATTCTGACGGTGGTCACCTTTGTCGGTACGTTCTGGATACTGTTTGCCAACCGCAGCAGGACCCAGGGCGAGACAGAGCAAACGACCGGGCACTCAGCGGACGGCATTGAGGAGTTTGATAACCCCCTGCCCTACTGGTGGTTCCTCATGTTTACCATCACACTGGTGTTCGGTGTTGGCTATTTGCTCGCCTATCCCGGCTTGGGCAACTTTCCGGGCCTTCTTAAGTGGTCAGCCGCGCAACAGTGGGAGCAGGAAGTAGCCGACGCCGAAGAGCGGTTCAGCGCTGTCCGCTACAAGTATCTGGCGATGGACGTAACAGATGTTGCCGCGGACCCGCAGGCTATCAAGATGGGCCAGCGCCTTTACGCGGTGAACTGCTCAGTGTGTCATGGCGCGGATGCGAAAGGTGCCTATGGTTTCCCCAACCTGGCAGACGACGATTGGCTGTGGGGCGCAGGGCCCGACAACATCAAGCATGCTTTGAACTATGGACGCCAGGCAGCAATGCCAGCCTGGGAAGCCGTGCTGGGTGATGAGGGCATAAACAATGTAGCCGCTTATGTCATGCAACTCAGTGGCCGCGAAGTCGACGACAGCATGGCAGCGGCAGGCCAACAGCAGTTTGACGTTCTCTGTGTGGCCTGTCACGGACCCGAGGGCAAGGGGAACCCCATCATGGGCGCGCCCAATCTGACTAATGGCATCTGGCTGTACGGCGGCTCAGAGACAGAAATCAGGCACACACTTCGCGTCGGCAGAAACGGTCAGATGCCCGCCTTTGGTGAGCAACTGGGTGAAGACAAGATTCATCTGATCACCGCCTACGTTTACAGCTTAAGCAACTAGTTTCATCACTGGGAGCTACAGCAAATAAGACATCACCGTGCCTGATTCAGGCACCTTCTGAACGGTCAACCGCAGTGGCAGACCCCGAACTGATAGACCTCGAAGAGCTCGCACCCTCGGAAGTGTCCGAGCTGGATCTCTATCAAAAGCGTGAAAAGATCTATACGCGCAAAATCGAAGGTTTTTTTCAGCGCATCCGACTCTTCACAGGTTGGCCGTTGCTAGCCGGCTATTTTCTTCTGCCCTGGCTGCAATGGGGTGATCGCCAGGCCGTTCTGTTCGATCTTCCTGCCCGCAAGTTTCACATTGTCTTTATAACGTTCTGGCCGCAGGATTTTCCGCTGCTCGCGTGGCTCCTGATTATCTCGGCTTTTGCCCTGTTCACGGTCACGGTATTCCTGGGACGCGTCTGGTGTGGCTACACCTGCCCGCAGACGGTCTGGACCAGTATTTTTATGTGGATTGAGCAGCGGGTGGAAGGCAGTCGCAATCAGCGAATGAAGTTGGACAAGGCGCCCTGGTCCAGCCAAAAGATCGTGAAAAAGGTCCTCAAGCACGGTATGTGGCTGGGCGTCAGCTTTGCGACAGGATTGACATTCATTGGCTACTTCTATGGCATCAATGAACTGGTCTTTGACATTGCGACGCTGCAAGTCGGGGCCTGGGGTGCTGCCTGGACAGTATTTTTCACGCTCGCAACCTATATCAATGCGGGCTGGATGCGCGAGCAGGTCTGTATCTACGTATGCCCCTACGCGCGCTTCCAATCGGTTATGTTTGATCAAGACACAATGACCGTGGCTTACGACGCGCAGCGCGGCGAGCCCCGAGGTGCCCGTCGACGCGACGCCGATCGTAGCCAAAATGATCTGGGTGACTGCATTAGCTGTCAGCTCTGCGTGCAGGTCTGCCCAACCGGCATCGATATTCGCGACGGACTACAGTACCAGTGCATAGGCTGTGCCCTGTGCGTTGACGCCTGTGATTCAGTGATGGGAAAGATGGGCTACGAGCCAGGGCTTATCCGCTACGCCAGCGAGCGGGAGCTCGAGGGCGGGCACACGCACTGGCTGCGTCCCAGGCTGATTGGCTATATTGTGGCGCTGCTCATCATGGTGACCGCATTTTCCTGGCGCATCGCTGTACGCGTGCCGCTGGAGCTAACGGTGATCAGGGAACGTACGCAGCTGTACCAACAGAATACGGCCGGCGAGATAGAAAACGTCTATACCTTGCAGATAGTCAATATGGACGAGGAGATGCACAGCTACACCATTCATCTTGACGGGCTGAGCGACGCCCGTATTGAAGGCGAAACTGACATCACGCTGTCCAGCGGCGAGGTGCTCTCCCTGCCGCTTAGAGTGGCCGCGCCTGAGGGACAGTTCACAGTGCCCAGCACGGCATTTACCTTCATCATTGAGAGCGACGATGGCAGCGACCTGTTGGCGACCGCCGAATCGCGCTTCCTGGTGCCGGTGAAGCGCTGATGGAAATCACTCCCTGGTACCGGCAGTTCTGGCCGTGGTTTCTGTTCGGGTTACCCGGCTGTGTCGTAATCGCGGGTCTCGCTACATGGTGGATTGCCGCCCACAACGCGGACTCCGTTGTCGTCGACGACTACTATAAAGAAGGACTCGCCATCAATCGCGAGTTGGACAAGCAGCGGCGAGCCGACGACTTGCGGCTGCGTGCGGCGGTCAATTATCAGGATCAGGCATTGGACGTGGTGCTCGATGGAGACATTATCCCGGTCGCCCTTACCCTCAGGCTGTCACACCCCATGGATGCCAATTTTGATCAGTCACTGCAGCTGGCACAGATTAATCCCGGCCACTACAGAACGCCCATGTCCTTGCAGGGTTCTACACGCTGGCACTGGCAGATCGAGCCTCTGTATGGCCCAGAACGAGAAGCAGACTGGCGCCTTGACGGGGAGTTGCTAGTCAGCCCAGACGATGTCCAGTGACAGCCAGCAACACTGCTTTCACTGTGGCGAACCCGTCCCTGAAGGCATCCATCTCAGTGTAGAAATCGATGACGTTGAGCAGCCTATGTGTTGCCCGGGGTGCCAGGCCGTTGCCTCTTTGATCACAGGCAGCGGTCTGGAGGCTTTTTACCGCCTGCGCACCATTCCCAATGTCACCCCTGCCCCACCAACGCCTGGCAACGTCTACTTAGCTTTTGATGATCCCGATACCTCTGCCAGTTTTGTGACTTCACTGCCCGACGGCTGGCAGCAGGCACAGCTGTTGCTGGGCGGTATCAGCTGTGCCGCCTGCACCTGGCTGATTGAGCAAGACCTGGCCCGTCAGCCCGGTCTGCGGCAGCCCAACGTAAACCTTGCCCGACAAACGCTTTCGGTAGAGTTCGATCCAGCGGTGACGAAGACCAGCGCTGTCTTCCAGCGACTGCTGACTCTGGGCTATGACCCTCACCCCTGGCAGTCTCAGAAAGCCGTCGAACTGCTGGAGGCAGAACAGCGCGGTGCGCTGCGCCAACTGGCGGTTGCTGGACTCGCCATGATGCAGGTTGGCATGTTCGGGATTGCCCTGCATGCGGGAGACATCCAGGGAATCGCACCGGAATATCGTAGCCTCATGCGCTGGGTCAGCCTCGCCATTGCCACTATTGTGGTGCTGTACAGTGCACGCAGCTTTTTCCGCAATGCATGGATTAATCTGCGCCATGGCCGTCTGGTGATGGACCTTCCTGTTGCACTCGCTATTGGACTTGCCTACCTGGCCAGCGGCTGGGCCACCTGGAACAACACCGGCGAGGTCTACTTCGATTCCATCGCCATGTTCACTTTTTTCCTGCTGCTGGGCAGGTTTCTGGAGCGCCAGGTCCGCCGCCGCGAGTATCTGCGTCAAACTGATCTACAGAGTCTGTTGCCGGTTAGCTGCCTCAAACGGGTGCAGCATCGCTGGGAGAGTATCGCGACCCGCCAGATCCAAAACGGAGACATCCTGTTGGTGAGGGCAGGCGAGGTGATACCGGCAGACGCCACTGTCAACGAGGGCACAGGCGCCGTGGATGAGGCCGCCTTCACGGGCGAGCAAATGCCGAGACGCGTACATGTCAACGATACTGTATCGGCGGGTACCGTGCTTAGCGAGGGCCGCCTGGAAGTCCACGTGCAGGCAGGCCCCGACAACAGCAGGCTGTCTGTCATGCTTGATCTGTTAAGTCGCGCAAGCGAGCAAAAGCCCGGGCTAGCGCGGCTCGCAGACAGGGTTGCCGCCTGGTTTGTTGGCATATTGCTGTGCGTTGCAGCACTGGTGGCTGCCTTCTGGAGCCAACTGGACGCCGAACGTGCATTCTGGATAACGCTCTCTGTGCTGGTAGTTAGCTGCCCTTGCGCACTGGCGCTGGCCACGCCCACGGCACTGACGGCGGCCTCCGGCTGGCTGCGCCGCAGAGGCCTGTTGCTGACCGGTGAAAACACGCTGGAGAATCTCAACTCTATCAGCCACGTGGTGTTTGATAAGACCGGCACCCTCACCCAGGGTCAATTTCGCATCCGCGCCACGCGCGCCGACGATGAGGTGGGTGCACTGGGGCTGGCCGCAGCCCTGGAGCAAAACAGCCAGCATCCGATCGCTCAGGCTTTTACCGGTGTAGCACCCACGCCCGGTGTCACGGGCGCCGAGGTCATTCCAGGCGCAGGTATTCGTGGTCTATACGCCGGAAAACAGCTGGCCATTGGTACGCCGACCCTGGTCCGTGAAATATATTCTGAGCTCGGTGATGCGCCAGATCAGGACGCCCACTGGGTTGCACTAGCCGACGAGGACAAACCGCTGGCCTGGTTCGCATTGGAAGACAGCCTGCGCAGTGACGCGGCAGCAGTGGTTCAGAGCTTGCAGGCGCGAGGGCTACAGGTAGAGTTGCTGACGGGTGACCGGTCCAGCGCAGGTCTCACGCTGGCGACTGAACTGGGATTGAATGATGTCACTACGGGCGCATCGCCTGAGCAAAAGCTTGCGCATATCGCCGACCTTCAGCGACGGGGCGCCCGCGTGACGATGGTGGGCGACGGGCTCAATGACGCGCCTGTACTGGCCGCTGCCGACTGCGCCATTGCGGTTAACCAGGCGACAGATCTTGCGAAATCCAGCGCGGACGGCATCCTGCTCGCCAACAGCCTGCGACCGATTACCAGTGCATTCATCGTGGCACAGCGCTGTCGCCAGATCATCTGGCAAAACATAGCCTGGGCGCTGGCCTATAACAGCTGCGCTGTGCCGATGGCGGCGGCTGGCTGGGTGCCACCCTGGGCAGCAGCGATCGGCATGAGTGCCAGCTCTCTGCTGGTGGTTGTGAACAGCCTGCGACTAAAATAGACCGTGGACAGTCTTTTCATTCTCATACCCATTGCCCTGGTCTTTAGTGTGGGCGCTATCAAACTGCTGCTGTGGGCAATCGACAACGGGCAGTACGACGACCTCGAAAAAGAGGCCTGGCGCATACTGATGGACGATCAGGACACGTCAGAAGGTCGTGACACCGACTGACCCATCTCCTCTGGCAGCACTAACACTCGGGTTGCTGGGCAGCAGTCACTGTCTGGTCATGTGCGGTGGGATTTCTGCTGCTCTGGGTCTGGGAACAGCACCGGAGCGGCGCCATACACTGGTTCTTCTGTTTCAGCTCGGCCGTGTTCTCACCTATATGGCACTGGGGGCCGGGCTTGGTGGCCTCGCCGCCGGCATTGTGGGCCTGTACGATATGGCGCTGCCTGTACTACGAATTCTGTCCGCACTGCTTCTAGTCAGTATGGGCCTGACCATCGCCAACTGGTGGCCGGGACTGGTGTGGCTGGAGCGCGCTGGTCAAACACTGTGGAAGCGCATTCAGCCCCTGGCCCAGCGCCACATGCCTGTGCGCGCCACTGGCGACGCTGTGATTCTGGGTCTTTACTGGGGCTTTCTTCCCTGCGGGCTGATATATACAGCACTGGCCTGGTCTTCCGCCGCCGGTGACGCCACACAGTCTGCCTTGCTAATGGGTTGTTTCGGTCTTGGCACAGCACCTGCCATGTTCGCGACAGGGCTGGTCGCACAACGGCTGATGGCTTTACTGCAGGCCCAAAGACTGCGCCAGCTTGCCGGCCTGTTACTAATCTCTGCCGGGGTCTGGACCGCCTACTTCGCCCTGTCCCATGCGAACCATGCGGAGCATGGCGTGCCTGGCGCTGCACACAGTGTGCCTGAAAGTGATACGCACCATTCGCATCACCATCATTGAGTAACCTTGCGCCTAGAAGTTGTACGACACCCCGATCATGTAGACGAAGGGATCAATATCGACATCGGCCTTGAGAGTGCCTAGCGCGTTAATAATCTCGGCCTCGGTTCCGATATCGAGATACCACATGGACGCCGTCGCAGACCATTTCTCGCTCAAGGGAATATCCACACCGAGTCTGCCGGCAAGACCCCAGGAGTCATCCAGGCGGAGATTGGAAGGGATAGGATCTGTGCGATTCGTGAGCGGCTCTGTAATGACTCCCAAGGCCGATTCCAGCTCAGTATCGATATCCTCGCTGAAGAATGTCGTGTAGTTGATGCCGATACCAATATAAGGCTGCCAGCCGTCCTTGCCACCGCGCGGATACCAGTTCACCGTGAACGTTGGCGGCAAGTGCTCAGTCGAACCCGCGGCTATATCGGCTCCGTCAATGTCTATATCGTGCTCGAAAGGCGTCGCCGCCAGTAACTCCACCCCAAAGGCATCGGTGAACATATAACTCACAGTGAAACCCAGAGACCAGGCGTCGTCCACATCCACTTCCGGGCTGGCCAGGCCGGCGATATCAAACGCGTCCGAGCTGGTGTTCGGACTCACATTGGTAGGGCCGACCCGTACAATCCAATCACCTTTTTCGACTGCATGCGTGGGCACCGGCAGCAGAACCGCGCCGGCTGTAGCCAGGGTCATGATGCCAACTGTTTTGGAAAAAAATGCGTGCATGGTGGGTCCTCCGTTGTGCAGGAGCACGTTACCTTTGCAATATGACAATTACGTGACCGTCCTCGGGTTTGCAGCGTCACGGAGAATGCGTCCGGGCTGACCGGAGTCAGCCCGGCGTGCCAGGACCGCTAGAACTTGTACGCCACGCCCACCATATAAACCCAGGGGTCGATCTCCACGTCGAACTTCACATCCGCGAGGGGGGTGCTGATCGTGGCTTCCGTGTCGATGTCGATCCACCAAACGCCGGCATTCAGCGCCCAGTTTTCGTTCAACGCATAATCAAAACCAGCGCGCAGGGCGACGCCCCAGGAGTCGTCCAGATCAAGATCGGCTGGAACCGGATCGGTAACACCTGTTACCGGTTCGGTAATCACCCCCAGTGCCGCTTCCAACTCGCTATCTGTGTCTTCATCGAAAAAGTAGGTGTAGTTGATTCCTGCACCCAGATACGGCTGAAACTTGCCGCCCTTCTCACTGAGCGGGTACCAGTTCAGTGTCAGCGTTGGTGGCAGGTGTTTAGTGGAGCCCGCAGCGATACCAACACCATTGACGCTGATGTCGTGTTCAAAGGGGGTGGCGGCAAGCAGCTCAATCGACCAGCTGTCAGTAATAAAATAAGAGCCCGTGATGCCTAACTGGGTATTGTCGTCAACATCGACCCCATCCAGCGTCACCAGGCCGGCGACATCGATATTGTCACTGGAGGTATCAGGGTTGACGTTGGCCGCGCCCAGACGCACAACCCAATCGCCCTTTTCATAGGCCTGTGCAGGCAGGCATAACAGAGAAGTGCTGGCCACAGCGACCAGCAAGGTATTGCGAATCAACATAAGTCACTCCTGTTGTTGTAATAGTGCACCCATTGCAGGCGCATCATTACAACCGGGTGACAGAGCAACCTTGACGAAGGTCAAGCTAGCGAAGCCAGCCTGCGCTCGTTTTCAGCAGACTTGATCTAATCGACGTCTAGCACAACTACTGAAGACTGGTATTTGGCCTCAGGTTAGGCCTCAGGCCGCGTCACGCACGCGCTCTTCGGTGTACTGAAGCTGGCTTTCCAACTCATCCGGAACGTCCCCGATGGATGCGTAATAGTCGCGTTGCTCTTCACACTCTGCCAGCAATTTCTCGGGGTCTACCGCCATCAGAGCATCGAACTGCTCGCGCGTGTAATCCAGGCCCTCCCAGTTGAGGTCATCGTAGGTCGGGGATAGACCCAGGGGCGTTTCCTGGGCCTCTGCATGCCCCTTTGCGCGCTCGGCAATCCACTGCAATACGCGCATATTCTGCCCGAATCCGGGCCACATGAACTTGCCACTGGAATCTTTGCGGAACCAGTTTACCCGGTAAATACGCGGTGGCTGCGCGATCAAGTCTTTCATCGAGAGCCAGTGCTGCCAGTAGGCTGAAACGTGATAACCGCAGAACGGCAGCATGGCCATCGGGTCGCGGCGGATGGCGGCCTGATGCTCTGCCGCTGCTGTCGCCTCAGAGCCCATAGTGGACGCCAGGTAGACGCCGTGTTCCCAGTTATTGCTCTCGTACGCCAGTGGGAACATGGTGCTCATGCGCCCTCCAAACAAAAACGCGCTGATTGGAACGCCTTTGGGGTCTTCCCAGGCTGGATCCATGCAGGGGCACTGCGATGCCGGAGCCGTAAATCGCGCGTTGGGGTGTGCTGCCGGTCGCCCGCTTTCTGGTGTCCAGTCGTTGCCCTGCCAATCGGTCAAATGTGCCGGGGTGTCTTCCGTCATGCCCTCCCACCAGACGTCACCATCATCCGTCAAAGCAACATTTGTAAAAATGGAATTACGCTCGATAGCGCGCATGGCCGAAGGGTTGGATTGTTCAGATGTTCCCGGCGCTACGCCGAAAAAACCGGCCTCAGGGTTGATAGCATAGAGTCGACCATCTTCTCCCGGTTTAAGCCAGGCAATATCGTCACCCACTGTCCAAACTTTCCAACCCTCATAGCCCTCCGGCGGAATCAACATCGCCAGATTGGTTTTGCCACAGGCGCTCGGGAATGCGCCAGCGATGTAAGTCTTCTCTCCCTCTGGACTTTCCAGGCCCATAATCATCATATGCTCAGCCATCCAGCCTTCGTCCCGAGCCATCGCTGATGCAATCCGCAGCGCAACGCACTTTTTGCCCAGCAACGCGTTACCGCCATAACCGCTGCCATAACTCCAAATTACACGGTCTTCAGGGAAGTGGACGATATAGCGATTATCGACGTCACAGGGCCAGGCAACGTCCTCGCGGCCCTCACGCAGCGGATAGCCAACAGAATGGAGGCACTTAACGAAGAAACCGTTCCCCAGTGTCGCCATAACATCGTGGCCAATACGCGCCATGATGTACATGCTGACGACTACATAGGCCGAGTCTGTTACCTGCACACCGATCTGAGAGATATCGCCGCCCGGCCCCATCATAAATGGAATGACATACATACGACGCCCGGCCATACAGCCCTGATACAGGGGCGTCATAACCCCGCGCATTGCGTCAGGATCCATCCAGTTATTGGTAGGCCCCGCGTCCGCTTCATTTTCGCTGCAGATGAAAGTGCGATCTTCTACCCGGGCCACGTCTCTGGGGTCGGAGCGGCAAAGAAAACTGCCCGGGCGCTTGTCTTCATTAAGAGGGATGAAGGCGCCGGACTCTACCAGTTCACCGCAGAGACGATCGTATTCTTCCTTGCTGCCATCTACCCAGTAAACGTCGCTGGGCTGGCAAAGTTCAACCATCTCTGTCACCCAGGACTCCAGGTCAGGACTGATCGATTCCGGTCTGTTGATATGCATGAATAGTGGTACCAATAGTGAGGGGAAAGTGCTTAAAGACGCGGGATTCTAACAAGCCTGCTGGAGC
>JBCDKJ010000021.1:0-52456 GCA_038746745.1 Pseudomonadota bacterium
AACGAACACCGGGAAGTCTGGCAGTTAGCGCCCGGTCTGGAAATGGGTCCGGACGTGCGGCTGGGCCCTCATGATTCTGACCCTCGCTAGTGCAGGATCGCCCAAATGGGGTGCACTCTCGGGCATCAACCCCTGCTGGCAGTGGTTTAGATTTTTATAACCGTATGAAACATAAGGAAATTCGATAGTTGGCAGGGCTTTTGCTCTGTAGTCGTTAGAAGCAGCGGCAGTGCGGCATGATTGCGCTGTCAGGAAAGGGTAGATTTGCGGCCGGGTCCGGTTAGCACAAACAATTTGTTATTTGGGTAAGTAAGCCCGCGCACAGGTAGTGAATGCTGCTCTGTGTCGCGGGTTTTTTTATGCCCACTTCAGGGAGAAACGCATTGAGTTATTGTCACGGAATTACGCGCGCGCTCACCGCGCTGCTGGTCGCCAGTGTTATGGCGGCACCTGTCGGCGCGGAATTGGGGGAGCCAGAAAAAGATGAGCTGACCTTTGGGTTTATCAAGCTCACGGACATGGCCCCCATAGCGGTCGCCTATGAAAACGGCT
Organism: Pseudomonadota bacterium; assembly: GCA_038746745.1. Taxonomy (GTDB): domain Bacteria; phylum Pseudomonadota; class Gammaproteobacteria; order Pseudomonadales; family Halieaceae; genus JANQIO01. Next base: position 553 of record JBCDKJ010000021.1, read on the forward strand.
ACTTCGAAGACGAGGGGTTATACGTCAGCGTTGAGGCTCAAGCCAACTGGAAAGTCCTGCTGGATGGCGTCATAGACGGCCAGTTAGATGGCGCTCACATGCTCGCGGGTCAGCCGCTAGCGGCCACTATTGGTTTTGGCACCAAGGCACACATCATCACGCCCTTCAGCATGGATTTAAACGGAAACGGTATCACCGTCTCCAACGATATCTGGCGCCAGATGAAGGCGCATATCCGGGAGGAAGACGGCAAGCCCGTGCATCCGATCTCGGCCGCAGCACTCAAGCCCGTAATCCAGCAGTACAAAAGCGAAGGCAAGCCCTTCAATATGGGTATGGTCTTCCCGGTGTCTACCCATAATTATGAACTGCGCTACTGGCTGGCAGCCGGCGGTGTTCACCCTGGATTTTATGCGCCTCACAAGGGTGATATTTCCGGGCAGATCAATGCCGACGCTTTACTCTCGGTCACACCGCCCCCGCAAATGCCGGCCACCTTGGAGGCGGGCACAATCTACGGCTACTGCGTCGGTGAACCCTGGAACCAGCAGGCCGTGTTCAAGGGCATAGGCGTGCCCGTTATCACCGACTACGAAATCTGGAAGAACAATCCGGAGAAAGTGTTCGGCATGACCAAGGCCTTCACTGAAAAGTACCCCAATACAACGATTCGCGTAGTGAAGGCACTGCTAAGAGCGGCTCAGTGGTTGGATGCCAACAACAACGCCAACCGACCTGAGGCCGTAAAGATTCTGTCGCAGCCAGAGTATGTTGGCGCCGACTATGACGTAATTGCCAATTCAATGACGGGCACATTTGAGTACGAGAAGGGCGACAAACGCGCCGTGCCCGACTTCAACGTGTTCTTCCGCTATAACGCGACCTATCCCTATTACTCCGACGCAATCTGGTATCTCACCCAGATGCGTCGTTGGGGACAGATTGCAGAGCCTAAGGGCGACGATTGGTACTTCGAAACAGCGCGCAGTGTGTATCGGCCCGATCTGTATAAAGCGGCCGCTGAATCGCTGATTGAAGACGGGATTATGAAGCCCTCAGATTTCCCGGACTTTGCAACAGAAACAGGATTCAAACCTGAGCAAACGGAATTTCTCGATGGCATCACTTACGACGGTAGTAAGCCTAATGCCTATCTGGAATCCCTGGAGATAGGATTGAAAGGCGATGATGTTATCTAGCTTGAATTCCGCTGATGTGACGTCCAGGTTGCTGGCTATCGCGCTGCCAGCCATCGGCCTTATGGTGTTTCTCACGCTGTGGAATGGGGCGGCGCAGCGTATCGATACTTCGCTAGGGCAGTTTCCTGGCCCCGGTGAGGTATGGAAGCAAAGCGCTAATCTGGTCGAGGAACACAAGGCGCAGCGTGCCAAAGCGGCTGCGTTTTATGAGCGCCAGGAAAAGCGCAATGCAGCCAAGCTTGCCAAAAACCCTGAGTACGAGGCCAAGATTCGCCGCTACACCGGCAAGCCCACCTTTTTCGATCAAGTGAGCACTAGCCTGGTGACCGTTATGCTGGGCTTCCTGGCCGCCGCGATCATAGCCGTGCCCATCGGCATTATGGTTGGGCTGAGTCAGCCGCTGTACACCGCGGTAAACCCATTAATTCAGCTCTTTAAGCCTGTGTCTCCATTGGCCTGGTTGCCGCTGGTCACCATGGTTGTCAGTGCGCTGTATGTCACTGACGACCCCACGGTTCCGAAATCTTTTTTGAATTCAATGATCACGGTGATGTTGTGCTGCATCTGGCCCACCGTGATCAACACGGCGGTAGGCGTGTCTGGCGTTAGCCAGGACCATGTGAATGTAAGCAAGGTGTTGCGCCTTGGCCCGCTAACCCATGTGTTTAAAGTGGTGCTGCCCTCTGCCATTCCCATGATCTTTACAGGACTCAGGCTGTCGCTTGGTATCGCCTGGATGGTGCTGATTGCCGCTGAAATGCTGGCTCAGAATCCGGGGCTCGGTAAGTTCGTCTGGGATGAGTTCCAAAACGGCAGTTCAAATTCGCTGGGGCGCATCATGGTGGCGGTGCTGACCATCGGCGCTATCGGTTTTCTGCTGGATCGCGGCATGTTGTTACTGCAGCGCATGCTTTCCTGGGACAAGAGTGCGCAACTGCGCTGAGGACAGAGTATGGATTCCCCACATCTGATCGTTGACCACGTGAGCATGAGCTTTGAGCTGCCGAAGGGCAGCTTTAAGGCGTTAAACGATGTACATCTCAAAATTCACCGGGGAGAGTTTATCTCTCTGATAGGTCATAGCGGCTGCGGCAAGTCCACCGTGCTTAACATTGTTGCCGGCCTCTTGAAGGCCAGCACGGGTGGCGTTGTGCTGAATGGCAAGGAGGTAAAGGAGCCTGGCCCGGAGCGCGCCGTCGTGTTCCAGAATCACTCACTCTTTCCCTGGCTAACGGCGTATCAAAACGTGGAGCTTGCGGTAAAGCAGGTGTTCAAAGGGCGCAAGTCTCGCGCAGAGATGCGGGACTGGATAGAGCACAACCTCGCGATGGTGCACATGGAGCACGCCATGCATAAGCGGCCGGATGAGATTTCCGGCGGCATGAAGCAGCGCGTCGGCATCGCGCGTGCCCTGGCCATGGAGCCGGAGGTGTTGCTGATGGATGAGCCCTTCGGTGCCCTGGATGCCCTGACGCGAGCGCACCTGCAGGACTCCCTGATGGAGATACACGCCACGCTCGGTAATACCGTCATCATGATTACCCATGACGTCGATGAGGCAGTTCTGCTGTCCGACCGGATCGTCATGATGACCAACGGCCCGGCTGCCACCGTGGGCGAGGTGCTGAGCGTCGATATAGAGCGCCCGCGTGACCGCATAGCACTGTCTGATAACGCTGCCTACAACGGCTACCGCCACGCGGTGTTGGAGTTCCTCTACGAAAAACAACGCAAGGTGGAGGATCTGGGTAGTCATCGGGGTGCACCTACAGCCCCAAAGTCAGCGCCGTCAACGAAGTCGGCTAAGGTCGCCTGAGCTGACGGTTTCTTAGGTTCGTGGCTTCACAAAACGCAGTCCTCCAGCTCGTCTGGCCAGACGCCGTGGGCCTGGACGTTGGCACCCGGATCGAAGTGACCGATGCCTGCGAGCTGACCTTGGACCAGCAGTGTCTTCTGCACGGGATAGTCGGTGTTCAAGGTTCCCATCAGCAATACAAGAAGCTGCTCCTGGCCCTCTCGGCGTCGACGCTAAAGTACGACAGTCGTCTGTATTCGTTGCGGCGTTCCTTTGCTGACGCCTTAGAGGTGCTGCCTGCGACAGTTGAGGAACTGTACATTGCTTTGGCACCGGGTTTGGAAAACCCAGCGTCGGTGCTCTGGCAGGAGTCAGGACTGGACGATGCCGGCAATACTGCCGGGTCGTCATTGCGCTGCCTGCTGTTTGCGGACGACGCGCTCTGTGCTGCGCTGCTGGCAAACAGTGCAGACATTGAATTTTTCTTAGGGGCTGTGGGCGAAAGCCATGCTGACGCCAGCACCCGTCACTTGCTGGCACTGGGGCAGGCGCCCTGGGCATCAGCACATCGCATTGCAACGCGAGGTCAAACAATGAAGAAGCAATCCCTGCTCGTCGTGGGTAACGGCATGGTAGGCCATCATTTTCTGGAGAGCATTGCGGACGGAGGCGGTACCGACCGCTATGACATTACCGTGCTTTGCGGAGAAGAGCGTCCGGCCTATGACCGCGTGCACCTGTCCGAATTCTTCTCCGGCCGCAGCGCCGATGATCTGTCACTGGTGGAGCCGGGATTTTTCGACCGTCCAGGCATCACGCTACGCACCGCCACGCGTGTAGAGGCTATCGATACAGATGCCCAATCCGTCTCGCTCGAAAGTGGCGAGAGCCTCACATATGACAAGCTGGTGCTGGCGACAGGGTCTTTTCCCTTTGTGCCACCGATTCCCGGCAATGACGGCGAACACTGCTTTGTCTATCGCACTATCAATGATCTGGAGGCCATGCGCGACAGCGCTGCCAGTAGCAAAATCGGGGTGGTAGTGGGCGGTGGCTTGCTGGGCCTGGAAGCGGCAAACGCGCTGTCTAATCTTGGCCTGGAAACGCACGTGGTGGAGTTCGCACCACGCCTGATGCCGGTGCAGCTGGATGATGGTGGCGGCACTATGCTGAAGCGCAAGATCACAGAGCTGGGTATTACTGTGCACTGCGCCACAGCCACCGAGCGAATCGTCGCGGGCGACTCGGCGCGTTACCGCATGGAGTTTGCAAGTGGCGAAAGTCTGGAGACGGATTTGATCTGCTTCTCGGCAGGCATTCGTCCCTGGGATCAACTGGGCCGCGACGCGGGCCTGGAGATTGGTGAACGCGGCGGCATAGTGGTCGACAACCAGTGTCAGACCAGCGCCGACGGTATTTATGCGATCGGCGAATGTGCGCTCTGGGGTGGCCGTATCTTCGGTCTGGTCGCACCCGGCTACCAGATGGCTCGCGTTGCTGCAGCTGCTCTGTTGGAGCAGGAGGGTGAATTTACTGGTGCCGACATGAGCACCAAACTGAAGCTTCTGGGCGTAGACGTCTGCTCCATCGGAGACGCCCATGGCAACACGGAGGGTTCGCTCACTTATAGCTTCTGTGACGAGCTGACAGGTGTATATCGACGCATCAATGTCAGCGACGATGGTAAAACCCTGCTTGGTGCCATACTGGTCGGTGACGCTGATGGCTACGAGCAGCTACTGCAGTACTGTTTAAACGGAATCGCTCTGCCCTCGCAGCCTGATGCCCTGATCCTGCCCGCGCGAGACGGCGCTGGAGCAGCGCTTGCACCGGGTCAATTGCCTGCAACTGCAACGGTGTGCTCCTGCCACAATGTTTCCAAGGGCGACATCGTCGCTGCCATCGATGGCGGCTGTCTTGCGCTTGCCGAGGTCAAAGAGGCTACCAGCGCCAGCACAGGCTGTGGTGGCTGCGCGCAAATGCTCAAGGACATCGTCGACGATGAGCTGGCTCTGCGCGGTGTGGAAATCAGTACCGCCTTGTGCGAGCACTTCGAATACACACGTCAGGAGCTTTTCCATCTGGTCAGAGTGGAAAAGATTCGCACGTTTGCAGAGTTGCTGGAGCGCCATGGCAGGGGCCGGGGCTGCGATATATGCAAGCCGACGGTGGCCTCTATTCTGGCAGCACAGTGGAACGACTATGTGCTTGAGAAACCCCACGTGGGTTTGCAGGACACAAACGATCGCTACCTCGCGAATATGCAGAAAGATGGCAGTTACTCGGTGGTCCCGCGCGTTCCAGGCGGCGAAATCACGCCCAAACAACTTATCGCTATTGGACAGGTGGGCGAGAAGTACAACCTGTATACCAAGATAACTGGCGGTCAGCGTATCGACCTTTTTGGAGCGAGACTGGAGGAACTGCCCAGCATCTGGGAGGAGCTGATAGCCGCAGGCCTTGAAACCGGGCATGCCTATGGCAAAGCCATGCGCACGGTGAAGAGCTGTGTGGGTTCTACCTGGTGTCGCTATGGCGTGCAGGACAGTGTTGCTATGGCCCTGCGCATTGAGAATCGCTATAAGGGCCTGCGTGCGCCGCACAAAATTGAGTTAGCGGTCAGCGGTTGCACTCGCGAGTGTGCCGAAGCGCAGAGCAAAGATGTAGGCGTTATCGCCACGGAGAACGGCTGGAATCTCTTCGTGGGCGGCAATGGTGGCATGAAGCCACGGCACGCCGATCTCTTCGCAGTCGACCTGGATGACGAAACCCTGATCAGGTACATCGACCGCTTCCTGATGTTTTACGTCGCAACCGCGGATCGATTGCAGCGCACTGCACGCTGGCTAGAGAACCTGGACGGCGGCCTTGACTACATCAGGCAGGTAGTGATTGAGGATAGCCTCGGCATTGCCGCAGAGTTGGAAGACCGCATGGAAGCGGTAGTGGGCACCTACCAGTGTGAGTGGACGACCACCCTGGCCGATCCTGAGCGGCTGCGAATGTTTACGGGCTTTGTAAACAGTGATCAACAAGATGATGGCATTGTGTTTGTTGAGGAGCGCGGGCAGATACGCCCCGCCCGACCGGAAGAGCGCGAAACAGCACCTCCCGAACCGGTTCGTTTCATCGATGCAGCCGCTGTGAAGGAATCCGCATGAACGCGCTACCGAGAGAACAGTCTACGACCTGGGTCCACGTGTGCGATCTGCCGTCGCTGATTCCGGACGCCGGTGTGGCGGCGCTGGTGGGTGACGTGCAGATCGCGCTGTTCTGCGCATCGTCTCCTGAACAGGGTCTCTGGGCAGTAGGAAACTACGACCCCATAGGCGGCGCCAATGTGATCAGTCGCGGCATTATCGGTGATATCAATGATGAGCCGGTGGTGAGTTCGCCGCTCTATAAACAGCACTTCAGCCTGAATACGGGTGTATGCCTCGAAGATGCGACCCATGCATTGCCTGTATACCCAGTGCGACTGCAGGACGATGGTGTGTGGGTGTCACTCCAGCATGACGCCGATTAAAACGACTTGTCCCTACTGCGGCGTTGGCTGTGGCGTTGAGGTCACGCCCGCTGCGGACGGCCGCTGGGAGTTGCGCGGCGATCCTGATCACCCCGCGAACAGAGGACGTTTGTGCTCGAAAGGCGCTGCGCTCGCAGACACCATTGCGACCGACCGCGGACGCTTGCTGAAACCCGTAGTCGGGGGCACGGAAGTGAACTGGGATGGTGCACTCGATGCAATTACAGACGCCTGGCAGCGCATCATCCGCGATCACGGCGCAGATGCGGTGGCTTTCTATGCCAGCGGTCAGATGCTGACCGAAGACTACTACGTCGCCAACAAGTTGATGAAAGGCTACCTGGGCACGGCAAACATCGACACGAATAGCCGCCTCTGTATGTCCAGTGCGGTAGCTGGTCACGAGCGTGCATTTGGTGCAGACACCGTTGCCTGCAGTTATAGCGATCTGGAAACAACAGACTTGCTTATCCTGGTCGGTTCAAACTTGGCGTGGTGCCATCCGGTGCTTTATCAGCGCGTCAAACAGGCGCGGCGGGCGCGGACCGATATGCGCGTGGTGGTTATCGACCCGCGCCGTACAGAAACCTGTGAGATTGCCGACTTGCATCTGCCTGTCGCAGCGGATGCGGATATCAGCCTTTTCAATGGATTGCTCTCGTTGTTGGCGGCGGCTGATGAACTCGACGAGGACTATATCGCGACCCGAACAAGCGGATTTGACGCTGTGCTGGACAAGGCTTCTCCGGCGACAACGGAAGCACTGCTTGCAGAGACCTGTGGATTAGCGACCAAAGACGTTGCCCTGCTCATGACCTGGCTGCGTGCAGCAAGAACTACCGTGACGGCCTTCTCCATGGGGGTGAATCAGTCACGATGTGGCACCGACAAGGTCAACGCCATCACGAATTTACATCTTGCGACAGGCCGTATCGGCAAATCTGGTTGTGGGCCTTTCTCTATAACGGGCCAGCCGAATGCCATGGGTGGCCGCGAAGTGGGAGGTCTCTCCAGCACGCTGGCCGCGCATATGGCATTCAGCCCCGAGAACTGTGCCCGTGTGCAGCGCTTCTGGGGGTCACCGAGAATTGCCACTGCACCTGGTTTGAAGGCTGTCGAGCTATTTGAGGCAATCGAGCGGGGTGATATCCGCAGCGTCTGGATTATGGCAACAAACCCGTTGTTTAGCCTGCCCGATGCCGATCGCTGGCGGCGCGCACTAGAGCGCTGCGATTGCGTTATCGTTTCCGACTGTGTCGACGATACAGATACGCTTGCGGTAGCGGATATCCGTTTGCCTGCTCTGGGCTGGGGCGAGAAGACAGGTTCTGTTACCAACAGTGAGCGCTGTATATCTCGACAGCGGGCGTTTTTGCCTGCGCCCGGAGATGCCCGCGCAGATTGGTGGGCAATCTGTGAAGTGGCTAAACGCCTGGGTTTCACAGAGGGCTTTAGCTTCGACAATGTCGCCGCTGTGTTTGCGGAGCATGCCGCACTCTCTGGATTTGAAAACAATGGCCAGCGTGACTTCGATATATCTGCACTGGCAGGTGCCGCAGAAAGGACCTATCTCGATGCTTCGCCGGTTCGCTGGCCATTGGGCGCGCCAGAGGTATTTCAGGATGGGCGGTTCTTCACCCAGGACCAACGCGCTCGCTTTGTCTCAGTAAAGGCTGAATCCAGCATTCCTCAAGCAACAGGGCGGTTCGTACTCAACACTGGCCGCGTCAGAGACCACTGGCACAGCATGACGCGAACGGGACGTGCAGCGCGTTTATGTGAGCACAGTGTCGAGCCACTTTTAAGTGTGCACCCGGAGGACGCAGCCGCGTTGGGTCTGGATGAGGGCGAATTTGTGCGCGTGAGCTCTGATTGCGGCCGTGTACTACTTCGTTGCGAGCTATCCCCTCAGCAGAGGCTCGGCGAAGTGTTTGTTCCCATGCATTGGTCAGGACGGTTCTCTGGCGCGTCGGCAATCAATCGTTTAGTCGCTGCTGAAACAGATCCTGTGTCTGGTGAGCCCGCCTACAAATGTACGGTCGTGAGTCCGGCTGCTGAGCCTGTAGCCTGGAGCGGCGTCTACCTCGGCCCGGCGACGGTCACTCTGGAAACCGATTACTGGGTGGTTGTTCCCGCAGGTGAGCATCAGCGGATACTGTTTGCGAGCACGGAGGGTAGCGCCGCTGTGGCAGCCTCAGCCAGGAATGCGCTTGCCACAGCGCTGCTGCCACACGGCAATCGCTGCATTACGCTGCACGACGCGCAGGCGGGCATTCATCGCTGGGCTGTTCTGGGTGTACGTAATGAGCTGATAGCGAGCCTTTCTATCGGTGTTGGGGAGATCGACCGTGACCAGGGGTGGCTGTCCAGTCTCTTAAATCAAAACGGGATAGTGCCGATGGATGAAAGCTGGCTGCTGGCTGGCATGAGTCCATTGCCGCAATCCGCGCGAGGGCGGCTCGTGTGTAGCTGCAATCGCGTGTGGGAAAACGAAATTCTTGAACAAGTGCGGGCCGGTTGTATGACGACAGAAGAAATCACATCGCGTTGTCAGGCCGGTGGTGGTTGCGGTAGCTGCTTGCCGGAGGTGCAGTCTTTGATTGATCAACATCAGCAACAGGAGGCGGTATGCCAGGCGGTTTAGTAAGTCGTGTGTTGACACCGCTTCCCCTGCTAAGAGACTGGTTATTCCCGTCTCTCGGGCAAGCCATCCACTGGCGTGTAGCAAAGCCCGCAGGCAGCGCTTGCGGACGAGTTAGTCTGGTTGGCGCGGGTTGCGGTGATCCTGAGCTATTGACCATAAAGGCAGCACGATTGATAAGTTCAGCGGACGTGGTGGTCTACGACCGTCTGGTCGCGCTCGAGATTGTGGCGCTGGCAGCGCCTGACTCAGAGAGAGTGTACGTTGGCAAGCTGCCCCGCCATCACAGCGTACCGCAAAGCGAAATCGAAACGATTATGCTGCGGCACGCGCGTCAAGGTAAGCACGTCGTCCGCCTCAAAGGCGGAGACCCTTTCATGTTTGGCAGAGGCGGAGAAGAAATGCTGATGCTGCGTGAACAGGGGATTGAAGTAGATATCTGTCCGGGTATTTCTGCGGCCTTTGGTTGTGCAGCGTTTGCCGGCATACCACTAACGCGTCGCGGTGTTGCGGACGGATGCCTATTTATCACCGGACGAGATCAGCTGGGCGAATTGCCGCTGGCGCAGGGCGAAGGCTCGCTGCAAAAACTGACTGTTGTGGTCTACATGGGGGTAAGTTGTGTGGCCGATGTCAGTGCTGCGCTCATTGGACGCGGTCTTCCCGTAGACTGGCCAGCAGCGATTGTGCAAACGGGAAGCGTTGCAGGAGATCAGTGCATTGTCACCACCCTCGGCGAGCTCCCGGCGATGGTGCAGCACCGAAAGATTCAATCACCCGCTCTGTTGATTATCGGCGAAACGGTTAGAGATTCTGGCCAGATGCCGGTCGGGCAGGTATCGCAAATGGCGGGCATGCTTACCGATTAACCCGCTGAATACCGGACATGTTGCTATGATGTCAGCTCTGCTGAGGGGCTACTGCACATGTCATTACTGCTGGTTGCGGCGCTGAGTTTCAGTTTGTCGCAGCTTCTGCTGAGTCTGGTCTTGCTGCTTCGCGAGCCCGCTTGGGGTGTGCGAGAGCGATTATTTGGGTTGCTGCTGTTTGCGCTGCTGGGCTATATCGCGACGCCGGTGGTGCAGGGCTCCTGGGCGTCGCTGGCGGCATCGGTGGTGCAGACGGCAGCGCCAGGGGTGTTCTGGCTATTCAGCTATAGCCTGTTTGATGATGACTTTCGGCTGCGGGCCTGGCAGGTGGGGCTGGTGGCGTTTACGGTGGTAATGCCCTTGCTCGGTCTGTTGCTTGGCGGGCCTGCCGTTGTGTTCTCCACGATTCCTCAGGCGGTGGAGTTTGTGCTGCTAGGTGCGGCGCTGTGGGTGGTGGCGCGCAACTGGCGTACGGACCTTGTAGAAGCGCGACGGCGTCTGCGCTTGTGGTTTGTGGGTTTGAACGGGACCTACAGTTTTTTACTACTGTTCAGCCGGGAGATTTTGTTTCCCGGTGCAGAGTGGTTGTCGACCTGGGAGTACATCCCACTGGCGTTACTGTTGCTGACGATCAATGTTTCGCTGCTGCAGTATCAGCGCAGCTTGCTGTTTCAGCGCCCGACGGTACCAGCGGCGGCAGCGGCTACCGCTGACGTGCCAGAGACGTCGGTGGCCAATACCGACCCTGACGCGGTGGCCACGTTGGAAGCCTTTATGCAGGAACACCAGATCTGGCGGGAAATGGGCCTGACCCTGGGCCAATTGGCGGAGCGGCTGGAAACGCCGCAATACCGGGTGCGGCATGTCATCAATCAGGGGCTGGGTTACCGTAATTTTAATGATTTTCTGAATAGCTACCGGGTACGCGAAGCGGCGGAACGTCTGGCGCACCCCGATGAAGCACAACTGCCGGTATTGACCATCGCAATGGATGCCGGATTTCGCTCTTTGTCCGCATTTAATAAGGCGTTTAAGGCCGCCTATGACATGACGCCTACGGCCTGGCGAAAAGCCCGACTCCCTTAAAAATCCGCCGAACTGCCTGAAAATTGACCAAAATCCGCTAAAAATCCTGACGGATTCTTAAAATCGGGAAGATTCCAGGGCGCGCATCGCCATAATGCGTCTAAAGAATATAAATACCGGCATTCGGGGCCACCATGAAAACACGTAGTCGGCTGCTTGGCGTCACGCTGGCGGCACTTTCTTTCAGCACTGTTGCACCGTTGGTTTCCGGACAGGATGCACCAGCAGCCTATGGCACTTGCATCGCCTGTCACGGCGCCGATGGCGGCGGCAATGCGGTGTTGAAGGCACCTGCGCTGGCGGGACAGGATGCAGCGTATTTGACGCGGCAACTGGAGCATTTCAAGGCCGGTATTCGCGGTTCTGACGCGCGGGATATCGTCGGTCGTCAGATGCAACCTATGGCGGCGATGCTACCCACGCCTGAGGCTGCGGCAGAAGTTAGCGCTTACTTATCCTCGCTACCGCCCAACACGGACGCCGCCCCAGGGGAACATGACACGCGCAACGGCGAGGTGCAGTACAACGCCGCCTGTGGTGCTTGTCATGGGCCAACCGCCGCGGGAAACCCTGCCTTTAACGCGCCGAATCTGACCATTTTGGACGAGGCCTATCTGCGGCGGCAAATGGCGCACTTTAAGGACGGTGTGCGCGGTGGTCATCCCGATGACAAATACGGTCGGCAGATGGCCATGATGGCGACCATGCTGTCGACGGATAAAGACCTCAACGACGTGATTGGATTTATTCTCGCGCAATGATGCAGCGCCTCTCGCTCAGTGGCCTGGCGGCGGTGTTTTCGCTGGGCATAGCCCTGGCCGGGATGGTCTGGGTTTCCACACCGGTGGTGTCCTTTGCGGACGCCCCGCGGCCTGTCCACTTCACACTGAGCGATCGCTGCCCGCCGGGCTTTGAGAAAACCGCTACCAGCCAGTGCAAGCTGGTGACGTTTTACCAACTCTATGAATCCACCCAGAACCGAGGTGTTGGCGGCACCCAAACGTCGCTACCTGACTATCGTGACGGGTTCACGCCCCAGGAAATCGACCTGGGGCGCTATCTGTTCTTTGATCCCGCGCTGTCCGGGGATGGCTCACACTCCTGTGCGAGCTGTCACCATCCGGACCTGGGCTTTAGCGATGGGCGTGCGCGCTCCATCGGTGTGGCCGGGCACGCGGTAAAGCGCGGAGCGCCTACACTCTGGAACGTGGCCTTTCTCGATAGTTTTTTCTGGGATGTACGCGCCCAGTCCTTGGAAGAGCAGGCCATGGGGCCACTGTATTCGCCAGAGGAAATGGGCAACACGCCGGAAAACCTGCTGGCAACGCTGAACCAGAACGAGCGCTATCGGGCGCTATTTCAACAGGCGTTTCCCGCTGATGAGCGCGACGACATCGCGCCGGATCAGATCTATCGGGCGCTGGCCGCGTTTCAGACGTCGCTGATTTCACTGAACAGCCGCTACGATCGCTATGCCCACGGTTTTCACGACGCGCTCAATCGGCGCGAAGTGGAGGGCATGAACGTGTTCCGTTCTTTCGTGGCGCGCTGTGCCGAGTGCCATACGCCGCCTTTGTTCACCAATAATCAGGTGGCGGTGATCGGGGCGCCGGAGCCTGAGGGTTTGCCACTGGATATCGGCGCTGAGGCGACCTGGAATGCGCCGAAGATGAAGGGCGGATTCAAGGTGCCGACCCTGCGCAACATCGGTAAAACAGCGCCCTATATGCATTCTGGCCGTTTTGAAACGCTGCGCGAGACCGTGGCCTTTTATACTGGCGGCCGCGGCCACGCCGTGCCAGAGGGCGTGGACATGCACATTCACTGGCATATCTGGGAGCCGAACCTCACCGAGCATGAACTCGATCTGCTGGTGGACTTCTTAATGACACTGACCGATGAGACCTTTTCGCCGCCAGTCCCCACAGCGGTGCCGTCTGGTCTTATGCCTATCGGTGTGTCGCCCCTTCGCAATACAGAACTCACTAACAACCCCGACACGATCCTGAGTCACCGGGACGCAGAGCAACAAGGAGCATCATCATGAGCATGGGCAAAATTGTAGGCGTGGTACTGATTGCCGTGGCCTTCGCCGCGGGCATGCAGTTAGGACGCAGCACCTCGGCGCCGGCACCGGTGATCACCAGCAGTGGCGCGGGAGCGTCCTACGGCGGCAGCAGCGCAGGTGACGCAACCGCCGAAGAAGTGGCGGCTGCCAAAGAAATTATTCAGACCGGTAGCAGCAAGAACGTCGCCGGACCGCCCATGACCGATATCGTGGTCACGGTGAAAGACGGTGAGTCGATTCAGGCGGCAGTGAAAGCCGCCGAACCGGGCACCACGATCCACGTGATGCCAGGCACCTACAACGAAACCGTTTACATCGACAAAGACGGCATCCGTTTGATCGGCATTATCGAAGGCTCTGAGCGCGCTACGCTGCATGGCCAGGGCACCATGAACGATGCCATTCTGTTCTCTGGCAACAACATCATTGTCGAAGGCTTCATGATTACCAAGTACAAGGGTAATGCGATCATGAGCCAGGCGGGCAACAACTACGAGATTCGCGACAACATCATTGTAGACACGGGCGTATATGGCATCTTCCCGCAGCTCGGCACTAACGGTGTGGTGGAGCACAACATTATCTCGGGCATTGAGGATGCGGCCATTTACGTAGGCATGAGCGACAACGTGCACGTGGCCTACAATGAAGTGTTCGATTCCGTCGCCGGTATCGAGATCGAAAACAGCCGCCATGCCATCGTTGAGAGCAATTTTGTCTACAACAATACCGGCGGCATCCTGGCCTTTATTACCCCTGGCCTGCCCATCAAGACCACCTACGACGTGATCATCCGCAATAACTGGGTAAGCAATAACAACACGCTGAACTTTGGCGCACCGGGTTCAACCGTCGGCGGCATCCCCGGCGGCACCGGCATGATGATCATGGCGGCGGACGACGTTGTGATCGAAGGCAATATCATTACCAACAACAAGACCGTAGGAATCATGTCGGTAGATCACAACACGGCCGCCGAGCTCACCAACGTGACAGTAGATCCGGAAGCCGATCCTAATAGTGACGGCCTGATGATTCTCAACAACACCATGCACAACAACGGCTACGACACCATTGATGAGATTCGTGGCCTGATGCTGGCGCAGTTCAAGACGGGCAATCCCGACATATTTGTCATTGGGCCCACCACCGATAGCTGCATCATCAACCGTCACCGCTATATCACCGCCGGGGTAGATGACTTCGCCGAGTGCGATTTCACCAACACCAACACCATTGGCAACTACTTGCTGGCGGACGTCGCCCCTCGCGTTATCGAGCCCGGCGAGCGCGGCAAGATTGCCTATCTGGGCGTCTGTGCGGGCTGCCACACCTATGAGGGCCGCATGATCGGCCCGCCCGTGAAGATCATTCAGGCGCTGTACATGGAAAACCCGGAAGGGCTGGCCGAGTACATCGAGGCACCGATCAAGAAGCGGCAGGATTATCCGGAGATGCCGCCGCAGAACTACCTGGATGCAGAGACGCGTCTGGCGGTCGCGGAGTACATGTTGTCTGTGACCAAGTAGCGCGCAGGAGCAGCGTCGCGGCCAGACACGTTAAGTTTCAGCCTGCAATGCGTCCAGCACGTGTGACCAGATATCGGGATTGAAACCCATACCGAGGTGGGCGGCATCGACTTCGACGTGGGTCACGTTGGGGCTGTACTGATCGATAGCCGCGTTCCAGTCTACGATAGCGTCGGTCTTGCTAACGATGGCGGTGATAGGCTGCTGAATCGGGCGTTCTTCCCGGCGCGCGATCTCGTCCTCAATCCAGTCCAGATCCATCCCGTTCCGGTTGAAGAACGGGGCAGCCGCGGTGTATTTGGGGCCACCGACAGTGGGTGAGCCCATGGTGATGACGCGCTCGACGATCTCGGGGAGATCGCGCGCCACTTCGCGAGCCATGTAGCCGCCCAGGCTCCAGCCAATAAGCGACACATTCATACCTGTAGACTCGTGCCGTTCCACAACGCGGTCGTAGAAGCGATCAATCTGGTAGGGCACGCCGGCCTCACCGTTATAGTCTTCTCGGCGGCTGAAGTTCCAGCGGTCCGAGAGATCGTCCTGCGTGTGCTCCAGGTTGGTGCCAGCGAGGTTGGTGCCCAGACCCCAGCCCTCTGCCTGGAAGCCCTGGCGCTTTAAATAGCGGCGCAAAGGTAGCGTGTAGCTATCGCCTGAGCTGAACCCCGGTGCCACTATGGTGAGAGTCTCTGCCGCTTCAGGTACGCGGCGTACACTGCTGACTGCCAGCGGCGCGAGCATTCTGGCGGCATCGAGAGCGGCGCGCGCTTCCAGTAACAAGAGGCTGCGCCTGGGGGGAGCGGGTGTGCCTGCGGCAGGTGTCATATTGGATCCTCTCTTCATCATGTTTCCCGATGGTTGTCTGACGCGGCCAGCGCGTTCGGGTCGAGTGTCTGGAGATGCGCGTGCATGCTGCGCATCATCTGTTCGGTGTACTTCAAGTCGCTGTCTTCAAAAGGTTGTAGCTGTGCGCGAACAAAGCGGCTGGCGGCGTTGTGGGCGCGATCGTGCAGGGATTTACCCTTGCGTGTCAGGGCGCAGACCACAGAGCGGCCATCGGCCTGGTGGGCGGTTATTTGCACGAGCTTGCGTTGCTCCAGGCGGCGCAGCAGGCCCGTAATGTTGGCGCGGGTGACCACCAGCCGGTCAGCGATTGCCTTTGGCACAGCGTTGCTGCCCAGGCTTTCAATGGCATTCAGCGCGTCATACTGGGCGACCGTCAGCTCAAAGTGTTGCAGCATCTCGGTGTAGCGTTTACTGCATTCCAGATAGGCGCGCACCACAGCAAACCAGGAACTCGTCTCCAGTTGTTCTCGCTTGTTCCTGCTGGATGCCGTGGGTAGTTCCTTCAATGCTCGCTCCGGTCGCCTTTTTGTCCAAGCTTGTCTTGCCCAATATAGTCCTGGTCAATTTAGTTAATGTATTAACTAAATTCCGCCTTTGATACGGGCCCGGTTCGCAATCGGATGGGTTTATTACTACGTGAAACTAGATATCTCTCTGACGCTTACTCTGTTTTTGCGCGTCGTTAGTGCTTGTGGGCGTCGGTAGTAACAGGGTAGCTTGCACTGTCTCAGACTACCTCTGCTACGGACGCGAGAACAAAAATGACACAGACAAAACAAAGGCTCTCCTATGTCGCACACAGTTTGGTCAGCGTCGCGCTGGCGGGGCTAATCGCTGTCGGTGCTGTTGCCGACGATAAACCGCGGGCGCGGGATTTGGGCGTGCCCTTTCCCGGTCAGCCAGGGCCACTCAATGCCATCACCGATGTCGAGGGCGTTGAAGTCGGGCATACCACCATTATCAGGGGCAAGGGCCGCCTTAAGGTCGGTAAGGGTCCAGTGCGCACTGGGGTCACGGCTATTCATCCGAGAGGTAAGGACTCGACAAGCCCCGTGTTTGGCGGCTGGTTTACGCTTAATGCCTCTGGCGAAATGACGGGCACGACCTGGTTGCAGGAGCGCGGTCTGGTCGACGGCCCCATCATGATTACCAACACTCACTCTGTCGGCATCGCGCGCGATGCCGCCGTGCGTTGGATGGTAGACAAGGGTTGGGCGGCCGACTGGCATGCGCCGGTGGCGGCAGAAACCTACGATGGTACGCTCAGCGATATCAATGGCTTCCATGTGAAGACGGAGCATGCGCTCAGCGCAATGAAGGCCGCTTCCAGCGGTCCGGTGGAAGAGGGCGCCGTTGGTGGCGGCACCGGTATGATCTGTAACCGTTTTAAAGGGGGCATTGGCACCGCCTCACGGATGGTCGAGCTGGAAGGCACCGACTACACCGTCGGCGTGCTGGTGCAATGCAATTACGGGCGTCGTGACGATCTTAAACATATTGCGGGTGTCGCCGTGCCCGAGTTGCAGGACGCACCGTCGCCCTGTTACCGCGACGCAAGGCAGCGGCCTGATACGTCGAGCTTCCCCGTGTGCGGTAAAGCAATGCTCGAGGATAACGGTCCGGACGGTTCTATTATTATCGTGGTCGCCACCGACGCGCCCATGCTGCCTCATCAACTCAATCGTATGGCCAAACGGCCGTCGCTGGGCATTGGGCGTCTGGGCGCAGTCAGCGGTGATGGCTCTGGCGATATTTTTATTGCCTTTTCTACCGCGTTTGACGGGCAGCTAAGTGAAAGCAAGCTCAGTGAGGGCTTGGCGATGGTGCCCAACGATCGGCTTACGCCCTTCTTCCGGGCAACGGTTGAGGCGACAGAGGAAGCGATTGTTAACGCCATGGTCGCCGCCAGTACCATGGAAGGTAACAACAGCCTGACGGTGTTTGAACTGCCCGAGCAGACGCTGGCTGAGATTATGGCGGGGCGCTAGCCCCGTCGATCATGCGACGGCAGGCTGCTGTTGGGTAATGCAGTGAATGCCGCCGCCACCTTCAGCGATATAGTCGATATTGACCAGGGTAACGTCGCGACCGGGGTAATAATCAGCCAGGCGCTCGCGCACCAGGTCGTCGTCAGGGATGTCGTAGGCGGGCGCGACAATGCCACCATTGGCGATGTAGAAGTTCACGTAGGACACACAGAACTTGTCGCCCCGTGCGTTCGCGTCACCGGCCTCAGGCAGGGTGAGCAATTCGAAAGGGCGTCCTTTGGCATCAGTCTGTTGTTCCAGCGCTGAGCGCACGCTGTCAAAAAAGGGCTTGCGAGGGTCGTCGGCTCGATCAGTGGATTCAATAATGACTTTGCCCGGCGCCGTAAAGCAGGCAATACCATCCACGTGACCATCGGTCTCCTGATCCAGCGGATCACCCGGCAGCCAGACCACCTTTTCGACGCCGAGAGTGCGCATAAGCTCCTGTTCAATCTGCTCGATGCTCCACTCCGGATTGCGGTTGGCATTGGGAAAGCAGGTGTCGGTGGTAAGAAGCGTGCCTTCTCCGTCCACGTTAAGGCCGCCGCCCTCAGCGACCAGAGCTGAGCTGACAACAGGTGCACCTATCCTCTCAATGATACGGTCTGCCATCAGGGCATCCTGATCATGCGGCTCGTATTTGCCGCCCCAGGCGTTGAAGGTGAAGCTCACTCCCGCCAGGCCGTTTTCGCCCAGGACGAAGCAGGGTCCGCTGTCACGGGCCCAGGAATCGTCAATGGGGATCTCGAAGATTTCAATATCGCTGCCCAGCAGCTTGTGCGCTGCGGCGACCTTTTCCGGGGGCACCACCATGGTAACCGGCTCGTATTGGCGGATAGCATGGGCCACCGCGGCATAGTTACTGCAGGTAGCGGCATAGTCTGACCACATGGCATCGCGGCAGGGCCATGCCATCCAGCAGCGTTCATGGGGTGCCCATTCGGGCGGCATTATGTGGCTCATGCGATTACCTGCAGGGGGAGAGCGGTTTGCAAGCCTAGGCCAGGCAGGGGGTTCAGACAAACGAAATTTATTTCCCGGACGCATGAAGAATTTTGATGGCATACGCTCGGGAGGCGGCGCTTGCGTGCTGCGTTCAGCAAGAAGTACTGATCGCTGTCCATGCTTGCATGAATAAATTTCATCACTGTGACGAGAACATTGCGTTTGATCGCTGCCCTCATCCCCTGTGTAATCAGCGCTCACTCAAATGGTAAGAGAGCGTGCCATGAATGCTGATACCCGCGTGGTCACCGTGGCGGCCACGCAGATGACCTGTAGCTGGGACATTGACGATAACCTCGCAAAGGCGGAGGCCCTGGTGCGAGAAGCCGCAGCGGCGGGTGCGCAAATCATTCTGCTGCAGGAGCTGTTCGAGACGCCCTACTTCTGTATAGAACAGCGTGGCGAGCACCTGGCTCTGGCTAGTGAGCGCGACAACAACCCGCTGATACAGCGCTTTCAGGCGCTGGCGCAGGAACTCAGCGTGGTGTTGCCGCTGAGCTGGTTCGAGAAAGCGGGCACGGCATACTTTAATTCCCTGGCGATGATTGATGCCGATGGCAGCGTGCTGGGCTACTACCGCAAGTCACATATTCCGAATGCGATTGGCTATCAGGAAAAGACGTATTTTACGCCGGGCGACACCGGCTTTCGTGTTTGGGAAACGCGCTACGCCAGGCTGGGCGTAGCGATTTGCTGGGATCAGTGGTTTCCGGAAGCAGCGCGGACCATGGCCCTGAACGGAGCAGAAATTCTATTTTACCCCACGGCCATCGGCAGCGAGCCCGGTGCGCCAGAGCTCGACTCGCGCCACCATTGGTGCCGCGTTATGCAGGGTCACGCCGCAGCTAACGTGATGCCGGTGGTGGCGTCTAACCGTATCGGCGAAGAAGTCGCCACGGGTGACTCCGAACTGAAGATGACGTTTTACGGAACGTCGTTTGTCTGCGATCACACCGGCGATCTGGTGGCGCAGGCCGATAGCGAGTCAGCCGGCGTGCATATTGCGAGTTTTGATCTCGATGCCATCCAGGCCTATCGCGCCCAGTGGGGCTTGTTCCGTGATCGGCGGCCCGAGTTGTACGGCGACATCATGACCCATAGCCCGGCTTTGCTCGCCTGATGCTGACGCTGCTGCCACGCGGACAGATCTGGGCACTGGCACTGATGGGTTGCATCGTGCTGCTGCCCTTGCTGATGGGGCCGATTATCGTCGGCGTTCTGGTCGACTACGGCGGCTTTTCGGATCGGGCCGCGGGCTTTACCGCAGGGTTTGGCGCCATCGGCAGTGTCCTGATAGCACTGATCTGCGCCCTGACCATCCATCGGCTGCCGCTGCGGCGGCTGGCGCTAATCGGCATTAGCGCCGCTGCGCTCACCAATGGTGCCTCTGCACTAATGTACGAACAGCATGAGCTGTTCTACCTGCTGCGGGTGATTAACTCCTTTGGGGATGGCGCAGGCTATGCAGCGGTAATGAGTACGTTCGCACGGGAGCAAAACTCCGAGCGCTGTTACGGACTGTTTATGATGCTGCAGTTTGGCTTGGCAGGTATCGGGCTGTGGGCGCTGCCGACGTATCTGCCCGAAATGACCGTTACCCAGATGTATCTGGGCATGGCAGGCCTGAATCTGTTTGCCCTGGGCCTGGCCACCTCGCTGCCCACCACGGCTGCACTGGCAGAGGGTATTTCTATTCGTGCCAGCGAGTGGCGCTTACTAGCCTCGGTGACGGCCTTCGCGGGCTTAGTGGCCCTGTGCTTTTTCGAGGCCAGCAACACCGCCACCGACGCCTTTGTCGAGCGCATCGCAGTACACGCAGGGTTGAGCGATGCCGAGATTGGATCGTCGCTGGGCATTGCCTCACTGATGGGGGTGCCGGGGGCGTTCGCGATTCTCTGGGTGGGCAGCCGTTTTGGTCATGCAAGACCCGTGTTAATCGGTGTGGCGATTGGCGCGGTGTCACTGTACCTTCTGCTGCAGGCAGAATCACATGGCGCCTTCGTGCTGTGGACATCGATTCACAGCATTACCTGGGCGTTTACCACGCCCTATATCCAGTCGATTCTGGCGGATATGGATCCCGGCGGCGCCGTAGTAACGGCGGGCGGCATTGCCAGTGGCGCGGGCGGCGGTCTGGGCCCCAGTGCTGCGGCACTGTTAGTGACCGCAGACAACTACGGCGGCGTGCTTATCGTCGGTCTCGCCACGTACGCTATCGCGGCGGTCGGTATTGTCATTGCCGGACGCGGGCTGGCCGCCTCCGCAGAAGCGGCCGCACCGGAGGCGAGCTAGGCGAGCACGTCGCTGGCGCGTGCATGCCAGGCAGAAAGTGCGTCTGCGCCGCCGGGAATGCCCTTTTTGATCCAGCCCGAGAACTCCACCACGCAGTAGAGATCGATGTCGGCGAAGCTGAAATTGTCGCCGGCGACCCAACTGCTGTTGGCCAGGTGGTCTTCCATCATGGTCCAGAAACTATCCAGACGAAGTTCGCCGCGATCACACAGCTCTGGTATCTGGGCAAGCTTAAGCGGGCCGGGCAGGGCGCGATCTTTAAAGGCCGGATTGCCGTTACGGAAAATTTCCGCGATGGGCATAAAACCCTGCAAAAACAGCTTATGGTCCCAGCTCAGTACCTCGGCCTGCTCTATTGGTGTGGTGCCCATCAACGGCTTTTCCGGGTGCAGGGCCTCCAGATATGCGCACTGGCCAATGACCTCGGTCAGCACCTCGCCGCTATCTAGGGCCAGCGCCGGCACCGTGCGGGCAGGATTCACTTTGCCGAATTCATCGCTGTGCTGCTCCAGATTCCCCAGATCCACTTGCTGGGTCTCAATCTCAATGCCTTTGTATTTTAAAAACAGGCCCAGGCGGCGCGGGTTGGGAGCGAGGTCATATGTGTAGAGTTTCATTGTTGTTTGTTCTCCGGGAGCTGCTGTGGCAGCGGGCGGGTTAAGCGAAAACGTGCGCTGCAGATACTAGGCAGGCTTGGGGCCGATTGGAAGCGTCTGCGAGTTTCCGCTGGTAGGGGAAGTCGTTATACTTCCGCATCCTGAAAATCACCACTTGAAAGATGACAGAGGCAATCATGATCAAGTCGTTGAAAAAGCTGGCAATTTTTGCCGGTCTTGTCGCTCTGAGCGCTACCGCAGTTGCCATTACAGAAGAGCAGCGCGCGGCGATTGAAGAGCGCATCAGACCCCACGGGCAGGTCTGCCTGGAAGGCGACACCAGCTGTGGTGTCATGGCAGCGCCAGGCGCTGGCGCTATGGCGGTAGCCCGCTCTGGCGAAGAGGTGTACAACTCCGCTTGTATGGCCTGCCACAATTCCGGCGCCGCAGGCGCACCGAAGCTGGGTGATGTGGCAGCATGGAGCCCTCGCATCAGCAAGGGTCGCGACGCACTGCACAACAGTGGCCTTAATGGCGTCGCCGGCACAGGCATGATCGCCAAAGGCGGCTGCATGGCGTGTTCCGACGAGGAAATCATCGCTGCCGTCGACTACATGATCGACAGCGCTCAGTAAGCAGCGGTTGTGAGAAGAGCCGCCTCACCGGCGGCTTTTTTTTGGCCTGCATTTTTATCGGGGGATATTTTTTGCACTGCTTGCACTGCTTGCACAGCTCGCACGGTCTCATCACTTGATCTGCACTGAAGTGCGGCGCAGCTTTTGCTAGAGTCTGCGTCTGACCAGCTAGCACAAATCCAGCTCACATAAGGTTTGCACGCTGCCTATGCCGATGCTCTTTCGCAGCACCTACGTTCTTGTTTTAAGCTTGCTCCTGCTGCCCGCACTCGCGTCGGCGCAGGATGACGATCCTGGCTTCGCCGCGCGTCTTACGCAAAAGTTTCTCGATAGCGATATCGACTTTCAGCGGGCACGATCCAATGTGCCGTTTCTGCCTCTCGCCACCCTGACGGCCCGCCACTACGGCAACACAGAAGTAGAACTGTCTTCTGGCTTTGAGTTGGAGTACGACCTCAGCACTATCAGCCAGTATGCGGTGCTGCCCATCCTGATCTCACAGCGGGATGCTCTATTTGTGGGTGAATATCTCAGCTACTCCGACTTCAAGGTCGACGCACCAGGAGTTGAAGACTTTGATGTGGGAACCGTGGGCCTGCCGGTTGGCTGGCTGCATCAGGCGACGCCGGACTGGCAATTGGGTGGATTCGTCATGCCGCTGGCACACCGCAGTTCTCTGGAGGGTTCCGATTGGAATATGCAGTATATGGGCGGTGCTTTTGGTCGCTATATACAGGCGGATAACCTCTGGTGGTTGTATGGCATTTATGCGGACTACTCGCCGGATGATGATTTTGTTATTCCCTATGTCGGTGCCTCCTGGTCGATTAACGAGCGCTGGACGCTGAGCGCGGTGTTGCCCTGGCCGGCGATACTGTACTCGCCCGATGGCAACTGGGTATATCGATTCGGGCTGTCACCTTCGGGCGCGTCCTGGAATATCAGTACCAGCGATGGCGATGTCGGCGTGAACTATGACGCCTGGGACCTGGGCTTCACCGTTGAGCGACGGATTGCTGGCAATATCTTTTTGGGAGCGCGCGCCGGCACCGGAGGTTTGCGTGGCGTACGCTTTGATGGCAGCGGCTTTGACGCACCCGACTTCGACGTCGGCTCCAGCGCGTTTTTCGGCATTGATCTGAGCTTTCGCCCGGGCTTTGGCGGTGAGGGTCCACCGGTGCCTGGCATGCCCGGCGGCGGTTTTTAAGGCGCTCTGGCCGCTGCCCGTTGCAATCTGTCGTTAATGGCGAGGCCCAGACCTGCCGCTGGCACCCGTTCCGCTACGATCACATCCAGCGCAAAACTATCCAGCTCACGCAGGGCCGCGAACAGGTTGCTGGCGGCTTCACGCAGGTCAGCGGTGGGGCTCAACACACGTTGAAGTCCGAGATCGATGCCCTCCACTGGGGTATCGAAATTCAGCACGCCCACACGGTGATCCTTCTCGAGCATCTTTGACACCAACGCCGCGCGATCACCCAATATAAAGCGCGTAGCGGGTGCATAGTGCTGTTCCAGCAGTCCGGGCGCTGCAGGGCGTGACGAGCTGTGGGCCTTTACCGTGACGGGGCCGATCAGCGCCTCAATCTGATCCACTGCGACACCACCCAGGCGATAAATCATGGGTGACCCGTCTTCCATTCCGACGATAGTGCTCTCTATGCCAACCGGCGCGGCACCGCCGTCAAGAATCCAGTCGATGCGCTCGCCCAACTGCGCCTGCACATGCTCGGCAGTCGTGGGGCTGATATAGCCAAAGGGATTGGCGCTGGGTGCTGCCAGGGGAAAATCGAGTTGCTCCAGGAGTGACGCAGCCATGGGGTGCGCCGGGACGCGCACCGCCACCCGCTCCAGCCCCGATGTGACAAGGTCCGGCACGATGTTCTGGCGTGGCAGAAGCAGGGTGAGCGGCCCCGGCCAGAGTGCGTCGGCAAGGTTGCGCAAACGTGCGGGGAAGTCCACAACGTAGCCAGTGACGGCATCGGCATTGGGCAGATGCATGATCAGTGGATCAAAACTGGGGCGGCGCTTGGCGTCAAAAATACCCGCCACCGCCTCGGCATTCAGCGCATTACCGGCGAGACCGTACACGGTTTCGGTAGGAATGGCGGCAAGCTCGCCCTGGCGTAATGCCGCCGCGACCGCAGCGATGTCCTGTGTGATCAATGCCATGGGATCAGGCTAACAGGTCCTTAAGACCCGCCAGGGTTTCCGTGGCGCGCTGCTGCGCGACTTCGGCGTCGGCCTCTTCGCCACCCTGAAACAGCAGCAGATCCTGGGGCAGTTCTTCAATGAAGCGACTGGGCGTGCAGTCGATGGTATCGCCAAACTGACGCCGCTTGCTGGCATGACTGAGGGTAAGGGTTTGCCGAGCACGTGTAATCCCCACATAGGCCAATCGTCGTTCTTCTTCTATGTTGCCATCATCGATACTGTTGCGGTGGGGCAGCAGATTTTCCTCAACGCCAATCATGTACACGTGCGGAAACTCCAGGCCTTTAGCTGCGTGCAGCGTCATTAACTGCACCGAGTCTTCCGTTTGTTTTTCCTCTTCCTGCTGCTCCATCAGATCGCGCAGCACTAGTCTTTCAATGGCTTCATCCAGCGTGACCTCATCCTGCTGTATCACTCGGTGCAGGCTATCGATCAAAAACTCCACATTGGCCATACGCCGCTCGGCTACCTCGTCGCCCGAGCTGATGCTGTCTAGCCAGTCCTTGTATTCGATATCGCGCAGCATCTGGCGCACGCCACTAATGGGATCGCCACTGAAGCAGGACTGCCGGGTGCGCTCCAGCCAGCTCACAAACTGCCGCAGCCGCTCGCGACCTGTCTCGGGAATATCACCGCCCACACCGGCGGCCGCTCGCGCCAGGCTGAGACTTGCTGTGTTGGCATAGTGACCCAGTGCTTCCAACGTGCTCGGGCCAAGCTTGCGTCTGGGCACGTTGGCAATGCGCAGGAACGCATTGTCGTCATCGGGGTTTAGCAGCAAGCGCAGGTAAGCCATGATGTCTTTGACTTCGTTGCGGGCAAAAAAGGACTGGCCGCCGCTCATCTGATACGGCACCTGTTGTTGCTGCAGCGCCAGCTCAATCAGGCGCGCCTGATGATTGCCGCGGTACAGAATTGCGTAGTCACCCAGCCGGGTGCGCTTGCGCAGCTGGTGATCGAGAATTTCCGCCACCACCTGATCGGCCTCCGCCTGCTCATCGGCACAGCGCATCACTCGGAGTCGCTCACCCGGGCCAAATTCACTCCAGAGAGACTTATCGAAGATATGAGCATTGTTGGCGATGAGCGTATTTGCCGCCTGCAGGATGTTGGCGCTGGAGCGGTAGTTCTGTTCCAGCTTAACGACGTTCAAGCCAGGAAAGTCTGCCTGCAGTTGGGCGAGATTTTCCGGGCGCGCACCGCGCCAGGCGTAAATGGACTGATCATCATCGCCTACCACCGTGAGACGACCGGAGACGCCTACCAATTGACGCACCAGCGCATATTGGCTGGCATTGGTGTCCTGGTACTCGTCTACCAGCAGGTAGCGCAGCCGGTTCTGCCACTTGTCCAACAGTGCAGGCTCGCGCTGGAACAGTTGCACAGGCAGCAGAATCAGGTCGTCGAAATCCAATGCATTGTAGGCGCGCAGCGCCTGGTTGTAGCGCAGGTAGGCCTGAGCGCAGAGCTGATCGGCAGGACCACCGCCCTGAGTGATGGCCTCTTCTGGCAAGACGCCATCGTTTTTCCACTGGGAAATACGATGCTGCACTGTTGCTGCCTGATCGCCTTCGCTGCCGTGTGCCTGCAACAGGATGTCTTTAATCAGTGTCTGACTGTCCTGTGCATCAAAAATGGAGAAGCCGCTTTTCAGCCCCAGAGTCTTGCGCTCTTCTCGCAGGATACGCAGACCCAGCTGATGGAATGTTCTGACCTGGAGACCCTCCGCCGCCTGGGCAGGTAATAGCTTGCTGACCCGCTCGCGCATCTCCCGTGCGGCTTTGTTGGTGAAGGTTACGGCGGCGATGCTGCGGGCGTTAATGCCGCACTCGTCGACCAGATAGGCAATTTTTTGCGTGATCACGCTGGTCTTGCCGGAGCCTGCACCCGCCAACACCAGCAGGGGACCGTCGATATAGCGAACTGCTTCGGCCTGGCGCGGATTGAGCGGTGGTCTGCCGGAATTAAAGGCCTGTGACACGAACTTGGATGCCGGAAAAATTCGGGATCGCATTGTAGCAGTGCCTGCTGAATCGATACCATGATTCGAACTCACAGCCAGGACATCCCGGTGAAAATCACCTTGCCTAAGCTACAGAAGCGAGCCGCCAAGGCACGCATCGCTATTCGCTCGACTGAGCTCAGCCTGTACATCGCTGAAGCGCAGATTGGGGACCAGTCCTACATCATTTGCGGCAACGACGGCAAACCGCTGAAGACACGCAACCTGGTGGAGATGCGTGCGCAGCTCGAGGCCATTCAGCCCGCTGAACTGGTACTGGTGCACGAGAGCGCCTACGACGAGATGATTGGCCAGCCGACCAGAGAACATAGCAATCGCCTGGAACTGCCGCTGGACCCCGATCAGAACTCTCCAGCTCCCTGGTTAAATTAGCTCTTTCCTCGGCGTTGCACGGATCCGTGTTAACGCGACCATAACAACGTGCGCGCATTCATTTTGATCACTTGAAAAAGGGGTGTGCATTTCGCTGAAGCTGCCCTATGGTGCTCCCCACTGCCCTGTGGGCCGTTTTTGCGGCGGAACAGGAAAACACTCTTGGAGCGCTTAGGTGCAAACCTCACTTCGCACGATTTTTCTGGCCGCGCTGGTTGTCTGTTCAGAACCGGTGTTGTGCGCAGACAATGCAGTGATATTCGATGGCTATCGCAGGGGCATTCATAGTTACTCGCTGGTAGTTGCGAAGCAGAGCGGCGCTCTGCGTCTTGAAAGGCGTGATTTGCTGCGCAATCTCTGGGAGCCGCCAATTGAGAGTCACTTGCCGAATGCAATAGCGGACCCGAAGTTCGCGCTGCCCGGCGCGCTTAAAGACTTTTACGCACACTTCTCTGCCATCCAGTCGACGCGGTTCGCAGGCAATGCTGCCGTCGGCCTTTCAGGCTTAGGCGCTTTGTACGGCCGTGAGCGCCGCATGTCAGCGGAGGTGGAAGGCAAAACCATCGAGGCCAACTACTGGGCCTTGCGCGATGGCAGCAGCCCTATGGACCTGATTATCGATGACAACGATCAACTGATTGCGGCAATCGACGTGTCACAGGATCAGATAATGGTGCGTCGCGGCTATGAAAATTTCACAACAGTGGCGCGGTGGCGGAAGCCGGGTGTATCCCAGCCGGACTACGGCATACAAACTCTGGAACCCCAGTGGGTGGCGGCGGACTCCGGAGAGCGATTGGCCACTCTGGTTTACCTGCCAGCCGGTGACGCTGCCGGGCCTTTCCCCACTATCCTCGTGCGCACACCCTACGGTATTTCAAATCTGGTGGAGCGCTATCAGCATCATGTAATGCGGGGCTACGCGCTGGTTCTGCAAGCTGTGAAAGGTACCTCCTATTGGGACGCGAATCCTTCTGAAGGTGACTGATCGGCGATGGTGCAGGAGCCTGCAGATGGCGCAAATACCCTGGATTGGATTGCCGAACAGAACTGGTCCAACGGCGATGTATGTATGCAGGGTGGGTCGTACCTTGGTTATACCCAGTGGTCTGCCACCATGGCAGAGCATCCAGCTCTGAAGTGCATCGTTCCAGAGGTCAGCATGGGTACAGCATTCAGTGACCAGCCTTATATGGGTGGTACTCTGGTCACAGGTTTTGCCTATTACGTCTTCTGGATGACGGACAATCCCCTGCTGCCGGGCCGCAACTGGGTTGATGTGTTGCGCCACCGACCGCTGCATGACATCGATGTTTACGCGACGGGCAAAGAAATACCCGTGTGGAATCGTGTCTTTCAGCACTGGCGAAACGACGCTTACTGGCAATCACAGAACTGGTACGCGGGTGAGCATCCGCGCGATGTAGCAACACTCCAGATCAGCGGCTGGTTCGATGATGACTATCCCGGCACGCGCGCAAACTGGGCACTGGCTGAGCGCTATAGCACGCGCCAGAACCGGCTGTTGCTGGGGCCCTGGAAACACCGCTACAACCGTGACCGACAGCTCAACGGCTATCGTTTCGGCGCGGGCGCGCTACGGGATGACATCTGGCTGCTGAAGCAGAAATGGTTTGACGCGCACCTTAAGGGCATGAAAAACGACGCAACGGAACAGCGGGTCGAATATTTCGTGCTGGGAGAAAACCGTTGGCGCACTGCCTCAGCGTGGCCGCCATCAGAGGTGACAACGCGAGCCTGGTATCTGCATAGCAACGGTAAGGCAAATCGCAGCACTGTGGATGGTCGCCTGATGTCCTCAGCACCAAGATCACACCAGCCTGCGGAGGAATACGTTTACAACCCCGCAGCACCGGTCAGCAATTGGTACAGCTTTGATCTAATGGAGAGCTGGGAGGACGTACAGTCGTTTCCCTATGACTTCAAGGACATTGAATCCCGCGATGATGTCGCGGTATACACTACGCCGGTGCTAGAGGAAGACGTGACGCTCGCTGGAAACTTTAAAGTGGTGTTGTACGCGTCTACGGATGTAAGCGACACCGACTGGTGGGCCTATATCGCAGATGTTGCTCCCGACAACAGCTCTAACCGCCTGTCCGTTGGCGTCATACGCGCTCGCTTCCGGGACCTGGAGGACACTGACTACCACGCCTTTGGGTCGAACTTTGAGAAGGAGGTATCGCTTTCGGGCGATATCGAACATGTCGTTCGCTACGAGATCAGCATTCCCTCGGTTGCAAACATGTTCAAAAGGGGCCACCGCATTCGGCTGGCGTTAATGAACGCACACGACAACTACAGCTTCCCGAATTCCAATATGGGCGGGGATGAAGGCAGTGCAACGCGGGTGCGGCCTGGAACGATGCGTATACATCACAGTGCCAGGCACCCCAGTCACGTCTTGCTCCCTCATCTGGAAGACTGATGCGGCGGGCAACACCTGACAGCTCTTGTCGGTTTATGACGTTGGTGAGATATGAGACAGGATTCTAAGCCGCCGGGCGGCAGTCGGCTGCGCGTCGCGTTGGTAGGGTTGGGTAACGTTGGCGCAATCCATCTCTCGGAATATCTCAAGAGTGATACCGTCAACCTGGTGGCAGTGGTGGAGCCCAGGGCTGCGCGCATGGACGAGCTGTCAGTGCCTGCCAAAATCGGAAGGTTTACGGATTTGGGTGAGATGTTGTCTATCGCGGCGCCAGATGCTGTCAGCGTAGCGACGCCGGTGGCGACACATGCTTCGGTTACGGAGGCCTGCGCCGCCGCGGGTGCTCATGTGCTGTGCGAGAAGCCGATCGCCATTGCGCTGGAAGATGCCAAAGACATGCTCAGCGCCTGCGAAGCAGCGGGTGTTTCACTGGGCTACGCCGCGTCATATCGTTTCCTTCCTGCAGTCTTGTCGGCGCGCCAACTCATCCGCGATGGTGCCGTTGGCGAGGTAATTTTGCTACAGGAGCAAGCTGTGGGTGGCGCTCGCATGGGGGGTGGCCAGGCGATGGGTTTTGCGCATTATCCCGAGGGCGGCCCTGGCGGCAGCGGCATGGGTCTCGTGGATCACGGCATTCACTTTGTTGATATTTTCCCGTGGCTGATTGATAGCGAAATAGTGAGCGTTTCGGGCCGCGGCAATGTATCGGGCGCGCCGCTGCAGACAGAGTGGTTGAGCATGATCATGGCCAATGGCGCTACCGGCCACCTCCTGTACAACGAAAACGTGCATAGCACGACGCTGCCCGCCGAAGGTATGTTCAGTGCCGGTGAAGGATGGGATGTGGATATCGGGCTTACAGTGCCCGGTGCTTGGTCTGTTTCCCCGGGATGTATTCATGTGGCGGGCACTGAAGGGGCGTTACGTATTTTTCATTACGCCCATCGGCTGTTTCACTGCGATGCAAAAGGGTGGCAGGAAGTTGCGCTGACCGGAGCGCCGCCGCCGGCGCATTTCGGCTTGCAAATGGAGGCATTTCTTAACGCTGTGGCGCAGGGAGACCCACCCCCGGTGCCGGGGGTGGCAGGATTGCTAGCGCTGGAACACTTACTGTCCATTTATTCATAAACCCGCCGGCTCAGTGATGGCATCGCCAAAAGACATCTGTCGATAGGCCAATGCCTCGGTGAGTTGGGCGCGTTGCAAGGACTCGCAACCAGCCAGGTCTGCCACCGTTCGCGCCACGCGTAGCACTCGATGGCAGCTGCGCATAGACAGACCTAGCCGGTCTGCGGTTTTTTCAAAGTACTTCTGATCTGCCGTCGGGAGTGCGCAGTGCATGCGCAAGGCGTCATTACTTAACAGCGCATTGGCACAACCCTGGCGCTGTCTGGCCATCTCGCGGGCAGTGATAACGCGTGCCCTGACGTTCTCGCTGCGTTCCTCGGCGTCGGCGTCGCCGAGGATGTTGCTGGCTGCTAAACGTTGCAGGCGAATCTGCATATCAATGCGGTCCAGCAGGGGGCCAGATACCCGTTGCCGATAACGGGCAATCTGGTCACTCGTGCAACGGCAGGCCTGTCGGCGATCCCCCTCGTAACCGCAGGGGCAGGGATTCATCGCGGCAACCAATTGCACCCTCGCGGGAAAGGTCACCTGCTGCTGGGCTCGGGAAATGGTGATGTCACCGGATTCCAGTGGTTGCCGCAGCACCTCCAGCACTGCGCGGGGAAATTCCGGCAATTCATCCAAAAACAGAACCCCCTGATGGGCGAGTGAAATCTCACCCGGTCTTGGGCAACTGCCGCCACCCACCAGAGCCCTGGCCGACGCGGAGTGGTGTGGCGCTCGGAACGGTCGTTGACCGCGCTGGCCTTGACCCGAGCTGGAAGCGGCGCTGCGCAAAGCCAAAATTTCAAGACGCTCATTGTCGTTGAGCTCCGGCAAAATGCCTGGCAGTCGCGATGCCAGCATGGTCTTACCCGTGCCGGGTGGGCCGCAGAGTAGCAGGTTATGCCCGCCGGCTGCGGCAATCTCCAGTGCTCGCCGGGCCAGCGGTTGGCCCCGCACTTCGCTGAGGTCTGGATAGTCTTCTGTCGCGACGGGCGGCGCATACGCGACCCGCTCTGGTGCTGCACGACCGCGCAGCCAGGCACAGAGTCCCAGCAGACTGTCCGCGGTGTGCAGTTCAGCGCCGGGGACGATGGCTGCATCGATGGCGTTCTCTCGCGGCAGTATTAAGGGACGATTGTCTGCTGCAGCAGCGATGGCTGCGGCGACGCCACCCGCTACTGGGCGCAGAAGTCCGTCCAAAGACAGCTCAGCGCAGAATTCCCGATGCTCCAGAGTCGCCTGATCTAATTGCTCAGAGGCGGCCAGGATGCCGAGGGCGATCGGTAGATCGAAGCGGCCGCCGTCCTTGGGCAGATCCGCAGGTGCCAGATTCACAGTGAGACGGCGCTCGGGCCATTCGAAGTGCGAGTTCAGCAGCGCAGACCGAACACGCTCCTTGCTCTCTCGCACAGCGGTGGCGGGTAGGCCCACAATGTTAAATGCGGGCAACCCGTTAGAGATATGGATTTCAACGGTGACCTGCGGGGCGTCGATGCCCTGCTGGGCGCGACTGATAACGCGAGCCAACCCCATCAGCTCCTCCCTGAGCCAAGCAGGGTGCCGAGTGTAGCGCCGCATTTAGCGTGTAGCAGCGGGGTTTGGCGCGAAATGCGCGGTCAGGATGAAAACGGGTGCTGTGGAAGCGCGTGCGCCTTAATCGTCCAGGCGCGCGCTTAGCGCTTCAAGTTCCTGTTCCAGCTCTTCTACCCGTGCGCGGGTGCGCGCCAGAACGTCGGTTTGCGCGTCGAACTCTTCACGACTGACCACATCGAGCTTGCGCAGAGCGGCTTGCAGTAGCGCTTTGGCGTTGCGGTCGGCCTCATCGCGCAAACTGTTACCTGCCAGCATCTCATTCAGTTGTTGAACGACGTCGCTGAGTGGGGGTGGTTTTAATGCCATGCGGCGAGTTTACCTGATTGCTTGTGAACCGCCCAAGCCATCGTTTAAGGGCGGCGCGCCGTTGTGGCACGGCGCGGTGCGGAGTCGCACCGTCCTGGTGCAAGCGTCTCTGTTGAGGCGTTCTGAATCATAGGGCGTTTAGGCTTAAGTCGATGATATTTAATACAAAATCCTGAGTTGGCACATGAGCTGCACAGATACCGGTCATCGCAGGAGTGAGCGTTTGGGGAGTAAATACTTCCTGGCGCAAGCCCACAAAACGCGTTGACCGGCGCGTATGCAACACATCACCACAGCAACACAACAAGACACAAAAAGACACACAGAAAGGGAACATAAGGACGGCTCGCTGCTCACTGACGATATCTGCAATGTCTGGTTTGGCGAGCGATTGGTGGAATCTCAAGAGGTCAGGCGTGTAGCGAATGGACATCGCGTTACAAGCAGGCTGATCAAAGTGGAGCAAAGCGGTAGGTAGGAGCGGGTAGTAAGCGGGAAGTAAAAAGTAGTCGGAAAGTAAAAAGTAGTCGGAAAGATCTGGAACACCACTGATTACTCGCTACTCACACACCTTAGTAACACACGCTGCTACAAGCCGAAGAGCCACCAGGAGAAAACAGATCTATGAAGTTAATTACCGCAATTGTTAAGCCCTTCAAACTCGATGACGTGCGCGAAGCGCTGTCGGAAATCGGCGTACAGGGCATCACCGTTACTGAGGTCAAAGGGTTTGGCCGCCAGAAGGGCCATACCGAGCTTTATCGAGGCGCTGAGTATGTTGTTGATTTTCTGCCCAAGGTGAAAATCGAAGTAGCGGTATCCGAAGACAACGTGGAGGCGACGCTTGAAGCGATCAGCAAGTCCGCGAACACCGGCAAGATTGGTGACGGTAAGGTTTTCGTATCCAGCCTTGAGCAGGTAGTGCGAATTCGTACCGGCGAAACCGGCGAAGATGCCATCTGAAGCAGCTAACGGATAGAGATTTTACGCAATGGAAGATCAAGTTTTTCAACTGAGCTACGCGCTCGACACATTTTACTTTTTGATCTGTGGTGCGCTGGTGATGTGGATGGCAGCGGGCTTCGCCATGCTGGAGGCGGGCCTGGTCCGCGCCAAGAACACAACGGAAATTCTTACCAAGAACGTGGCGCTCTATGCGGTTGCCTGCATCATGTACATGGTGTGTGGCTACATGATCATGTACAGCGGCGACCTGATGCTGGCCGGTATAACGGGTGATGGTGTCGCCGGTGCTGAAGAGCCTGCCACCTATGCGCCATCCGCGGATTTCTTTTTCCAGGTGGTGTTTGTTGCCACCGCCATGTCGATTGTGTCCGGTGCTGTCGCCGAGCGGATGAAGTTGTGGGCCTTTCTGGCGTTTGCGGTTGTCATGACGGGTTTCATTTATCCGATGGAAGGCTCCTGGACCTGGGGCGGTAAGCCCGTCTTCGGCATGTACACTCTCGGTGACCTCGGTTTTTCTGATTTTGCGGGTTCAGGCATCGTCCATCTGGCGGGGGCATCTGCAGCCCTGGCAGGTGTGTTGTTGCTGGGCGCGCGCAAGGGCAAGTACGGTCCCGATGGTCAGGTCAACGCAATTCCTGGCGCTAACCTGCCGCTGGCAACCCTGGGAACTTTTATCCTTTGGTTAGGCTGGTTTGGCTTCAACGGCGGCTCGGTACTGGCTACGGCGTCCGTCGAGAGTGCTAACTCGGTTGCAGTCGTGTTTATGAATACCAACGCCGCCGCTGCCGGTGGCCTGGTAGCGGCTTTGATTACAGCGCGTTTCCTGTTTGGCAAAGCCGATCTCACCATGGCACTCAACGGCGCCCTGGCGGGTCTGGTAGCAATCACCGCTGAGCCCTCGACGCCCACAGCCCTGCAGGCGACCCTGTTTGGCGCAATCGGCGGCATCCTGGTGGTGTTCTCTATCGTTCTGCTGGACAAGCTCAAGATTGATGACCCCGTCGGTGCGATCTCTGTGCACGGCACGGTTGGTCTTTTGGGCCTGCTGCTGGTTCCCTTCACGAACGGTGAGAATTCGAGCTTCTCCGGGCAGATCATCGGCGCACTAACTATTTTCTTCTGGGTGTTCATCACATCTGGCATTGTTTGGTTCATCCTCAAAGCGGTGATGGGTATTCGCGTTGACGAAGAGGAAGAGTACGAGGGCGTAGACATGTCCGAGTGCGGCATGGAGGCCTATCCAGAGTTCATTTCCATGAAGTAAGTATTGCGGGCGCATTAACGTGCGTTTTTGGGGGCCTTTTGGCCCCCTTTTTTTTAAGGACCGCTTTGGTGAGGTGTCTGTAAAGAGGTTCTGAGGCGCTACATCGCTCTCGGTCTTCTTTCTATAGGGCCGCTTTGGTGAGGTGACTTCTTTCTATAGGACCGCTTTGGTGAGGTGCCTCTAAGGAGGTTCTTAGGCGCTACATCGCTCTCAGGCTTCTCTTCCTTAGTGCAGTCGAAAATCTGCGGGCAGGGTCGCTCTCAGGCTTCCTTCCATTGCGACTTGTGTGTTTGTAGCCGTGCGTTGTGACGGCCGCGGGTCTGGAGTCGCCTGGATTAAATGCGCCGCTCTATGCAGTGGTGGGGAAATGACCAATAATTGTAGTCCCGCACTCAAATGAGAGACCGGTATGAAACTGGTGACGGCAATAATAAAACCCTTCAAGTTAGACGAGGTCCGTACGGCGCTGTCTGAGGTGGGCGTGCAGGGCATCACCGTGACCGAAGTGAAAGGCTTCGGTCGGCAGAAAGGGCACACTGAGCTGTATCGCGGCGCGGAGTACGTGGTGGATTTTCTGCCCAAGATGAAAGTGGAGATTGCGGTGGGTTCGAGTCAGGTGGACGCCGTTATTGAGGCGATTACCAAGGCCGCAGGCACCGGAAAAATCGGTGATGGCAAAATCTTCGTGCAGCCGCTTGAGCAAATCGTTCGCATTCGCACCGGGGAGACGGGCGAAGAGGCTATTTAGACGCTGTCCGGTTATGACGGCGTCGACTGCCTCGATTCGATGCGGGCGATCGCTGCCGGGAGTTCTCCCAGGTCGTGTACCTCTTCATCGGCAGGGTCGCCGCCGGGCCACGGGTCCTTTGGATAGTTCATCCACACGGTGTATATGCCGAGCTGTTGAGCACCGGCGACGTCATGGCCGGGGCTATCTCCCACGTGTACGATCTGGTCCGCGCGGGCACCGGTTTCCGCCATGCTGGCTTCGAACAGATCTGGCAGTGGTTTGCTGGCACCGAGCTGCTCCGCGGTGAAGGCGAAATCGAAGCATTCCCCGATGTCAGCTTTATAGACATCGGCATTGCCGTTGGTGAGCGCGCCGATGGTGTAGCGCTCAGCTAATCGCTCCAGCACTTCCAGTGCCTTTTCATAGGGCTCAACCTGGTGGCGTACCTCAAGAAAGGCGTCGAACGCTGCCTGCGCTCCTCGCTGTGATTCTTCTTCGCTGTAGTCACACTGTCGCTGCAATTCGTACAGACCCCGGCGACGCAGCTCGCTGATATGGTGGGCAAGTTCCGGGTGAGCTTTCCAGGTTTTCATGCGAAATTCGCGCAGTGCTTCTATGCTATAGCGCTCCGTGACAGCAGGGCGATGTATCTGTAGCCACTCGTACTGCACCTGCTCCGCTCGCAGTAGCACTGGCTCAACGTCCCATAGTGTGTTGTCCAGATCGAAGGTGATAACTTGAATCATGAGTCGCTGGTGCCGTCGTCGGTGTCTGTGCCCGTCATGTCGTCACTGCGGCGCGCGCGCGGGTGTGCCTGGTCGTACACTTTTGCCAGATGCTGAAAGTCGAGGTGGGTGTATACCTGGGTGGTAGAGATATTGGCGTGCCCAAGCAGTTCCTGCACCGCGCGCAGATCGCCGCTGGATTCCAGCATGTGACTGGCAAAGCTGTGCCGCAGCATATGGGGGTGAATATCCTGGTGCAGCCCAGCCTCGCGACCGCGGCGGCGCAACCGGTCCTGAATGCTGCGTGTGCTGATGCGCTGACCGCGACGGGAGAGAAACAGCGCCGGGTCGTCTATGGCAGGGCGCACCTTACGCCAGGCAGCAATTGCATTCAGCGCAACGTCGCCCACGGGAATGGTCCTCGTTTTGCGACCTTTACCCGTCACGGTGACCAACCCCTCCTGCGCATCGATATCACCGAGGTCTAAGGCGGCGAGCTCTGACAGCCGCAGACCTGAAGAGTAGAACAGCTCGGCGATCGCCGCATCGCGCAGCTCGATGTCGGCGTCACCCGCAGGGCTGTTCAGAAAGTGGGTGATCTGGTCTGCATCCAGCGCTTTGGGCAGGCGCTTTTTCTGTTTGGGCGCCTGTATGCCGTTGGCTGGGTTCTGACTCACCTCGCCCTGCCGCGCAAGATAATTAAAAAGGCTGCGCACGGCGGAAAGGCCGCGCTGGATGCTGCGACCCTGTTTGCCCTGCCGATGTAGCTGGCTGGCGTAAAGGCGAACGTCGCCGCCCTGCACGTCTGCCAGGCTGGCAATGTCGCGCTGCTGGCAGAACTCCGTGAAACGCAGCAGGTCTCGCCGATAGGCGGCAATAGTGTGGGCTGAGTACTGCCTGACCTGGCGCAGGTAGTCGAGAAATGCCGCTACCTGGTCAGATGCCGCAGCGTTCACGGATCGGAAGGCGCCGCCAGACTCTGGCTGACCCTGGGTAACAGCCGCACCATAACGTCGGCTATATGGGAGAGAAATACCGTACCCATGCTGGCGCTGTAATAGTTGGGATCGGTGCTACCGACGGCAATGACACCCAGTTCGAGTTGCGACGCATTGGCGTTGCCCAGCAGTGGGACGACGGCCGCTGATCCCAAACCGCTTGCACCCGGGAATAAGTAGCCGAGCTCCTCTTCACGCAGCGTCCCGCAGACCGGCGCACGGCTTTTGAGCAGGGCGCCGATCTCGATGCGAGCACTCTCTGCGGCCTCGACTCGGCTGTGGTCGCCGGCCAGCTCCGGGTTGCCAAACAGGATGATGCTGACATATTCCACTTCAAAATCATCACGCAAACTGCGGGTAAAGGTCTTGGCCAGTGAATCCAGGCCGCCCGCTTCCAGCAGGTTGAGAATGAGCTTGCGCGTGAGGTCGTGCAGACGGTCGTTGTCGCGTGCATTGCTGGTAAGACTGTTCAGTCGTTTGCGCATCTCCATGTTGCGCTCGCGCAGCACACTGACTTGCTTTTCCACCAACGATACGGCGCTACCCGTGCTATGGCTGATATGCAATTGGTCCAGCAGGTCAGGATGGCGATCGAAGAAATCCGGATGTTCCTTAAGGTACTGCCGTATATCTGCATCACTCAGATTGTCGGGCAGCTCGGCGGCGCCTTCGGCAGATGTGGTACTGGCTGTCACAGCTTTACACTCCCCTCGAACACGGTAACCGCAGGTCCTGTCATCATAACCGGAGCGCTTTCTCCGGCCCAAGCGATTTCAAGATCACCTCCGGTAAGATGCACGGTGACTTTCTCGTCCAGTTCTCCCCACAGTCGACCCGCCACAACAGCCGCGCAGGCACCGCTGCCGCAGGCCCTGGTCTCACCCACGCCGCGCTCAAACACGCGCAAGCGCACTTCTTTGCGATCGATGATCTGCATGAATCCGGCGTTCACCTGTTCCGGAAAGCGGGCGTGTGCTTCTACCAGTGGACCCTGGATCGCTACGGGCGCCGTCTCCACGTCGTGTACTCGAGTGACCGCATGGGGGTTGCCCATGGACACTGCCGCAATATCCAGCGTTATGTCGGGTAGCTCCAGTGCGTAGTGTGTCTCCTGTCTGTCTGCGTCGAAAGGTACGTCTGCAGGCGCCAGCCGCGGTGGACCCATATCGACTTCGACAAGATTGCCCTTGCGCAGGCGCAGATGCATGCGGCCGCCGGCAGACTCCACGGTGATGCGGTTGCTATGGCTGAGCTTGCGGTCTCGCACAAACTGGGCGACGCAGCGGACACCGTTTCCGCACTGCTCCACCTCGCGACCGTCGGCGTTAAAGATACGATAGTGAAAGTCCACATCCGGGGATTGGGGGGCTTCGATCACCAACAGCTGGTCGCAGCCGATGCCCGTGCGCCGGTCCGCCAGTTTGCGGATATGCGTGGGCCGTAAATTGCAGCGCTGACTGATCAGGTCGAGTACGACGAAATCGTTACCCAGCCCGTGCATTTTGCTGAATTTTAGTCGCATGGTCTTCGCCACCGGGCCAGCGCTGTCACGCCGGCAGGCGCTGCTCGCCGCGCAGCAGGTCGTCGACGGTTTCGCGCTGGCGCACAGCAAACGCTTGCTCGCCATCGACCATGATTTCCGCAGCGCGACCTCGAGTGTTGTAGTTTGAGCTCATCGTAAAGCCGTAAGCGCCCGCGCCGAGCACGGCCAGCAGGTCGCCGTTTGCGATCCGCAGTTCCCGCTCTTTGCCGAGGAAGTCGCCGGTTTCACAGACTGGACCGACAACATCGTATTCGGCCATCGCCGCGTCGTCGCGCTCCTGCACAGGCACGATGTCGAGCCACGCGTTATACAGGGCCGGTCGCAGCAGATCATTCATAGCACCATCGACAATGGCAAACTGGCGCCCGTCGCCGGCCTTGATGTCCTGAACGCGGGTCAGTAACACGCCGGCGTTGGCGCAGATGGAAC
Organism: Pseudomonadota bacterium; assembly: GCA_038746745.1. Lineage (GTDB taxonomy): Bacteria > Pseudomonadota > Gammaproteobacteria > Pseudomonadales > Halieaceae > JANQIO01. The sequence goes on from JBCDKJ010000021.1 coordinate 39,389, forward strand.
GGCCCGGCTCAAACATCAGCGTCAGGGCGCGGCCCTCCAGTCGCTGCAGTACGGCGGCGATATAGTCACCTATTGCAGGAGGTTCTTCGTCGCGATAGCGCACGCCAAGCCCGCCGCCCAGATCCAGATGCTCCAGCGTAATGCCGTCATCATGAAGCTGATCGATAAGCTCCAGCAGTTTATCCAGCGCGTCCAGCAGCGGTGCCATACTGGTGAGCTGTGAGCCTATGTGACAGTCAACGCCCACCAGCTCGATACCAGGCAGGGTCGCCGCGTAGCGATAGCTCTCCCGCGCCTGCTCCCATGCGATCCCGAACTTGTTCTCTTTGAGGCCGGTAGAAATATAGGGGTGCGTCTGTGCGTCGACGTCGGGGTTTACACGCAGTGAGACGCGCGCGTCCTTGCCGAGCTTACTGGCTAAGGCCGAAACACGATCGAGCTCGCTGCGGCTTTCCACGTTAAAACAGTGGATGCCCTGCTGCAGCGCCTCCTCTATCTCCCAGTCTTGCTTGGCGACGCCGGAAAATACGACTTTTGCTGGATCGCCTCCGGCGGCGATAACTCGCGCCAGTTCGCCGCCAGAGACGATGTCGAATCCAGCGCCAAGCTTCGCCAGTACGTCCAGCACGGCGAGGTTCGAATTTGCTTTGACCGCGTAACAGACAAGGTGGGGTACTGCTGCCAACGCATCTCTATAAGCACAGAAGTTGCGCTCCAGTGCTGCTCTGGAATAGACGTAACTCGGCGTTCCGAATGCATCGGCAATGCTTGCTAGCGACCGCTGCTCGGCGAACAGCTCGCCGTCGCGGTAGTTAAATTCATCCATTCTGTGTTTTATTCCCGGGTGTCCCGTGGCACCGTTCCAGCGCGCGTTGTTGTCTCGGCCGAGGCTGTGTCTGCTGCGGCCGACGTTGCTGCTTTGCTGGATGGCGCTGCCTGCGTGGACGCTTCCTGCGGCGGTTCTACCTGCGGAAGATAAAGTGCGCCTTTTTGACCACAGGCTGCCAACAGGAAAAGCAGCAGGGCGAGCAGGGCCGGAGTTATCAGTCGCATTCGCACCGAAGCGGTCCATTCGTGTAAACGCGCATTATAGCGGCGAGGTCGTGACCAGCGCGAGCGGCCGCAGCGGTAGGAATGAAGAGAATGAGGCATAGGAATAGGGAGAGGCAGCATGCACAGCACGATCGCAAAGAGACGTCTCTGCGCCGGCATGGGACAGCTCACGGCAATACTGGTATTACTCGCAAGTGCATCACCAACCCTGGCGCAGCCCCTATATGCACGTGACCTCAGTCCCGTGGCCGGTTTGTTTGGCTTTCCCGTGATGCGTGAAGCGTCGGTACTGCCTGCCGCGGGATTCTCCGCAGGCCTTGTGGCCAGTGCCGCAAACAATTACAGCGCCGATAGCGAAGCCGATGAATCTGTGAACTTTGATGTAGAGACGCACCGCCTGGCCTGGCGGGCTTCGCTGGGGCTGGGCGCAGGTTTTGAGCTGACGGCTGAAGTCCCGTGGTTGCAGCATGACGGCGGACGCATGGATCAGCTGATTGAGACCTGGCACGGCTGGTTCAACTTGCCGGATGGCAACAGGGAGGACGTGCCCAGAGATCTGGTGGATGTCCGCTTTCAGAGTGGCGACGCCAACCTGCTGTTACAGGACAGCGTATCGGGTCTGGGCGATGTATCGGTTGCGCTGACGCGCCGCCTTTGGCGAGGCGAAGATGCCGTTGTCAGTACCACTCTCGGCGCCAAGTTCGCGACCGGCGATGAGGATGATCTTCTCGGCAGCGGCAGTCACGATTACTACCTCGCCGTTAACGCCAGTGCTGGCCATCGCGGCAAAAGCCCCCTGCGCTGGCATGGCCAGCTTGGGTATCTACGCGCCGGGAGTGCGGACCTGTTGGGATCACTGCAGGAACAGGATCTATGGTTTGCAGGCCTGTCTATGGATTGGCAGTTAAGTCAGACGATCTCGCTGCTACTGCAGGTCGATAGTCATGCTGCGGTGGCGGATACGGCCTTGACGCAGCTCGGTGACACAAGTGTGCAGCTTACTGCGGGTGGCCGCTGGCGCTTTGCCCGCGGCTGGTCGATGGAATTGAGCTTCAGTGAGGACATCGCGGTCAATACCGCGCCTGATTTTGTATTGCAGCTCGGACTGCGCTATCGCCCGCAGCGCTAGCCCGGCAGGCTCAGGCGTCTCGAGCCGCGAGTAAGGCGCTGGCACGATCCGCAGCCGCTCGAACCTGGTCCGGCGCTGTGCCACCCAGATGGTCGCGCGCCGCCACAGAGCCCTCCAGGCTCAGCACATCGAAAACGTCGGCTTCGATCTGTGAGCAGAAGCGCTGCAGAGTCTCCAGGCTCAGGTCAGATAGATCCACAGCTTGCTCCAGCGCATGGGCCACCGCACTACCCACCACCTCGTGCGCGTCGCGAAATGGAATGCCCCGCCGCACCAGATAGTCTGCCAGATCGGTGGCGGTAGCAAAGCCGCGCAGCGCCGCCTTCCGCATGACTTCACGCTGCGGCTCCATGGCCGGGGCCATGTCGGCAAAGGCGCGCAAACTGTCCAGCACCGTATCGGCCGTGTCGAACAGCGGTTCCTTGTCTTCCTGGTTGTCTTTGTTGTACGCCAGCGGCTGCGACTTCATCAGCGTCAGCAGTGATACCAGATGGCCATTTACGCGCCCGGTCTTGCCGCGCACTAACTCTGGAACGTCAGGGTTCTTTTTTTGCGGCATGATGGATGAGCCGGTGCAGAAGCGGTCGGGTAGCCTGACGAAATTGAACTGGGCAGAGGTCCACAACACCAGTTCCTCTGACATGCGTGAAAGATGGGTCATCAGCAGGGCCGAGGCACTGACGAACTCAATCGCAAAGTCACGATCAGACACAGAGTCCAGCGAGTTCTCTGTGGGTTTATCGAAGCCTAGTGTTTTGGCCGTGAGCGTTCTGTCGATCGGGTAGGAGGTGCCTGCCAGCGCGGCGGCGCCCAGCGGGCACTGGTTCATCCGCTGTCGACTGTCGACCAGTCTCGCGTAGTCGCGCTCGAGCATTTCGTTCCAGGCCAGCATATGGTGCCCAAAGGTGACTGGCTGTGCAGTTTGCAGGTGGGTAAATCCCGGCATGATCGTGTCCGCCTCAGCGGCAGCTAAGGCCACCAGGCCGGTTTGCAGCCGGGTCAGTTCACCGATGATGGCATCGATGGCACTGCGCAAATACAGCCGTATATCCGTGGCTACCTGGTCATTGCGCGAGCGACCCGTGTGCAGTTTTTTACCTGCCTCGCCAATTAGTGCGGTGAGGCGGGCCTCAATGTTCATGTGCACGTCCTCAAGCTCTACCAACCAGGTGAACTCGTCGCGCTCAATCTCCTGACGAATCTGTGCCAGACCGTCGCGTATGCTCTGGTGCTCTTGTGCGGACAAAACCCCGGCTTCTTCCAGCATGGCGGCATGCGCCAAAGAGCCCTGAATGTCCTGATGCGCCATGCGCCGGTCAAAGTTGACCGAGGCGGTGAAGCGTTGCACAAAACCGTCAGTTGCCTCGCTGAAACGCCCGCCCCAGACGCCGCTGGTGTCCTTGCTATCGGTCATGAGAGCCTTCTTGTGGTGTCCGGAATCGGCCAACGCGGTCTCCGCCGCGCTTGCTGCCCCAATGCAGGGATGCAAGTATAACAGCATAAAAATTGGTCAAGGGGCGTCAACCGGCGCAGGCAATGGCAGCAGGATACAGCGGCGACGCACAGCAAAATAACCCGTTACGCGGGGGTCAGACGTCCAGTCGAGAATCCGGCACCCAGGCCGCGTTCTTTATTCCCGATCTCTGCGCAACGCGGCCGGTACTGATGATGTTCATTCTGGCTGAGTTGCTGGTTGTGGTGTATGCGCTGGGCGCCAGCGATTTGCCGCGTTTCGACTGGGAGGCACTGGCGTTGAGCTCGCTGTTCGTGCAGTGGGTGGTGTTGTTGAGCGCTGGCTTGCTCTGTGCCTGCCGACCTCTGCTCACTCGACTGGATCTCGCCGTGTGCGTCTCGCTGAGTTTTGTACTGATCTTGCTCGTGGCCCTGTGCAGCAGCCTCATCGCTATGATGGTGCTCTCCCCCAGCGTGTATGGAAGGGACATGGACGGGTGGTGGCTGGCCAGAAACCTCCTGGTGTCCGCGGTGTTTGGCGGTATTGCCCTGCGTTACTTCTATTTGCAGCAGCAATTGCGTTCCCAGGAGCAGGCAGAGCTGCGGGCGCGCATTGAATCTCTGCGCGCCAGAATTCGCCCGCACTTTTTGTTCAACACGATGAACAGCATCGCCAGCCTTATCGGCTCCCGCCCTGAGGAGGCCGAACAGGTGGTAGAAGATCTCTCGGAGCTGTTTCGCGCGAGTCTGGTGGAGAATCGCGATCTGAGCAGTCTGTCGGAAGAACTGCACCTTTGCGAGTTGTATTTACGCATTGAGCAGCTGCGCCTGGGAGAGCGGCTGAGAGTCCGCTGGGACATTAACGCAGAGGCGCGCAACTGCCTGTTACCGCCGCTATTGCTGCAACCCCTGGTAGAGAACGCGGTTTACCACGGTGTCGCCAGACTGGACGACGGCGGTGAAGTAGTGGTCTCGGCGGTGTACGAGTCCGAATCGCTGCGCGTGGCCGTTCTCAATCCCGTGCCCGCTGCAGAGCAGTCTGTACACGAGGGACACAATATGGCACTGGATAACATACGACAGCGTTTGGAGGCCCACTATGGCGCTGCGGCGAGCCTGCGAATCGACAACAGCGGTACTGAGTTTTTGGTGGAGCTTGTGCTGCCTCAGGAACGAGAGCGTGGGACGTGAAAATTCTGCTGGTTGACGATGAGCCGCTGGCGCGAGAGCGCTTGCTGCGTTTATTACAAAAAGTTCGCCCAACGGCAGAGCTGGCGGAAGCGGGCAACGGCCGCCAGGCACTGGAGCACATTGCCACCTGGCAGCCGGAACTGGTGCTGTTGGATATCCGCATGCCGGGCATGGACGGCATTGAGGTAGCCAGCGCGCTGCAGGCACTGGCAGAACCTCCCGCAGTAATTTTCTGCACCGCCTATGACCAGTACGCTATGGAAGCGTTGGACAATCAGGCCGTGGCTTACCTGTTAAAGCCAGTGCGCGAGGAGAAGCTTGCGACTGCACTGGAGCGCGCATCGCGGCTTAATCGTCTCCAGCTTGCTGCACTAAGCGGTGAGACGCCCGCCCGCACCCATCTCGCAAGTGAATCCCGTCGAGGTGTAGAGACGGCGGCCGTGGATGAGGTGCGCTGCTTCATAGCGGAGCAGAAGTATGTTCGGGTTGTGCACCCGGAGGGAAGCATATTGGTGCCCGACACCCTAAAGGAGTTGGAAGCCGAGTTTGACGGACGCTTTATCCGCGTACATCGCAATGCGCTGGTGTCGCTGGCCTATATCGAGGCCCTGCATCGGAGCAGTGACGATAGCTGGACCGTTGCACTCACTGGCGTGTCCGAACGTCCTGCGGTGAGTCGTCGTCACTTGTCCGAGGTCAAGGCGAAGCTAGGCCGTCGCTAGGCGCGTCTGGTATTCGCAGTCTCTCTCCGTATGATGGCGCCATCACCCGAAGGAACGCGGAATGTCTGAAACCCTTAGAATCGCTACCCGTAAGAGCCAGTTAGCGCTGTGGCAGGCGGAGTATGTCAAAGCCGAGCTGGAAAAGGCGCACGATTCGCTCAGTGTTGAGCTGGTGGCGATGACCTCCCGCGGCGATCAGTTGCTGGATTCCCCGCTGTCAAAAGTGGGTGGAAAGGGTTTGTTTGTCAAAGAGCTGGAAGCTGCCCTGCTGGAAGATCGTGCGGATATTGCCGTGCACTCCATGAAGGACGTGCCCATGGCGTTTCCCGACGGTCTCGGTCTGGGCGTTATTTGTCCCCGTGAGGATCCGCGAGACGCTTTTGTCAGCAATCACTTTTCCAGTCTGGACGAACTCCCCGAAGGTAGCATTGTGGGCACCTCCAGCCTGCGACGTGAGTGCCAGCTGCGTCAACAGCGCCCGGACTTACAGGTTAACTTCCTGCGCGGAAACGTAAACACGCGTCTCGCCAAGCTGGACGCAGGAGAGTACGACGCCATTATTCTGGCTAGCGCGGGGCTGATTCGTCTCGGTTTTCACCGTCGCATTACCCAGGCGCTGCCGGTCGAGTTTTCGCTGCCGGCGGGCGGGCAGGGCGCGGTGGGTATAGAGCTGCGCAATAACGACTCTCGTATCGCAGAAGCCATTGCCTGTCTGCACCATGCGCCTACGGCGCTATGCGTTGGCGCAGAGCGCGCCATGAATACGCGTCTGGACGGGGGTTGCCAGGTACCTATTGCAGGCTATGCCATTGCGCATCCGGATCATCCAGGGCAACTGTGGTTGCGCGGTCTGGTAGGGAAGCCTGATGGCAGCGAGATTTTGCGCGCCGAGGCGCGCGCCAGTGAGGCGGATTTCGAGCAACTGGGTGTGCAGGTAGCAGAGGACTTGCTGCAGCAGGGCGCCCAGGAGATTCTTGCCGCCGTCTACGCCTGAAACGCTGTGGGCAAGCGCTCTGTGTTGGTCACCCGGCCCGCGGGTCAGGCTGAAGCGCTGGGCCAGGCTCTGGAGCGCGCCGGCTTCAGCGTAAGTTATGCGCCGCTGCTGGCGATTGAACCCTTTACGACGCTCACTCCTCAACAAGATGCTCTGCTGCGGTCACTGGATCGTGTGCAGCATCTAATTTTCGTAAGTCAGAATGCGATTCGCTGCGCGTTGCCATGGATAGAGAGTGTCTGGTCGGAGCTGCCTGCCGGGCTGACCTGCTATACCGTGGGCAATGCCTCTGCAGAGGCGCTGGCGGTGCATGGGATTAATGCTGCTACGCCCGAGTCAGATATGACCAGTGAGGGCCTGCTGGCCCTGCCGACATTGCGCCAGGTCGCTGGAGACCGGGTGGTTATTATCAAGGGAGAGGGCGGGCGCACCCGGCTGCGAGATGAGCTGCTGGAGCGCGGTGCGCAGGTGGATGAGCTGGCAGTGTATCAACGTGTTGTGCCGGATTACGCTCCTGACGCGCTGGCAACACAGCTGACGCGTGACGCGATTGACTGCATTCTTGTCAGCAGTGGCGAAGGCTTCGACAATATGATGTTATTGCTCGGCGAGTCGGGGTTTGCGCAGGCCCAGGCGCTCACTCTGGTTGTCCCCGGTAAACGCGTCGCCGACATCGCCCGCAGCGCCGGCTTCGAAGCTGTTGTGGTGGCGGACAATGCCACAGACGATGCCATGCTGTCAGCGCTTGTGCAGCAGCTCTAGCCGTCGATAAGGCTCACTGGGCCGACAGGAAAAACGCAGATCGTGGATAAAGACAACGACAACGATACCGTAGAGAGCGTTAACGAACCTGCGGACGCGACGGCTAATACAGAGAAAGAAGCAGCGGCGCCAGAACCCCCCGTGATCCCTGCGCTGGCGCCTCCACAGCGAGGCGGCCGGGTTCTTGCGATGCTGGCTCTGTTACTGGCGCTGGCTGCCGTGGCAGCTGCCGCCTGGCTATATCTCCAGCTGCAGACGCAGCAATCCGAGTACGCAGAGCGCGAGGCACGTTTAGGTCGACAGGTCGCAGATATCGATCAGACGGTGCAAGCCGCCCGCCGGTCGATTGGCGAAGCCATCGATGCAAGCCAGCAAACCACCATGGCCGTGTCCGAGCGCCTGGCCGATGAGCGCAACCGGGTTGAAGCACAACTGGCGGATGCGAAATCCAGCGTCGATGCTGTGCAGGCAGCGCTGCTGCGACAGCGGCAGCAGTTAATCGAGCTGCGCAGCACCGACCGGGTCGATTGGTCGCTGGCAGAAACGGAATACCTGCTGCGACTGGCCTTCCAGCGACTGCTGACTGCCAAGGACGTGGGTAGTGCGCTGGCGTTGCTGGCGAGCGCCGACGCCATACTCAGTGAAATCGACGATACTGACCTGCTGCCGGCTCGGAGTGCGATTGCGCAGGATATGGCAGCCCTGCGCGCCATTCCTGACATTGACCTTGAGGGCACCTGGTTACGACTGCAAGCCCTCGCAGGTCGCGTGGACAAGCTGATTTTGTTCGAGCTCCCCGAACAAGCCGCTGAACCCACGGCGGTGGACCCTGAGGCAGGCTGGCAGACGCGTCTGCGCCAGGGGATTGCGGCAGCGCTTGAGAAAATTCGTGGTTATCTGGTCATTCGCCGTCGTGATGAGCCCTACGCGGTGCTCATGGATCCCCAGTGGGAGCAGCTGGTGCGACAGAATTTGCGCATGCAGTTGGCCCAGGCTCAGGCAGCGCTGTTGTCGGGTAATGCGGTGTTGTACGACGCCAGCCTGACGTCCACTCGCCGCTGGCTGGGGGAGTTCTTCGACTTCAACGAAGCAGAAGTGCAGGCGCTGAACTCGGAGCTTGATGCGCTTCAGTCAGTCACCATTACCCGGGATTACCCGGACATCGGTGGTTCATTGAATGCTTTGAAAGCCGTGATCGATACACGTCACGAGGTGGACTGATGCGGCGATTGCTGCTGCTTGTCGTACTTATGTTGCTGGGCGGTGTCGGTGTGATTGCATTGATTGAAACCGATCCGGGTTACGTGCTGGTGTCCTATGGCCACACCACGATTGAAACCAGCTTATGGGTCGGGCTGACCCTGCTGTTTATCGCCTTTGCGCTCTCATACGCGGCGGTGCGTGGTATCGGCGGTGTGCTGGCGACACGCGGCGTTCTCTCGGACTGGATGTCCCGCCGGGCCTACAGCCGTCTGCTGGCGCGCTGTCAGATGCAGTTGGATATGGGCGAGCCACAGTGGGTCATCGATGCCCTAATAGATCAAAAACCGTTGCTGGCACAGGAGCTGCGGCTGCTGGCTCGTGCCAGAGACGCGATGGGCGAGTGGACGGAAGTCATCGCGCTGTTGCCGCAACTGCGTCGTCAGAAGGTGTTCGGCGAAAAGGAGCTTACAGCCTTTGCTCAACGCGCCTATCGGGGACTGCTGGCAGAAAGTGATACGGAGGCGCTGAAGAGCACCTGGACGTCTTTCCCTGCAGAGCAAAAGCAGCAGCCGCGACTGGTAGAGGACTACGGACGTCGCCTTCTGGAAAGCGGCGATGCGCTGGAAGCAGAAAAGGTGCTGGCGCGGGCGATTAAGCGCGACTGGGATGGCGGTCTGGTGGCGCAATATGGACGCATAAGCGGGCGAGATCCAGCGCGCCGCCTCAAGATTGCCGAGCGCTGGTTAAAACAGCACAGCGAAGACGCGAGTCTGATGCTGTGTTTAGGCCGCCTGTGCCTGCATAACCAACTGTGGGGAAAGGCGCGTGATTATTTTGAGAAGAGCCATGCACTGAGCCCCAATGCGGAGGCCTGCGCCGAGCTGGCGCGTCTCTTGTTCAGTCTTGGCGAACGTGAACTTAGCGCGCAGTATTACCGCGAGGGTCTGTTGTTGCGAGAAGCCAACCTGCCAGACTTGCCACAGCCAAAACAGGATTTGCAGAAAACAGCCTGAGTGGTTTTATAGACAGCCTGAGTGGTTTTATAGACAGCCTGAGCGGTTTTATAGACAGCCTGAGCGGTTTTATAAACAGCCTGAGCGGTTTTATAGACAGCCTGAGCGGTTTTATAAACATCCTGAGCTGTCCTATTTCGACAATCTGCTCAACTCCTGAATGTTGCGCTCTAAATCGGCTCGCAATCCTTCCAGCGCACCGAACCGATCTCGTGCGGCCAGAATGCCAGGCCCTACCTCTTCCGTCATACGCTGTGACAGTGAGGCGGTGAGAATAGACACTGCCTCGTCAATAGCGGATGCGATGGTGGTCTGGAAAAGCTGATCCATATCGGAGCTAAGCCTGACCTCCGGCTCTTGCAGCGTTCCAGCGAAGGCCAGCTGCATCATGAAATTGGTACTGTTTTTCAACACCTCGGCGATCAGCGCCGCCGACGCTGGCGCGTCCTCCGCCAGGGTCACGTCAAACAGTGACTCGGTAAAGCGCTGCACAAAGGCTCCCTGCAGTTTGCCATCGGAGACGCGCAATTCACCGCTGACGTCAGCCAGGGTCTGCTCCAGTGTGATGCCGAGTTTTTCAGTGCCGGCCAGCGCCATATCTTTCAGTGGCAAGCGCGACAGATTGACGGCCACGCTGTCGTCGCTGCCATTGCGATGATCGACACTGGCTTTAACCACCAGTGCGCCACCGTCCAGGGTGCTGCCATTAAGCAGCAGGCTGGCGACCTCATCAGCATTGTCCAGGGGCCAGGCAAAATCCTTGAGCTCTCCATTCACTGACAGGCCTGCCGCCGATGGCAGGAGACTGCCGCTGACCGTAGCTCGACGCACAAATACAGGCATAGCGTCTTCCTGCGCTGCTGCTTCTCCGCTGGCGTTGAAGGCCAGCGGCGCCAGGACCTGCTGCAGCAAGCCATCCATGTCGCCGCGCAGCAGCTCGCGCCCCAGTTGCGCAACCTGTTCGCTGTCCAGACCCAGCTCCGTCACCAGCGCTCCGGTGTACTTTTGGGGAAGCTGCGTCGCCAGATTGACTTGCTCGCGAAGCGTCCGTATGTCTGCCTCAAACTCGCCGCGGAGGCTGTTGATGCGCTGCACCTGTTGGTTGATTTCCCGGTAGATTGCTTTGGCTTTTGCGACACCGGCCAGTGCTTCTGCCGGGTTATCAGATTTCTTAATCGCCTTGATGCGTGCCTTGAACGCCTTGATCTCGTTCTCGCCGGGGACGGAGTCAGCGCGCGCTTTCCACTTGTTTTCAGTGTCTTCAAACAGTGTCTCAAGGGCCTGAATCTCTGCTTCGAAAGCGTCGCGTTTGCGTTCGATCAGGCTGTCGATATCCGGCACGTCAAAGCTGGGCAGGCCCACCTGTGCCAGCGGGCTGTTCTCCTCTACCAGCGGTCGCAGTATGGTCGCGGGTTGCTCGCGGGGTGCGAAGGCCAGCAGGCCTTCAATCTCCATGTTGGAGACGTCCACCACATTTTCCACCAGCTTTACGATGTCGAGATCCAGGTAGACACGGTCAGCCTGGACCAGGTTACGCATGGCATCGCGGCGGTCGGCGACCTGAAGTTCAAACAGAGTGGCTTCGCCCAGGAATGGCTTGAGTTCCAGCCTGTCGATGCTTACCTCTGCGCCGTACTGCTCGGTAGCGAGCTTCTCAAAAACCGGTTTGGCGAGAGTGTCCAGAAACGCCAGATATACAAAGAGAACAGCGGATAAAAACAGAATCGTGTACAGGTTTCTGCGGCGCATTGTGGTTCTCCGGGGATAACGGCGCCTAGTCTAGCAGACCGAGACTATCCCAGAGGGCGTCGACACGAGCCTTGACGTCAGTATTCATGGTAATGGGTTGTCCCCACTCCCGATCAGTTTCACCCGGCCATTTGTTGGTTGCATCCATGCCCATTTTGGAACCCAGGCCGGATACAGGCGATGCGAAATCCAGGTAGTCAATCGGCGTATTGTCGATGGTGACGGTATCGCGGGTGGGATCCATGCGCGTGGTCATAGCCCAGATGACATCCTGCCAGTTACGCGCATCCACGTCGTCATCGGTAACAATGATGAACTTGGTATACATAAACTGGCGCAGGAAAGACCATGCACCAAACATCACGCGCTTGGCATGACCGGGATACTCCTTGCGAATGGTGATAACCGCCAGCCGGTAGGAGCAGCCCTCGGGTGGCAGATAAAAGTCGACGATTTCCGGAAATTGCTTCTGCAGCAACGGGATTAGTACTTCATTAAGCGCGGCCCCCAGTACCGATGGCTCGTCCGGCGGTCTGCCTGTGTAGGTACTGTGGTAGATCGGATTTTCCCGGTGCGTAATAGTGTCTACGGTGAAAACCGGGAACTGTTCTACCTCGTTGTAGTATCCGGTGTGGTCTCCAAAAGGGCCTTCATCGGCAAGTTCACCAGGCTGTAAATAGCCCTCTAGGATGTACTCGGCAGTCGCTGGCACCTGCAGGCCGTGTTCTCTGCACAGCTCACTCACGCAATTAACGACTTCTGTCTTGCCGCCGCGTAACAGCCCGGCAAAGGCATACTCTGAAAGACTGTCCGGTACAGGCGTCACTGCGCCCAGCGTGGTGGCAGGGTCCGCACCCAGGGCCAGCGCTACCGGGTAAGGTTCGCCAGGGCGTTGCAGCTGCCAGTCGCGATAGTCCAGCGCACCGCCGCGGTGGCTGAGCCAGCGCATGATCAGCTTGTTTTTGCCGATGAGCTGCATGCGGTAGATACCGAGGTTTTGACGCTCTTTATTCGGGCCGCGCGTGATGACCAGCGGCCAGGTCACCAGCGGTCCCGCATCGCCTGGCCAGCAGGTTTGGATGGGTATCTGGTAGAGATCAACATCATCCCCGCTCTTCTGGTGATGCTGGCAGGGTGCGTTTTTGACTGCCTTAGGCGCCATGTTCAGCACTTGCTTCAACACTGGCATCTTTTCCCAGGCATCGCGAAAGCCTTTGGGGGGGTCAGGTTGCCGTAGATATGCCAGCAGTTCTCCGATTTCACGCAGGGCCTTCAGGCTGTCCTGGCCCATGCCCATCGCGACCCGTTCCTCGGTGCCGAACAGGTTTGCCAGCACGGGCGTACTGTGGCCTTTGGGGTTTTCAAACAGCAGTGCCGGGCCTCTCGCACGCAGGGTGCGGTCGCAAATCTCGGTCATCTCAAGATGAGGGTCGACCTCTACGCTGATACGCCGCAGCTCTCCTCGCGCCTCGAGGAAGTCGATAAAACCTCTGAGGTCGGCGTATTTCAAGGGTAAGTCGCCATGATTGCTTCAATTGCCTCGACGGACACCGGAATATCAGCAGAGAGGTTCCTGGCGCCGCGACGTGTGATCAGAATTTCGTCTTCAATACGAACTCCCATGCCGTCAAAGCGGTCCAGTGCAGCATCCAGATTATGTTTCTGCTGTTCGTCAAGATCGGCATACCAGGGTGTGGTCACGATATCTTTTGGGCGCACGTACAAGCCTGGCTCAATGGTGATTACCATGCCCGGTTTCAGCGGCAGGTGATACTCAAAGGCGTCGTGGACATCCATGCC
>JBCDKJ010000022.1:0-52317 GCA_038746745.1 Pseudomonadota bacterium
GCTGTCTGCGCCGCGTTCCGGCCACTCCACCAGGGCAATGCTGTGACCGTCGAAGTAATCCCGGATGCCCAGATACTCCAGTTCCTCGGCTTCACCGAGGCGATAGAGATCGAAGTGATAAACAGTGGTATCGCCGAAGCTATACGGCTCGACCAGCGTGTACGTCGGACTCTTCACTGCGCCGCTATGCCCGAAAGCGCGCAGCACGCCGCGCGACAGGGTCGTCTTACCTGCCCCGAGGTCACCATGCAGCGCTACCAGCATGCCCGGCAGGAGCAGCTCACCCAGGGCCTGGCCCAGGGCGACCATGGCGTTTTCACTGTCTGCATGCCGTTGCAGCGTCAACAGTTCTGGCACGTATCAGACATCCGCGTTAGTCATCCAACAGGGCTCGAAGCGCGGGCATGACATCGGTCGCCAGCAAACCGCGCATGCCCTGCTCGGCCGCCAGGTCTGCTGCGGCGCTGTGCAGACAGACACCCAGACGCGCCGAGGCAGATAGCGATAGATTCTGGGCGAGAAGCCCCAATAGGATTCCGCTGAGGACGTCCCCCATGCCGCCGGTGGCCATACCGGGGTTGCCATAGGGACAGATGTAAAGATGCGACCCATCATAGACCAGGCTACCCGCTCCCTTGAGAACTGCGACCCCGCGATAACGTTCCTGCAGTGCCCGTACTGCTGCAAACCGGTCCGCCTGCACCTCACGCGTGGAGCACCCAAGCAGCCGCGCCGCCTCGCCGGGGTGTGGCGTTAAAATCCAGTTTTCACGCTGAGGTGATGCTGTTTCAGCGCGCTTTGCCAGCAAATTCAGCGCGTCGGCGTCAATGACCATGGGCAGGTCGCTCTCCAGACAGAGCTGCAGCATCTGCTCCGCCCAGGCCCCTTTGCCCAGGCCCGGACCCACTGCAACGGCTGTGGCAGCCGTCAACAGTTGCTCCAACTCCGCGCGCGCCTCTACACCGTGCGCCATGACTTCCGGGCGCCGCGCTGCCAGCGCTGGCACATGTATCGCGCGCGTGGCTGCTGACACCAGTCCCGCGCCAGTGCGGCCCGCCGCCTCTGCCGCCATAATGGCAGCACCGGCCATGCCAAGATCACCCCCAACAACCAATGCATGGCCGAAATGACCCTTATGAGCGGTTGCGGACAGCGATGGTAAAGCCGCGAGTTCAGATTCCAGATCAAGGCGGGCGCTGGCGGCCTGAAGGGCACCATAGACAGCATCTGGTAGGTCCAGGTTGGCATACACGAGTTCACCACAATGCGCCGGGGCATCGCCCGTGAGCAGGCCTTGCTTTACGCCGATAAACGTCACGGTGGCATCCGCATTTACAGCCTCGCCCATGACGGTACCGGTATCACTGCATAGACCGGAAGGGATATCCAGCGACAGAACCGGCTGCCCGCTGTCATTGATTGCAGACACCGCAGCGGCGAAGTCGCCCTCCAGGGCTTTGCGCAGGCCAGTACCCAGCAGGCCATCAACGATGACGCAGTCTTCCAGCGCCGGGTGGTATGACCAGGGTATGATATTCACGCCCGCCTTCAGAGCAGCGTCTCTGGCACGGGCAGCGTCGCCACGAATTTTTGCAGCGTCTCCCACCTGAAGCACGGTGACTGGGATGTTGCGGTCTGCCGCAAGGGCAGCCACGACAAAGCCGTCGCCGCCGTTATTGCCAGTGCCACATAGTATTGTCAGGGGACAGCCCTCGGGCCAGCGCTGTTGAGAAAAGTCAAAAGCTGCTCGGCCTGCGCGGCTCATGAGGGTCAGGCCGGGTATGCCATGTTCCTCAATAGCGATTCGATCAAGCTCCCGCGATTGCGCGGCAGTGTAGAGACGTTCAGCAAACAACGGTTGTCTCCCGGTCGATAAGCGGCCAAATTATACGCATGTTGTCGTTACCGCAGAACAGCACCTTTGTTGAAGACATTCACAGCTGGGCCCGGGAGCTGGGGTTCCAGCAACTGGGCGTGACCGGCATCGATCTGGGAGAACATCCGGCGTATCTCAAGCGATGGCTGGACGCGGGTTTTCACGGCGAGATGACCTACATGGAACGTCATGGCGAAAAACGCGGCCAGCCCGATGCGCTGGTACCGGGGACGCTGCGAGTCCTGTCACTACGCATGGACTATATGAATGACGACGGTCGCGACCCCATTGCGGTGTTAGAAAGCCCTGAAAAGGGCTATATCTCTCGCTACACGCTGGGGCGGGACTATCACAAGCTGATTCGCAAGCGACTGGCCACCCTGGCCAAGCGCATCGAGGCAGCCGCTGGTGGTCAGTATCGGGCCTTTGTTGACAGCGCGCCGGTACTGGAGCGGGCCATCGCCGAACAAGCGGGTCTGGGCTGGATTGCGAAGAACACTATGCTGATCAACCGCCGTGCCGGCTCCTGGTTTTTCCTCGGCGAAATTTATACAGACTTACCGCTACCTACTGACAGCGCCCATACCGACAAGCACTGCGGCAGCTGCTCCGCCTGCCTGGATATCTGCCCCACCGACGCTTTCGCGGGACCTTTCAAGCTCGACGCGAGACGCTGCATTTCTTACCTCACCATTGAACATCACGGCAGTATTGATGAATCGCTGCGCCCGTTGATGGGGAATCGTGTGTTTGGCTGCGACGACTGTCAGCTCGTGTGCCCCTGGAACAAGTTTGCTCAGCCCACAGACCAGGCAGATTTCAAGCCGCGCCACCAACTGGACGATAAGGACCTGGTCGATCTGTTTCTGTGGGATGAAAACGAATGGTCGAGCCGCACTGCGGGCTCGGCGATTCGCCGCATCGGCTACGAGCGCTGGCTGCGCAATCTGGCCATTGGGCTAGGCAACGCACCCCGCAGCGACGCGGTTGTTCAAGCGCTGCGTCACCGGGCCGGGCATCCATCAGCTCTGGTGCGCGAGCACGTGGACTGGGCCCTGCAGCAGCACAACGCCGCCTGACTAGCCGTTAATAAAGTGATGGCGGTAATAGCGCAGCTCTTCAATGGACTCGCGTATATCGTCCAAGGCCTGATGCGCGGCGGTCTTACTCACTCCGCCGGCAAGGTCCGGGCGCCAGCGCTGCATAAGAATTTTCAAGGTGCTCACATCGAGATTGCGGTAATGAAAGTACCGTTCCAACTCCGGCATGTAACGCGCCATAAAGCGGCGATCCTGGCAGATACTGTTGCCGCACATTGGGGATGCGCCTGCGGGCACATAGGCTTGCAGAAAATCGATAGTCTGCGCTGCGGCGCTTTGCTCGTTGATCTCGCTGGCGCGCACCCTGGCCACCAGACCCGAGGCATTGTGGTGGCTGGTATTCCACTCGTCCATTGCATCAAGCACATCATCTGACTGATGAATCGCGAGTACCGGCCCTTCGCCCAGCGTATTTAACTCGCTGTCAGTCACGATGGTCGCTATTTCTATGATCCGGTCACCGTCAGGGTTGAGGCCGGTCATTTCCATGTCGAGCCATACCAGATTTTGCTCACTGTGCATCTACAGGCACCCCAAAAGCTAGTCACGGCAGTGTAGCAAAACACGATTGCGCAGCTACACTGCGCCCATGAGCAAGCGTAAGCTGACGCAGCGTCAGAGTCGGCGCATCACCAAGATGCAAGAACAACGTCGCCATCGCGCTGAGAGCGAGACCGATGTTGAGGACGATGGCACCCTGGGACCAGAGCAGCACGGGCTGGTTATTGCACACTTTGGCACCCAGGTACTGGTTGAGGGCCTGGGTCAGGGTGTCGCCGATGGCCTAAGCACCATTGGCGGTATCAGAGCGGATCAAAGCGAGCGAGAACAACAACGCTGCCACCTGCGCGCCAACCTGGACAGTATTGCCACCGGCGATACCGTGGTATGGCGCCCCGGCGAGGACCTGGGCGTGATTGTCGCCCGACAACCGCGCCGCTCCTCACTCAAGCGGCCTGACAGTTTCGGTGGCCTGAAGCCCATTGCCGCGAATGTCGATCAGATCATTGTCGTGGTCGCACCCCGACCCGAACCCCATGCCAATCTCATCGATCGCTATCTGGTAGCCGCAGAATGCAGTGGTATTGAACCCATCTTATTGCTGAACAAGAGTGATTTGCTGACAGCAGAGACGCGCTGCGAAATAGACGCAATGTTGGAACCCTACCATGAGCTGGACTACCAGGTACTGGAAGCGTCCAGTAAGCAACAGCACGGGATGGTGGCACTGCGGTCTGCTTTAAGCGGTCGGGCCAGCGTATTTGTGGGCCAATCGGGCGTCGGCAAGTCCTCACTGGTGAATGCGCTGCTGCCTCAGCAAGAAGCTCGGGTCGGCGCTTTGTCTGAGGGCAAGGACAAGGGCACGCACACAACAACCACTGCCCACTGGTATCACCTGCCCAATGGCGCCGCCATTATCGATTCTCCGGGGATTCGCGAGTTTGGTCTCTGGCACATGGAGCGCCAGGAGTTGGAGCAGGGTTTTCGTGAATTTCGCCCTTTCCTTGGTCACTGTAAGTTCCGTGACTGCCAGCACATCTCAGAACCAGGCTGCGCCTTGCTGATGGCAGTGGAGCGTGGCGATGTACACCCGCAGCGAATGATCAGCTATCGACGCATGGTTGATGAGCAGCGAGGTGACTAGCCCGCGGGCGTTTCGCTACACTGCGCCACCTTAAATAGAAGCATCTGTGATAGATGCGCCCGCGTTAGCTCAACAGGAATCCCCACGATGTTGCCACTGTTGCTGGAACCCACCGACTTTCACGAAAGGCGCGACAGCATTCCCAATGTGTTGTTGGTCGATCTTTGCAATACCGACGGTTATCGGCGTAGCCATATTCCGGGAGCGATTCACCTACCGGCTATGGCGCTGCAACATGGCGGCGCACCCGCGCCGGGGCGCTTGCCAGAGCTTCCCCGTCTTGAGGAGACTTTTTCCTTTCTCGGGCTTAAGCCAGAGCATCACGTCGTCGCTTACGATGATGAAGGTGGCGGCTGGGCTGCACGCCTGCTGTGGACCTTAGAGGCAATAGGCCATGGGAGCTACAGCTACTTGAACGGTGGGATTCACGCCTGGCGAGCCGAGGGCTTACCGGAGAGCGACGAAACTACACAGCCCGAATCCGCTGAGGTGTCTATTACACTGAATACCGCACCCATTGCCGAGGTTGAAGACATTTTGCCGCGCCTGGGGGACTCCGACTTTGCAGTATGGGATGCCCGCTCAGGGGAAGAGTACGAGGGTTTGCGCAGTGGTTCGGTACGAGCTGGACACATCCCCGGTGCGATCAACCTGGACTGGCTGGAGTTAATGGACCGCGGCAACGCATTAAAGTTGATTGACCAGGACGCGTTGCGGGATCGGCTCCGGGCCCTCGGGCTGACGCCGGACAAAGATATCGTAACCCATTGTCAAACCCACCACCGTTCCAGTTTGAGCTGGCTGGCCATGAAGGTGCTTGGCTATCCGTCGGTAAAGGGATACCACGGTTCCTGGGGTGAATGGGGCAATCGCGAAGATCTACCGGTAAGCTAACAGCATGGCGACCTTGTTTATCCTATTACAGCGATTGATTCCTCAGCAGGATTTGTCGCGTCTTATTGGCTGGCTGGCGCGCAGCCGCACGCCGTGGATATCGCGCCCGTTCATACGCTGGTTCGCACGCTACTACGGCGTTGATATGAGCGAAGCGGCCGAGCCTGAACTCGATGCCTACCAGAGCTTTAACGAGTTTTTTACACGCGCACTTCACGATAACGCGCGTCCCCTTGACCCTGAACAGTCTGCTCTCCTCTGCCCCGCTGATGGCGCGATCAGCCAAATCGGTGCGATCACAGGTGGCAGCATTTTCCAGGCGAAGGGTCGCTATTTCAGCGCTGAAAACCTGCTGGCAGACGTAGACCGGGCCGATGCCTTTCACAACGGCCACTTTGCCACCATCTATTTATCACCCCGCGACTACCACCGCGTACACATGCCCCTGGCAGGGAAGCTGGTCGCGCAAACCTACATCCCTGGCGATCTGTTCTCCGTAAACCCCGCCACCGCCAATCAGGTGGATAGCCTGTTTGCCCGCAATGAACGCCTGGTCTGCCACTTCGATACCGAAGCCGGGCCCATGGCGATGGTATTGGTAGGCGCCATGATTGTCGCTGGCATCAGTACGGCCTGGGGAGGGCAGGTTGCACCTCCACCAAAGCAACCGGTCACCACCGATTTCACGCGCTTGCCTGAACCGGTGGCGCTGGCACGCGGCGAAGAAATGGGCCGGTTTATGCTGGGCTCAACGGTCATCCTTCTGTTTCCGGAAGGCACTGTAAGCTGGGATGAACGATTTCGAGAAGGCGCCGCCACACGAATGGGTGCTCGGCTTGGGGTTCTTAACGCTGCCTGAGCGGCGGCAGTGGCAGCGCTGATTACTGCTCGAGCGCCGCGAGGCTTCGTCAGCAGCGGAACAGACGGACCTCACCGCAGCGGGCTTCCAAGGCCCGCCGCAGTCGTTAGAGAATCAGAGGTTCTCCTCGGCGAAGGCGGCCAGCCGGGAGCGCTCTATGCCGTTAACGTGCATGATGCCGGCGTGTTCAAAGCCTTTGCACTTTTCTACCAGGTAGGTAAGGCCGGACGTCAGTGGCGAGATATATTTGTTGTCGATCTGCGCCAGGTTGCCAAGCACCACAATGCGCGAACCTGAGCCTACGCGAGTGATCACTGACTTGAGCTGGAACTGCGTCAGGCCCTGGCTCTCGTCGATGATGATATAGGCGTTGTTGAACGAACGGCCACGCATAAAATTCAGGGATTTGAACTGAATGTTGGCACGCTCTTTCACGTATTCGATGGAGCCATGGCTGCACTCATCGGCGCCGTGCAGGATTTCCAGGTTATCGTCAAAGGCCGCCAGCCAGGGGGCCATCTTTTCTTCCTCAGTGCCCGGCAAAAATCCGATATCCTCGGCGATGGGCGGCGTCGACCGTGCGACGATCAACTTGTTGTATTTCTTTTGCTCCAGAATCGCATGCAGGCCATAGGCCAGTGCGATCAGGGTTTTACCGGAGCCGGCTGGCCCGGTGAGCACGGTCATGTCAACGCTGTCGTCGTCGATCAGCTGCATTGCCATGGCTTGTTCCAGGTTTCTCGGCGACAGGCCCCAGAAACGACGATTCATGAGATTGTCGCGGCTGTCACAGCGCATGTAGATGTACTGCTCGTCAACACGCTTCACGTAGGCGAAGAAATCCTGATCGTCATAGACGAACATGTTGGCATACGCGCCTGGCAAAGCATCCCGCGGGATGCGATGCAGCGTATAATCGCCTTCACGAAGCGTGTCGACTTCTTCGATGCTGGCCCAGAAGTCACCGGGCACATGCTCATAGCCCCGGGCCAGCAAGTCGATATCGTCCAGTACCACATCGCGGCGGTAGTCTTCTACATGCTCCAGGCCTGAACCCTTGGCTTTGAGGCGCATGTTGATGTCTTTAGTCACAAGACAAACGAAGCTGTCGGGATACTCAGATTGCAGGCGCAACGCCACGTTAATAATGCGGTTGTCGTTGGCTTTGTCCTGCGTGTCATCCAGGAATGGCACTTCACTGGCTTCCGTCAGCATCTGGTCTGGGTAAATCGATAGAGTCCCAAGCGGGCCGTCGAGCGCTGACCCAGGGATGGGGACTCCCTCCTGCAGCGCCTGCGGGCTGGCCTCATCCACGACTTTGTCGATCATCTGAATGGCGATGCGTGCCTCGCGACTGACGGTCTTGTCGCGACGGTCCTTGATATGGTCCAGCTCTTCCAGCACCGTCATTGGAATCACGACGTGGTGTTCGTTGAAGGCGACCAGGGACGTTGGATCGTGCAGGAGAACGTTGGTGTCCAGCACATAAATCTTCTGTCTGGCCAGTGACGGTTGAGTGGTGTCTACACGCAGGACCGCGCCTGAATCCATAGATGTTTCCTCGTTAGTGTGGTCTTTGTTGTCGCTGCGACTCGGAAAAAACTGCGGTGGATTCCGCACCAGCGGGTGCATGCGCAGTCGCAATCCTTATCCGCTTATTTTTCCCATTCTTGTTATTTTTCGTATGTAAAAACTGGTCCACTCTTACGCCCAGAACCAGATAAATAGGGTCCCGGTAATCACGATAATCCCGGTAAAGAGAATCAGGGCATAGAGAACAAAGAAAAATATTGTCCATGCTGCGGCTTGGTGAAGCGGGCCGCCAGATGTTGATCTGACCAGGTCTGGACTGATCAGGTGTGGCCTGACCAGGTCTAATCTGAAAAGGGAGGTGGCTGTTTTTGTCGTTCGTGACGGCGCTAGCTTTTTCGTACTTGTCTTCGTATTCGTCTTCGCGTTTGCCGGCACTAGAGCCGACACCAAAGCCAGTGCGTTGCGAGCTTTTTTTGGTAACGCCGTTATCCAGCCCTGAGGCGGGCGGCGTCTGGAAAATCTTCAATATGTTTCCCAGCGATGACCGCTAGTCACGCGTCGTCATTGACGAAAATTTATTATCAAGGGGGTCACTGTTGGTGTCAATGCGAACCTTGCAGTGGACCTACACAACACTGACAGTGCCTATGAATTGGGCTAGCATACCCTCCATGCTAATTCTCTCCCGCCATGCTCAACCAGGATTCTCTAACTCAGCTTAAGGGCCTAAAGGCCCAGATGGAGTCCGAGAAAGAGCGCGCTGAAGCCACCATCAAAGGCACACAGGCCCGCTACGGCTTCGCCGTGCTCGACGACGGGCGCGAAGTCTTTGTACCTCCCGACGAGATGCTTAAGGCGTTTCCCGAAGACCGGGTTCGCGTCTGCATTCGGCCAGATCGCGGTGAGAAACCGGTGGCGGAAATCGAGCGTCTGGTGGACAGCCCTGTGCAATCCTTTTGCGGACGCTGTGTGCGCAAAGGCAAGGCGTTTTTTGTTGAGCCGGATTTACCGCATATCAGCCGCTGGCTGTTTATCCCGCCCCATGCTCGCAACGGCGTCAAGGAAGGCGACCTCGTCAGGGCAGCGCTACTACGCCATCCCATCAAGGACGGTAAGCCACAGGCCAAAATTCTGAGCGTCATCGGCAGTACCGATGCTGCTGGCATTGAAAATCTATACACCTCGGTGAAGTTTGGCTTTGACAAGGCCTGGGGCAGCGCCGCCCTCGCGGAACTGGAGGAAGCACTGGCGACGGCGGATCCGCTGGCCAATGGGCAGCGCAAAGACCTCACCGATCTCGAGTTTGTGAGTATTGACTCTGCGCGCACCCAGGACATTGATGATGCTCTCTACGCAGAGAGCAGCAGCGACGGCTGGCAGCTCTATGTCGCCGTTGCCGACCCCACCAGTTACGTCGAAGAGAGCGGTGCACTGGAGCAAGAAATTCGGCAGCGGGCAACGTCGGTGTATTTTCATGGGGATGCGTTCCCCATGCTTCCCGAGCAACTGTCGCAGGAGCACTGCGCGCTGCGCGAAGGTGTGGATAGACCTGCTCTGGTCTGCCGCATTGCCGTCAGCGATAGCGGTGACATTGGCGAGTACGAGTTCATGGAAGCCGCGATACGCTCTCGCGCCAAGCTGAGCTACATCGCGGTAGATCGGTATCTGGCAGGCAACTATGACGAGCTGATGAGTCATGCCACGCCACTGGAGGGGCTTTATCAGGTCTATAGAGCGCTGCGGCAGCACCGCGAGCAAAATGAACTGGTTATGGAAGATCGTCCGGAGTACCGCTGGATACTCAACGAGAATAAGAAGATCGAGCGCATTGAACGGGGCGAAAAGCTGTTATCACAGCGGCTGGTGGAAGAGTGCATGGTCGCGGCCAATCGCTGTGCCGCTCGCTTTCTGCAGGAGGAGAATCTGCCGGGGCCCTTCATTACGCATCGCGGTTTCCGAACGGATCGGAAGGAAGAAATTCAGCGGTTCCTGTCTCGCTTCCTGCCAGATTTTGTTGAACAAAATCTGGATGAGCTGTCGGTGTATCGGCGTGCCATCGTACAGATGATTCAGCACGAGACTCTGCCACTGCGTGCCATGGCCAATCGGCTACTGGCTCGGGCCGAGCTGTGTACCCGCGCCGGTGTGCACATGGGCATGGGCCTGCCGTGCTACAGCAACTACACCTCTCCGCTGCGGAAGTACGTGGATTACCTTACCCATCGACAGATCAAGGCGAGACTGCGCAATGAAGAACCGCCCAAACTGACGGACGTAACCTTGCATGACATTGGCGACACACTAGCCAGGGCTCGCAGCGCCGCGCGGGAGGCCGAGCTATGGCTACAGTGTGAGTTTCTCAAAGACGCGGAGGGACAGGAGTTCGATGCTCTGATCGCGCAAATCACCAGCAGCGGCTTCACCGTTCGCCTGCAGGACACGGGAATCGACGGTCAGGTTGATCTGCGCAAAGACCCGGAGAAATTCAGCTTTGATCGATGGACAGCGACGCTGAAAAGCCCGAGTAGAAGCTTCCAGTTAGAGCAGCACGTGCGCGTCAGGTTGCTAAAGGCTGATCCGCTGCGCCGGGAGATACTGTTCCAGCCAGTGACACCAGAGGCCCAGAAAGATAGTGATCCCGAACCTTCTGCACCAGACGCACCATCTCAGTGACCCCCAGCGCACGCAAATAGTTACCAGCGCGAACTGCATCAGCGCAATCGTCTCCAAGGTTGAGGTCGACGGCACGCAGGACCCCCAGGATGCTCTGCTCGCGCTCAGACAAAGCACCGCTTCCCAGGATCAATTGGGTGAACGCGTCCACAACCTCCATTTCAGAAGGTACGTCAGAGCTTACGTGATTCGCACCATCAGCATTGCGGACGTCCTGTGCTGGGGCGCGTTTATTTTTCTTCGCTGCGTCCATGCTTTGAGTATGGCTGAGGCGCTGATCATTTTTTCACCGATTTCGGGCAATTTTTCACAAATCAAGCCTAAAAGCCCATTATTTCGGCCTAAAAACGGCCGAATTGACACTTTTTTGGCATAACCGAAGGACGAGAGAAAGCAAGCGCATCGAGCGATATCATTAGAAGTGCGCGCTGCCAGGGGTTCTCGGGAACGGAATAGCGTCGCGAATATTGTCCATTCCCGTCACATAATTCAGCAATCGTTCGAAGCCAAGGCCGAAGCCCGCGTGCGGCACAGTGCCATAGCGACGCAGGTCGCGATACCACTCCAGCTCTCCGCTCAGACCCTGATCTTCCATGCGCTTATCCAGCACATTGAGGCGCTCTTCCCGCTGGCTGCCGCCTACGATCTCTCCGATACCAGGAGCCAACACATCCATCGCGGCCACGGTACGCTCATCTTCATTCAGCCGCATATAAAACGCTTTAATCTCTTTTGGATAGTCGGTGACAACTACCGGGCGTTGATATGCCTGCTCGGACAGGAAGCGCTCGTGCTCGGATTGCAGATCGTGACCCCAGGCCACCGGAAACTCAAAGTCTTGCCCGCTCTTCTCCAGCAGTTCGACCGCCTCGGTGTAACTGATGCGAGCAAAGCTCGCATCCACCACGCCCTGCAGTCGATCCAATACGCCTTTATCGATGCGCTGCTGGAAAAAGTCCATGTCGTTTGGGCACTGGGCCAGCACCTGTGCTATCGCATGTTTCAGCAAGGCCTCAGCCAGCGACGCAATGTCATCAAGGCCAGCAAAAGCAATCTCCGGCTCAACCATCCAGAATTCCGCCAGATGTCGACTGGTATTCGAGTTCTCCGCTCGAAACGTCGGGCCAAAGGTATACACCTTGCTCATGGCCAGGCAGTAGGCCTCAGCATTTAGCTGGCCGGAGACCGTGAGAAACGCTTCCTCACCAAAAAAATCCTCGCCGAAATCCACGACCCCGTCCCGCCGCGGCAGGTTGGCGAAATCCAGCGTACTGACCCGAAAAAGCTCACCTGCGCCCTCGCAGTCACTGGCGGTGATCAGCGGCGTATTGATCCACTGAAAACCCTGTTGAAAAAAGAACTCATGAATCGCATGCGCCAGCACCGTTCGCACCCTGGTAATGGCACCGAAGGTGTTGGTACGAGGACGTAAATGCGCCACCGTTCGCAGATATTCAAAGCTGTGCCGCTTTTTGGCGATCGGGTACGTCTCCGCATCCTCGACCCAGCCCACCACCGTGACCGTATCGGCCTGTATCTCCACCGTCTGTCCCTTGCCCTGGGATTCAACCAGCGTGCCGCTGACACTGACGGCACAGCCGGTAGTAATTGCCAGCACCTCTACCTCGTAGTTTTCCAGGGTATTTGGGACTACCGTCTGAATCGGATCAAAACTGGAGCCATCATGTACGGCAATAAACGAGATGCCCGCCTTTGAGTCTCGCTTGCTGCGCACCCATCCCTGCACGGTAACTGTCGCGCCTACTGTGATATCGCCCCTCAGTGCAGAAGCAACAGAGCTAGTCATCGTTGAGCGTCTCCGAAAAAAGTCGCAAGCATAATGGATCGCCGAAGACCCACCAAGGCAAGCGCGTGTGCCCGGTTGAAAACGAAGTTATACAGAAGAGCCTGACTGTAGTGGATACCGAAGACTGGGGCAGGGTTCGAGAACGCGGCTACACGCCTTCAAGGGCGGCTGCAATTCTGTCATCCGACAGGGACTGCAGAAATGCTTTGTAGGACTGGCGCTCTCGTACCAGCGTCGCTCTGGCAACGGCCTCCTCGGCATAGTCCCGGGAGCGGTCGCGCTGATTAAGCGTCAGATAGATCCGTGCCATCCGATAGTAAAACTCCGCCTCGGATTCATGGAGTTCGATGGCGCGGCCAAAATGTTCCAGCGCTGCCAGATAATCGCCTTCGCTTTCAGCGACCTCACCAAGGTAATAATGATAGAACGGGTTCCGGTTGCGACGCTGCTGCACCCGTGCAGCCCATTGCGCTGCTTGCGCCGAGTCGCCGCGGCTCTCGTGTAATACAGCAAGATTATTCATGGCCGTGCGTGAGTTCGGGTTTAGCTGCAAGGCGGTGTGGTATAGCGTCTCTGCTACGTTATCCTGCTGTCGCTGACGGTAAATAGCGCCCAGATTGATCCACAGGTAATCAATATCCGGCGCTAGCTGGATGGCCCGCAGCGCCTGCGTAAAGGCGGTTTCATCGTCGCCTGCTAATAGCGCCCCCATCGCCACATTGCCATGGTAAAGGGCAAACGCCTGCTTATCGGTAAGCACGTCGGAGTGTGCGATACGGTCGCGGGATACCGGGTCGATATCGACCACGTAGCGATCGCCATTGCGCAGAGTAACCGCCACGTTGACGTGTTTACGCAGGGCAATCTTGCTGCCGTGACGACTCCACTCCGGGCGCAGTGAAACCGAAAGATAGCGCGCATCAAGCCCCGCATACCGGGCCAGCGCAATAAACAGATGGGCATAACTCAGGCAGTTTGCGGCGCCCGAGTGGAAGGCCTCAGCAGCGGAGCCGTCCGCATCTGGACTATATTCAATACCCACCAGCGCGGGGCTGATCAGGCCGCGATGCAGTAAGTGCAGTCGCTGTCGCGCATCACCGTAAACATAGCGGTCAACAAACGACCGCATCTCATCGGTCAGCGCCAGCAGCTCCGGCGTGCTGACAACAGCGAGGGCATCTTCGGCAGAAAGCTCCTGGGAATCCAGTTGGAGTGGCGGCAAGGAACTGACTGCAGGTGTGCCGGTGTGCAGTGATGCGCAGCCACTGAAAGATCCAAACAACACAATCAACGTGCAGACCCGGATAAAACCGCGCCTGGCCAGCTTTGGCCTTGCGCCAGCGTGCATTGTTGATCGGTCGCTTTTCAATCCCACCCGTTGAGTATATCGGACGTCAGCTGTGCTAGCTGCCCTCCCCGGGCGCGCTTGATATGCGTCAATGCAGGAAGCGTGCACGGACACTAGTCTGCTCACACGTCAATTCAGAATCAGGAGGTTGTTATGGCACAGCCAGAAACCTTCAATCCCGGTGCGGAAGAAGCGAATGCGGAAGAAGATAGTCGCACCCTGAAAAGCCTGGGCAAATTTATCGGCGGATTCGCCCTGTTCACGCTGGTGCTGGCCCTCGCGGTCACTTTTTTCGGGCCTACACCGTAAGCTGGAGCTCCAGGCTGAAGCCAGCCCATTAAGCCGCGGTATGCAACCCGCACTCGCGGCCGTCGTGCACTTTGGTGGGATCAAAATAGTGGCGGCAAGTGGGTAGGGAATGGCTCTGCATGTAGGCTTCAACGTCTGCCTCAGACCAGTAGAAAATTGGCGCAACCTTCAGAATTCCCCGGCCGTCAACACTGACGATATCCAGCCCCTGGCGGTGCTCTGTTTCTTCCTTGCGAATTCCGGTTAACCAAACTTCCGGGGCAAGGTCAGCCAGCGCACGCTCAAAGGGTTCCAGCTTTACCTGACGCGTGAACTCGGCGTGGAGCTCCTCCTCTTCGATAGTAGGCACCCCGCCCATGATGGCATTGCGACGTTCGGATGTGATCTCCGGGGAGTACACCTTCATATTCAGATTCAGGTCGCGAATCAGCCGCTCGGCCACCAGATAGGTATCTCTCAGGTTGTAGCCGGTATCTACCCAAACCGTAGGCACTGAGTGGTCCTGCTCACTAACCAGATGCAGCATCACCGCGGCATTGCGTCCGAAGCTGGTGGTGGCAATCGTTGGACGCTCAAGGGATAGCGCCCAACGCACAACCTCCGCAGGCGACGCATCGCGCAGTTGTGCGTTGATACTGCTCAGATCCAGCGTGGGATCCTTCGCCAGAGACAGGGTCATGGTAGGAAGCGTCCTTACAGGCGTTCAAGCCTAGACAAAGGCCTATACCGTGACAAATACCCAAACGATATATGGTTATTACGGCGACGCTGCCTTCACCAATCCTGATCCCTTTGGCCATTCACGGCTGGCCTGCAATGCCATTGCCCGGCGCAGATACGCGACGGATACTCTCCGTGATAACAGGAGGACTGGCCCGTGAAAAACACACTTTGCGAACGTCTCGGTATCGAGTATCCGATCTTTGCTTTCAGTCACTGCCGCGATGTCGTGGTTGCTGTGAGCAAAGCGGGGGGGATTGGCGTACTGGGTGCGGTGGGCTTTACCCGGGAACAGCTGAAAGAGGAGTTGGACTGGATCGACGAACATATCGGCGACAAGCCCTACGGCGTCGATATTGTTATCCCGGAGAAATACGAGGGTATGGGCGATACGAATCCAGAGGAACTGGAGCAACAGCTGTGGAAAATGGTGCCTCAGGAACATATCGATTTCGCGCAAAAGCTGCTGCATGACGCCGGCGTTCCTGCCTGGCCAGATCAAGGCCAGGGTATGGGCCTGTTGGGCTGGACTGAAGCCACGGCAACGCCCCTGCTGGAGGAAGCACTTACCCGCCCCGGCTGCCGCATGATAGCGAATGCCCTGGGTACGCCGCCGGCGGACAAAATCAAGATGGTGCAGGATTCAGGGCGTCTGATCGGCGCACTCTGCGGCAAGGTCAAGCAAGCCCTGGCGCATAAAGCGGCCGGCCTGGACTTCATTATTGGTCAGGGTGGCGAGGGCGGCGGCCACACGGGCGATATCGGCTCCATTGTTTTGTGGCCTCAGATGATTGACGCTATTGGCGACACACCCTTTCTGGCAGCCGGCGGCATAGGTAACGGCCGACAGATAGCTGCCGCAATGGCCATGGGTGCCAGTGGCGTGTGGACAGGATCGCTGTGGCTGACCGTGGAAGAAGCCCACACTCAGCCAGCGCAGAAAGCCAGCCTGCTGGCTGCAGAGAGCGGTGATACCGTGCGCTCTCGCTCCTGGACAGGGAAACCCTGCCGAATGTTGCGCAACAAGTGGACAGAAGCCTGGGAGCAGGCCGACACTCCAGACCCGTTAGGCATGCCATTGCAGGGACTGGTCACGTCGGACGGCATCCGGCGCACTGCGACTTATGCCGACAAAGGGGATTGTCAGGCTGTAGCCTTTAACCCCTGTGGCCAGGTCATCGGGCAAATCAACAGCGTTGAGAGCTGCAGGGACGTGATGTTCCGCCTGTTAAACGAATACGTCGATGCAGTAGAGCGCGCAGGTGCGATGTTGCCGGAGGCGTAGGTAGCGAAACACCCGTCAGCGCGAAGGTGTCTCAGCCTGCCGCGGCTTCCAGCTCTTCATGCAGCGCCAGATACTGCTGGGTGAGCTTATGACTGGGCGCCAGATCAATCAACGGTCGGTGCTCACGGTGTGATTCCTTCATTCTTACCGAGGTGTTCAGGTAGGTACTGAAAACCGGCATGCCCTCCTCCTCCAGCTCCGCGACCAGTTCACCGGGCAAGCGTGCCTGACTATTGAACTGGTTGATGACGATCCCCTCGACAATCAGGTCGGGATTATGGTCCTCCTGAAGCTCCACAAGATTGTCCATCAGGCTATAGAGAGACTGCCGCGCAAAGCTGTCGCAGTCGAAGGGAATCACTACCGCATCCGCACCGATTAAGGCGGACTTGCTGTAGAAGTTAAAATTAGGAGGTGTGTCGATATAGATGCGGTCGTATTCCTCATCCAGTTTCTCCAGGGCGTCTCGCAGCTTGTAGATTTTGTACCGAGACTCCAGCTCTTTCTCCATGGCCGTAAGCGCCGGGCTGGAGGGCATCAGGTAGAGATTTTCGTATGGGGTCTCCCACACAAACGCATCGGGGTTGCTGGCTTTTTTGCGCGAGCGGACCGTCTGCTTGAACATAGCAGCCACGCCCGAGGCCTCCTCGGGAAATGCCTCCGCGTCGATCTCGCCAACCAGATAGTGAGTGGTGTTTCCCTGCACATCGAGATCAATCACCAATGTGCGCAGCCCCATAGCCGCGCCAATGGCGGCGAGGTTGCAGGTGATGCTGGTCTTGCCAACGCCGCCTTTCTGGTTGAATACCACGCGCTTCATGCCTGATGCCCTCCCGCAAACAGACCGTCGATAGTAAAACAAAGGCAAACGCCAATGAAGTAAATTGCCTCGCAGGCCGCAAAAAAGCGCCGCGCTACTGCGTGCGCACCGGCCTCAATCGATAAAAAGCATCAGTCATTTCGGCGTGATAAGTGCCAAACTCACCGCGCTCAAGGTCGTCGTAGGCCTGTCGAATAGCATCATTGACCTCGGGATAGGCAAGCTCTCTCCAGGGGCATTCGTCCCGGGAGAAGAACTGCGCAGCCTGGGCCTCAACGCCAGGCGCACAGGCCAGCTCGGACACAGTTGCCCGATAGGCGATATACACCTGATTGAGGAACGTGATACTGCCTGCCATGTATAGAGACAGGGTTTCGGCTTGCAGGTGAACGCCTGCTTCTTCTCGAAGTTCGCGGGCAGCGCCTTCTGCGGTAGTTTCACCAGCCTCCATAAAGCCCCCGGGAATCGCCCAGAACCCGACCTGCGGGGGCAGTGCACGCTTGATCAGAAGCAGTTTGTCATCGCAGGCAATGAAGCAGGTGAGGACCACTGAAGGGTGTTGAATCTGGCGGGCACCACAGGCGGGACAGCGAGGCCTGAAGTCTCTCTTTATCGACGTCTCAGGCAGCAGCGCACCGCAGGCGGTACAGAACACTAGCCGCTCGCTATGTCTGCCGAGGAATGCAGGGACGCAGCAATTCTTGAGGCAAGCTGTTTGAGCAGCTTGCGCTCGGCAAGAGCCAGCGCGGCGTAGCCGTCTTCGCTTAGCGGAGCGGCCTGGGCAAACTGGTATGACGCCTTCAGCTCACCGCCCCGCGTAATCCACCAATAGGCCACCAGCACCGCCTCACCCTCGGCGGTGCCGTGCATTTGATCAATGCGCACGCCAAACACAACGTCAGCACTGGAGATACGCGCGGGGAGGATGTCGATACCCAGCTCTGCGGAAACCTCCAGAGTGAGGAAGCTGATAATGGCCGCCGGGATAGGCTCCGCCCAGCGATGATAGCGCGCTGCCCGTATCTGACCGTCCTGCGTCTGCAACACCAGACCCTGCTGGTCGATATAAGGGGCTATGGTGACTTCTCCAATCGCCAGGTCGGCAGAAGGCTGCAAGGGTCGACTCACGGTTTGCGTGTCGGAGCGCAGCAGATAGTACTGAGGTTCCACCGGCGCTGAGGCGCAACTTACCAGTAGCAGTGCGAGAAGGGATGTACCAATTCGTTTCATGGGGATTTGGGTGCCTCCGGCTCGGGGTCTTCCGGTAACCTGGAACCTACCAACACCGCATTAGGCTGGTCTGACAACGTCTCCGTCAGAGTTTCCAGGTTGGCCATCGCGCGGTTGAGTTGCCGCATGCCTTCATTGAGGTTTTGATAAAGCTCTGTGCCGGGGCTCAGTCCCTTCAGAACATCAGACAGAGATTCCATTGTCTCGTTGAGCTGCGCGGGCAGAGACGAGGCGTCCTCTGTTTCCAGCGCGTCACCCAGACCGGCGAGAACGCGTTCCAGCTCCTTCATCGCATTATTCGCATTGGTCAGAGTTTCCTCAATCGGCGCGCTATTCACTTTGTCCAGAATCGTATTGACCTTAACCACGATCTGTTCGATGCCGCTGTCCAGTGTCGGAATGACGTCATAACCCTTAAACACCGACGGCGCCTCTGACAGTGTGGCGTCAGGGTAATAATCCAGATTGACGTATTTCGCCCCTGTCAGCAGGTTGCCGGTATCAAGGCTGGCGCGCAGGCCCGCGGATACGCCATTCTCCAGCGCAACCTGCAGCAGTTCCACGGCAGCTTCAGAATCAGGCAGCGATATCCGACCGGGTTCGAGATAGATCAATACGGGAATGGGGCGGCCTTCATCCTCAAAGGCGTTAACAACACCCCCATTGCGCAATCTCTCTGAGGCTTCGGTCATCATCTCACGCACCATAAGACGCTCGACATGGCCGATACGTATGCCGCGGTACTCCACGGGTGCCCCCGGTAACAAGCCTTTTAGCGACTGGCTGAACATGACTACAAAATTGGTACCGAAGCGATAAGGGTTTTCCCGCGCCGCTTCGATACTGTCAAACAGTCGAAACTCAGCGCCAGATTCCACCGGCAGGCCCGTTGCGACATTGGGCGGCCGCTCAAACGCTATGCCACCTCTCAGCACGGTATCCAGCGAACCGGTGCGCACTCGAACCCCATCGGCACCAGTACTGATTGCGACCCCGCTGGTGTTCCAGAATCGCACGGCGCTATCGATAAGTTCGTGGTAGGGCGCATCAATAAAAACCACGTAGCGCATCAGCTGACGTTCTGGATCAAGTTCTGCGGTTTCGACCCGACCCACGCGATAGCCTTTGTACAGCACAGCGTTGCCAGTGCTTACGGAGCCCGCGTGATCACTGAGCAGGTTCAACCGGATACCGGGGGCATCGATCGGGGTCAAAGGCGGGTCAGGCAGGCCTTTGTATCGCCGCGTGCCTGCCTCCTTATCGTTACCTGGTGCCATCTCGATGTAGGCGCCGGAGAGCAGCGTATCCAGGCCGGTGATATTGCCCAGGCCCACGCGGGCCGTCACTAGCCAAAAGCGCGTATCGGGACGCAACAAGCTGCGAGCCGCGTAGTCCATTTTTACCTGCGCTTCAACATTCTGGAAATCATCAGTCAGCCGGACACCAGTAACAGTGCCCATTTCAACATCGCGATACTTGACCCTGGTCTTGCCCGCAACCAGCCCCTCTGCGCGCGCGAATACGATAGTGATCTCCGGGCCTTCCGTTAGCCAGGCGTGAATCACGAGGTATATCCCCAGCCCCAGTGCCAGCGCAGGAATGACCCAAATCGGGTTAATACCACGTCCTTCGCGAAGTTCAGGTTGCGCCGTCAAGGCTGCCTCCCTGCATTGATGTTGCTGCTGCTACGTCCCGGTCAGTCTTGCCAGGAGGGTCCGCCCGCTCATCCCATATCAACCGGGAATCAAAACTCTCCGCCGCCAGCATAGTTATGATAACTACGGCCGCGAAGCACAAGGCCGCAATGCCAGGTCGTATCACCAGAACGCCGCCGAGATGCACCAGGGCGACGAGTACGGCGACCACAAATACATCCACCATAGACCATTTCCCAATCAATTCTGTGACCTGGTAGAGGCGGCTGCGCTGGCGCCGATTAAGTCCTGACCCACGCTGCACGGAGTAAACCAGAAAGAACATGGCCAGCAACTTCCCCAGTGGCACCATTACACTGGCGATAAAGATGACCGCGGCAATGGGCGCTGAGCCCAGCTTTATCAGTAGTACCACCCCGCCCAGGATAGTGCTGGCCTCTGTTTTCGCGAGCTGGTCGGTGTACATGATGGGATACACGTTAGCGGGAACGTACAAAATGGCGGCGGTGATCAAAAGCGCCAGCGTGCGTTGCAAACTGTGTTCTGTGCGCAAGTGCAGCGCAGTGCCACAGCGTGGACAGTGCCCCATCGCTACGGGAGAGAGCTTGCTACAGGTATGGCAGCTTGCGAGCCCGGCATCGATCGCTCTGGGGGCACACGCTACGGAGGTTTCAGTGGGCAAGTTGCGACTGCTCCAGGGCATCAATGCGCTGCCATAGCTGGTAGCGGTCCAGCAACGCCAGCGCGAGTGTGAACAGAATGGCAAAGGCAACGTAAGCCCAGAACGCGAGTCCCAGAGTTACGGTGGCCATCTTTGCGATTTTCACCAGCGAAACAATCACCCCGATGATGAAGACTTCCACCATCGACCAGCTGGTCAGTCGAAACACCCATCTCGCCAGAGGCTTTAGCCATGGCCTCCACTGGCCGCGGCTGAGCGGCAGGGTTAAGGCCAGCAACAAGGCCAGCAACACGCTGGGAATCAGCACGATGAATGCGGCTACCAACAGCCCTACCAGCGGCAGCCCATTGTCCCACAGTGCCTGCGCCGTCTCTGGCAAGGTCATTACGCTCTCAAGTCCCGCTGCTGCAAAGGACAGAAATGGAAACGCACAGGCAATAAGCAGGGTGATCAGCGCTGCCATCGCATAGGCCGCTATATGCTCCGGTGCACTCTTCTGCCGCCGCGACAGTCGATGTCCACAGCAGGGGCAGTAGGCGCGCTGACCTTCCGGCAGACCGGCGAGGTCAACCATCAGATCGCAGCCATGACAGGCAATTACGGAATCCATGTCTGGATAATATCCCACTCCAGCAAGCAGACAACGCTATTCTGCAGGGCTCCGTTGCCCAAAGTGTGCGTTGTGCTCACTAGTTGATAACGCCGCACCTCGCTATGCTAACGCTTTCCTATTGAGATAAACGCATGGGGCAGAAAGAGCCAGTCATTCAGTTGCTACTTACCGGCAACGAATTGATGAGCGGCGACACCGTTGACTCAAATTCCAGCATGATCGCTCAGCGCTTCAGCGAAGCTGGGCTGCAAATTGCGCGTAAAGTCACACTGGGTGATGACGCCGACGGCCTGACGAAAGAACTGTCGGCGCTGGCAACAGACTCTGACGTGGTCATCGTCAACGGCGGCCTCGGACCCACTGATGACGACCTTACCGCTCAAATACTAGCCCGCGTCGCTGGCACCAGACTCACAGAAGATGCCACCGCCAGGCAGCACATCGAGAGCTGGTGTGCCCGCCGGGGCGCTGTTCCCAATGCCGCCAATCTCAAACAGGCGTTGCTACCGCCGGGCAGCACGCTGATTGCCAATCCCGTCGGCAGCGCCGTCGGCTTTCAACTTTTGCTGGGGCGGTGTCTGGTCATCTGCACGCCTGGAGTTCCCGGCGAGTTGCGGGCCATGCTCGACCAGGTCCTTGAGAACATGGCAGGGCATCTTGGCGAGTTCACGAAGGGTAACATCCTGCGCCTGCAAACCTTTGGCCTGGGAGAGTCAACGGCACAGCAGGCAATACGTGATTCAGGCTTCGACTGGCCTGAAGAAGTGACGCTGGGGTTCCGCGCGGGCGCACCACAAATGGAGATCAAGCTGGCAATTCGCGACACCGCTCACGCGTCTTTGCAGCAGGCCTGCCGGGAGCACCTGGAGCACCTGTTCGGTGACCACATTATTGGTGAAGGGAGTACTACACTGGCGCAACGCATTCTCGACTTGCTGACGCAGCAGGGCGCGACCGTTACCACCGCGGAATCCTGCACCGGCGGCCTGATCGCGAGCATGCTCACCGCCATACCCGGCTCTTCTTCTGCGTTTCATGCTGGATTTGTCAGCTACAGTAACGCCATTAAAAGCGCTGTTCTTGACGTTAGCGATCGCACCCTTGAGGCTCACGGTGCGGTCAGTGAAGCCGTTGTGGTTGAAATGGCGCGAGGTGCGCTGGCGCGTGCTGATGCGAGCTATGCGATTGCCGTATCCGGGATTGCGGGTCCGGGTGGGGGTAGCGATGAAAAGCCCGTCGGTACGGTTTGGCTGGCCTGGGGCTGCGAGGCCGATATGCGCACCAGAGAACTGTTGTGGCCCGTTGAGCGCACTCTGTTTCAAACTATGATCGCCGCCGCAGGCCTCGATATGCTGCGCCGAATGCTGCTGGGGCTGGACAGCGAGCCGCGCTACTTCAAGCAGCGCTCACGTAATCGCTCTGGCTGAAGCTGCGGTGCCCGATGGGAACGTAAGCGCATCAACCCGTTCGCGCCAGGCCATGATGAGTGGGCGAGACTGCATCATTGCGTCGGCTTCCTCCGCTCGCTCAATCACGGTGCACATGGATGCCACCGCGATGTCTGCCAGAGATATGGAATCACCCACCAACCAGTCTCCCTCGCTGAGCAGACCCACCAGAGCATCCATGTGCGCCTCAACGTCCGCGCAGATCTCATCCGGGCTCTTGCGCCCCAGTCCCTGGGCTGAAGCATTTTTACGCAGCACCCTGGGTAGTACGCGCTCAAACACCCAGCGCATAACACCAGCATCGTGACTCAGGACATCGCGCAACAGCCAGTCCACATTGTTCGACCAGCTGCGCATGATCAGGTCGTAGACAAAAAAGCTTTCATCGGCCCAGTCCTCGAGAAAATGGATTCGC
Source organism: Pseudomonadota bacterium (assembly GCA_038746745.1). Lineage (GTDB taxonomy): Bacteria > Pseudomonadota > Gammaproteobacteria > Pseudomonadales > Halieaceae > JANQIO01. The sequence continues at coordinate 22,913 of JBCDKJ010000022.1, forward strand.
GACCTCTCGGCAGGACTATCTGGCAGAAGCGGCTTGTCAGGGAAAGTGGTCTCCAGATATCGCAGGATGTTGGTGCTATCAACGATCAGACTTCCCTGGTGATCAAGCACCGGCAGCTTGCCACTGCGGCTGACAGTTTTGCGAATACGACCCATATCCGCCGCCGCGTAATTTATGGGATCAAAATCCAGGCCTTTATAGTGCAGTGCGCGACGCACCTTCGCGGCGAAAGGAGAGATTTGAAACTGGTGGAGCTGTAATTCCGCCATTGGCCGCAGGGCTCCCGTTAGCGTCCAGGGTTTAGCGTGTAATGCTCCCGAGCGCGAAAAGCCTCTACGCAGCTGGGAAGGTCATAGTAGAGACCCGGGCGCCGCACGCCGCCAAACTGGCGGTTGCCGTATGCCTGAGCCATTTCGTCGCATCCAGCGGCATCGAACAGCCCTTCGTCCATGCACTGCTTGTGCACAGCAGCACGTTTGGGCGCAAGCTTCTTGCTGCGCTCATTTTCGCACCGAACTTCCAGAGCCTGCACTTCGCTCTCCGACAGGTGCGAGGCAGTGACCGTTGACGCGGCGCAGATTAGCATCATGCAAATCCCAAATGACTTGACTCTCATACGCGACTCCTGTGTTAGCGCCTAGGGAGAAAGACGGTCTATGGACCAGTTCAAATCACCCTCGCGGGTGTAGACAAAGCGATCATGCAGTCTATGAGCACCACCCTGCCAGAATTCGATTGCCTCGGGAACCACCCGAAAACCACCCCAGAAACTGGGAAGGGGCACATCGCCGCGGGCGTATTTATTGCGAAGTTCCTGCATTTTTTCCTCGAGGATCCGGCGCGCAGATATGCGCTGACTTTGAGCGGAAGCCCAGGCAGCCAGCTGGCTTTCGCGCGGCCGCGTCACGAAGTAGCGCGTCACCTCAGCCATTGAGAGTCGCTCAACCACGCCCCCGACGATGACCTGCCGCTCCAGAACGTTCCAGGGAAAATGCAGGCTGACTCGCGGGTTTGCGGCCATCGCCCTGGCCTTGCGGCTCTCAAGATTGGTGTAGAACACGAAGCCTTCGCGCCCCACATCTTTCAGCAGCACCATGCGCTGCCAGGGACGACCATCACCATCAATGGTCGCCAGTACCATAGCGGTTGGGTCGGCGAGACCACCCGCGACGGCCTGCGCCATCCAGTCATCAAACTGTTCGAAGGGGTCGTCCCTGAGGTCGTCTCGCTCAAGACCACCCTGCAGGTACTCCCTGCGAAAGTCCTCCAGCTCCATGTCCTGCTCCTTCGACCTTTGGTGACTTTTACAACGGTTTACTCTCTACTATATCGCATGCCAACAGTCATCGGATTGAATACGTGACCGCGCAAACACCCAGTATTCAAAAGCGGGGTGCCAACGATAGCCAGCAGGTGGCGGATATATTGGCAGACGCCTTTCAGCACGACCCCTGTATGAATTTTGTTATACCCGTGCAGGAGCTGTACTCCAGTTTCTACAAGCTACTGGCCGATCAGCTGTATCTGCCGCAAGGTCTGGTGTTTACAGACAACGAGTGCAACGCAGCTGCCATGTGGCTACCGCCGGGCACAGCCCCGGACGTTCCAATGAGCCTCAGCCAGTTGGGATTGCTGTTCAGGCTGTTTATCAGGCAAGGGCCCCGCGTGATACCCAGACTGCAGCAGGCCTCTGCTGTGATGGCGCAAAACCACCCTAAGACACCGCATTATTACTTGCAGGCGATTGGCGCCAAATCAGGCTTCCAGGGCAGAGGGCTTGGGTCAGCATTACTGAAACACATGACCCATCGGGTCGATAAAGAATCGATGCCCTGCTACCTGGAAAGTAGTTCGCCTGCCAATGTCCCCCTATATCAGCGGCACGGTTTCGAAATCACGGGACAGGCACCTATAGCCCAGGGCGGCCCGCCTCTCATTTTCATGTGGCGAGAGCCGCAGTCACAGACAGAGTGATTTTGGAAACACTTGTCGCGGGAAACAGGCCGTAGCTGTGAATTGCGCGGGTTAGGTCTGAATGCGCCGACCAGTCTATTCGGCCCAGTCTGCGCGACCCGACCTATGCGGCGCTGTGCGCGCCACCCAGTCTGCGCGACCCGACCTATGCGGCCCATTCAAAATACGCCGTCTATCAGGATTCCGGGGGGAAACTTTGAGAACATTTGCCGGGCGGCCTGATCCAGTCGCTGCTGCTGAACGTTTGGGTTGCTCACGCCTGCCAGCCGTCCCTGCATTACGCCGCGCCAGACGGACTTGCTCAAGCTGGGATCAATCATGTCCACGATGAACGTGCCCGCTGTGAACGTTTCCACCACCGTATTGGAGATGGCCGGGCCACAGCGCCAGCATTGATAGTACGCTTCGGCGTTGTACTCACGCACGTTACTGGTTTCCTGAACAACCACGTACCAGCTCACCTGAACGTCAGCCGCAGCGGCGTCGTCTACCACCTCGAGCCCACGGCCCTCCAGCGCAGTGCGCACTGACTGGTCGATACGCTCCAGCGTTTCCGGTGGCAGGGCCTGCTCGCCAACACAACGATCCGCGTTACAGCTAACGCTGACTCTTTCTATGCCGCGAAAATCGTAATCTTTCTTATGGTCGACTTTGACATCGGATGAAATGATGTCATCGATTGTGGTGCAGCCTTGCGCCAGCAAACAAACCAGCGCTAACAGGACGGCAGTTATCGGCTTTGGCAAAGCCACGGGGACAGCAGTAGGTCGCGTTAACATCTCTTCATAATACACAGACTGCGTACGCTGGCGAGGGGAATAAGTCGCATGCCGCCAGCGATATTCACTAAAGGCCCAGCAACCCTGTTATTAAGCTTATTGCTCATTAGTAGACGGCACCACCGGTGCCCGCTGCCCAAACCCCGGTATCTGCGGAAAAGGGAAGAGTTGCCGCCAGTCTTCAGGCAGCGAATCCTGACTACATAACCGATAAGACTCGGCCATGGCGTCCTGCAATTGTTCCGCGTTGGCGTATCCCAAAACGACCGCAGCTTCCATAAAGCCCTCAGCGCGTAATCGTTGGGCCGGGGACACCTCGCCACCCTCGGCCAGTGCAGTAAAGATTGCATTCCATCGCTGCTCCAGTTCCAGCAAGGCAGCGTCATCGATTTTTGGCATAATCCCGCTTCACGCTTCTTGAGACCTCCCGGTGAGCCAGCTGCGCCCTCTTTTGTTAGTGTTGATTGTCCTGAGTGGGTCCGCTCAGGGTCAAGAGCCGATACTCAACTTTGAAAATCGATTTCTGCCAGAGGTAGCTGCCAATGGCATGGTAGCGAGCCCGGAGCGATTGGCAGCAGAGGTGGGGCTGGACATCCTGAAGCGTGGCGGCAACGCCGTGGATGCCGCCGTGGCCACCGGATTTGCGCTGGCGGTGACCTATCCTCGCGCCGGCAATCTGGGCGGCGGCGGCTTTATGCTGATCCACCGCCAGAAGGACAATAAGCAGACGCTGATTGATTACCGGGAGAAGGCACCGGCCGGGGCCCACCGCGATCTATTTCTGGATGAAGCTGGGGAAGTAGACCGCATGCGAGAGTTCTTTAGCCATCAGTCTGCAGGCGTTCCCGGCTCTGTCGCAGGCATGATTTACGCGCTTGAGAAGTACGGGAGCCTGCCGCTTGCTGAGGTGATCAAACCGGCCATTACACTGGCCGAAAAAGGTTTTCCGGTCAGCTTCGCGCTCGATTCGGAGATCGCCGCCAGAGAAGAGCGCCTGAAGCAAAATAAGGAGGCGGCGAGACTGTTTTTCCAACAGGACGGCAGTCGCACGCCAGTAGGCGATATTTTTCGCCAACGCGACCTGGCCTGGACGCTCAAGCAAATTCAACGCGACGGCGTCGACGGATTCTATAAGGGCAAGGTCGCTGATCGCATAGTTGCCGATATGGAAGCCAATGCCGGGCTGATTACACACGCAGACCTGGCGTCATACAACGTGATCGAAAGGGAACCTGTCAGAGGGACCTATCGTGATTACCAGATCGTAGCCACGCCGCCGCCCTCTTCTGGCGGCACCCACATCATCCAAATGCTTAACATCATCGAAGGCTATGCCCCCGCCCAGGACTGGGGTCACAATTCCGCCGCCTACCTGCACCACCTCGCCGAGGCGATGAAGCTGGCCTATGCCGACCGCAGCAAATACATGGGAGACCCTGACTACACCCCGGTACCGGTCTCGCAGTTGACTGATAAAGCCTATGCTGCGCGTTTGCGTCAGCGCATCGCACCGGCACAGGCCACGCCTTCCGCTGCCATCGCGCCAGGGGTGTCACTGCCCTATGAAAGCAGTGATACCACCCACTACACGGTGGCGGACAGTGACGGCAACATCGTCAGCAATACCTACACCCTGAATTTCAGCTTCGGCTCGCATATCGCAGTGCCAGGAACCGGCATGCTGCTGAATAACGAAATGGCAGACTTTGCCGCCAAACCCGGGGTCGCCAATGCATTCAAGTTGATTCAGAGCGAAGCAAATCGCATCGAAGGTGGCAAACGACCCTTATCCTCAATGACGCCCACCATGGTATTCCGCGACGGCAAACCCTGGCTGGCTACTGGTAGTCCAGGCGGCAGCATTATCATCACTGCCGTTTTGCAAACGCTTCTGAACGCCATGGAGTTTGATATGAACATCGCCAGCGCGGCCGCGGCTGCGCGCGTGCACCATCAATGGACGCCGGATCGCCTGCTGATTGAGCGTGGCATCAGCCCGGACACCCGCAAGCTGCTCGAGTCAATGGGACACAATGTGGAAAGCACACGTCGCACGCTGGGCCGCACACAGTCCATTATGTTGGAGGATGGCTTCCTCTACGGTGCCTCCGACACGCGCCGCCCCGGCGGCTGGGTAGCGAGCTATTAGCGGTGGCATTACTTCCCGAACGCGACCCCATGCAGCGGAGCTACGACACCGTTGCCGCCGACTACGCAGCGCTAGCAGCTAATGAGCTGGGCCAGAAGCATGCCGATGCGCAATTGCTCGAGACGTTTTCGAAGGCTTTAGCGGGTAGCGGTCGTTGTCTGGACCTGGGCTGTGGACCAGGACACCTGACCAATTATCTGAGTGAGCAGGGCATTGAGACCGAGGGAATGGATATTTCTCGAGGAATGATCCGACAGGCCCGCAAGCGATACCCCGGGCTCACTTTTAAGAAGGGCGATCTCTGGCGCCTGAAGTACAAAGACAATGAATTTGCCGCTGTGCTGGCTAAGGACCTGCTTCAGCATGTGCCCGAACAACGCCTACAAGACGCCTTTTTACACATGCGACGCCTTATTGAGCCAAACGGCGCGCTACTCCTGGCCTTTGAATCAGGTATCGGTGTCGACAGGCTGGACTCCTGGCTGGGGCATAAGGTCAACCTGACCTTTTATCTGCATCGCATGGTAAACGTGGTGGTGCATTTACAACAGGCCGGGTACCAACAGGTAGGCATCTATCGGCGTAAACCGTATCCGGAATTGGAGCGACCTCACAGCCGCGTATGGATACTGGCAGAGTCGCTGCCCGGCATTCCACCTGCGCGCAAAGGCCAAGGACTGTAAGCTTTAAGGCTCACATTAATGGTGGGTCCGAAGGAAGTGGTCAGCCGTATATTCCCTTGCGCAAGTGAAACCGAATGCCGTTAAAACGGTCTTAACTGACGTGAACGTACACAGATACCACCACAAAGCCTCGCAGCCCGCGAACTTCCTGGCCGCAAAGGCAGCATCAACACTGCTGGTGCTGGCGGCCACCTGTTGGGCGGGGCCCATTTTGGCGCAGGATGAGGAGACCGAGCCCGCCCTTCCAATGGGCATTCCAATGGATGACGCAGTGCTCGACTCCGCTGGCGACCTCGGCAGCCCTTCCCTTGACTTTCAGGACGCCGACGATGAAGCCCTGGTGGCCCCAGATGCCGCCTCTTACCAGTTTTACATTACCGATCTCGAGAGTCGGCACGGACCCTATGCACAGGGTCTCTCAGAGCAATTGTTGGGCTTAGGCAGTGTTTATCAGAGGCAGGGGCTGCATCGTGAAGCGGTGGAGGTTTTTAAACGCGGCGTGCATATCGCCCGCATCAATGATGGCTTGAACGGGGAAGCACAGATTCCACTGCTGCAGCGTGAGATTCAGAGCCTGATGGCGCTGGGGGATTTTGAAGCAGCGGATGAACGCCAGTTTTACCTATACCGCGTCCAGGCCAGAGTGTACGGGACTGGATCAGCGGCCATGACCGACGCCATGCTGGAGCGCGCCGACTGGGAGCGAGAGGCCTACTATCTCTCGCTAGGCGATGCCTCATTCCTGCGCCTGCTGACGATGTGGGAGCTCTATGGCAATGTTTTGCGCAATATCGCTCGCAGTGAAGGTAACCTTTCCGCGGGCCTGTTGCGACCGCTGGAAGGGTTGCTGCAAACCCAGTACATGATTTCCACCTATACGCCGGAAGCCAACATGGGCATGCAATCAGGCGCAGCGGTCGACGATAGCTTTGCCGAGGAAAACCGCTTCAGCATCATCAAAATGTCCAACTACAAGCAAGGTCAAGCTGTTCTAACCGCCATGCGAGAAGTGTACGGCTATAATGAAGTGGAGCAGAGTCCACGGCCGGCGGAGGCCCTGGTAAGACTCGGCGACTGGCACCTGTGGCATCTGAAGCGGGAGTCGGCCATTGAGGCGTATCAGCGAGCCTGGCAGGAACTCGGCGCGCTGGACGACGGTGAAGCGTTGCGTGCTCAGTACTTCGGCAAACCTACACTGCTGCCGGACCTGGAGGGCGCCAGGACGGCATTCGAGCCACCCGAAGTGGTTAGAGGATATATCACGGTAAGTTATGCCATTAGCGAACGCGGCAGAGTCAGAGAGCTTGAGCTCTTGGAAGACGAGGTTGTGCAACAAATTGATGAACAGGACGAGGGCTACAAAATCAAGCTGATGCGCAGCATTAAGCGCAAGCTATATCGGCCGCAGTTTGAAAACGGCGAGCCGATTCGACTTGAAAATGTAACTAGACGCTATGCCTACTGATCAAAACACCCGCAAGAATCGGCCAGCATCAACCGGCCGGAACGCAAATATCAACAGGCCGTGGCTGCTGCTGGCAGCTATGGGCTGTGTGTCTGTACTGGTGACAGGCTGTCCCAGTTCGACCACCCAATCATCTCCCTCTACCCCGTCGCCTCCATCATCGCCTTCGGCGTCCTCGGGTTCTGGCTCTTCGTCTTCGAGTTCCAGCTCTTCCAGTTCCAGTTCGTCCAGCTCCGGTAGCGGCAGCTCCGGCGGCCAATCAAGTTCAAGTTCTTCGTCTGCTGGGACCAGTGGATCTTCATCGGGCAGCCAGGGGTCGGCGTCTATGCCAGGAATGCCCAGCGGTATGCCGCAGTCACCAGGCGGCTCATCTTCGGGGGCATCGGGCAGCCAGGGCCAGCAGACCGCCGGGACTGGTGGACAGACCGGGCAGAGTGGTCAAAGCACTGGCTCTTCGGCCAGCGATGGTAGCGGTTCTTCTGGCGACCAAAACGGCAGCATTCTCAGCGGCACTGCCGGCTCCGGCAATAGCGGAAACGGCAGCGACGGCAGTGCTCAGGGTAACAGCGGCGGCGACAGCCAGACCGGTGATGGTGGCGAGCTGGTGTTCGAGGATGGCACTGGCGGCGCCGGCGATGCCCTGCCCGACTTCAGTGAGGAAGAAGCGCTTGAAGAGGCCTTGGAAGGCTTTGAAGATGCGATGGAGAGCGCTGGCGGTGAAGCGAGTGGCAGTGCCGGCGGCACTGGTTCTGGCGGCACAGCCAGTTCAGGTGAAGGGTCCTCTGGTGCGAACGGAGACGGCACCTCTGTGACCGTCACACCCACTGTTGATATTCCGGGCATGCCAGGCGTTGGCTTGCCTGGTGTAGGATTACCCGGCGTTGGGTTGCCGGGAATAGGACTTCCTGGCACAGGATCCTCTGGTCAGTCTTCTGGACAATCCTCTACCCAGGGGGGCGGTGGTACTGGCGGCGGCACTGGGCCGATGACGGCTGAAGAACAGGTTGCCATTCTCGACGGAGAGCTCAATCGCGGCACCGGTGAGTTCGATGATCTTATTCTGGATGAACGAGAGACGGCTCGTCGCAGCGCCAGCAACCGCAGCGCTTCAGGCAACGGTTCTGCCGAGGGAGATTTCCCGGGCGGCACCGGTGGCCAGGGCCCTGGCGGCAGTGGCAATGGCGGCTTTCAGGTTCCGCCCATGGCTGGTGGTGGCGGCAGCGGCGGTGGCATAGAAGGTCTGGAGCCACGGCCAGGCTACGACCAGGACATCCCCGAACAGGTTGCGGTCTACTCTCCGCCCGCCGATATCCCTGATGGCACGGACGACGATGTCGTGGCGCGTCAGTTGCGCGAGGCAGCTATGCGAGAGCCCGACCCACAGCTACGCGAAAAGTTGTGGGACGAATACCGCAAGTATAAGGGCATAGCACAATGATGCTCTCTCCCTTTAGATGGTCCTGCCGTGAGGAATCCCTGGGCAAATGTATGGTGCTGGCCTGCGCCCTGCTGCTAACAGCCTGCGTAAATCAGACGGTCAAGAGCACTGCGGTTCCCCAGGTAAAAACTCTCGAAAGCCAGCTGCCCGAAGCACAGCTACTCGACGTTGGCGTACAGATTTTTGACCCGGGTCTGGACACCGACCCGGATGACGTTGACTTCCTCTATCCCGAAGTTCGTCGTGCAGAAGCGCGGTATATGCCATACCTGCTGGTGGAAGCGATCCAGAGCAGCGGTGCCTGGGGTGCGGTCCGGGTTGTACCCAACGATCGCCAGGCCATGGATATACTGGTGGCCGCACGGATCGTGGAGTCTCATGGGGAAGAGCTTAAACTCGCCGTCACGGCCTCCGATGCAACCGGCGCGGTTTGGCTTGATAAGGAGTACGAAAGCAAGGCCAGTCGCTACAGCTACGAAACGACGAGGACACTGTTCGACCCATTCCAGGCGGTCTACAACCAGATTGCAAACGACTTGCTGGAAATACTGAAAACCCAGGCCTCCACACAGCTGTCCAAAATCAGACTGGTAAATGAGCTGCGCTTTGCGCAGTCGTTCTCACCAGATGCCTTTGAGGGATATCTTGCGCAAAACAGTCGCGGTATCTACGAAATCCAGCGCCTGCCTGCACTGGACGATCCAATGTTGTTGCGGGTGCGCAAGATTCGGGAGCGCGATTATCTGTTCATAGACACGCTGCAGGATTACTACGCGTCATTTAATGGCCAGATGCTGGGGCCCTATCAGGAATGGCGCAAGCAGAGTTACACCGAAGCCGTAGCGCTGCAGGAACTGCGTGCTGAGTCACAGCGCCGATTGATTGCTGGCGTAGTCGCTGTGGCAGCGGGTATCGCTGGAGCAGCCAGTGACAATCGCGGCGCTCGCGCCGCGGGCAATGTGGCTATCGCTGGCGGCGGCTATCTGGTCAAGAGCGGCCTGGATAAACGCGCCGAAGCAGACATTCATGTGCAGGCGCTTGAAGAACTGGGCGTGTCACTGGAGGCTGAGATTGCCCCCCAGATCATTGAGCTGGACGACCGCACCATTACGCTAACCGGCACGGTGCAGGACCAGTATGATCAGTGGCGGGAACTCCTGCGCCAGATTTATAAGGCGGAGGTTGGCGTGCTGGAAACGCCAGTAGAGGGTGAGGAGACCTGAGGCCTGCACGTAACGCCGTGATATTTCACGCTATACATGACACCAAGGCCATCTGACCCTATCTACAAACCCGCCCAAACCCCAATCACTGTGCAAAAATTAATCCATGAGCGATCACAACAAGAAGGTCGAGCCGCTGCGCTTCGACCCGGCATCATCAGCGACCCCAAAGCCGGTACCTGAAAAGACAGTTCCTGATGTCTCTGCAGGTAGCAGGGCCAATACCAACGCGAAATGGGTGCTACCTGCTCTGTCAGGACTGGTGGTCGTCGCCCTGCTGGTGTTCTTCTGGTTACCCAGGCAGGTAGACCCCGGCGCAGTTGAGCTGGCGCAGCCTGAGCCGCCGCAGAGCGCCGCAGGCGGTCAGGGAACCGGCAGCAGAAGTACTGAAGAGCGTTCTCCCTACCTGGATGCGCAGCTGGCAAGAGAACGCAAAGACGCGCAGGCAATCCTGGAGCAATTGCTTGAGGTGCAGTTCGCCCTCGAGGAAATTGGCATTGAGCAATGGAACCCGGAAGGGTTCGCTGCGGCGCAGAGCAAAGCCGAAGCCGCGGACGCGCTCTATAGAGAACAGGCATTTATCGACGCGGCGGCGCGCTACCAGGAAGCGCTGGACGACATGGTGGCCCTACAAGAAATCGCCGAGACTGTGTTTCAGGACCAGTTAGAGCTTGGCCTGGCCGCGCTCCGTAGCGATCAGGCAGCCCCAGCGCTGGCCGCGCTGGAATTGGCGATCCTGATTAAACCTGACGACCCTGACGCACTCGCGGCCCTGGCTCGGGCGCAAACTCTGGAGCCGGTGCTCGACCTGATGCAGCAAGCCAGCGATGCCAGCGCAGCAGGCGACCTGAAGTCCGCCATCGCCCAGCTCGAAGAGGCGGTCGCACTGGATCCTGAGCATCCTGGGGCGCAGGCACAACTGGTCGCTACTCGACGCGACCTTGCCAAGCGCAACTTCAATCAGGCCATGAGCGACGGGTATCTGGCCCTGGACGCCGGTGACTACGACGACGCGGAACGCCAGTTCAAGGCTGCTCAGTCGATACTCCCGGCAGCTGCGGAGCCCGATACGGCCCTTGCCGAGACGCGCATTGCCAGAACCCAGGCGCAGATTGAAGCCTGGCGACGTCGCGCTGAAGATGCAGAGCAACGCGAAGACTGGAATCGTGCGCTGGCCGCATACAAGGAGATTCTCGACATTGATCGATCAGTCGTGGTGGCCCGTTCGGGACTGCTACGCGCGAAATCCCGCGCCCAGCTGGATCAGCGGCTCAAGCAAGCCCTGGCCTCTCCAGACCGGCTCAGCAATGACGCCGTTTATCGAGACACGCAGGCCCTTTATCAGCAGGCCCTGGCGCAGGAGACAAAGGGCCCGCTTTTGCGAGAACAACTCGGCCAACTTGACACGCTACTGAAGCAGGCGGCAATTCCGGTGCCGGTGCTCCTGCAATCAGACGAACAAACTGAGGTGACCGTGTTGAAAGTCGCCAGGCTGGGGAGCTTCCGACGTCAGCAGCTCAGCCTGAAACCCGGACTGTATACCGCTGTGGGAGTGCGCAGGGGGTATCGAGATGTGCGCCAACAGTTTCGAGTGCAAGCTGCTACAGAGCAGGCTCAGGTGATCGAAGTAGTCTGTACGGAGCCCATTTAGATGTCCGAAGACTCATCGGCGCAACGCGGTGATCGTCCGCAGGCCATTAGGCCCACCGCTTTTACGCCTCGCAGCGAAGAGGATTCCAGCAGTGCTTTCAAGGCACGGCCAGTGCAGTTGGTCCTGGCCACGGTTCTCTTATTGTTCGGCATTGCCCTGTGGTTTCTTTTCAGCGCGCACTCGGTGCTGGTGACTACCGAGCCGGCCTTCGCTGGTATCGACATAGACGGTGGTTTAAAGCTGCGTCTTGGTGAACGCTACCTGCTGCGTAGCGGCGACTATTCCCTGACGGCAACGGCTGAAGGCTACTACCCGCTGGAGCAGGCCATCACCGTCAGCGACGATGACAACCAGGCATTTCAATTTGTCCTCAAACGCCTGCCAGGCAAAGTCAGCTTCACTACCCAGCCCAGTGGTGCCCAGGTGCTGGTCGATGGGGACAGTCTTGGCAGCACGCCACTAAACGCTCAGCTTGTCGATGCGGGAAATCGCGAGCTGCGTTTGCTGGCCGAGCGTTATCTGCCCTACCGCGAGACCATTGAAGTGACCGGCCTGGAGGTAGCGCAAACATTTAGCGTTGACCTGGAACCCGCCTGGGCCAATATTGCGCTCTCCAGTGTGCCGATTGGAGCAACCGTCTTTGTGGACGGTGAAGAGCGCGGCAAAACACCCGCGCTGCTGGAGATTCTGCAGGGTGAGCACCAGGTAGAGCTGCAAATGCCCCGCTTTCGGCCCTGGCAGCAGACATTGAGCGTCAGTGCCGGCGTGCATCAAAATCTTGAGCCAGTGACGCTACTGCCGGCTGATGGGCTGCTCAGACTTAGCAGCCAGCCCGCCGGTGCTAACGTCACCGTTGACGGTGAATTCCAGGGGCAGACGCCCATCGAGCTCTCCTTAGACCCCGACGGCGAGCGTCGCATCACTGTATTCAAGCCCGGCTACAAGCGTGCCACCCGTACATTGGCGCTGGCGCCGGAAGAGATTCGTGACCTTGATCTTAAGCTGTCACCTCTACTGGGCGATGTGCAGGTGAGGGTGCGACCTGCCGAGGCGGAGATATACGTCAACGGTAAACGCATGGGCCAGGGCGCTCAGTTACTCTCACTACCGGCCTTTGAGCAGACTCTGGAAGTGCGCCTGGCGGGCTATCAGAACTATCGCCAGCGCTTTACACCGAGGCCGGGATTTCAGCAGGTGATTCCTATTACTCTGCTGACCGAAGCCGAAGCCAAGCTTGCGGCCCTGAAGCCGGAGATCTCGTCTCCCGGTGGACAGACACTGAAATTGTTCACCCCGGGAGACATTACGCTCGGCGCCTCGCGCCGGGAACCTGGCAGACGCGCCAATGAAGCACTCCACCCGGTGTCTCTGACGCGGCTGTTTTATCTAGGCACTCACGAAGTCACGAATCGGCAATTCCGACAGTTTCGACCTGACCACAACTCCGGGTTGATCGAGGGCAACAGCCTGAACCGAGACGAACAACCTGCAGCGTCTCTAAGCTGGGAAGATGCCGCCCTCTACTGTAACTGGCTCAGCGAAAAAGCAAGCCTCCCGCTGTTTTACAAAACGCTCAACGGACGGGTTATCGGTTTTGACGCCAGTTCTCACGGTTATCGGTTGCCTACGGAGGCCGAGTGGGCCTGGGCTGCGCGCATGAAGGATGGCAGCCTGCTGAAGTACCCCTGGGGGGAGAACTTTCCACCTCCTGCAGTGGTCGAAAACTATGCTGACACCAGCAGCTCTTACATCACTGGCCGCTTCGTAAGGGATTACAACGACGGATTCCCGGCATCAGCGCCAATCGGGTCCTTCGCGCCCAATCACAACGGCTTGTATGACATGGGTGGCAACGTAGCGGAGTGGATACATGATATCTACAGCGTGGCCGATACCAGTGGACAGCCCAGCAAGGACCCGCTGGGTGCGCAAACCGGCAGTAACAACGTGATCCGCGGTGCAAGCTGGACTCACGGCACCGTTACAGAGCTGCGCCTGTCATTCCGGGATTATGGGCAACGGGCGCGGGATGACGTAGGATTTCGAGTCGCCCGTTTTGCTGAGGAAGCGCCATGAGTCGACTGCGCATTTTTGTTTTTATGCTGCTGGCGGGCATGGGCGCTGTGGCGCAGACAGGCAACCCGGAGGCTTCAAACACATCGCCAACGGAACAACAACCAGCGACACGATCTCAAACCGCTGAGGAGAACGAGCCCGCTGCTGATGACGGTGCTGACACTGCCGATAACCCCTTCGACTACGAGGCCTCTGAACAGATTTCTGAAGATCTGTCCGTGTCCTTTCCCGTGGATATCTGACCCCAGGACCCCTGCATGAAACTGAATTTCTCGTCGGAATTTCTGTTCCAGCTATTTGCTTTGCTGATTATCGTCATCTTCGTGCACGCGGTGTACGTGGGCCTGATTCGACCCAACGCCGATGCCCTGCTGCTGCAGCAGGCTGAGCTTATCGCCGCAGGCGCTGACTTTGTGCCCAAACGCTCCATCTATGTTGTGATTCGCGACCTGGAACAGGAGGCCTGCTTCATTCTTCTGCTGTGGGCGCTGGCGATCATGGGCTACAAGGGTCGCCAGGTCATTGAAGAGCAGAAGTTGCTAGACCTGCGCTTGCTTGAAGTCGCCGAGGGCACCAGCATCCTGCCTGAGGACGCGCGCGAGTACAGCAGGCCACTGGAAGCACTGGACGATACCACCCAGGATTACCTGCTGCCACGCACGCTGCTTGCCGCCCTGCAACGCTTTGCCACTACGGGCAGCATACCCGCGGTATCAAATACGATCCGTGAACAATGCGAAGGTGAGTCGGACCGGCTGGATTCGGAGCTCTCCATGGTGCGTTATATCACCTGGGCTATCCCCTCTATTGGATTCATAGGCACCGTACGCGGTATTGGCGACGCTCTGGGCCAGGCGTATGAAGCGGTAGAAGGCGACATCAGTGGCGTAACAGCGAGTCTTGGGGTGGCCTTCAACAGTACCTTCGTCGCCCTGGTTCTCAGCATTATCATCATGTTTTGCCTGCATCAGCTTCAGCTCTCTCAGGAACGGTTGGTGCTGGGCGCCCAGCGCTACTGTGACAAACGCTTGATGCGACACCTGGCGGTGCATTAGAGCGATGGCCCCGGTACTCGATATTAATGATAGCTCGCTGGGCCTGTGGGAAAACGGCGCGCTCAGGTTGAGCAGCCCAGGCTACGCTCTGCTTGATAAAAACCAGTACCGCTTTGGCGAGTTAGCCCGAAACCAGGCCCGCCTGCAGCCACGCCAAATCAACCACCGCTATTGGGCTCAGTTAGACCTGGAACCGCTGACACCGGCTTTTGGACCCGGTCGGCATAGCGCCGATATTGTGCACGCTCACCTGATGGAGATATATGAGCAGGGGGGTCGTCCCGAGCAACTCGTCATTGCTGCGCCAGGCAGTCTGCAACATGAGCAGCTGGCATTACTGCTGGGCATTGCAGATTCATGCCCATTTACGGTGACTGGGCTGGTGGACCGCGCCGTCGCGGCCACGACAGTGCAGCCGGTGGCCGCCTATAACTGGCATGTAGAAGTGCAGCTGAACCAGGCGCTGCTGACCGGCATGCGCCTGGAGAACGGGCAGCTCATCAACGACAAGACCGTACCGATACCCGGCAGCGGCTGGCTGGCACTGCAAGAGGCTCTGGCCCGGGCAATTGCCGATGCCTTTATTCGTCAGACGCGCTTTGACCCGCGCCGCGCCGCGCAAACCGAACAGGCCCTGTATAACGCCATTCCAGACATACTGAGCCGCCTGCAACAGGCATCGGAAACCAATGTAGACATCGATGGTCGCCAGGCGCGCGTGGAGCGCGAAGCGCTGGCGGAAGCCTGCAACAGTCACTACCAGAGAATTGCCAGAACAGTCATGGCGGAGCAAGCTGCAGTTTTTCTGAGCCCGGTTCTGGCACAGCTGCCTGCGATTGAAAACACACTGCAAGGCGCCAGGTCTCACAGCGAGGACGCTGTATTCCAGGGCGTGGCGCGCAACACAGACGCAATGTTAGGCGACGATGGCGGCGTGCACTTTATCGTGAGCCTGCCCGCTGATGCAGATACCGGCACTCACGATGGCGCGAGTTCCACACCGGAATCGCTCCCGGAGCCCGCAAAATCCTCAGCAGCCGCTGCAAAGCCAGTTGCGGAGAAAACAGCCCCTACCCGTTGTCAAATCGTATTCGACAACGGAAAGATTGCGCTGCACCCCGGCAGCGGTCCTGCGCTGCGCCTCAATGGTGCGCCTCTGCAGGATGAAGCAGGAGTGGCAACGCTGCGCGACGGCGACCTTTTGGAAGATGCCAGTGGTAAGGCCTGGCGCCTCGTCGCTGCAGAGGGTCACGAGGATCATGGTAAGTAAACGAAAAGCATCGACTTTCAACCTGAGCTTTCTGGACATCATGTCCTGTGGCTTCGGTGCCGTAGTGCTGGTGTTTTTGATCATCGACCACGCCATCATCCGCGATACCGATCTGATCAATGCGAAATTGCTCTCTGAAGTCAGCTTGCTGGAGGAAGAAGTACTGGAGGGCGAAGCCGGACTGGTCAGGCTTCGCAATGCTATTTCAGACGTGGACTTTGATATGGTCGAAGCGAATGGTCTCGCTACCCGTGTCACTGAAGAAATCGACGAGTACGAAGCATTAATAGAGAGCCTGCGCAAAGAGGGCTTCACCGAACGCAGTGACATAGAGACTCTGAAGGCGGAAATCCAGCAGCTGGAGGAAGAGGTTAAAAAGCTCAAGGCATCCAGTGAAGACACAGGCGGCGCAAATGCGCGAACCTTTGTCGGCGACGGCAACCGCCAATATCTGACTGGATTGAACCTCGGTGGCCGCAATATTCTGATCCTGCTGGACCAGTCAGCCAGCATGTTGGCCCAGGAACTGGTCAACGTGATCCGCCTGCGCAACATGAACGAATCACTACGCCGCGACGCAGCCAAATGGCGCCGCGCGGTGGAGACAGTGTCCTGGCTAAGTGCTCAGCTGCCGGCAGGCAGCGAGTATCAGGTGTATAGCTTCAGCACAGATGCTCAGCCGGTGTTGGCTGGCACCGAGGGAAGTTGGCTGGAGGTGGCTGATCGCGAGCAACTGGATGAGGTAGTAGCGGCGCTGGACGAACTGGTGCCCACCGGGGGCACCAACCTCGAGAACGCCGTACAGGCCGCGCTAAATATGAGCCCCATGCCAGACAATATTTTCCTGATTACCGACGGCTTGCCGACACTGGGCGCTAATGCGCCGCGCGGCCCTACGATCAATGGCCGAGACCGCATGCGTTTGTTTGAGCGCGCTATCGGACAACTGCCCAAGTCGGTGCCGGTGAATGTGATCCTGGCGCCGATGGAGGGAGACCCCATGGCGGCCTCAGCGTACTGGCAGCTTGCCCAAATTACCGCCGGCTCTTTTTTGAGCCCCGCTCGGGACTGGCCCTGATGCCCAGAGAAAAGCGACGTCAGGCGGAAGAATTTGGCTTGTCCTTTCTAGACGTCATCTGCTGTGGCTTCGGCGCTGTGATCCTGCTGCTAATGATCACCAAAACCGTGCAGCCACAGATCATCGAAGCCTCGGCAGTCAATCTGGAAGGCCGTATCGCGGATCTGCAGGAACAGCTGTTCGAGCTTCGCGGCGAAACCCATATTCTCAATCGCGACCTCACCGCCAAGGTGGAGCAGCTTTCCGTGGAAGAGGAGCGCATCGCCCTTCTCCGCGGCACCCTGGCAAGCGTGAAGTCTCAGCACGACAGCTTGAACGTTCAAGCCAATTCAAACGATGTTGTGACTACCCAGCTGGCAGTGGCACGTCAGGAGCTCAGCGAGGAAATGAAGCGTCTGCTGGGCCTGGAGTATAAGAGTAAGAACAATCTAATCGGCGGCATACCGGTCGACAGTGAGTACATCATCTTTGTGATTGATACCTCCGGGTCCATGTTCTCCTATAGCTGGAATCGTGTGCTGAAAGAGTTTGAAGCAACGCTGGCCATATACCCTGAAGTCAAAGGCATTCAGGTCATGAACGATATGGGGCAGTACATGTTTTCCCGTTATCGTGGCCAGTGGATTCCCGACACGCCCGGGCGCCGCAAGGTCATTATCGATCGGCTACGCACCTGGAACGTCTTCAGTAATTCATCACCTGTCGAGGGCATTACTCAGGCGGTGCGGACGTTCTACGCGCCAGATAAAAAGATCAGTATCTACGTGTTCGGTGATGAGTTCACTGGTGAATCAATCCAGCAGGTGGTGGATACCGTAGATCGGATTAATCGGGCCAATGCGAGCGGCGAGCGTCTTGTACGCATTCACGCCGTCGGTTTTCCGGTGCAGTTTGCTCGGCAGAGGCACCTGCAGACCACCGGCATTCGCTTTGCTACTTTGATGAGAGAGCTGACCCATCGCAACGGAGGCACTTTTGTTGGACTCAACGACTTCCGCTAGCCACACCAGGTCGATCTGGCGCGGCCTGACTGCACTGTTGATGCTGGTCTGCGTGGGCTGTGCAAATCAGGTAGTAGTAGAAGGCAATTTTCCAGCTCCGGTTCTCGATAAAATTCCATTGGCAGTGGGCGTGTACTACGACCCGGAATTCCGCAACCACGAGTTCTTTGACGAGGCAAAAAGCCGCGCCGAGACCGACTGGATTGTTCGCACCGGGCAGGCGCAGGTAGAGATGTATAACACCCTGTTGCCCGGCATGTTCGACAAAGTTGTGTTGCTGAACGACATTCCCGAAAAAACCCGGGTGCAGCAAGCGCTGGAGCAAGGCATAGATGCTGTGCTGGTGCCACATGTAGCTGAACTGCAGTACTCCATCCCCACGCAGACGAAAGTCAACGTATTTGAAATCTGGATGCGCTATCGCTATGAGCTGTACTCAAAGGAGGGCGAGCTGGTCGCCGAGTGGACCATGACGTCTTATGGAAAAACACCTACAGCGTTCTTACAGACCGCCGAAGCCGCCGTCAATCTAGCCGCCGTCGTAGCACTTCGCGATGCGGGGGCAAACTTCGCTATGAACTTTGCACAGGTACCTGACGTGCGCACCTGGATGGAGGGCCTGGCGGAAACAGACATGCCCCCGGCGATGACCACACAAGAAACGGAGGAGACCCTGTAATGCAGATGCGAATATTGCTTGCAGCCAGCCTCAGCGCACTGCTGGCGGGCTGCGTAACGTCTACCGTGGACGAAGTACTCTACAAAGGCCCAGAGGCTGACCTGAGTGACGGTGATGCTTTGGTTGTTATTATGGGCCGCCGCCACGCCAGCGACTACGAAACAGAACCGGACTTTATCAACTGCGTCGGCAAGCACATTCAAAAGCGCGACGAAAGCATCAACGTGATGTCAGAGCTCGAGTTCATGAATCAGCTTTACCCCTGGTTTGAGCCACGCACCGCACCCCTGCGCCCCAACGACATTGAGCGCCTCATGGCCGTAGCTCCGGTGCGGGAAAAGCTTGAGCAAATGAACACCGAGTACATGGTCTGGATTGACGGAGAAACCATCCGTACCGGCGGCGCGGGCTCTATGACCTGTGGCATCGGACCCGGTGGCGCTGGCTGCTTTGGCTTTGGTACCTGGGGCAATGACAGTAACTATGAAGCGACTATCTGGGATTTCTCAGATCGCGAAGAAGTCGGTCGTATGAGCATGTCGGCAACGGGGCAGTCCTATATGCCCGCAGTAGTCGTACCGATTCCTATAATAGCGCCGGTCCAGGGCACAGCATGCGACGGCCTGGGCGACCAACTGCTGGAGTTTTTCAGTGCTGAGTACTAAACGTTTCGTGCTGCTTTTAGGCGCGGCGAGCCTGCTCGCCGCACTGGTCAATTGCGCTTCCAACCCTGCAACGGGCAAGTTAGACGTGGTCCTGATGTCAGAGAGTAAAGAGATCGAAATTGGCCGGAAGGCCCATGAGGAACTTATCTCCGACGGAGCCACCTACAATGACACAGCGCTGCAATCCTACGTTAACCGCATCGGCCAGGAGCTGGCGAAGAACAGTGCGAGGCCGGACATTGAGTACACGTTTACGGTGGTTGACGAGGACAGCATAAACGCCTTTGCTCTACCTGGCGGTTACATCTACCTGTATCGGGGGCTGCTAGCATATCTAGACACCGAAGAGGAGATGGCCGCTGTACTCGCGCATGAAATTGGCCACGTCACAGCTCGCCATGCGGTGCGCCAGAAAACCTCCGCATCGACTTCAGAAGTACTCTCCACACTGGCGGGCGTTGCAACAGGAAATGCGGACTTGTACAACGCATCTCGTCAGTATGCGACCGAGATTATTCGCGGCTACGGCCGCGAAATGGAGCTTGAAGCGGACGGTGAAGGCGCTGAGTACTTGCATGCGACGGGATACGATCCTAACGCGATGCTGGACGTCATCAACGTACTCAAAGACCTTGAGACATTTCAGCGTGACAAGGCACTAGCAGCCGGGCAACGAGTACCTAAACAGAGTAGTCTTTACGCGACGCACCCCCGTAATGAACTGCGGTACCAGGAAGTCATCCGCGTCACAGGCGAACTTGATGCCACTGGTATCCTGCCGGTCGACCCAACCGCCTATAGAGAGGCCACCCAGGGGTTGTCATACGGAAAGAGCAGTGAACCGCCGGAACGGGAAGACGACCGCTTCTATCACAACAAACTAGGCTTCACCTTTGCTATTCCAGATGGGTGGACGGCAGAGCGTGGCAGCCGCGCGATTATAACCAGCGCGGATGATGGCAGCGCGCGACTGGCCTTGGGCATGAGCCGCGCGCCTAAAGATGGCGACTATCGTAGCTTCCTCGCTTCCGCTGTTGGCGAGAGCGCTCTCAATCAGGGTAAAGCGCTTGAACAGGCTGGCTTAAAGGGATATACCGCCATAGCGCCAGCAGGCGAAGGCAAGAGTCGTCGCCGTGTTGCCGTGTTACAGCGTGGCAGCATCGCCTACGTTTTTGAAGGCCAAGTTCTCGACGATGGCGACTTTCCAAAAACCGATAAGGAGTTGACTGCTCTAATATCCAGCTTTCGTCCCATGAAGCCTGAGGAGCGGAGCGCCGGCCCTCGGCAGTACATAGATTGGGAGCAGGTAAAGCCTGGCGAAACACTAGCTACGATTGCGAGAGGCGTTCGTCTGCCTAACGCTGAGAAAGAAATCAGGCTGATGAACGGCTATTACCCGCGCGGCGAGCCCCGGGCCGGCGATTGGATTAAGGTCGTAAAAACAGAGACCTGATACCTACACTCCTAGCCGTAGTTGGGGTCCGCAACAAATGGGTTGGTGGCGCGCTCGTGCCCGAAGCTCGAGGTGGGACCGTGTCCGGGCACGAAAGTAATGTCGTCGCCCAGCGGAAACAGCTTGTCTCGTATCGAACTGATCAAATCGGCGTGGTTGCCACGGGGGAAATCGGTACGTCCTATTGACCCCTGAAACAGTACATCCCCTACAAACGCCAGCCTTGCGCCATCGTGCAGAAATACGACATGACCAGGCGTGTGTCCCGGGCAATGAAACACCTGCATTTGCTGCGCGCCAACGGTCACTGTATCGCCATCTTCCAGCCAGCGATCCGGCACGAAGGGCGGAGCCTCCGCCATGCCCGCCATGCGGCACCACTCAGGCAGCTTGTCGATCCAGAAACTGTCTTCCTGTTGCGGCCCTTCGATGGGGATTCCCAGACTATCGCGGAGCTCTGACGATGCAGCACAGTGATCCATATGTCCGTGCGTCAGAAGAATCTTCTCGACCTTGCCATCCAGTTGTTCCACCGCAGCCAAAATGCGGTCGGTATCACCGCCCGGATCAACCAGAGCAATAGCGTTGGTCTGCTCGCATTTCACCACGCTGCAATTCTGCTGATACGGCGTGACAGGTACGATCGTGACTTTAATGGACATTGCAGGGGCACCTAAAAAAGCGGCGACGATCATAGCACAGGCGACCGGTGACCGATGCTGCTACCATGCTGATCCACCGGCTGGAGCGACGTCTTATGATCAAGCTACCTCAACTACGCGATGCTGATCTCAATCTAAAAAACCGCGTTGCAACGCTGACTTTCCGTAGAGATGACGTACGCAACGCGCTGACTGGCACCGCTCTTATTGATGATTTGCTTGATACGGTCAGCTGGGTGAATCGCTGCCAGGAGGTTTCGGTTTTAATCATCACCGGTGACGGCAAGGCTTTCTCGTCAGGCGGCAACGTTAAGGAGATGCGCGACAAACAGGGCATGTTTGGGGGACGCGCTGCAGAAATTCAAGAGCAGTACCGTCGTGGCATTCAGCAGGTTCCGCGTGCGATGCACACGCTGGAAGTCCCAGCTATCGCTGCTATCAACGGGCCCGCCATCGGTGCGGGATTTGACCTCTGCAATATGTGTGATATTCGTCTGGGTACGCCTGCAACGCGGCTGGGAGAAACCTTTATCAACCTCGGCATTATTCCCGGTGACGGCGGCGCTTGGTTTTTGCAGCGTATCGTCGACTACCAGCGCGCTGCAGAGTTGACCTTAACGGGTCGCGTGATATCCGCAGAAAAAGCACTGGAATACGGCATTCTGATGGAGATCGTCGATCCCGATGAGCTCCTTCCAAGGGCCGAGAGTATCGCCAGCGACATTGCGGCAAAGCCACCTCGCACCGTGCGGATGACCAAGCGACTCTTGCAAGCCGCGCAGCGTATGTCCTTGGATGATTGTCTGGAGCTGAGCGCAGGCATGCAGGCCATCAGCCACCAGACTGAAGACCACGCTGAAGCCGTCGCCGCATTTCTGGATAAACGCAGCCCTACCTTTACAGGTGACTAAGCCGGTGACTAAATCAGTGACAAGGTCCCACTCCGATAAATCAGGCTAATACCTCTACCGGATCGCCCACTCGCAGGGTTCCACCGCCCTCATAGAGCAGGTTTTGGCCGAAGGTCACCTGCCTATCATCACCGCGACGGTAAGCTGCCAGTACCCGTAACAGGTTTGGATGTTTCTCTCCAGTGTGAGGATGCAACGCGGGAATCTGGCAGCGAGTACAGGCTTTGACTACGCTGAACTCCACCTCGCCGATGCGTATCTGTCGCCAATCGTCTTCTGCGTGGGCCGCGCACCCCGCCACCACAATATTGGGACGGAACCGTTCCAGCGTCACCGCCTGCTCCAGTTTTTCGTTGAGTGCTTCTCCCGCAGCATCGGAGATCAGCAGCAACGGGAAACCGTCTGCAAAACTGACAGTCTCACCTCGCCTTGCATAGTCAGGATCTACTGGCCGACGGGCGCTATCCGGCATGTAGACCAGGCGTAGTGGTTCACCGAAGCAGCGCTCCAGCCAATCTGCCACAAGCTCGCCCCCATCCAAAGCCGACACCTGGTCTCCCCACACATGTACTGTGAATCTCGGTGTTGCCGCTGCCGGTATCTCTACCGAACAGCGTTCTCCATCGTAATACAGCTCTAGTCCGTTTTCCCTGAGGGCCACAGTGAGGCCCGTCAACATCGGCATATTGCGCTGCGTGACGAAGTTGCCATCGGGCTGTACCAGCATCCAGCGCCTGTCGCCCTGGGGCCCAAAGCGGTCCAGACTGACACTGTTTACGTCAATGCCGCGTGCAGATTTCACCGGATAGATGTGCAGAGACTGTAGTGTAAACAAGACGCATCTCACGAAAATGATAGTTATCACTCGCTCAGAATACTCTATAGTGTCTGGTGAGCGAACAGGTAACATCCATGAATAAATTACGCCGCAGAGATGTTCTGAAGCTCGCTGCGTGCGGTACCGCGAGTATATTGGGCTCTGGCAGAGCAATAGCTGCCGGCGCCGACTACGATGTCGTCATTGTCGGTGCAGGCATTGCCGGCATGACCGCTGCGCGACTTCTCAGTAAGGCCGGCCCGGGACTGAAAGTGCTGGTTCTGGAAGCCCGTGACCGAGTTGGCGGCCGCCTTATGACCGTGTACGGCGGAGATGGCGAATTGCCCGCCGAACCGGTGGAGATGGGTGCTCAGCTCATCCATGGCAGCAAGGCCCCAAGCTGGGATCTGATCAACGAGTTCGGCCTGACGACGCGCGAGATCAGCGACCAGGTCGAATCATCTGATCGTTATCTCTATCCCAATAGCGTGCCTCAACCGGACTGGGACAAGCGCCAGTCGGTCAAGTCCAAAGTCGCTGCTGCCTATGAGGCATACAGCGGCCCGGATGTGGACTATGAGAGCTTTCTGGACTCGCTGAACCTGGATGCCTACAGCAAGCGGGTAGCCGCCAGCGAGGCACTGAGTTGGTCAGCGGAGCCTGGCGCTATCAGCACCCGAGCCGTTATCGAAGATGGTGCATTATGGGATGACTGGCACGATACCGATTATGAGGTGGTAGGCGGATACAGCGTGTTGGCTCAGCGCATGGCCAGCGAAATCGAAGGGCGCATCCAGCTAAACAGCGTCGTCGATGACGTGTTCTGGCGACCGGGGCTGGTGGGGCTGCGCTATAAGCTCAAGGGCATCAGCACCGCCCTCACCTGTCGTCAATTGGTCTTGACCGTCCCGCTGGGCGTGCTGAAATCCGGAGCCATCAAGTTAGAGCCAACGTTCCCGCCAGACATTCAGCAGGCCCTGCAGGGTCTGGACATGGGGCAGGCACTAACGCTGCCGATGGTGTTCTCGGAGCCTTTCTGGGAAGACGGGAAGCCCTCTTACTGGATGGATACAGAGCAACGGCGTAACTTTTACTTCCCCGCTCAAGGCAAGGAATTGCCGGCTACTGTGTCAGGCTGGTTTGTCGGGAATGCTGCACAGGAGCTGAGCAAAATCCCTCCAGATGCGGCCCTGGCTCGCGCATTGCGGTGGCTTGGGGAGACCAGTGGCAGGACAGATTTGGTAGACACATTACGCTGGCATGCTCTGAAAGACTGGCAGCGAGACGCGTATACGTTGGGTTCCTACTCTTTTGCGAAACCCGGCGGGCGCGATACACGCGCCAGTCTGTCAATACCTGTTGAAAACACCTTGTATCTTGCTGGCGAGGCAACAGCACCCGCGCCGCATTATCAGACGGTGCATGGTGCCTATATGAGCGGTATCCGGGTGGCAGACCAGGTGGCTGCTACCCTCAATGTCGGGGACGGCCCGGAAGACGCTGGAGACGGGTCACTGTTTCAGCTGCTGTAGGCCCTGCATGTAGGACCTGCAGTGCCGTCAGCAAAATCCTGCTGAGACGCATTCAGTCAAGCTCCGCCGACTTTGGTGGCCGCGAGGCCTCTGTTTCGGCTTCTTTCATGGCGACGGTTTCGAAGAAGTCGGGACGATTCGGGTCGCCATCGGTCTGATAATTGCTCGCGGTCATCTGATCCGCGTCCCAGTCTCCAAAAATCGTTTTATCAACCTGGCCTTCCAGCTCCGCCACAATCAGCGACACGGTTGCGTCGCCCGTCACATTCACAGAGGTGCGCACCATATCCAGCAAGCGATCGACGCCGATAATCATCGCGATGCCTTCCACCGGAAGTCCCACTTGTTCAAGCACCAGCGCCAGTGCAATCAAACCCACACCGGGGACGCCTGCGGCGCCTACCGACGCCAGCGTTGCCGTCAACACCACAGCCACCAGATCGCCGGCGGACAGATCAACTCCGTAAACCTGAGCGATAAACACAGTCGCAACGCCCTGCATAATCGCAGTCCCATCCATATTGACCGTCGCGCCCAGAGGAACCGTAAAACCGGCAACAGAGGGTTTCACGCCCAGCTTTTTTTCCACCGCACGCAGGGTAATGGGGATTGTGGCCGCAGACGACGCCGTGCTGAATGCAAACGCCCAGACAGAACGCATTTTGTAAAGCAGCACGGATGGAGGCAGACCCACCATCGCCTTCAACAGGCTGCTGTAGACTACCAGACCATGGAAGATCAGAACGCCGGCAACAGTTAGGAAATACTTGCCGAGGTCGAGAATAGCCGCAAAGCCGAGCTCAGAAAAAAGCTTGATAAGCAGGGCTGCTACACCATAGGGCGCCAACAGCATGAGCATCCCTACGATCTTCATTATGATCACTTCAAGGTCGCGGAAGAAACCGCAGATTCTGCTGCCGGCATCACCGGAGCGAGTGATCGCAAAGCCAATCAGCAGAGCAAATACGATCACTTGCAGCATATTGCCTTCCGCCATGGCCTGAATCGGATTGGAGGGCACAAGATCCACAATCACATCGGTCAGCGGGGGCGCAGGCGCCGGCTGGAAATCCGCCTCGCCAGGCAGTGCGATTCCTCGGCCCGGATTAACGGTGAGCGCAACTACCAGCGCAATCGTCACAGCGACACCTGTAGTAAAGAGATAGAGCAGCACTGTGCGCAGCGCGATACGTCCCATCCGGGCATTGTTACCCAGTGACGAGGCACCGCAAATCAGAGAGACGAACACCAGCGGCACGACCAGCATCTTGAGGGACGCGACGAAAATACGGCCTACCACGTCTAGCAGCCCCTCAATAAACCAGGTATTGATAAAGGACTGCATGCCAGCAGGGATCATACCCGCCAGCAAATTCAGGGCTGAACCAACGCCGATACCTATCACCATGGCGATGAGGATTCGAGTGGTAAGTGTCATAGAGATCCTGTGGTACGCGGCTGCTGTTTATCGACCTGGCGTTGCTGATATGCCATCCGACCAGCGCCGGTCGCTAGGCGGCGCACTCTACCCGAGTCAGAGGCCTGCGACAACCGAGCTCAATCGCCACGCAACTGCCCTGGGCACAGCTATTTAGGGCTTTCGCAGGTTCCTGGCACGTAAGCTACAACTTTGGGGTTGCTGCAAGCCGTGCAGGCATTGGAGTACTGAGTGCGCGACTGGTTCCCCAGCGTAGCGCATACGGGCCGGTACTCTGCTGTACACATCTGCGCGCGTTGGGCCGGACAGTCCCGCAATGCCGGGTCGGTGGACTGCTTCGCTGCCTGAGGGCTCGCGCAGGCCTGCAATACGGCTGACAAGAAGACGATTAAAAAACTAAGGTTTCTATTTAAATGACGCATGCCTTCCTAACCGTCCAGGGATCGAGGGAATAGCGTTTCCAGCAACTCGCCACAGCCCGGCGACAGATCGGCCCAGGTATCGATGCGTAAGCGCATATGAGCAAAGCCCGCTGTGGGCAGATTGTCCAACACGCGTCGTCCTGCCAGCCAATTAACCAACTCTGTAAACGCCGGGTTGTGCCCAATCATAAAGATAGACATATCGCTGTCGGGTCGCGATCTAAGCCAGTCAGCGACTTCACCGTAATCAAAGGTATAAAGCGCCTCCTCGGTAACGTGGCGTTGCTCCTGCAGCGGCGGCCAGCCGTCCTGCAAGCCGCCCAGCGTGAGTTGCGCGCGCCTGGCAGGGCTGACGTAAACAGGCTGAGCGGAAAGCCGCTCCGATAAGGCGCGGCCCATGCGAGGGGCATTGCGGCGTCCACGGTTGTTTAGGCCGCGCTCTCGATCGGACAAGCTAGTGTCATCCCATGATGACTTGGCGTGTCGCAGTAGCAGGAGTTCTCGGCTCATCTCGTCAAGGTCTTAGCGCAGAGAATCGCATGGTAGCGGAACTGATAATTGCCTTCGACCGGACAATGCTCACTATAATGAAGTAGCGCAAACCGCGATCGCTTTCCCTGCACTCGCCACCTGCGCCACAAACAAGCGACGGAAAACAATAACAACGGCATACAGTTCGAAGGACAGACTCATGAGTTATTTTATTACCGGTGGCACAGGCTTTCTCGGGCGTTTCTTTATTGAACAGCTGAAATTGCGAGACGGGAAAATCTTTGTATTGACCCGCAAAGGTTCTGAAGCAAAGTTCCAGTCACTGGTCGACAAACTGGGGGATGCTGGAGACCGCCTGGTACCCGTCCTGGGCGATCTCACCCAACCGATGCTCGGCGTGGACGAGACGACCCTGAGCGAACTAAAAGGCCAGATCTCCCATTTCTGCCACTTCGCCGCAATTTATGACATTGCCGCCTCGCTTGAAGATCAACAGGCCGCCAACATTGACGGCACTCGCAACGCGGTCCGGTTAGCTCAAGCATTGGAGGCGAGGTGCTTTCACCACGTCAGCTCCATCGCTGCCGGCGGTCTTTATCACGGCACCTTCCGCGAGGATATGTTTGAAGAGGCGGAAAATTATGGCCACCCTTATTTCCAAACCAAACACGATTCAGAAGGCATCGTGCGAGCGGAGTGTCAGATACCCTGGCGCATCTATCGACCGGCTATGGTAGTCGGTCACTCTGTCACCGGGGAGATCGATAAGGTCGACGGTGTTTACTACTTCTTTAAAACCTTGCAAAAACTTCGCAGCGCACTGCCGCCCTGGGTACCCCTGGTTGGTCTTGAGGGAGGTAAGTTCAACATCGTTCCCGTCGATTACGTGGTCGCCGCCATGGACCACATCGTCCATCAGCCGGCGCTCGATGCCGGCTGCTTTCACCTGACAGACCCAGACCACTACAGCATGGGCGAGGCCGTTAATATCTTCGCCAATGCCGGGCATACGCCACAGTTCAGCATGCGCCTGGACACCCGCATGTTTGGCTTCATACCCGCGTTTGTCCGCGATGCGGTAGGCAACCTGCCACCGATCCGCAGAATCGTTAAAACGATGCTTAACGATATGGGTCTACCAGAGTCGGTGCTTATGCTGGTGAACTACCCGACTCGATTCGATAACCGGGAGACAGAGCGAGCCCTGAAAGGCACAGACATTGCCTGCCCGCGGCTGCCAGACTATGCACCGGTAATCTGGGATTACTGGGAGCGCAACCTGGACCCGGATATCCATCTCGACCGCTCGCTGGAGGGCAACGTCAGCGGCAAGATTATGCTGATCACCGGCGCGTCCTCGGGCATTGGCAAAAACACCGCTATTCGAATGGCAGATGCCGGTGCCCACGTGCTGCTGGTCGCGCGCACAGCGGAGAAACTGCAGGAGACCGCAGAGATCATCGCTGAGCGCGGGGGAGTGTCACATTCCTACACGGCGGATGTTTCCAATCTGGAAGACTGCGATCGCCTGGTGGCGGAAGTACTGCGTGATCACGGCCACGTGGATATTCTGGTTAACAATGCAGGGCGCTCTATCCGGCGTTCACTGGAGCTGTCTTTTGATCGCTTCCACGATTTCGAGCGCACCATGCAGGTTAACTACTTCGGCGCTGTCCGCCTGGTGATGGGGCTGGCACCCAGCATGCTGGAACGACGCCAGGGCCAGGTTATTAATATTTCATCCATCAGCACGTTAACTGCCAGCCCGCGGTTTTCCGCCTACGTTGCCTCCAAGAGTGCACTGGACGCCTGGACACGGGCGGCAGCAGTAGAGTTTTCTGATCGCAACGTTCGTTTTACGACGATTCACATGCCGCTGGTCAGAACGCCCATGATCTCCGCCACAACTATCTATGACCACATGCCAGTGCTGACGCCGGATGAGGCGGTGGATTTAGTGGTGGACGCGGTGATCCACAAGGAAAAGCGCATCGCCAGCAGGCTGGGCATTTTCCTGCAGGTTGTCACGGCGGTCGCGCCGCGCTTCTCAGAGCTCCTCATGAACACCGTGTTCCGCATGTTCCCCGACTCTGCGGCCGCCAAAGGAGAAGAGCAGACTGAGAAAGTAGAGGCATCCAATGAACAGGTCGCCCTGGCGGCCCTGATGAAAGGCGTACACTTCTGAGCTTGTGCCTGACGCGATCAGGTAGCGGCAATACACCATGGCAGCGAACTTTGAAGCGATCTACAAGCGTGCCTGCGAGCGCAAGGGCGGACCAGCGCGTCTGGAAAAACTGCTGGCTTCGCCGCGTTCCAGGCGATCACTCAAAGCCCTCTCGGATGATCGTTACCTGGCCGAGTTCAGCAAAAAAGTGTTCCAGTCTGGCTTTGTCTGGCGCGTCGTTGAACAGAAGTGGGAAGGCTTCGAATCTTTATTCTGGGGCTTTAATATCGACAAGCTATTGCTGATGCCCGATGACATGCTGGAGCGA
>JBCDKJ010000023.1:0-52046 GCA_038746745.1 Pseudomonadota bacterium
CGCCTGGGTCTGCCCTGTGGCGGTCGGCTTGAGGTCTTGATTGAGCCGCTTGACGCATCCTGGCTTACGCAACTCGCAGAACTTCTGGCCGCAGTGGAGGAGCGACGCTACCTCACCCGCTGTATTGAACGGCACTCAGGTAAGGTGACTCTGTGTGAGGCCTCCAGTTACGAGCCGCTTGCAGTCACGGCTTCTGAAGTTCGTCATACCCTGGGGCCTCGCTATCGCCTGCTGCTGATTGGTGCTGGTGCGCTGTCGGAAGCACTCTCCAAGCTTGCCTCGGCCATGGACTATCAGGTGTATATCAATGACCCGCGCCCCGACGTCCTCGAGAACTGGCAGGGTGAGGCCGTAGCCCGCATCGCCGGGATGCCCGACGATGCCGTTAGGGAATATGCCAGTGATGCCAACTGTATTGTGCTCACCCTGACCCATGATCCGCGTATTGATGACATGGCCCTGATGCAGGCGCTTGAACAGAATCTGTTTTATGTAGGTGCTCTGGGTTCGGTGCGCACAACGGGAAAACGGCTGCAGCGCCTGCGTGAGTTGGGGTTTGACGACGCTCAACTGGCACGTCTGCATGCACCAGTGGGCCTGCCAATAGGCAGCAAAACGCCGATGGAGATAGCAATCGCCGTCCTGGCAGAACTCACCCAGCTACGCCGACGGCCGTGAAAGGGGGTGCGTTAGTGCTGGCGGCGGGATCCAGTCGTCGCTTCGGCAGCGACAAGCGGTGCTATCTTCTGGATGGCGAGCCGCTGTTGGCGCATTGCCTGCGTGCGGCGACAGAAGCCGAGCTGACTGTTCGCGTGTGTTGCGCTCCCGGTGAAACCTCTCTGATGCAATCGCTGGCGCCCATGCCCTGTGAAGCGATCGAATGTAATGAGTCCGATCGAGGCATGGGCGCAACCCTCGCACAGGGCATCGCTGCCTGTGCGGATTGGGATGCACTTCTGGTGGTGCTGGGCGACATGGCGTGGGTGAGGCCAGCCACCTACAGAACGATGTTTTCAGCCCTGGCCAGCGCAGAGATTGCTCAACCCTGCACCGGCGGGCGGCCTGGCCAGCCAGTCGGTTTTCGCGCGAGTTTTTACCCTGAATTGATGCAATTGCACGCGGACACAGGTGGGCGCGAGCTGTTGCAAAAATATCGCGATGTGCTGGTGTCTGTGGAGGTCGGAGACCCGGGAATCCATCGCGACCTGGATCGCCCGCCGACGGCGAATTCAGTGCAATAGCACCGCAAATACCTTACATGTCTTTACAATGCCGGGTTTCCCAGCCCTGACTCCAACTTTATACTCCCCCAACACATTAGCTCTATCGACATGCCTACTTTCGAAGGTTTTCTCACTCCTATGGCAGCGCGGCTTTTCTTTTGAACACAGAACGATTGGCGCAGGCAGGAACCCGGCTGGAAGAAGCCCTGCAGACATTTGCCTCTCGCTTGCAGGCTTTCGCCGAGCCTGAGCGACTCGCTTTATTGCGCAAGTTGTTGACGCTAACCGCCGCTGTCTGGATTGTGTTCTCTTTGGTGCAACTGATTTGGAGTCTGGTACCGCCGCCGACACCCGCACCAACGCCAAAAAACATCCTGAATCCGTTGCTGGAGCCAGCCGGCAATGACCGCAACGGCAGCGTCAATATTGATCAGCTGGTCGCCCTGGAATTGTTTGGACGCGCGGCCGCTGGGACAGGCGCTGGCGGGATGGCGCTCACCCCGGAGCAGGTGGCAGCCGCGGCCGCTGAGGCCGAAGCTGCGGCGCGCGCAGCAAGTGGCGCCGATGCGTTGGAGGGTATCGAGGACAAGGCCAAAGAAACCCGCCTGGCCCTGATTTTGCGTGGCGTGGTCGCGTCGACGAAGCAAGAGGCCGCCCGCGCTATTATCGAATCAAAGAAGCAGCAGGTGCAGTACGCCGTAGGGGACGAGTTATCTATCAAGGGCGTCAAGCTGGTGAAAGTCCTGCCAACGCTGGTGGTACTGGATAACAAGGGTCGTTACGAACGCCTGACCCTGTTTGATCCCGCCAAAAGCGCCGTCTTTGCAACACCTGTCGAGGCTGCATCACTGGGCGACAGCACCGGGGGTGAGGCCGTAGCCGTTGCCACTACGGTGGATCGTCGAGCTGACAGCGGGCTTACGAGTATGGCGGAATCCTATCGTCGGCGTTTATACGAGAACCCGCAGTCTCTCGCTGAGGTAGTCAATATCGCGCCCGAGCGCAACGGCAACGAATTGATCGGTTACCGCCTGCGTCCGGGTCGTGACAGCAAAGAGTTTGAGGCGCTGGGTTTTAAGCGCAATGACGTGGTCACAGGCGTTAACGGGATTCAACTTAATGACCCCGGCAAAGCCATCGAGCTCTACCGGGCGATGAAAACCGCGAATGAAGCCAGCTTTGACGTTCTGCGCGACGGCCAGCCGATCACTTTGATGGTAGGTCTGGAGGGGCAGGACTCGTGAAAATGTTTGCTGCGGTCCCGACAGCGGTTCGTAACAGCGTTGTCATAAAGCGGACATAGTATGGACCGGTTTTCTTCTACGAGCTTATGCCGGGTTTACATGGGGCGGTGCGCAGACTACATAAAACAGGGCTGGCTGCCCGCAATCTCACTGCTTTTGTGCCTTTCCGGCGGGTCGGCGGTAGCACAGGAATGGACGGTCAACCTTAAAGAAACCGACATACAGGAGCTGATCAAGTTTGTTGCCGAAGCTACCGACACAACTATCGTAGTAGACCCGAAAGTCAAGGGCACGGTCAAAGTGGTGTCCGCTAAGCCTGTCACCAGCGCCGAGTTGTACGATCTGTTTTTATCGATTCTGGATGTGCATGGCTTCACCGCAGTGCGAAGCGGTAATGTTGTTCGGGTCATTCAGTCCAAAGACGCCCGCTCCTCAGCGGTGCGCGTTGAAGGCGAGGCATCGCGTGCTAGCGATGAATACGTAACCCAGGTTATTCGCCTGGAGAATATCTCCGCTGCCAAGCTGATTCCTGTGCTGCGTCCGCTAGTGCCACAGCAGGCGCATATGGCAGCTTACGCGCCCTCTAACGCCATCATCATTAGTGATATCGCGGCCAATATCGAGCGTATCCGCAGCATCATTCAGAGCATGGATCAGTCTGCAGTTCAGCAGACAGAGATTATCAATCTAGAGTACGCGGTCGCTGAAGACGTTGTACGCATGCTGCTTGAACTTGCTAAAACGGAGGCCAAGCAGGCGGGGGGTGCAGATCCTGAAATTCTGCTGGTGGCGGACAAGCGCACCAACAGCGTGCTGGTCAGCGGAGATGAGCTGGAACGTGCGCGTATGCGCAAACTCATCGCCTACCTGGACACGCCGCTGGAGCAGAGTGGCAATGTCAAAGTGATCTATCTGGAATATGCCAACGCGACGGAGATTGCCGAAGTGTTGACACGGGTTATGCAAAATATCAGCAAGCTGGATCCGGAGGAGGGCAATAACCGACGCCGCAATGATTCCAGCGCCACCATCGAGGCGGATGAGGGCACCAACGCTCTCATCATCACGGCAGATGCGGACGAAATGCAGTCGATTGAAGCGGTGATTCAGCGTCTGGATATTCGCCGTGCCCAGGTCTTGGTAGAGGCGATTATTGCTGAGCTGGAAATTATCGATGGCGAGGACCTGGGTATCCAGTGGCTGTTCCGCGATAACAACGGCAGCTTTGGCAGCAATATTGTTGATGGCAACAATCGCGCGGCGGGTATTGCCCAGGGCATTTTCGATAGCAGCCAGCCACCGCCTCCCGGAGATGGAGATGGCGACGGGGATGGCGACGGAGATAATGGCGGCGTATTAGAGGATGGCGAGTTCAACCGGGACAATTTCCTGTCGGCACTGGCGAGCACGCCGGGACTGTCCTTTGGCTGGGGCTCGTTGGATGAGGGTCTGGACATCGCTGTCATACTCAGCGCGCTTCGCTCTGAGACGAATGCCAACATCTTATCTACGCCAAGTTTGCTGACGCTTGATAACCAGGAGGCCTTTCTAACCGTTGGTCAGGAAGTGCCTTTCGTGACCGGCTCATTTACTAACACAGGGGCGGTCAGTCAGCCCAATAACCCTTTTCAAACGATTCAACGTGAAAATGTGGGTATTACGCTCACGGTAACGCCCCACGTCAATGAGGGGGATTTGGTCCAGCTGGATATTTCTCAGGAAGTTTCCAGTCTAACCGGTGGAGGCGCTGCAGCCTCGCTGTTGGCCTCTGACATCATCACCAACGAACGCCGAGTGGAGACCAAAGTGCTGGCGGGGGATGGCCGTACGGTTGTGTTGGGCGGCCTGATTGAGAATGAGGTTCAGGATTCGACGCAGAAAGTCCCCTTCCTGGGCGATATTCCCTGGCTGGGTCGATTGTTCCGCCAGGATGCCACCAGCTATACCCAGTCCAACCTGTTGATATTCATTAAGCCCAGCATTATCCGTGACGATGAGCAACTGGAAGGGGCGACCGCAGAAAAGTACCGTTACATTCGCAGTCAACAACAGAAGCGCCTGGACGAAGGTGTGCAGTTCCTGGATGACGAGTTCATTCCGCTGCTGCCAGAGTGGGAAGAGCAAATCAAACAGCTGGAAGAAATTCGCGATGGCGATCAGCCCGCGCCTGCGGAGGCCAGCGTTGTCGAACCGGCGGACGATCTGGCACGGGTGGGAGCCCGCTAGTGGACGCGCTGGAGCTGGACAGCGTCGAGGCATTGGAGACTGCCGAGCCGGTACCGTCCTCGCGGCTGCTGCTGCCATTTACCTTCGCCACGCAGCATGGCGTACTGTTGGAGGATGGAGAGCCACCCCGGGTCTACCATCTACAAGCGATGAGCGTGCCGCTGCTGGCGGAAATGCGCCGCTTCGTGGGCGGCCCCTTCACCTTGGAGCAGCTTGACGAAACGCAGTTTCAGTCCCAGCTGACGCAGCTCTACCAGCGGGACAACAGTGAAGCCTCGCAGGTGGCGGAGGACGTCAGCGGCGATCTCGACCTGACCCGACTGGCCGATGAAATTCCTGAGGTCGGTGACCTGATGGATGCAGAGGATGATGCACCCATCATCCGTCTGATCAACGCTATTCTCTCTCAGGCCGTACGTGAGCAGGCCTCAGATATTCATGTCGAGACCTTCGAGGAAAGACTGTCTATCCGCTTTCGCATCGACGGCGTGCTCTCAGAAGTGCTGTCGCCGAAGCGCATGCTGGCGCCGCTGCTGGTATCGCGCCTGAAAGTCATGGCAAAGCTGGACATTGCCGAGAAGCGCGTCCCGCAGGATGGTCGCATTACGGTGCGCCTGGCGGGTCACGCCGTGGATATTCGTATGTCGACGATCCCGTCTGCTCACGGCGAGCGGGTGGTGCTGCGGCTGTTGGACAAGCAGGCGGGCCAGCTGCAGCTGGCGCAGTTGAACATGAACGATCAGGTACTCAGCGGCTATCGGCGCGGCTTACACAGCGCCCACGGTATTATTCTGGTCACTGGCCCGACTGGCTCTGGTAAAACCACAACCCTGTACGCCGGGCTTACTCACATCAATGAATCCACCCGCAATATTCTGACCATTGAAGATCCCATCGAATACATGCTGCCGGGTGTCGGCCAAACCCAGGTGAATGCCAAGGTGGATATGACGTTTGCCCGTGGCCTGCGCGCCATCCTTCGCCAGGACCCTGACGTGGTGATGGTGGGCGAGATTCGCGATCTGGAAACGGCAGAAATCGCGGTGCAGGCCTCACTGACAGGCCACCTGGTGTTAAGCACCCTGCACACGAATACCGCCATTGGTGCGGTAACGCGCTTGCAGGATATGGGCATAGAACCCTTTTTATTGTCCTCCAGCCTTATCGGTGTGATGGCGCAGCGACTGGTGCGCCTGCTCTGTGATGATTGCAAGGAAGCTCACACCGTGACGGACGCGGAGGCTGAGTGGCTCGGTCTGTCCCCCGGCGCCAGCCAGACTATCTATCGACCGGTGGGTTGCTCGCGCTGCAATAACACGGGGTATCGCGGTCGTACCGGTATCTATGAACTCATCGAAATCGACGATGAGATGCGCAGCATGATCCATGAGGGCGCCAGCGAGATGGCTATGCTCAAGGTGGCGCGTGAGCGCGCGTCTGGCATGCTGGGTGACGGGCATCGTCGCGTGCTGGCGGGTGAGACCAGCATGGAAGAGGTGATGCGCGTCACTACGGCGGGTTGAGACGATGACCGCCTATCGCTACCGTGCCCTGGACATCGAGGGCAAACTTACCAAAGGTATTCTGGAAGGAGACTCAGAGCGTCAGATACGCACTGCATTGCGTGCGCAGCGACTTAAGCCGGTAGAAGTTGCCGAGGCAAATCGGCGTATGGTGGGCGCGACCAATGTGGGTTTTTCCCGTCTGTTCGCCCCCAGAGTAAAGCCAGGGGATCTGGCGCTGGTCACGCGACAGCTTGCGACGCTGGTGCAGAGTAACCTTCCGATTGATGAATGCCTGCAGGCGGTAGCTGAGCAGACCCGCAAACAGCGATTGAAGGGTCTCCTTTTGCAGGTGCGCTCCCGGGTTGCCGAGGGTCATTCGCTAGCGTATGCCATGGGCGAATTTCCCAACGTATTTAGTGAAATGTATCGCGCCATGGTCAAGGCAGGCGAGGCCGCCGGATTCCTGGGGCCGGTGCTGGAGCAGTTGGCCGACTACAGCGAGCAGCGTCAGTACACGCAGCAAAAGCTGCAGATGGCCATGATTTATCCCTTTATTCTTCTCGGCGTTGCCGTGGCGGTTGTGGTGGCCTTAATGGTGTTTGTGGTGCCAGAGCTGGTGGGAATTTTTGCTCACACGCAGGCAGAGTTGCCCTGGCTGACGCGCTTTCTGATCGCAGCCAGTGACTATGTGCGCGACTGGGGTTTGCTGACCCTGGCGGCGCTGGTGGTGGTGGTTTTTAGCGCCCGCGCGCTGCTGCGACAGGAGGGGCGGCGACGACGCTGGCATCAGCTTTTGCTTGCGCTGCCGGGTGTTCGTGGAATTCTCACGTCTATCGATACTGCGCGGTTTGCCTCCACCCTGAGCATTCTGATGGCAAGCGGGGTACCGCTGTTGGAGTCTTTGCGCATTGCGGGAGCGGTTCTTAACAATCGCATTCTGCGTGAGTCCAGCGCGTCAGTGGCGGAAATGGTGCAGGAAGGGTCCAGTCTCAATAGGGCGCTGCAGCAAAGTGGTCACTTCCCGCCCCTGATGGTGCACATGGTCGCCAGCGGTGAGGCGTCAGGTGAGCTGGAAACCATGCTGCAGCGGTCTGCCACCAACCAGGAGCGTGAGCTTGAGATGACGCTAGGCACGCTAATGGGCGTGATGGAGCCTCTTATGGTGGTATTTATGGGCGGGATGGTGCTCGGTATTGTGCTCGCTATTCTGCTGCCAATCTTCGAACTCAACACAATGGTGACCTAGTGAATAGACTATCGGAACACAGGAACTGGCAGCCCTCTGGCCGCGTCGCAGGGTTCAGCCTGGTCGAAATCCTTGTGGTGCTGGTTATTTTGGGCCTGTTGGTAAGCGTCGTCGCACCGACCGTTCTTAACCGTGCCGATGAAGCGCGCGTGCAGAAGGTCTACGCCGACTTCGCCAACATTGAAACAGCACTGAAGCTGTACCAACTGGATAACTTCAACTACCCCACCACGGAACAGGGGCTTGAGTCACTGGTCGAGGCCACCAGCCTGGATCCGGTACCGCGCAAGTTTCCCAAGGACGGATATCTGCCCAGGGTTCCGGTTGACCCCTGGGGTCGCCCCTACCTGTATTTAAGTCCGGGCGAAAACGGCACTTTCGATCTCTATTCCCTGGGGGCCGACGGACTGTCCGGTGGCGAAGACCAGAATACGGACCTGGGCAACTGGGATGAGAACACCCCTTAGCGCCCGCGGACATTCCTCCACCGGCTTCACGCTGCTGGAGCTCCTGGTGGTGTTGCTGGTGATTGGCATGATTGCTGCGCTTGCGACCCTGAACATAGGGGGCGGTGGGAGAGATACTCGGGTCGATGCGGCGGCGCGACGCTTCGCGGTTATCGCTGAGTACGCTATGGATGAGGCACAGCTCAGTGGCACTGATCTGGGCGTGCTGATTGAGCAGACCAATGACCGCGATGCGGTGGTGTTCAGCTATCAGTGGCTGCAGCGCGCCGGCAATGTTTGGCAACCTGCACCCTTTGATCCCGAGGCTTTTGGACAGCAACGTCTGCCGCCTAATGTCGATGTACTGCTGGAAATT
Source organism: Pseudomonadota bacterium (assembly GCA_038746745.1). GTDB lineage: Bacteria > Pseudomonadota > Gammaproteobacteria > Pseudomonadales > Halieaceae > JANQIO01. The sequence goes on from JBCDKJ010000023.1 coordinate 8,267, forward strand.
GAAGACGAGCAGACGGAATTTGAGCGCTCCCGTCGTCAGCGCGCTGAGGATGAGGACGAGAGGGGGAAGCTATTACTACAGGCGCCCCAGGTGGTTTTCTATGCCTCCGGAGAAGCCATACCGGGCATTATGCGCTGGCTGGATACAAGCAGTGGTGAACTGCTGTGGGAGTTGGAGTGGGACCTGCTGGGCCGCATGCAACTGCGGCCTCGGGGGCTGGAGCCGGTTGAGAATACTGGACGTTTCGATGATCAGACTTAGGCGCGGCGGCTTTACGCTGGTGGAAGTCATGGTGGCGCTGATGGTGATTGCGATTGCTTTGCCTGCGCTACTGAAGGTTCTGTACCAACAGATTGATGGCACTGCCTATCTGCGAGATCAGACCCTGGGCCAGTGGGTGGCCAGCAACAAGCTCGCCGAGGTCCGTATTGAGCTGGCGCGAAGCAATCAGTTTTTTCGCGGCGAGCGTAACGGCGTGACGGAGATGGGCGAGCAGGATTTTTTTTGGTGGATGGCGAGTGAACCGACCCAGGTGCCCGATTTCTATCGACTGGAAATCAGTGTCGCCAGACAGGAGCAGGAGAAGGAAAACCCGCTGTACAAGCTGGTCGGATTTATTCATGCCACCAACGTTACGGGCATCGCCAGATGATCAGGAGTGCAGGCTTTACGCTGGTCGAAGTGCTGATTGCTATGGCGATCACCGCCGTGGTGGCGACACTCTCATTTGTGAGTCTGGATACCACGCTCAGCAGTGTCGAGAGTCTGCAGCAAGAGGGCGAGCGTATCGCTGATCTCAATCGCGCCTGGTCGCTTTTGCAGCGGGACCTGAACCATTTTGTCGACCGGCCAGTGCGCAACGAATTCGGCGGCCGCAACCAGGCGATGCAGGGAGGTGAACTCGCTGAGCAAACCCTGGCGTTTACCCGCATCGGCTGGCACAACACCACCGCTCGCGTGCGCAGTAATATGGAGCGCGTGCGCTACGTGCTCGAGGATGAAACGTTTTACCGTGAACGTTTCCTGGTGCTGGACCGGACCGCCGAGACAGAACCGGTGCGGGTTGATTTGCTGCAGGGCGTTAGCGCCGTTGAGTACCGCTTTTTGCCTGCGGGGTTCCCGATGCGGCCTGGCGAGTTTGATACCACTAACTGGCCTGATGCCTGGGCCATTGGGCCTGCCTCGGCAGCACCCAGTCCGCCACAAGCGCTGGAAATCCGCATGACGCTGGCTGATTACGGCGAGGTCACCTGGCTCTATGAGTTACCGGGCGCGGGTACCTGATATGCATATAGCGTTGTCCAGGCGCGACCGGTTGTTGTCCAGGCGCTACCGGCTGTTGTCCAGGCGCTACCGGCTGTTGTCCAGGCGCTACCGGCACTTGCCCTTGCGCGACCGGCAGTGCGGTGCGGCCCTTATCGTAGCCATGTTGGTTTTCGCTTTGGCGACCACACTGGTGGTGGCGATGACCAGCGAATTCAGTCTCTTTGTCAGGCGCAGCGCCAACAGCTTTGTCGGGGCACAGGCGCAAGCGTATCTGAGAGGCGGTGAGGACCTTGCCAAGATGGTATTGAATCAGGATTCTCAGACTGATTTGCAGCGCAATCTCCAGCGCGACGACTTGACGGAGATATGGGCACAGCAAGTGCCGCCGTATGCCCTGGACGAGGGCGGCTTTCTCTCGGGAAGTCTTGAGGACCTGTCGGGTAGGATCAATCTCAACGTGCTGAACGCGGAGCCCCCGCAAGGGCAACCTTTCACCTCCACTCAGGCCCAGTTTATTCGCCTGTTGCAGTGCTTTGATGAGCCGCAGGTGAGTGAGCAGGACGCGCGTCTGATTTTGCAGGCGGTACAGGATTGGCTCGATGCCGACCAGGAGCCGCGGGATTTTGGTGCAGAGGATGATTTTTACTTTGACCGCGTGCCATCCTATCGCACCGGCAACAACACCATGCAAAGCGTTAGTGAGCTGCGGATGGTGGCCTACATGACGCCGGAGATATTCGATGCGGTCTCGCCCTTTTTGACGGTGTGGTCCACTGGCGCCATCAATATTCAGACAGCGCCGCCAGAAATTCTGCGTACCATTAATGCGCGTGAAAATCTGCAGCCACTCACGGTGGGGGAAGGTCAGGCGCTGATCGAGTTGCGTGGCGAGATTGGCTTTGAAAATGTGGATGCTTTGATTGAAAGTCCTGTGCTTGGCGGTTTGGAACTGTCCGCAGACCTGCGTGGCAGACTGGTCGAACGCAGTGACTACTACCTTTATCGTGGGCAGGTAGACATTGCTGGCCGACAGGCGACTTTGTACAGTGTGCTGCGTCGCGACGCAGCGCAAGTGAAAACCCTGGTGCGCGCGAGCGCCAGCCTGTGAAGCCTTACCAGTCAACGTTAACGCGGTATGTCATGATGCCAGCACAGATTACCTATCGCTCAGGGTCTGCAAACAGTGCGTGAAGCGGCTGTTATCCGTTTGCAGCAGGGCCGCCTGGTTTGGTATCCGGCCGGTGCTGTGGAGCAGGCCCTGGCCCTGGATGAGCCGGAGCAGCGCGAGCATTTGGAAGCACAGGTGCAGTCACGTCGAGCGCCGATGGTGTTTGCGGCGCCAGGTGGCGACGTGACCTTGAGAGAGATCAGCATAAGCGCTGCGGAGCGCAGACACATCGCCAAATCGTTGCCATTTCTGCTGGAAGACGAGTTTGCCGGGGATATCGAAGACCTGCATTTCGCCTCGCGGCCTCTGGGCAAGCTAACACTGGGCGTGGCAGCCTGCACCCACGACGCCATACATCGCTGGCAGCAACTGCTGGGCGATCTGCCAATGGCGGGGCAATGGGTTCCGGAGCCACTGCTGCTGCCCTGGCAGCCCGGCGAACTCTGTCTGGTAATAGAGCAGGACAAGGTGGTGGTACGCAGCGGCGAGAACGAAGGCTTCACTGCGGAACGCGACCTCTGTGCCGCGATGCTGGCCGCCCTGCCGGAGGCTTGTGCCGAAACAGTTGTAGCCTATGGTGATGATCAGGGCGTGGATAGCGCCCTGTTGCCGGCCTGGATGCAGCAGCGGCTGCAATGGCGCAATGGTGGGTTCGCCCAGGCGTTAATGCTATCCGACGAAGAGCGCCAACCGCTGAATCTGCGTCAGGGTGCATACGGCGCTAACCTTCCTGTTGCAGACTGGTGGCGCCAGTGGCGACGCGTGGCGGCAGTCTTGGCTGTCGGATTTGTGCTGCAGTTGGCGGGTAGCTACGCCAGCTATGCGAGCCTTGCCGCGGAAAATCTGGAATTGCGGCGTCAAATTGAGGCAGCCTACCGCGATGTAGCGCCCCGTGGCGCAGTTGTGGATGCAGAGAAGCAGCTTAAGCAAAAGCTGCAAAATCTGCGTGGCGGCGCTGAAACGGTCAGCTTTGTGGGGATGATTGATCAGATCGGTCGCGTCGTTGCAGCGCAGCCCGGTGCGCAACTCGCTAGCGTAAATTTTAATGACAAGCTCGGTGACGTGCGTCTGAACGTCATCGTGCCGGATTTCCGCGCGGTGGAGAGTATCCGGACAGGTCTGGTAAACGCCGGGCTGACGGCGGTCACTGAAAACAGTAATGCCTCTGGCAACGCCGTCAGAGCGCGCTTAAAAGTTGGGAAACCGTAGAATGCAGCGACTGCGGGACTGGTTCTTTACCTTTAATAGCCGAGAGCAGGGCTATCTGCTGGCGGCGGCCATTATTGTGCTGCTGTATGTCATGTACATTGGCGCACTAAAACCGCTTGCAGGGCTGCGCAATGAGATGGCTCTGCGCAACGTCGCCACCCAGGAGGCTCTGATCCGGGTTCAGGCGATGGCCAGCGAAATAAAGGTACTCAATAGCAGCGGACGGCCTCGCGCCAGAAATCTGAACCAGCTGATTAATGCCTCGACCAGCGACGTCGGCATTCGTCCCAGCCGCATTCAGCCCAATTCGCGGGGTGAAACCTCAATTCGCTTTGAGAACGTAGCCTTCTCCAATTTGCTGCGCTGGCTGTACCGCATGGAATATGGGGAAGGCCTCTCGGTGAAAGAGGTCTCGCTCAATCAGGGCGACGGCACCGGGCTGGTGAAAGCCACAGTCCGGTTGGGGCAGGGCTGAGTGAAACGCTTGTCTCCGCGGTGGCTGGTAGGCACCGCCCTGGCAACCCTTTTTCTGGCAACGCTGGTGTTGTCAGCACCTGCCTATCTGGTGGGATACGTTCTCGATGAGCGTCAGATCAGGTTAGGCGGCTTCTCGGGCACGATCTGGGAAGGCCGTGCCAGCAGTGCCGCGATTGCTGTCGACGACGGTTGGGTGCAGTTGGGCCAGTTAGACTGGAGCCTGTCGCAGCTGTACCTGTTAATGCTGTCACCCACCGCCGACATTAATGCTGCCTGGGGCCAGCAACGACTGCGCGGTAATATCCAAATCTCTCCCACCGGGAAGCTGCGCCTGCGGGGACTTGATACAACGTTCTCTGCGGCGCTGGTCAAGCGACTGTTACCGGTCAGCCTGCGCGGCCGTATCAGTCTGCGCGCGCGAGAGCTAGTGCTGGAAGACGGCTGGCCCAGTTCTGGCGCCGGTGAGATCGTCTGGCAACAGGCGTTTTGGCTGGGCAGTCGCGGTGCACAGCCGCTGGGGGACTATGTGCTGAAATTTTCAATTCCAGGGCCGAGGCGTGCTATTGGTCAGCTAAGGACACTGTCTGGTGATGTGCGCGTCGAAGGCGAATTCGCACTGAATGGACGGGAATACTCTCTGGACACGCGGATTCGCAATCGTGGCAAAATGGACCAGGAACTTGCCAACGCGCTGGCGCTAATGGCGATTCCCACTGCCGATGGCTATAAGCTGAAGTTCACAGCAGAAATCTAATAACAGGAAGGTATGATTCCATGACAGAGGCCGCCTACCGCAAATACGAGTGTGTCATTTGCGGATTCATCTATGACGAAGCCGAGGGTATACCCGACGATGGCATCCCGCCGGGAACTCGCTGGGAAGATATCCCGGAAGATTGGGAGTGCCCGGATTGCGGCATAGGTAAGTCTGACTTTGATCTGATGCCGGACTAAACAGTACTGTGGCAACGTGGGTCACAGACACCATAGGCATGCTGGGAACAGTCATGGTGGTGCTCGCCTATTATCTGTTGCAACTGGAAAAGGTCGCGAGTTCCAGCTTTGCGTACAATATCCTCAATCTACTTGGCGCGATTTTTTTGCTCATAAGCCTTTGCTTTACCTTTAATCTCGCCAGTTTTGTCATTGAGCTCTTCTGGATAGGTGCCTCCCTGATAGGCCTGCGCAAGGTCTATCGCGACCGCGTGCCAGCAAAAACCTGAACACGCCTGCACCAGCTCACAGGCTGTCGTCAGGTTTTTTAAATAGACCTATATCATGGGCCTGGCTCAGTGCGGCCTCCTATAATTTCGTTGATATCAGCGTGCAGGGATCGCCATGTTTAGTCGCGGCATGACGCCGTACTCAGCCGTTTTAACCGTAGTGACCGCAATGGCCGTCAGCGACAGCGCTTTCGCAGGGCGTAGCATTGAAGAGGTCGTTGTCCGCGCGCAGCAGCGCGAAACCCGCTTGCTGGATACTCCGCTGACGGTGTCGGTCTTCGACGCTGAATTTTTGCAGCAGAATCGCCTGCAGCGATTGGAGAGTATCGTGCTGGCCACTCCAAATTTCAGCGGCTGGGAGCAGGGCGTCAGCACCCCGATATTTGCGCTGCGCGGTATCAGCTCTAATAGCTTCGGTATTGGCGGTGAGGCCAGTGTAGGTTTTTTTGTCGATGACAGCTATCGTGGCCGTATCAACAGCACGGCGATCACCTTGATCGATGTGGAGCAGGTCGAAATTCTGAAAGGGCCGCAGGGCACGCTGTTCGGTCGCAATAGCTCGGCGGGTACTATTCTTGTTCGACACTTCGAGCCCGGTAATGAGCGCAGCTTTGAACTGCAGGTCGAGGCCGGCGAGAACGATTACAGCGGCGGCTACCTGACCGCGAATCTACCGCTCAGCAATCAATGGGCACTGCGTACGTCTGTTTTCTCCTACGACGATGAGGGCGACGCTGACAATGTCGTCGCAGCGCAGTCGGTGGGCGATCGTGACACCAGCGGCGCGCAGTTGGCGCTGTCCTACGCGGGGCAGAACTTCGATGCCCTGGTACGCAGCTCCTGGCAGGAAACCCGCACTGGTGGTCTGGGCTATGAAACGCTTGATCGAGCGCTGGCCGCAGCAGGCGGCGTCAACCCTAATCCTTTCGACAGCGTTCTCGCTACCGATATAGATACCTTTGATGACATCGAAAGCGTTGATTTGTCGCTCCGTCTGCGCTGGCGCTTGTCGGAATCTCTGCGCCTGACATCGATTACTGCTTGGCACGAGAATGATAGCCCCAACCGCTTTGATGTTGACGGCAGTGCCGTGTTCCTCACCTCAGCCAGCTTCACTCAGCGGACTAGCGAAACTTGGAGCCAGGAGCTGCGCCTTAATGGTCAGGCAGCCGCATTAGATTGGGTGCTGGGAGCCATCGTTTTTGATGAGCGCATCGATACCGTAATAGAGCTTGGTTATAGCGATATCAATTTGCTCGCAGGCACGCCATTTTGCAGTCTCGCGCTGGCGCCGGTGCTGGGTGAATGTCAGTCTGCGGTGCTGGAGACTGCAGTGCAGGCGGGCGACTATGTCAGTGCTGGCCTGTACGGTGATGTGAAGTGGCAGCTCACTCCCCGCCTGAGCCTTGGCGCGGGTTTGCGCTTTAGCTACGACGACAAGCGCTTTACGTATCAATCAGACCCGGTTATCAGCGTTGTCGCTGGTCTGGCGGCGACATCGCTCAACCCTGCCGGAAACTTTCTGGGCTACTCTACCGATGGTGTTGAGTCCCTGGATCATCGCTGGGATAACTGGCAGCCTCGATTGTATGGCACCTGGCAGTTCCTGAATCAGCATGCCCTGTTTGCCAACCTTGCCAAGGGCTACAAAGCGGGGGGTTTTGAGCCAGAGGCCACACGTGAGCTGTCGCGTTTTGATGCTGAGGAAGTCTGGAGTCTGGATGTTGGCCTGCGCGGTACTCTGGCGCGCAGCAGGTTCAGCTATCAGCTGAGCGCGTTCGCCTATGACTACGATGATTTTCAGGTCCAGATAATAGAAAACGGTATAGCGCGTACGGGCAACGTGGCGGGACTTGACGGCCGCGGCTTGGAACTGGAGCTGGGCTGGACGCCGTTCTCCTCATTAGCGTTCACTGTCACAGCGGCCTGGCTGGATGCAGAGTTCAAAGACACCGTAACAGACACCGGTAATCTGGGCGGCAATCGCCCGGTGGTGTCGCCTGAATACAGCGCTAGTTTTACCCTGAGCTGGCGCAGTCCCTCGTCGGCCTGGGGCAGTGTGGGCGTCAACTGGCTTAGCGCTTGGCAGGACGACATCTTTTTCTCGGTACAAAACGATCCCGCAGCGTCTCAGGTTGCGTACTGGCGTCACGATGCCCGTCTGTCCTGGTATGCCGCCGGCGATGAACGCTGGCGGATCGACTTGTTCGGCCGCAATCTTGCTAACGAGGATTACGTGATCTTCCAGGACAACGTCGGCGCGGGACCCGTCAGTCGCCGCGGCGAACCCCGGTTTATCGGTGCCGCTGTTAATTTCTCTCTGTAGTCTTACTGTTTGCTTACTTATTGGGACGGAGGGGCGTCGCAGGTCGCGTCATATCTTTTTCTCGACGAAAAAATATGACACGCCCCGCGCCACTCAGGGTTGCGGTAGCGTCAGGCTGTTGTCGAATCACGCTGGATGCAGTGGCAGGGGGGTGCTGCATGTTTTTTTGCCTGCAAAAAAAGCGTGCAGTGATCTACTGACACGTCCTTGTGGGAGGGGCGTCGCAGGTCGCGTCATATCTTTTTCTCGACGAAAAAATATGACACGCCCTACGCCACTCAGGATTGCGGTAGCGTCAGGTCTTGGTCGAATGACGCTGTGTGCAGCGGCAGGGGAGTGCTGCATGTTTTTTTGCCTGCAAAAAAAGCGTGCAGTGATCTACTGACACGTCGTTGTGGGAGGGGCGTCGCAGGTCGCGTCATATCTTTTTCTCGGCGAAAAAATATGACACGCCCTACGCCACTCAGGATTGCGGTAGCGTCAGGCTGTTGTCGAATTACGCTGGGTGCAGCGGCAGGGGGGTGCTGCATGTTTTTTTGCCTGCAAAAAAATCGTGTAGTGATCCACTGACGCGTCCTTGTGGGAGGGGCGTCGCAGGTCGCGTCATATCTTTTTCTCGGCGAAAAAATATGACACGCCCCGCGCCACTCAGGGTTGCGGCGGCGTCAGGCTGATGTCGAATCACGCTGGATGCAGTGGCAGGGTGGTGCTGCATGTTTTTTTGCCTGCAAAAAAATCGTGCAGTGATTCACTGACACGTCCTTGTGGGAGGGGCGTCGCAGGTCGCGTCATATCTTTTTCTCGGCGAAAAAATATGGCACGCCCCGCGCTACTCAGTGTTGCGGTAGCGTCAGGTCTTGGTCGAATTACGCTGGGTGCAGCGGCAGGGGGGTGCTGCATGTTTTTTTGCTTGCAAAAAAATCGTGTAGTGATCCACTGACGCGTCCTTGTGGGAGGGGCGTCGCGGGTCGCGTCATATCTTTTTCTCGGCGAAAAAATATGACGCGCCCCGCGCCACTCAGGATTGCGGTAGCGTCAGATCTTGGTCGAATGACGCTGTGTGCAGCGGCAGGGGAGTGCTGCATGTTTTTTTGCTTGCAAAAAAAGCGTGCAGTGATCCACTGACGCGTCGGTGTGGGAGAGGCGTAGCAGGCAAAAAAAAAGGCGGCGCAGTGCGCCGCCTTAAAAGAGGATGGTTGGTGCTTAGCGACTCGCGTAACCCGTTGCTGCGTTTTGATCCAGGTCGAAACGGTCCAGTGTCATGACCTTCTCCCAGGCTTCGACGAAGTCATCCACCATGCGGGCTTCCCCGCCTGCTTCAGCGTAGGACTGGGCGATACTGCGCAGCTCAGACTGAGAGCCGAACACCAGGTCAACTGGTGTGGCGGTCCACTTCACTTTGCCGCTGTCGCGGTCGACGCCCTCGTAGATGCCATCTTCAGACTTCGACTTGCGCCAGGTCGTGTCCAGGGACAGCAGGTTGGCGAAAAAGTCGTTGCTGAGGGCACCCGGGCGATCCGTAAAGACGCCGTGGGTGGCGCCACCCGTGTTGGCAGCCAGCGCGCGCATGCCGCCCACCAGTACCGTCATTTCTGGCACAGTCAGGCTTAGCGTGTTGGCTTTGTCGATCAGCATTTCAGCCGGCGACAACAGTGAGCGCTGGTCGTAGTAATTGCGGAAGCCGTCCGCCGCAGGTTCCAGCCAGCGGAAGGAATTGGCGTCCGTCATTTCAGCGGTCGCATCGGAGCGGCCAGGCGTGAACGCGACCTCAACATCGTATCCGGCTGCCTTGGCAGCTTTCTCGATGCCAACGGCGCCACCTAACACTATCAGGTCTGCGACCGATACCTGCTTGCGGCGATTGCTGTCGTTAAAGTCCTGCTGGATTGCTTCCATCGCAGCCACGACTTTGGACAGCTCTTCAGGGTCGTTTGCAGCCCAACCATTTTGCGGAGCCAGACGCACTCTGGCGCCATTGGCACCACCGCGCATGTCAGTATTGCGGAAGCTTGACGCAGAGGCCCAGGCAGCCTTCACCAGTTCCGTGCTGGACAGTTCTGACTTGAGTATCTCGTTCTTCAGCTTGCGAATGTCGCGCGCGCTGACGGTATCGTAGTCAGCCACAGGTACCGGGTCCTGCCAGATCAGCGATTCGGTCGGGCTTTCAGAGCCGACGTAGCGCGTTGCGGGTCCCATGTCGCGGTGGGTCAGCTTGAACCACGCTTTGGCGAAGGCCAGCTCAAACTCTTCCGGGTTATCCAGGAAGCGTTTGGAGATCTTCCGATACTCAGGATCAGCTGATAGTGCCAGATCTGCTGTGGTCATGACGGGAGCATGACGCACATTGGGCAGGTGTGCATCTGGCACCAGCGCTGCAGCGTTCGGGTCGGTGGGAATCCACTGCGTGGCACCGGCCGGGCTCTTCACCTTTTTCCACTCAAAGGCATACATGTTTTCCAGATAGTTAATGCTCCAGCGTGCAGGTGTCGTGGTCCATGCCCCTTCCAACCCGCTGGTGACCGTGTCCTCAGAGTGGCCTTTCCCGCAACCGTTTTTCCAGCCCAGACCCTGCTGCTCAATACTGGCGGCCCCGGGCTCTGCGCCTACACACTCTTCGGGTTTGTGAGCACCGTGCATCTTGCCGAACGCATGTCCGCCGGCAATGAGTGCCACTGTCTCTTCATCGTTCATGGCCATGCGGCCAAAGGTCTCGCGAATGTCATGGGCGGATTTGACCGGATCAGGATTGCCGTTAGGCCCCTCAGGGTTTACGTAAATTAAACCCATCTGCACGGCAGCCAGGGGTTGCGCCAACTGGCGCTCGCCGCTGTAGCGCTGGTCATCCAGCATGACCTTCTCCGGACCCCAGTACACTAGATCCGCCTCCCAATCGTCGATGCGACCGCCGGCGAAACCAAAGGTCTTAAAGCCCATGGATTCCATGGCGACATTGCCGGTCAGTACCATCAGGTCGCCCCAGGACAGGGCCGCACCGTACTTTTCTTTGACTGGCCACAGCAGGCGCCGGGCTTTATCAAGATTGCCGTTGTCGGGCCAGCTGTTCAGCGGCTCAAAACGCTGCTGACCGCCCTCGGCACCGCCCCGGCCGTCTGCGGTACGGTAAGTACCCGCGGCGTGCCAGGCCATGCGAATCATAAACGGACCGTAGTGACCGTAGTCCGCGGGCCACCAGTCCTGGGAGGTGGTCAGAACCGCTTCGATGTCTGCCTTGACCTCTGTCAGATCCAGCTCGGAGAATGCGGCGGCGTAGTCAAAATCACCGACCGGGTTGGAGTCCGGGCGATGCAGGCGCAGCGGCGACAGATCGACGCGCTCCGGCCACCAGAATTGGTTGGACTTGGCCTCTGCAGCCTGGCCGGCGGCGCTCGGCAATAATGCCGCGCCGCTAACTGCTGCAGCGACCATTAAGGGAATTGCTTTTTTAATCATTTTGGCCTCCTGCGGTGATTGCTCACCAGGTTTTTCACGCATATGAAGACGCGTTTGACACTGAGCGCTGACCTTGTCGATATGCGGACGCAATCAGAGCGTAGAGCCGGTTTACCACCGGACATGCATAGAATGTAGGAGCGAAAGACTGATGTGTAAAATGGATAAAAAATGAAAGATTGATCGGAAAATGCGATTTTCGCGTGGCCTGCGCCACAGGCCGCGCCAGCACTGATCTGCGACGATTACCCGGCCTTTCCGATTAAGCTGAACAGGCCTTAGTCAGGGATAGCGCCACCGACTGCAGCCTGAGCGGCGGCAATGCGCGCTACCGGTACCCGAAAGGCTGAGCAGCTGACGTAGTCAAGGCCGATATCGTGGCAGAAGCGCACCGATTTGGGGTCGCCGCCGTGTTCGCCACAGATACCGTATTTGATTCCCGGTTTGCGTTCCTTACTGTCTTTGACCGCCATTTTCATCAGTCGACCGACGGCGCGCTGATCAAGCTGGACAAAAGGATCTTGCTCTACCAGTTTGCGGTCCAGGTACTCGCCTATGAATCTACCGATGTCGTCCCGGGAGAAGCCGTAGGTCATCTGCGTCAGATCATTGGTGCCAAAGCTCATGAATTCCACCATGGGGGCCAGCCGCTTGGCGCCAAGGCAGGCGCGAGGTGTTTCCATCATGGTGCCAATTTTGTAGGGCACTGAGACATGCGTTTCTTCCATGGCGCTGATAATGCTGCGCTCGATGATCTGCGTAATCATGCGTATTTCGCGTACGTTGACGACCAGCGGGATCATGATTTCCGGTAGCGGATTAAAGCCGGCTTTCTTGGCATCAATGGCGGCAGTGATAATCGCCTCTACCTGCATCTCGGTGATCTCAGGAAACACGACCGATAGACGACAGCCCCGGAAACCCAGCATGGGGTTTACCTCATGCAAGCTCTGGGTGCGTTCGCGAATGTCTTCCAGTGGTTTCCCGAGGCGCTCTGCCAACGCCGCCATCTCTGCCTCATCGTGAGGGAGGAACTCGTGCAAGGGTGGGTCCAGCAGACGCACGGTAACCGGCAGGTCGCGCATCACTTCAAACAGGTCGTACATGTCCTGCTTCTGGAACACTTTCAATTGCTCCAGGTATTCCACGCGCTGCTCACGGTTTTCCGCCATGATCATGCCACGCATCAGGTCGATACGGTCTGACTCAAAAAACATGTGCTCCGTTCGACACAGGCCGATACCCTCTGCGCCCAGTTCACGGGCTTTGCTGGCGTCTTCCCGTGTCTCGGCATTGGCTCGCACCTTCAAGCGCCTGTATTTATCGGCCCAGCTCAGCAGGGTTTGAAAGTCATCGGAGGAGGAGGCCTCGGTCTTGGGGATATCGCCCAGCATGACTTCACCGGTGGAACCATCCAGCGTGATCACGTCGCCACGTGCTATCACTTCGCCGTTGCTAGTGCTGAATTTGCCGCTTTTGTAGTCCAGCGTCAGGCTCTCACAACCAGTGATCGCGCAAACACCCATGCCGCGTGCAACGACAGCAGCATGGGAAGTCATACCGCCCAGTTCGGTCAGGATACCCTGAGCGACCTTCATACCGTGGATATCCTCAGGTGTGGTCTCCCTGCGCACCAGGATGACAGGCGTACCGTCTTTGCTTACCGCAACCGCCTCATCGGCAGAGAATACGACCTGGCCGGTGGCCCCGCCCGGGCTGGCAGGCAGGCCCTTAGCCACGATGTCGCGTTTAGCATTGGGGTCTACCATAGGATGCAGAAATGCCTCCACATGCTCCGGTGATACCCGCATCAGCGCTTCTTTCTCATCAATCAGGCCTTCTCGCACCATGTCGACCGCAATCTTGATAGAGGCCCTCCCGGTGCGCTTACCGCTGCGGGTCTGCAGCATGTAGAACCGGCCATCCTGTATCGTAAACTCAAGATCCTGCATATCCCGGTAGTGCCGCTCCAGCAGCGCCTGGGTGTCGAATAGTTGCTCGTACACAGCCGGCATAGACTCTTGCAGCGCGCTGATGGGCAATGGTGTGCGTGTGCCAGCCACCACGTCTTCCCCTGCGGCGTTGGCCAAAAATTCGCCAAAGAAAACGTCCTCGCCCGTAGAGGGATTCCGGGTAAAGGCGACGCCGGAGCCCGAGGTCTCACCAAAGTTTCCAAACACCATGGCCTGCACACATACCGCGGTGCCAAGGTGATCTTCGATGTTGTTCATTTCCCGATAGACGATGGCGCGCGGTGTATGCCAGGACAGAAACACCGCTTCAATGGCCCGTTTGAGCTGTTCCCAGGGATCCTGCGGAAACTTGACCAGCGTCTTGAATACCGCAATCACAGCCTGCCAGTCGCCTGCGCTCATGTCCGTGTCCAGCGTCTTGCCATGGCTGTTTTTATAGTCAGTAATAACCTCTTCAAAGGATTCACCGTCAGCACCCATGACGACACTGGCGTACATTTGGATAAAGCGACGGTAGCTGTCGTATGCAAAGCGCGGATTACCGGTTTTTTCCGCCAGGCCCTCTGCGATGGCATCGTTCATGCCCAGGTTGAGAATGGTATCCATCATGCCGGGCATGGACACGGGCGCCCCAGAGCGCACCGAGAACAGCAGCGGGTTCCTTGGGTCGCCAAAGCGCGCGTTCATATTGTCTTCCACCAGGCTCAGCGCGACCCGGTATTCTGACTCAAGGTTGAGCGGCAACTTATTACCGCTATTAAAGAATTCGTTGCAGGTAGGTGTGGTTATGATGAAGCCAAAAGGCACGGGCAACCCCAGGCTGGTCATTTCACAGAGGTTGGCGCCCTTGCCGCCCAGCAGATTTCGATCATCCTTACTGCCCTCATTGAAGAGATATACACGCTTTGCCATTACGATTCCCTGGTCGCCACTCTGTGCGTAGTTGAAGGCGAGAAGCGGCGCCGGCGCGACCTGACTGTTTGCTGGCCGTTGACGCTGTCCTCGGTCAAGCCGCGTAGTATACTGCGCCGCTCATTTCATGCAGCAGGAAACTCACGTCCTTGGAAAAAGCCACAGAAACGGTACTGGGTTTAACCTACCCCTGGGGTAAGCGGGCAGACCCACCGCTGGGAGAGCCCATACCAGTGGCAGAGGGCGTCTACTGGGTGAGGTTTTCCATGCCCATGTCTCTGGACCATATCAATTTGTGGTTGCTTGAAGACGGTGATGGCTGGGCCATCGTTGACACTTGTCTGGCGCTAGATAACGCCCGCGAACAGTGGCAAGACCTTTTCGACGGCTTTATGCAGGGTAAGCCGGTTACCCGCGTCATTTGTACCCATATGCACCCGGATCACGTGGGTCTCGCGGGGTGGATTTGCGAGCGCTTCAACTGCGAGCTGTGGATGTCCCGCGGCGAGTTTTTGATGTGCAAGGCGCTGGTCTCCGACACCGGGCGAGAGGCACCTGACGCCGCACTCAAGTTTTACCGGGCCGCGGGTTTCAGCGACGAGCAATTAGATGATTACAGTCGCCGCTTTGGCCGCTTCGGCATGGCGGTGTCCCCGCTTCCCGACAGCTATCGCAGAATGGTTGCGGGGGAGACTATCCGTATCAACGAGCGGTATTGGCAGCTTGTGCCTGGCAGCGGCCACTCGCCCGAGCATATTGCTCTGTATTGCCCGGCGCTCAAGCTGTTGATTTCCGGCGATCAGGTACTGCCACGTATAACGCCCAATGTGAGCGTTTTTCCCACTGAGCCAGACGGCGACAACCTGCGCGATTGGCTGCTTGCCAGCGCCGCCATCCGCGAACTGCTGCCCGACGACGTGCTGGTATTACCAGCGCACGAAGCGCCGTTCTACGGCTTGCACGTAAGACTGACCCAGATTATCGAAGGGCACGAACGCGACCTCGACAAGCTCTGGGAGCATCTGGCAGAGCCGCGCCGCGCGGTGGATTGTTTCGATCCGCTGTTCAACCGTGACATAGACGATAATTCAATACAGCTTGCCATTGGCGAGACGCTGGCCCATCTCAACTGCCTGATGGGTCGTCGGCTGGTGCAGCGTCAGCGGGATGCGCAGGGCGTTGACTGGTACTCCCAGAAAACCGATATCTTCGAGGAAGAAGCATGGAGCCATTAGGGGATCGCCTCACGCGTTTGCGCGCCGTGATGGCCGAGCACGGGCTTGACGCGCTGATTGTGCCGCGCGCCGATGAATATCTCGGCGAATATGTGCCGCCTCAGAATGAGCGCCTGATGTGGGTAAGCGATTTTTCAGGCTCTGCCGGTGTGGCCATAATCATGGCAGATCGCGCAGCGGTGTTTGCAGATGGCCGCTACACCGTGCAGGTAAGGGCACAGGTTGATGAATCTCTCTACGAGATTCATCACCTGGTGGAAACACCCCACGTCGCGTGGCTGGCGGAGCAGCTGCCACCAGGCAGCAAGGTTGGATACGAGCCCCGTGTGCATACTCTCAATTGGCAGCGTGCGGCAGCAAAGACGCTCGGTAAGCAACAGCATGCTCTGATCGAGACCGACGGCAATCTGGTGGATCTGTGTTGGCGAGAGCGGCCGCAGGCGTCAGTGCACAAGGCACTGTTGCTGGGGGAGGAGTACACCGGACGTAGCAGTCTGGATAAGCGCAAGGCTATCGGTGCCGCTGTGGCCGAGCAGGGTGCCTCCGCTGCGTTGATTTTTGCAGCCGACAGCGTCTGCTGGCTGTTAAATGTCCGGGGCAGAGACATACCTTCGCTGCCGCTGCTACTTAGCTTTGCGCTGCTGCATGACGATGGTCGTGTCGACCTGTTCACCGATCCCGAAAAAATACCCGAGGGCTTCCACGCGCACGTGGGTGAAGGCGTTACCGTGTCTGCAGAAAGTGATGCCCGCGCTGCGTTTTCAGCACTCGAGGGACAAACCGTGCTCGCCGACCCCGCCACGGCAAACGCCTGGTGTCAGCTTGCACTGGAGCGAGCGGGTGCCATCCTGCTGGCGGCCGACGATCCAGTACTGTTGCCGAAGGCAGCCAAAAACCCTGTAGAAGTGGAAGGCATGCGTCAGGCGCATATTCGCGATGGCGTGGCGGAGGTCAAGTTTCTCGCCTGGCTGGATCGAGAGGTAATGGCCGGAAATCTGCACACCGAGGCTACTCTGGCGGAGCGTCTGTTTGCCTTCCGCGCCGAGCAGCCGCTGTTTCAGGAAGTCAGTTTCGACACTATTTCCGCCGCTGCGGCGAATGCTGCGTTGCCGCACTATAACCATCAGAATTTTCCTGACGAAGCGTCACTGCAAATGGACTCGGTGTACCTGGTGGATAGTGGCGGACAGTACCTGGATGGCACCACCGATATCACCCGTACAGTGGCAATCGGCAACCCCAGCGAGGCGATTAGGCGACACTTCACACTGGTGTTGAAAGGTCACATCGCGCTGGACCAGGCACGCTTTCCTGAAGGCACTACCGGGACCCAGCTGGATATATTGGCGCGGCAGTACCTGTGGCGCGATGGCCTGGATTATGACCACGGCACCGGACATGGGGTGGGCGCTTTTCTCAGCGTGCACGAAGGGCCACAGCGCATCAGCAAGGTCGCCAGCGGCGTGGCGCTGCAGCCGGGCATGGTAATCAGCAACGAGCCCGGTTATTACCTGGACGGCAGTCACGGGATTCGCTGCGAGAACCTTGTGGTGGTTAAAGAGTCCTCGGTGCCGGGCGAGGCCGGACGCACCATGTATGAATTTGAGGCCATCACGCTAGCTCCCTTTGATCGTCGCCTGATTGTCCCGGAGCTGTTAACGGATGAAGAAATCGACTGGTTGAACCACTACCACACCCGTGTTCGAGAAACGCTGGCGACGCATCTTGAGGGTGAGGACTTGACCTGGCTGCAGCAGGCAACGCAGCCAATATCTACTGCAGGAGAACAAGCCGCATGAGCGAAGCTTTTATCTGTGGCGCTGTGCGCAGCGCTGGTGGCCGTCGTAATGGACGGCTGTCGAAAGTCCATCCGATTGATCTGGGTGCCCAGGTGGTCGACGCGCTGGTGGAGCGCACCGGCATTGCCCCTGCGATTGTCGATGATCTGATTTTTGGCTGCGTCAGTCAGGTAGGCGCCCAAAGCTCCAACGTAGCGCGTAATGTCTGCATTTCATCGGTGCTGGGTGAGGGCGTGCCTGGCACCAGCGTGGATCGTCAGTGTGGCTCCGGTCAACAAGCCATTCATTTTGCTGCGCAGGCGGTGATGTCGGGTACTCAGGATGTGGTGATTGCCGGCGGCGTTGAGAGTATGAGCCAGGTGCCGATTGGCGCCAGCATTATCGACGGGTTCAAGGCCGATCACGGCACGCCCTATGGTGAGGTGATTAAGCAGCGCTATCCGGGCGTGCAGTTCTCCCAGTTCACGGGCGCGGAAATGCTGGTGGAAAAGTATGACATCAGCAAGGAGGAGTTAGAGACGTTTGCTTTCAGCTCCCACGTGAAAGCCAGGCAGGCGATTGAAGAGGGTCGATTTGGTAGAGAAATCGTACCCATAGCCGTGGAGTTGGAAGACGGCAGCCAGATGCAACATGCACAGGATGAGGGCGTGCGCATGGACGCCACGCTCGATGCCATTCGCGGCCTTGAACCCCTGCAGGAAGGTGGCGTTATTACCGCAGCCATGGCGTCACAGATATGCGACGGTGCCTCCGCGGTGCTGGTAGCTAATAAAGAAGCCGTTGAGAAACACGGGCTCACGCCACTGGCCCGCATAGTTGCCATGTCGGTGGTCGGCACGGATCCAGTAATTATGCTGGAGGGTCCGATCAAGGCGACCGAGGTGGTGCTGGAGAAGGCCGGTATGAGCATCGACGACATAGATCTGTTCGAAGTAAACGAGGCCTTCGGCTCAGTACCCATGGCCTGGGTAAAAGGCACGGGCGCTGATATCGAGAAGCTCAATGTTAATGGCGGCGCTCAGGCACTGGGGCATCCTCTGGGCGGTACAGGCGCCAAGCTGATGACCACGCTGGTCCATGAGCTGCACCGCTCCGGCAAACGCTATGGCTTGCTGGCCATTTGCGAGGGAGGTGGTACCGCCAATGGAACCATCGTGGAGCGTGTCTGATTCCCAAACCGCCCCATCGTTTTATTGAAATTCGCAGCACGGTAGAAATCAGGTAACCCTCTATGGCCATGTCAGGCGGTGAGCAGCAGTGGTCTTCACGCTCAGCATTTTTGCTGGCGTCGGTAGGCTTTGCGGTTGGGCTTGGCAACATCTGGCGGTTTCCCTACGTTGCTGGTGAAAACGGCGGCTCAGCCTTCGTGCTGGTCTACCTGGGGTGCGTCTTTCTCATCGGCGTTCCGATACTTATCGCCGAGTTGTTAATCGGGCGTCGAGGGCAACACAGCCCTCCTCAGGCCATGGCGGTTCTGGCGGCAGCGGAGGGGCGCAGCAAGCGCTGGGCCATAGTCGGCTACATGGGACTGCTGGCGGCCTACACGATCGAAATTGTCTATGCCGTCGTCGTTGGCTGGGTACTTTGGTATCTATTTAAGGCGGTAACCACGGGTTTTGCAGGCTATAACGCTGACGTTGCCGAATCCTCCTTTGCGGCGGTACTGGCAGACCCTACCGGGATGCTGTTCTGGACATTGGTGGGACTCGCCTTCACGGGATACATCATCTATTCCGGTGTGCAGGGCGGGATCGAGCGAGCCGTGACGATATTGATGCCCATGCTGTTTGCGCTGCTGGCGCTATTGGCTATGTACAACGTGTTTGCGGGGGGTATGCGGGAAGCCCTGCTGTGGTTGTTTGAGCCGCATTTTGAACGCATCAAACCCGAGGTTTTTCTCATTGCTGTAGGGCAGGCATTTTTCTCCATCGGTGTCGGCATGGGAGGGATGATGACCTTTGGCTCCTACCTGTCTAAAGATGTGTCTATACCGGGCTCGGTACTGGTGATTGTCCTGGCTGATACCATGGTGGCGTTGCTTGCGGGCCTGGTGATCTTCCCGGCGGTGTTTTATAACGGGCTGGACCCGGCAGCAGGGGCTGGACTTATTTTCCAGACGCTGCCGGTGGCTTTCGCCAACATGCCCGGAGGCTATGCTTTCAGTGTGGCGTTCTTCCTGTTGCTTTCTGTGGCTGGCATAACGTCCATGGTCGGACTGGTGGAATCCGTGACTTCATGGCTGGAAGATCAGCACGGCGTACACCGCCACAAGAGTGCCATCCTGGTAGTGGGCAGCATAGCGGTTTTCAGCGTGCTGAGCGCATTGTCTTACAACGTGATTGAGGACTACAGGCTATTTGGCAGGAACCTTAATGACGTCGGAGACTATTTCTCCAATCAACTGTTGCTACCTCTAGGCGGTCTGTTTATAGCCGTGTTTGTGGGCTGGTTTGTCAGCAGCCAGTCAAGTACCGAAGAGCTCAGTATTGGTAATCCGTTGCTGTTTAAGATCTGGCACTTACTCATTCGCTGGGTGGTACCACCAGCGGTAGCCGTTATTTTTTTAGCTGGCGTTGTGGGGTAGCGCCAGGGTTGCCGGTTAATGAGCGACGCAACCGATACGCCTACTGCGCCGGACAGCACTGAATCCTGTCGCCGCGCCTTGGTCACCGGTGCAACCGGTTATGCGGGCAGGGCGGTCGTCAGAACGCTGTTGGACCACGGCTGGGCAGTGGTGGCGCTGGTTCGACAGCTCAGTGCCGAGCCCGTGGTGCAAGCGGCGCTACAGGGTGCAGAGCTGCGCGTCTGTAATCTGCAGGACGGATCCAGTCTTCGAGAACAAGGGCTGCGCGGAGAGCGATTCGATGCGGTGTTTTCCTGCATTGCCAGCCGTAGCGGCAGCCAGAGCGACGCTTGGGCTGTGGAACACGATGCCAACACTGTGCTGCTGGGCGCCTTGCTGGACACAGATACGCACTTTGTTTTGCTGTCTGCCATCTGTGTGCAAAAACCCCGGCTGGCTTTTCAGCATGCGAAGCTTGCTTTCGAAGGCAAGCTGCAGCGCTCAGGGTTGCGCTATTCCATCGTTCGACCTACGGCGTTTTTCAAGTCTCTCGCCGGTCAGGTCGAACGGGTGCGCCGGGGCAAACCCTACCTGATGTTCGGCAATGGCGCGTTGACGGCCTGCAAACCTATATCTCAAGAAGATCTGGCGCAGTTTATGTGTGACTGTATCGACGATGTTGCTCGACATGATTGCATCCTACCGGTTGGCGGGCCTGGACCGGCGTTGACGCCCGCACAGCAGGGTCAGATTCTGTTTGACGCGCTGAAGAAACCGGCTCGTTTCAGAGCCGTATCGATAAAGGTTTTTGACGTGATGATTACGCTGTTGTCGATCCTGGGTGCCTTGCTGCCTGCGCTGAGAGACAAAGCCGAGCTGGCGCGCATCGGTCGGTACTATGCAACCGAGTCGATGTTGCTGTGGGATGATGAAGCGCAACGTTATGATGCGGCGGCGACGCCGGAATTTGGTACAGATCGACTTGATACGTATTACCAGCGCCTGCTGGAACAGGGATTGGATGGGCAGGAGCTGGGCAGCGCTGCTGTATTCGATCGGCGTAAGCGAGTGAGGTAAACAGCATGATGCTGGGTATCTTTCTATTACGTGCATCTTTTACGCGTATCTTTTATGCGCAGCCCGCTCTCCTGACCCCTGTAGCGCGACCACAGGGCTGGTCGAGCGGGCGTATCCTGGCGCTATCCGCCTGCACTGTTATACCAGTCGTCTTGACCGCCAGCTGGGGCGGGGAGATGCTTCTGCGCTCAGTATGACAAAGGCAGCTTATGCAGAGATTTGAAGACCGCGTAGCCCTCGTTACGGGCGCTGGCAGCGGCATTGGCAAAGCCGCGGCAGTGCGTCTGGCGCAAGAGGGCGCCGCCGTATTCTGCGTCGACTTGAATGAGGACGCGGCCCAGGCAACAGCGCAGGCGGTCATCTCGTCTGGCGGCAAAGCGTTTGCGCGTGCTTGCGACGTGAGCGATGAGTCGCAGGCGGAAGCAACCGTTTCAGCCTGTGTCCACCAGTTTGGTGGTCTGTATGCGCTGGTCAACATGGCGGGCATTCTCCGCTTTGAGTACTTTCACAGTACCAGCACTGAGAGTTGGCAGCAGGTTCAGAACGTAAACCTGAATGGCACATTTTTTATGTGTCGCGCCGCTATGCCGCACTTGATTGAAAGCGGCGGCAGCATTGTAAACGCGGCCTCCACGGCGGCCATCACAGGTTTGCATTGGGGAGTGGCCTACAGTGCGAGCAAAGGCGCCGTGCTGGCCATGACCCGCTCGATTGCCGTGGAATATGCCAAGCAGGGCGTGCGCGCGAACTGTGTTTGCCCAGGCGACATCAAAACAGCGATGACCGCGGCGACGTCCATGCCGGATGCTCCCAGCCACGAGCAGCTTATTCGAATCAGCTCATTAAATGGCCCACAAGGCCCGGAAGTGGTGGCAGGTGTCATCGCCATGCTTGCCTCAGAGGATGCCAGCCATATTACGGGGGAGGATGTGCGCGTTGACGGGGGTACGCTATCCTAGCGTGGTGCCCATCACCTGTGACGTCGTATGTTCAATCCGCGTTTCAGTGAGCTTTCTGAACGTTTAAGGCAAGAGGATAACGACGCCTGGGAAACTCACGACCTGGCAGTCGCTCTGGCGAACGACGGCGAGGACGTGATCCTGCTCTGCGTAGGGGATCCTGATTTCCGTACCCCGGAACCCATTATTGACAACGCTGTGAGCTATTTGCGAGTAGGGCGCACACACTACTCGCCGGCACTGGGCGAAATGAAGCTGCGTCGTGCCGTGGCTGATCTGGAGACAAGCACCTCGCCGCATCCTTGCAGTGCCGATGAAGTGGCTATCTTTCCAGGCGCAACGAATGCGCTGTTTTCCGTAATGAAGTGCCTGCTCAACCCTGGCGATGAGATCGTGATCCCTGACCCCATGTACGTCGGCTACCCGCCGATTATGGCCTCTATTGGTGCGAAGACTGTGACCATACCTCTGTGCCGTGAGGATAACTTCAGCCTCGACCCTGATCGAGTAATGGATGCGGTGACGGAGCAGACCCGCGCTGTTTTAATAAACAACCCCAGTAATCCCACTGGCAGTGTCATGAGCGCTGCTTGTTTGAAAACACTGGCAGCCCTGTGCCGTGAGCGCGGCCTCTGGTTGGTCTGTGATGAGGTGTATTCCATGGTCACCTTCAGTGGCCGTCATAAATCGCTACGCGCCTGCGCCGATGAGCTGGATAACGTCGTAATGATCGACGGTCTCTCTAAGTCCCATGCCATGAGTGGTTGGCGTATAGGTTGGGCCGTGGGACCCAGAACGCTGGTCGAGCGCCTCGGCCAGATTGCCGGCGCATCACTGTTTGGCTGCCCGCAGTTTATTCAGGATGCCAGTGCCTTTGCCCTGGGAAACGACCAGGAATATGTGGCGGCTATGCGCGAGGAGTACGCCGAGCGAGCGGACTACGTGGTTCGCAAGCTCAGGAAGCTTCAAGGTTTGCACTGCCACCCACCAAAAGCCGGTATGTTCGTGATGGTGGACGTGGATGGTACCGGTATGAATGGCAGAGCCTTCGCCCGCCGACTACTGCAGTCGCAGTTGGTATCTGTTGTGCCAGGGGATGCCTTCGGCCCTACAGCGCACAACTGCGTGCGGGTAGGGTTAGCGCAGCCCCGTCACGTTCTGAAACGGGGTTTGAAACGTATCGCGCGCTTTATTGAGGCTCTGACAGACGAATCTTGAACGCCTGTGTTTTGCCGTCGCGTCGCACCTTGATAACAACTTCTTCACCGGGCTTCTTTTTTTCCATGAAGCTCAGGTAGTCGTCGCTGCTGCTCACCACGGTGTCATCCAGGGCCACAATGACATCGCCAAGAACGACTTCCCCCCGATAGTTGCGACCCACACCCTGCAAACCGGCCGCTGCCGCAGGCAGCCCTGGAAAAACGCGTACAACGGGTACCCCCTCAATGCGATACCGCCGGGCCCAGCTATCGCTGGCGAGTTCAATGCCTGCCACGGGACGGTACAGGCGTCCAAAGCTGATCAATTGTGGTACCACTTCCTGTACCGTATTTACCGGGATGGCAAAACCAATTCCCGCACTGGCACCGGATGGGCTGTAAATCGCAGTATTGACGCCGATGAGCTGACCCAATGAGTTCAGCAACGGACCGCCCGAGTTGCCTGGGTTAATCGCTGCGTCGGTTTGAATGACGTTGCGAATGACGCGATTGTTTGGTGCAGAAATTTCGCGTCCCAGGGCACTGACAACGCCTGTTGTTAAGGTTGTATCCAGTCCAAAAGGGTTGCCAATGGCCAGGACTTTACGGCCGATTTCCAGCTCCCCGGAATCGCCAATAGGTAGAGGGTTTAACAACTTTGCGGGCGCCTCAATGCGCAGTACAGCGAGATCTTTTTCCGGGGCAACACCGATCACGTCAGCTTCCCAGGTGCTGTTGTCGTGAAGCTCTATCATCAGGCGACTGGCGCCTGCGATGACATGGAAATTAGTGACGATCAGGCCGTTGTTGTCCCAGACAAAGCCCGATCCCGTGCCCTGTGGAATCTCCCGTACGTTGCGGCTGAAAGCCTGTCGGCGCAGGGCAACGTTAGTGACGTGCACCACTGCTGGGCTGGCGCGGCGGTAGATCTCTGTGGAGTTGGCCTCGTCCTCAGTCTTGAAACTCAGGTAATCAGGAGTGGCACTGCCCGCCGCAGCGGCGAGCGGTGTTCCCAGTGTTGCAACCTTGACAGCCATATCTGCTGGTGAGCGATCAGCCTGCGCCTCGCTGGAAGGCGCCGTCGTGAAAAGCCCGGCACCTAGCGCCAGAGTCAGCAGCACCCCGGTAGCCAGACCAAGCACTAACAGCGTCTGTCTGAACATATTTAGAACTGCTCTATAAAGGCACTGATGCGCGCCGCGTTGGCGCCCAGATCTCCCTGGCCAACGCGGGATACCGAGCGGAGGTCGATCAGAGTGTCGCCGTCGGGCGCACGGCTGATACGAATCACGATGTCGTCGGTAAAGCCAAACCAAAAGGATGTAGACGCCGCTTCGATTCTGCCGTTAATGGGGTCGTTGTTGTATATCTCCCAGCCCAGCCCCTCGGCTACCTGGCCTGCCCGTGTAAAGGCTGAAGCAGTATCCAGCGTAGAGCGTAGCGTTGCCAATTCAGGGTAGTACTGCTTTTGAATGTCGATAACGTCCGGCTTGACGGCCAGCGTATTGGCGTCCTCACCGCGGGCATACACACCAGAGTCAAACGTGGGCGGGTTCGCAGTATCCGTGGTGATGTCGTGGATGGGAGGATACTGACCGCCCGTGGCCAGTATGGCAGCCATCAATAGCGCCGGCGGCAGCGCCGGTGCGGTACTGCGTAGAGCGCGACCGCGTTCGTCCCGATAGCGAGGCAACAGGCTGAGTATCACCAGAATGACGACGCTGAGCAGGCCGATAAGACCGCTCAAGGCGAACATCCCGAGGCCGATACCGAAGTGCACGCCCAGCCTCACGGCCAGCACAGATAAGGGCATAACCACAAGGCAGCCCACGGCAATCTTGCTGAGGAGGGATATAAGTCTGGACTGCGTAGCGGTATCTGGCATGGGCGGGCGTATTCCTTTGATTTTGGCTGCTAGGATACTCACCGTGATGGCTTTTACCACCACTTTGACCGGCGACGGCATTGTGGGGTTCCGCTCATTACGTCTATGTTGATAACCAATAACATCCGGGGGACACGATGGGACGAGTAGAAGGAAAGGTAGCGATTGTCACGGGTGCTGCCAGCGGCATGGGCAAAGCAGATGCCATTCGTCTGGCGGAGGAGGGTGCCCGTGTGGTTCTTACAGACCTGAATGAAGCGGACGGTCGGGCGGTCGCCGAGAGTATTGGTGACAACGCTCTCTTTATGCGGCATGACGTCAGCGACGAGGCGCAGTGGGAAACTGTGGTGGCTCGCACCGTGGAGCACTTTGGCGGTCTCAATATTCTGGTGAACAATGCGGGCTTTATCTCCATCGGCAGCGTAGTAGACACCGAACTCGAAGCCTGGCGTAAGCTGATGGCCGTCAACAGCGACGGCGTATTTTTGGGTTGCAAACATGCGCTGCCAGCAATAGAGGCCAGCGGCGGCGGCTCCATTATCAACATGTCTTCGGTAGCAGCGCTGCACGGTATGTCATTTGTAGCAGCTTACAGCGCCAGTAAGGGTGCTGTAGCGGCCCTGACCAAGAGTGTTGCCGTGTACTGCCGAGAGCGGGAGAACGGTGTTCGCTGTAACTCTATTCACCCCGACGGCGTCAAAACGCCCATGGTAATTAAGGTGGCTACCGGTCAGGAGACGGCGACGCAGGATGAGGTCGACGCCATCGACAATAAAGGCTATATGTGTGAGCCATCAGATATCGCCAACCTGGTGTTATATCTGGCGTCAGACGAGTCATGGTTTGTGAATGGTGCGGAAATGCTGATCGATAACGCCGCTACCGTTACGCCCCCGACGTCGTCTTCCACCGGGCACTAACGGCGCCGGGTTATGGAGAAACTGCTCTATCCCTTGTGGAAGGCTGAGGCTCAAACAGGCGATGCCTTTCGCGACGTCCTATTGACCCAGGCAGGACCCGCATTGCTGTCGCTGGGGGTGCGCGCATTGCAACTGAATGCCGTCGATTCATCGGTCGAGGCTGCAGCAGCATTGCGCCAGTCCAGCATCGCCGAACCGCTGGATGCGATGTTCTCGATCTGGGTGGACAGCGCCAACAAACGCGACGCCATCGAAGCAGTGTTGCAACAACACTGTCAACGCATGCTGTGTTATCTCGTGGCTGAGTCAGCGCCGCTAGTCAATGACGCGCCGGTGGGGCAGCGAATGTCGGGCTGGACGCAGGTGGTCTATCTGGAGCGACCCGAGGGTATGGCGGAGGCAGACTGGCTGAAGGTTTGGAAGGGCAGTCATACCACTATCGCCATTGAAACCCAGTCAACCTTTGCTTACCGGCAGAACGTGGTGTGCCAGAGGCTCAGCGAGTCCGGGCCTGACATACATGCAATCGTTGAGGAGAGCTTTCCCGATGCAGCGATGAGTTCGCCGATGGCGTTCTACAACGTCGATACGGAGGCAGCGCTGCAGACTCAGCTCAACCGCATGATCGAAAGTTGCGCTCGCTTTATCAACTTTGAGCGTATTAACGTCGTACCCACCAGTGAGTACCGTTTAAAGACACTGTAGCGGTGCTTCAGCGCTCGGTGTTTAGCGCGCTGCATTTCTCAAGGCTGTAATTCTTTCTTCCAGAGGAGGGTGTGAGCTGAACAGGCGAGCTGCACCGTCCTTCAACTGTTCGCTGATTCCAAACGCCGTCATCTCACCCGGCAAATCCTGGGGCAGACCTTGTTCCGCCTTGAGTCGCTGCAACGCACCAATCATCGCGGCAGAGCCAGCCAGACTGGCGCCGGCGGCATCGGCGCGATATTCGCGCCAGCGCGAAAACCACATAACAACGATGCTGGCGAGCACACTCAAAACCATTTGAGCAATGATGGTAGTAATCCAGTAGCCGATTCCGTAGCCGCGCTCATTCTTGAAGATCACGCGATCCACGGTGTGGCCGATAATACGCGAGAAGAACAGCACAAAGGTATTCACGACGCCTTGAATGAGGGTAAGCGTGACCATATCGCCGTTGGCAACATGTCCTATTTCGTGCGCCAGTACGGCACGAATTTCATCCTTGTCAAAGCGCTGAAGTAGTCCGGCGCTAACCGCGACCAGCGCATCGTTGCGGTTCCAGCCGGTGGCGAACGCGTTGGAGGCCTGACTGGGAAAAACGCCAACCTCAGGCATGCCAATGCCCGCCTCTTTCGCGAGTTGGGCCACAGTGTCTACCAACCAGCGCTCGTCGCCATTGCGTGGCTGTTCAATGATCACGGTCCCGGTGCCGCGCTTGGCCATCCATTTAGACATAAACAGGGATATCAGGGAGCCGCTGAATCCGAACACCCACAGTAAACCAGCAGCGCGGTCAAATCCAGGTCAACGCCATTCGCCGCCATAAAGGAATTGAACCCAAGCAGGCTCAGCACGGTTCCCGCCACCAGCAGAATGGCGAAGTTGGTTATCAAAAACAGCAATATGCGCATACTAGGGGGCCTCGCGCGGTTCTTGTTTACACGTTAGATATGGGGCATAAGCAAAAAGTTTCAAGCTTGCTGCAGCGTCAGATCTGAGCGCAGAGAAAGAGACCACTGCCGTTCTGGTTATTCAGTCAGACCAGCTCTCACGGCCAAAGGTCATGCTTGATAGGGGACGCCCGGTCAGGGACGCCCGGTCAGGGACGCCCGGTCAGGGACCCCCGGTTAGGGACGCCCAGTGAGGGACAGTTAGTTGGCGACGGATTCTGAGTCCTTGCCTTGCTCTTCGGGACTGAGTGCGGAGGCCTCTGCAATCAGGTCTTCCTCGTCGGCGATGCGGTGCTCGCTGACGGTCACAAGCGGCGTTCCACGCTCATCCAGGTCGACCACTTCAACGCGGCCTCTCAGTTCCACGTCGCGCGCAGAGAGCTCCACCAACTGGTTGAGGGCTTCATCTTCGTGCATGTATACAGCAACGTCGCGGGCCTTGCTGCCGTCCGCCCAGCGCTTTTTGCGGCCCCAGAACTGATTAAAGTGATTACAAACAACGTGTCCTGTAGACATGACAAAGTCTCCAAAAAAGCCGACAGAGTTTAGCGATTAGCTTATTCCGCCGCCACTTAGCGCGGCGCCCTCAGGTCAGCAGAACTGTCTTGGCCTCGTTCAGTTTTGCCGCCAGATAGTCGTTGCCGCCGCGGTCCGGATGCAGCTTCTGCATGAGCCGGCGGTGCGCCTCAATGATCTCGTCACGTGTCGCGCCCGCCGCAAGCCCCAGTATCGCCAGGGCTTCGGCTTGATTCATGTCGCTGCTGCCAGCGCCGGGCGGAGTGAATTCTCCCTGCCAGTCGCTACCAAAACGGCGGTCAAGATAACTCTCCAGCAGCCTGGCCGAGTCGGTATCCTGATCACGGCAGTCTGTCAGCAGAGTTTCAAGCTCCGCGCGATCCATGTCGTCAAGCTGTCGACCGGCGAACTGCCCTTGCAGCACCTCGCCTTTGACATCGCCATTGTCGTGATTAAGCACCATGCGTAGCAGGGCGGTCTCCACCCTGGATTCTCCAGCGCTGGCAGACGCGCTTCCGCTTTGCTGCTGGAACCACTGCAGAACCGGGAATAAACGAATAAGTATCGGCAGCAGTCGGCTGGCGCCCACCAACACAGCGGTTATGGCAGCGCCCAGCCAGTGCATGCGCCCGGTGGCTACACCGGCAACAACAATAACGACCAGCGCGCCCAGGCCCAGCTTCAGGTAGGCGGCCTTGCGTTGGGCGGGCGGCGTTGCGAGCAGACGTTGGTAAACTATCCAGCCTGCCAGCCCCAGTGCCAGTAACACGATGATTTTTGCCACAGGTATTGTCGCCTAGGTGCGCTTGAGTTGCTCCAGTAGCAGTGTAACGTCCCGGGTGCAGTTGCCGCCATCCTGCAGCAGCGCATGTTCGCCACCGGCCGCATACTTTGCCACTGCCCCGAGCAGGTTGGCGAGCTGTTCCGGGCTTGAGTGATCGAATCGAGCCCAGGCACCACCGGATACCTTGCACATGGAGCGGAAGCAGCGCTCGGCCAGCACATCGCTGCCCTCCTGAAAGATAAACAGCGGCAGCTGCAGCACACCCAGTTCGCCTGCTTTGCCGATAAGTCTATCGGGGCTTTCTTCACAGGCATCGCCAATAAATACGATAGCCTTTATGCGCTGTTCCCGGTGTTCGCGAAGACCGTGATTCAGCAGCCTTTCAATCTGCGTCATCCCCCCCTCACAGTGGACCCGGCGCATATGTTTCAGCAAGGCGTGGTCATCCACCAGCCAGGACGTGCTGCGAAGCTCATTAATACCGCGGTAGTAACAGAGCTGGACGCAAAGCCCGCCCAGGTCGCTGGCAGCACTGAACATTTGGCTCTGCAACTGACAGGCGCGGTCCCAGGTGGGCTGTCGGCTGGCGGTCGCGTCCATTGCAAAGAGGAGTCTGGCGCCGGATTCTGCTCGTCGTGCCAGGGTTTTGCTGCGAGTCAGGAAACGGTCGACGTCGGCCTGAGTGGCGCGTGGGCTGGGTGGCTTCGGCATGCCCTTAGTGTGTCAGCGTGATATTGGCGCTTTATCAGCTATATGTTTGGTGTAGGTGTGGTCAGGGTTCGGTAACGCAATAGAGCGATTAGCGCGCCTTAAGCTTTCCAATGCGTTGAAGCTCCGCAAGATAATGCTGTCGCTGTTGAAGCTCGCGTACCGCTGCCATCAGTTGCTCCTCTGAGCTGTCTGACTCCGCTGGCGTCGCGCTTACCATCTCCCAGAGCTTGCGACTTGAGTACTCTTGCACTTTAAAGCGTTGTATTTGAAAGCCCTGCGGGCTGTCTTTTCTAATATCCTTTCTATAATTCATCGTTACAAATGCCGTTCTTTGTCAGCTTCTTTAGCGTGTTTGCGCAGGGGTCGGCTACTTTCCTTCTCCCAGCTTTGGATTTCCAAATTTTGGATTTCTAAACTAAGTACACCACCAACGTCGGTTTGGATTTTCAGGTCTCTGCCATGCAGGCGTCTACGTGTGTGATCCAAAGCACCGTTATTTAGATTTGCAGCGCAAAGGTTCTACACTATATCCAAGTGCTTTGACAGATACATGACAATGCAGTTCCGGCGCAGCCAGCCGCAGCCCGGCAGCGTATGACACTGACATAGACCAGGAGACACCATGGGATTATTCGACATCCGCAAAAAGCATTTGCTACCCAGTGCCGAGGACGCCCTGCCTGGGCGTGAGGTGGAGATGCCTGTACCAGAGACCCATTTCGTGAACGGGCGACCACTCAAACCACCCTTTCCCGATGGCTACGAGCAGGCGGTTTTTGGCATGGGATGTTTTTGGGGCGTAGAGCGTATGTTCTGGCAATTGGAGGGCGTTTACACAACGGCCGTCGGGTATGCCGCAGGACACACTCCTAACCCCACTTATCAAGAGGTCTGCTCTGGCCGCACCGGACACAATGAAGTTGTTTTGGTGGTCTATGACCCTGACGTCATAGCCTACACGACACTGCTGAAAACCTTTTGGGAGGGGCACAATCCTACTCAGGGTATGCGGCAGGGCAACGACCTCGGCACACAGTATCGTTCAGGGATCTATACGTTTAACAGCGCTCAACGTGAGGCGGCGACGGGGTCACTGCACACCTTTCAGGCGCGTTTAAAGGACGCGGGGTTCGGTGACATCACGACTGAGATTGAGATGGCGGGCCCTTTTTATTACGCCGAGGACTATCATCAACAGTATCTGGCAAAGAATCCGGGAGGCTATTGCGGGCTGGGCGGCACGGGTGTCAGCTGCCCGGTAGGAGTCGCAGCCACCTAGCTTGATGGGCTCATGCTGTCGCGTCTGACGCTGGTAGCACGCGCTTTCTATCTGCGGTCTGCCTTTGACGTCCAGGGGTTTACTATTCTCGTAAAACGCTGCTTGCACGGCTGCCAAGCCTGTGGCTATTCTGTGATACAGGGAAGCACCCTTCTATAACAATAAACATGAGGTAGCCCGATGTTTGTATTTACGCCACTGCGGCGTGCCATGACCCTGGCGCTCGCCGCCACCGCCTTGCCCACTATCCCTCAGCTCACCAGCGCTCAGGACCGGGCAATCGAAGAAGTCATTGTCACCGCCAGACGTCGAGAGGAGAGCCTGCAGGAAACGCCGGTTGCAGTCACAGCCTTTAACTCCACGGCTATGCGGCAGGCCGGCATCCGGAATCTGCGGGATCTTAACGAAGTCGCGCCGAACATCGATGTACATCAGGCCAACGGTACAGCACCGCTGGCCAACATCTATATTCGTGGCGTTGGGCAGCGGAATACCGAGGTCAATATCGATTCCGGCGTGGGCATCTATATCGACGATGTCTACATCGGTCGGCCGGACGGTGCCATGCTGGACCTGTTGGATGTCGCCTCCGTGCAAGTGCTGCGGGGGCCTCAGGGCACGCTGTTTGGCAAAAACACGACCGGCGGCGCATTGGTGTTCACAACCAATAAGCCCATGGACAGTTTCGAAGGCTCTATTGAGACGCGTGTCGGTAACTTCGATCGACTGGACGTGGGCGGCGTTTTGAATATCCCGATAACAGACTCGCTCTGGTCACGATTCTCAGTGTCGACTATTTCGCGTGACGGGTTTGTGGACAATGTGTTCCTGGATCAGGACTTTCTCGACGAAGACCGCATTAACGTCAATGCACAGTTCCGCTGGTTGGCCGGGGACAGCGTTACCATTGATCTGGGGCTGAACTACACAGACACGGACCAGACCACGCGCCCGCAGAAGTGTCGCCTGGTGCCAGGCGTGATCGGCTGGCAGGCTGCGCTATTCGACCAGACCGGCGTGATTCCATCGACGGGACGGACGCTGGATGACTTTTGTCAGGACAATATTGATGCCGGTGATGCGCTGGAGGTGATCTCCGATCTCGACGGCCGCTACGAAGCAACGACGCAAATGATATCGCTGAATGCAGAGTGGGAGATCAATGACGATCTCACCTTCAAAAGCATCTCAGCCTATCGCAACACCGAAGCGGGTCAGGACGATGATCTAGACCACACCGCTTTGCCATGGCTGCACCGCACCCAGTTTACTCACCCCGCGGGGAGTGAACGCGACACGGATCAGTACAGTCAGGAATTCCAGCTTATCGGCAGTGCCGTTGATGAGCGCCTGACCTATGTGGCGGGGCTGTTCTACTTCCGTGAGGAAACAGTAGGGCAGCAGGCGACAGCCTTTCTGGGGCCATACGATCCGGGTGTGGCAGGACTGTTTGTCTTGAACTCCCAGTCAGATGCGCGCGAGGTGGAAAACGAAGCACTGGCGGCTTTTGCACAGCTTGAGTGGGCCTGGACGGATAACTGGCGCAGCACGCTGGGGGTGCGCTACACCACAGAAGATCGTGAATTGCAGCTTACATTGCTCGACGTTGTGCCTGAAACCCTGGATGCCAACGGCGGTAACGTAACGGCAGTTGCGCAAGGTCTCTATGCTGTCGATCGCTCGGTGTTTGAGTACAACCCGAACTTTGACTACAGCTTCCGTGAGTCCGATACGGGCCAGGTCAGCAACGACGACACCAATATCATGGCCAGCCTGCAGTACCTGATTGACGGTGGCGGCTGGATTGACGGGGGTACTGCGTATCTTACCTACAGCGAAGGCTTTTTGTCTGGCGGACTGTCCGAAGCGCCCACCGGGGACCTGGAAACCTTCGAGCCCGAAGAAGTGGAAAACTGGGAGTTGGGTGTAAAGCTCGACCTGTTTGATCGGCGCCTGCGGGTTAATGCAGCCCTGTTTAACTCTGATTACAGTAACCGACAGCTCACCACCGTGGTGGTGAATCCAGAGCTCCTGTCGCCGGCACCGGCAACGTTGAACGCGGCCAAGTCTACGATTCGCGGCATTGAGGTAGAGACCACCTGGCTGCCCTCAGCCAATTGGCAAATTCAGTTCAATGTCACCTTTAACGATGGTGATATCGACGAGTTTGAAGATATCCTGCTGACCGTTGCCGATACGTCCGCGCCGCCGGACGCAGGCTGTGATCGGTTTGATCTGACCCTGATACAACTCGATTCCTGCCCCAATGATCGATCTGGTGAAAACCTGCCGCGGCTGCCGGAATCCACTTATTTTCTGGCGGTGCAATATACCTGGGATTCACCGATTGGGCTGATCACGCCGCGGGTTCAGGCTATGCTTAAGCAGGACATTGAATACTGCTTTGACGCCAGTAGCTGTGCCTCGGGCTTGTGGCTAGAGGACGAACAGTTCGATGTAGGCGCACGCATTAACTGGATATCCAAGGACGGCAAGTGGACAGGAGCACTGTTCGGAACCAATCTGACCGATGAAGACTACATCGTCGGTGGAACTGCGATTGTGGATGCCGCCGGTATCGGCGGCTGGAATGCGGCCAACCCCCGCATGTACGGGGCCGAGCTGCGCTTCTCCTTCTAACAAGACCTGAGCAAAACGCTATCAAGAGACCGCGCCTCACCATCTTCCACGTTGTCGTATTGGCACTCTGCACGACGCTTGTCTCCTCCCAGCTCGTCGTGGCAGACACCCTGCCAAGCTGGCGTGACACGCCAACAAGAGCGGCGCTACTGGAGTTTGTTGAGGCCGTAGGTGAGGAGGGCAGTGCTGAATTCGTGGCACCTGCTGACCGGGTTGCGGTCTTTGACAACGATGGCACCCTGTGGGCGGAGAAGCCCGTGTATTTCCAGTTCTACTTTGTGCTGGACCGCATCCGGAGTCTGGCAGGGGCGCACCCTGAGTGGCAACAGGAGCAGCCATTTAAGGCGGCTATCGCCGGCGATTTGAAGGGCGTTGCCGCCACCGGCATGGACGGTTTGCTGAAACTGGTGCAAGCCAGTCACGGCGGTAGCACAATGGAAGCGTTTGAGGCGCAAGCCGGTGAGTGGCTTGCTCAGGCCCGACACCCTGAGACAGGGCGCTTGTTTACCGACATGGTGTACCAACCGATGTTGGAGTTACTGGACTTTCTCAGAGCCAATGGGTTTACGATTTATATCGTCTCAGGTGGCGGCATCGACTTTCTTCGGCAGTTCTCAGAGCGCGTCTACGGTATTCCCAGAGAGCGCGTGGTGGGAAGCTCCGTAGCCCTGCAGTACCGCAGCGATGGCGGACAACCACGTATCGAACGTCTGGCGAAACTCGACTTTATTGATGACAAAGAGGGCAAGCCAGTCGGTATTCAGCGCCATATAGGCAGGCGCCCTATATTGGCATTCGGAAATTCAGACGGTGATTATCAGATGCTGGAGTGGACCACGTCAGGCAGCGGGCGCCGGCTGGGAGCGTTGCTGCACCATACCGACAGTAAGCGGGAGTGGGCTTACGATCACGATTCAGCGGTAGGCCGCCTGGACCGGGGCCTCAATGAAGCGGCCGAACGCGGCTGGTTGTTGGTGGACATGAAGCGCGATTGGGCGAGGGTCTTCCCAGCGCCATGATGGGTGGCCCTAGTAAAGCTGTGATACCAGTGCTGATACGGCATTTTCCACTCGTAGAATTCTGGGGCCCAGGCTGACGGTGGTGCAACCCGCCTCGTTCGCTTTTTCAACTTCATAGGGGATGAATCCCCCCTCTGGACCGATTACAAGCACGCAGGCCTTCTCAATGCTGCGAGGGCAGGGCGGGTGTTCGCCCGGGTGCGCGAGCAAACCCTTGCGTCCCTGTAGCATGCTCGGGAGC
The DNA here is from genome assembly GCA_038746745.1 of Pseudomonadota bacterium. GTDB lineage: Bacteria > Pseudomonadota > Gammaproteobacteria > Pseudomonadales > Halieaceae > JANQIO01. The sequence goes on from JBCDKJ010000023.1 coordinate 42,750, forward strand.
ACGTCCTCCACAAATGGTTTGAAGCGTTTATGAAAGGTGCAGCGCGGCAATACGGTGTCTCGCGACTGCGCCAGACCCTCCAGGAAATAGTCGTCGATGACCGTACTATCGAGCACCGGGGACTGCCAGAAACTCTTCTCAACGCGGTAGCTGTTGATCAGGTGTAATTCTGACACACCGAGTTCCGCCACCGTGCGCAGTATTCTTCGCAGCATCTTCGGTCGCGGCAACGCCAGTACAAGGCTCAGGGGCAGCTTATCTGGTGGATCCTGATTCAGGGATACATCCAGAATCGCTTCATCAGGCGCGATCCTGACCAGCTCCGCTTCGCCCATGCGCCCATCAATTTCTCCCACCCGCAGCCGGTCACCCTCGTTCGCGTTGATGACATCCTGGAGATGCTTCAGGCGGTAGTCATGCAGTCGAATGCGATCTGAACCGATGCGGTCCGTCTCGCTGAAAAGGAGAAGGTTCATCTTGTGGTTATGGAGGCCTCGCTCGCTGGCGCCATTTTTGGAAGCTGGATTTTAACGGAAAACCTAGGATCCACGTGCGCAAAGATTGTCGCTCATGGTCTCTAGGACCTGACAGTGCGCAGGACAGGGTTGACAGACGCATCAATTGCGGATAAAAAATATCCGTAATGAGGTTCGGAACCGATCAAGCAGATGAAAATTAACAAGGGCGTTGAGTGGGCTGCACATACCTGTGCCCTGTTAGCACTGTTACCTGCCCACGCGACATTGCCAGGGGACGCTCTGGCGGAGTTTCTGGGGGTGCCACCGCCCTATCTTGCGAAACAGCTCCAGGCGCTAAGCCGCGCAGGTATTGTGTCTGCAAAGCGTGGCATGGCGGGCGGCTATCGCCTTTCTCGTCTGCCCGCTTCCATATCTTTATGGGACATTACTGCGGCTATTGAAGGGACTCAGTCTAGCTTTCGCTGCACGGAAATACGCCGCAGCGGCCCCTGTGGTGCGTCCGATAAGGAGTGCACAGGCCCCTGTGCAATTGCCGCAGCTTTTTACAACGCCGAACAGAATTATCGCGAGGCGCTTTCTGCTGTTCGTCTTCCAGCTATCGTACAGGGTGTGGCGCAGGATGCGTCTTCTGCAAGAAAGCAACGCATTCTTGACTGGGTGCAACAGCATGCTGCCCAGACTGCATAGAACGCTACCGCGCTTGATGCCCTGCTGATTGGTCACAACCGCCTGCCCACTGCAACGAAGGAGTACGGTTACTATGATTTCAGAAGCACGCCTGCCACATCACAAAGGTCTGAACCTGTTTGCACGCTGTCTTTTTACTTCGCTCTTCTTTATCTCAGGGATTACCCATTTCACAGATATTCCCTACTATGTATCACTGATGCCCGCCCAGTTTCCCTACCCCTTATTCTGGATATTCCTGTCCGCCTTGGTAGAACTGGCTGGCGCTGCCATGATTCTGTTTAACTGGCGGCCAAGGTTGGGCGGATGGTTGATCGTGGCATTTCTGCTGCCGGTGACCGTCGTCGTGCACGGTTACGAAATGACACACGCCGAATCTGAGCTTATTCGTCAGTTGCAGCAAGCACACTTTCTCAAAGGCTTTGCCCTTGCTGGCGCAGCGCTGTTAATTACTCAGATTGGTGTCTCGCAACGCAGCGCTGCGGCAGCGCCGGACCCGACCTGAGCCGCGCTGCTTGACTGCAGCTTAAGCGCTTTGCCACCAAAGCTCGAAAATACGCTTGCGTTCATGCTGGCCTCACGTAACTTAGTGCCTGGGTGATGCCGAATTCGCATTGAGTCGCAGACACAGCCAGGCAGGGATTTGATTAACTGATGATGCGCAGTCCTTTAAGTGTCACGGGAGTTTTAGCCGTTCTTGTCAGCGCTTGCGGTGGCGGAGATTCCGACGGCAGCGCCGCCGATGCGCTGGCGGCAAACGGCATTGGCGTAGAGGCCGCGCCTTTTCAGGAGCTCTACGATCAAGGGGTGGACCGGTATCTGGGCGCGTTCACTCCCATGTTGTCTGAGCCAGGTGCCGACGGGATAGTTGAGCACCGTTTCGGCGTAGGGGGAGGACCTCAATGTTATCTGGGCGATGAATTCTCCATGTCTACGCGAGACGGTAGCACGGATGCTCTGCTGATCTTTTTGCAGGGCGGAGGTGCCTGCGGGCCCGACGCCTGCAATGCGCTGAGCGTTGGCCTGCCGTTTCTTGACATCGGTTTGTTAAGCGCCAGCGATGCGCTCAACCCGGCTGCCGAATACAACGTAGGCTACGTCCCCTACTGCGATGGCAGTTTTCACAGCGGCGATCGCGATGTCGACAGTGATGGAGACGGTGTGAACGACCGCTTTTTTCGTGGCATTCAGAATCTCTCAGCTTCACTTGATGTGATCGCCAACACGTATCCTGCGCCGGGGAGAATTCTGCTGGCCGGCAACAGTGCAGGTGCCTGGGGCGTGCATTTTGCGCTGCCGCTGGTGCGCAGCTTGTATCCCGATGTTGCTATCGACCTGGTAAATGATTCTGGCGTTGGCATCTCCAGGCCAGGCTTGCAGCAGAGCCTGACCGAGTACTGGAACGCGTCTGCTTTCTACCCGTCAAGTTGCAGTACCTGCATAGGTGAAGACGGACATATCACCGACTACCACAAGTATCAGCTGGCGCAGGATGACAACCTGCGGATGGGCTTTATCAGTTCTACCGCTGACCAGGTAGTTGTCGCGAGCCTCGGTATCGGCGCGTCAGCGTTCGAAGCCGCTGTGGTCGAGGCGATGGCGGAAGTTGAAGCTGAATATCCACAGCGCGCCCGCAGTCTTCTCACCTCCGGAGACGAACACACGTTTATTCTGACGCGGTTCGACGTCTCCATCGGTGACACAACTGTGCGGCAGTGGGTGCGCGATATGCTTGAGCGCAACGCCACGTGGCAATCGATGCGCGATTAAGAACTATGGTTTCTGCTGATTGATAGCTGCGAGCTTCGGCGTCGAATTTCGGCGGCCACCAGCCACAGACGATCCTGTCCCCATACCGAAAGATCAGGCTCTTCTTGCGGGCCGCTCACGCGGAAGCAGGGCACGCCCCACAATCCCATACCGTTCACCATTTCCTGCTGGTTGCGCTCGACCCAGAGTTTCCAGGTGTCGCTGTCCAGGTGCCTGTAGGCCTCCGACCAGTCCAATCCAGCAGCCTCCACGGCTCGTCGCATATTTGAGGTTTTGTGGAGGCCCTTACCCTGCGACCAGGCATGCCGCAGTAGTGTGCTCAGCAGTACGCGATCTTTGTCCTGCTGCTTTGCCCAATACAGCAATGCGTAAGCCTGCCTGGTTGGCGTTCCAATGGGGGATACCAGGTGTCCAAAAGGTACGCCAAAGCAGTCTGCCTCGCGCTTGGTATCGAACAGAATGTATTTCACCTTGGTCGGCGTGGCGGGGACACCGCGCATCACCATCGGCAGCACTGGCTTGTGGTGTAGCTGAATTTGGCAGGCTTCAGCCAGTGCGAGCGTTCGATCGTAAATGATGGCGGTATACGGGCTGTTCAGTGAGGGATAGAAGTGCAGCGCAAGCTGACGGGCATCAATTCCTGTCAGGTCGGCAGCAGGTCTCGGTGCAATGTAAGGTAACGCAGGCGCCCTGCAGACACCCAGCTCTCGCAGACGCTGTTCGAGGTGAAAGAGCCGATCAATGCCCCAGTACCATTCACCCCCGTAGTAGAACATTGCGCCGGAGTAGTGCCCCAATTCCTTGAGTCTGCTTGAGCCCTGATCCAGTGTTTTGTCGATATCAGCGTCGGCGAATCCTTGCCTGGCGGGCAGTTCGCCTTTCCACATTGCTGTGCTGGTGCGCTCGATAATCGACACAAAGTCTGTGCCCGCTATGCTATTTACGCCCTCCGCCCCTGCGGACTCCGCCAGCAACGAGGCAGCAGCGCGCTGGGCATGCTGCGGCGGCGTCACGTCCACATCGTGGGGGAAGCTCAGTCCAAAATGAGGTGCTATTAGTTCAGCGTCGCGCCGAGCCCAGGTGGCGAGTTTTTCTGATTCCGGCTGATTTTTTCCGCCGGTTGCTCGAATCAGCCGCGGGATGATTTCCACATCGTACCTGTCTGCAAATCTCTTCAGTACCTGCGCGCTCAGATGGCTATAAGGGTCATCCAGCTGGTGGAAATACTCCACTACATGCGGTTTGCCGTCCGCGATTCTTCGCTTTTCAAAGCGTTCGCGTTTCCTGGTGATTTGCTGCGTGTTGGCGGCCCGACTCATTACCCTGGCAAGCATTGCGCGCAGTATTCGGGGCGGGTCGACGACACTGGGTGGATTGGGGTTGTGTTCAGGTTCCAGCATTGGGAGTCGTGAACGCCTCGTTATGATTTGCAGGGTAGGCTGTTATGTGACCCGTTCATCCGCGAATCGGTACATCTGGTGCAGATAGTGCGCTGAGTATGCTAACAGGGGTAACGCCGCGTGTTTAACTCTGGTCACTATAAAAACACAGTTGTGCCCGCGCCGGAGAGTTTTCATGCCAGAGTCTGTATTGAGAATTTTAGTCTGTCTTTCCCTGTCCACGTGCTTGGTCGCGGGATGTTCTAACGGCAGCGGTTCCAATGCTGTGACCATGGACACGGTGGATGCCGCGGATCCTGCTGAGACAGATGCAGGCACCGAAGAAGAAACGCCCGAAGAGCAGACGGCACCTCTGCCGCTCACTGATGATCTTTGTGAAGACCCGGCGAACATGGATGTGATACTTGCATCCCCCGCCAGCAGCGAGCTGCTGCTCAACGCTGGGGTAAGTGGCGAGGACCTCAATGTGGGCCAGGTTGAGCGGATGATTGATGAGCCCACGCGGGGCCCGTTCTACAACTTTAATTTTATTCGGTTTAGGGAGCGCGCAGTGTATCCAGACGGGCGCGATACGGATCTCACGGGACGAGAAGCCAATGACCTGTACAACCCCATTGAATTCCTGGATGCCATCGGCGCACGCGTCGTCTTTGTGATGGATGTGGACCAGCAAATCGAGGGTGGTGAGCCAGTGTGGGAAAACATCGCTGTGGTTGAGTACCCCTGTCCTATTGCCCTGTTTGCTATGACCGTTGATCCTGCATTTCAGGAACGCTCCGTAAATAAAGATGCGGGCGTGGAATCCACCTGGGTGTTCGTCTCTTATCTGGAACCTTCACAATTGCCTGCAGACCTCGAAGTTGCAGACGGACCGTTTCCCAGCACAAGCGCAGACCCGGCTTTCGAGCTTGTTCATCTCAGGCGTTACGGTGATGAGGCACAGTACGAGGCCGGCGCCGAAGAGCCAGCACGCAGCGGCGAGGCCGCCTGGGACCTGTTCGCAGAAGGGCGTGACACAGCCGCCACCAATGTCGGCTCCCTGCCAACGGCGCGGTTTGTTGTTGACGGCACGCTTATCGGCAACACCGAGGACTGGGACGCTATCGACATCGATTACATGCCCAGTCAGGCGGCCTATCAAGCGCTGCTTGAGGACGATAATCGCCAGGCGGTGCTGTATCACCGTGAGGCGGCATTGGCGGGTAGCTACTCTGTGACCGGATCTCCCGCGATTAACGTCATTCCAGGCGCACCCGATGTAGGCAGCGCTGGCGAACCGCTACCCATCACCGAGCTTGGTGTGGGCACGGTATGTCTGTCAGATGCAGACTGCGAGGGCATTGGCACTTGCTTGTCGGACGGCGTGACGGCTGGCTTCTGCACCCGCATGTGCGGCGCAGGTGAATGCGGAAGCCCTTACCAGTGTTGTTCCTCCTGCGCTGAGTTGGTGGCCGCGCAACTGCCCTTTAGTGAATCTGCCTGCGTGCCTGCCCAATTCGCCGCTCAGCTCACGACGGCACCAGCGTCCTGCACCTGCGAGTAGCTCGACACTTTCCTCTAGCTTTCGCCGCTTTCAGAGCTTTGTTACGCTTTCAGGCCCGCTGACAGAGACAATAATATGAAAGCAGCTGTATTCGAGGGTCCTGGCCAACCGCTGGCGATCAAGGACATCGCGCCACCAAAAATTGGTGACGGCGAGATGCTGGTCAAAGTGCGCCGTTGTGGTATATGCGGCACCGATATCCACGCTTCCCGTGAGGGCCCCTTCATGGCACCGCCGGAAACCGTGTTTGGTCACGAGTTCGTCGGCGATGTTGTGGAGGTTGGTGCATCGGTTCCTAAAGGTTTGTTCGCGCCGGGAGACAGGGTCACGTCATTGCCCTTTATTGGCGAGAAGACGATCGGTTTAGGCGAGATTTCCGGCGCATATTCTGAATATGTCAAAGTGGGGCACGAGCTAGTCTTGAAGATCCCCGACGCGCTGGACGATGATCGCGGCGCCCTGGTAGAGCCGCTGGCGGTGGGCCTGCACTCTGTCAAGATGGCTGAAGGTGTAGCAGAAACAGATGTTCTGATCATTGGCGCGGGGCCTATTGGGCTCGCCTGCGCTATCTGGTGTCGTTTTTTCGGGGCGCGTTCTGTCGTCTTAAGCGAAATGGCCGAGGCGCGGCTGGAGATGGCGAGGACCTTTGGGTTCACCGATATCGTGGACCCTGCTGGCGATGTTGGCGCACAATTTGAGGCGATCACCGGCGTGGCCCCAGCCGTGCAATTCGAGTGCGTGGGTGCGCCCGGTCTGTTGCAGGCCTGCATCGACAGAGCGCCCGCACGTGGGGTCATTATGGGAATCGGCGTCTGCGACCACCTCGATGAAATCATGCCGCTGTCAGCTTTTATCAAAGAGCTGCGGATTCAGTGGGCGGTAGGCTACGACAAAGAAGACTTTCAATTCACCATCGACATGATGGTGGCAGGGCGCGTGGATGCCAGTGCCATGATCACCGATGTGGTGGGACTTGATCAGGTGCCTGACGCATTTGAGGCACTGCGTAAACCGTCACACCAGTGCAAGGTGTTGATTGACCTGACCCGTCACGCAGACCCTTCGGAGTAGGTAAGGGTAGGCGTCAGCCTCTCTGTGGGCGTATTGGGCGTATTTAAGTGTTTTACTAGCCCGTGAGGCCAGCCACGTCGGCAAAGCTGAGCTGGAGAGCGTCACAGATCATATTAAAGAAGCCGGTTTCTGCGTGGGCGACCTTCTCATCGGCATGCAGGACGTCCAGCAGTGCATGCATTAATTTCAGGCGCTGCTCCAGGCTGAGTTTAGGGCCGATTCTGGCGACATACCTTTCCAGCGGCGCCGTTTCATACAGGGCAGATTTCGCCGCGATACGAACGTCAGCGCTGCTGATTTCTTCACCCAGGTAGTCTCTTAATACCTTCTGCACGGTTTCGACTTCGGCTGCATCCGTGTATGCATCTACATCGGTGGCACGGGATAACACCATGACCAGGAGTTCCCGATAGGTTTCAGCGCTAGGTTCATTTTTGTCCCCGCCAAAGAGTTGCCGAATGCTCAGCAGATCAACCAGTGCCATCAGAGGTGCCCTTGTGTCAGTGTTTGTCTCAGGGGTGTGAATCTACCAGATACCCCCGTACTTCATCCAAATATATTTACTGCATCTCGGATGCCGTGCACAAAATGTGAAGACCAGGTCATGCCGCACTTATGCCGGCGCTTTGTCCACGAAAACATAACGCCGAGCGCGGGCGCAGCCATGTATTTCCGCCAGCAACGGGGTGACAGCAGGTATTGAGCTTTCACTGGCAGGTAGCGTGGCTAGCGGCGATGCTCCGGGCTGTGGAAGTCGGTGTGGCAGCCGGCATCCCAGGCCTCAGGTTGGTTGCCGTGGGCGGGCACGCCGCCGGCGTCTTTAAGCATTCTTGCCAAATGCAAACAGTTCCAGACAAGAAAGGTGGTGTTGCGGTTGGTGAAGTCGTTTTCCGGGCCACCAGAGCCAGGGTCCATGTAGGAAGGGCCTGGGCCAGCTTCTCCCATCCAACCCGCGTCCGCCTGCGGAGGTATCGTGTAGCCAATATGGCTCAGCGAGAACAGAATGTTCATAGCGCAGTGTTTCACGCCATCCTCGTTCCCTGTGATCAGCGTCGCCCCCACTTTTCCGTAATCCCGATATTGGCCTTTATCGTTGAAGCTGTGGGTATAGCCATACATGCGCTCCAGCACCCGATTGCAGACCGAGCTCTTCTCTCCCAGCCACACGCTGGTGCCCAGAATCAGGATGTCACAGGCATCGATTTTTGCCTGCAGCGCGGGCCAGTCATCCTTCGCATAGCCGTCAATACCAGCGTAGTCGTGTTCCAGTCCCGCTGGTATATCGTAATCGACAGGGCGCAGAATCTCCGTGGCCACGCCGTTGGCTGTAAAAATACGTTCCGCCACGTGCATCAGGCCCTCGGTGTGCGAAAGCCTGGGTGATCGCGACAGCGTGCAGTTCAGCATGAGGACTGTAAGGTCGTCATAGCGAGCGGGGGGATTTGTACACTGTTTATCGGTAATATCAGAAAGCTGCTGGGTCATAGCATTTGTCCTGGTCGGCAGTAGTGAAAAAAAGTAACGGGAAAAAGTAATCGGAGAGAGTAACGGGGAAAAGGCAACGGGGAACAGTAGTACAACACGTTTGCAGCTGCGGTTCGACTTACGCTGCGCACTTAGGAGCTGTTTACTACGAGCGCTGCGTACTGGCGGCACCAAGACCTGCCACATCGCAGTAACACAGAACAATAATTCGTACGGGGTTAACAACGAGGCTATGCGAAAACATCTTTCGGGCAGTCCTTACCGCTCGTGCTATGCACGTGATCTTTTGGCTGTACTGTTTGCACTTACTGTTACCGCCTGCGGGGGCGGCGGCGGGGGCAGTGCCGCGGTAGACCCCACAACACCGATCGACGCTCCTAACGACCCCTCAGGGACGCCAAACGATGACCCCGATGAGCCGGTAATCGTAACCAGTGCGTTTAGCTGCGGCTCTGCAGGCGCGAGTCTGACTGCAAATGCGGCACCCGCCAGCTATGTCCTGTTTGAGTCGGGTCCGGTCCGACCTGTCGCTATCAGCGAAGACGGCAGCCGCGTCGCTGTGGCAAATGCGCCGGCAAACTGTTTGGAAGTCTTCGAGCTGACTGAGCAGGGGTTTACCCTGAGTGCCACGGTCATGGTGGGTCTGGAACCGGTCGCCGTAGCCTTTAATGGCAATAATGAGGTCTGGGTGGTAAACCACCTGAGCGATTCCGTGAGCATCGTCGCTCTGGGCGAGCAGCCTCGAGTGCAACGCACGCTGCAGGTGGGAGACGAACCCAGAGATATTGTCTTCGCCGGTACGGACGGCAATCGCGCCTTCGTCACGGCAAGCTACCGGGGACAGAATCACCCGACCTTCCAG